>JAJYLZ010000093.1 GCA_021787395.1 Chloroflexota bacterium
CACGCTGACGGCCTGGCGCGCCTGTGGGGCGCCGAGGAGCGGCTGGTCGCCCGCATCAACGAGGCGCTGGCGCCGGTGCTGCCCGGCCCGCCGCGGGCGGGGGCCGCCGGGACGGGGTTCGCGGCCTGGGTCGCCGCCGCGCACGCCGAGGCGGGCGGCCCGCCGCTGCTGGTCCCGCCGGGCGACGACGCGCAGTTCCTCGCCCCCTACCCGGCGCGGCTCCTGACCAGGGACCCGGACGTCCGGGCGCGCCTCGCGCGGTTCGGGCTGCAGACGATCGGCGCCGTGGCGGAGCTGCCGCGCTCGGCGCTGGTCGCGCGCTTCGGGGACGAGGGGGCGCGGCTCCACGCCCGGGCGCGGGGCGAGGAGACGGAGCCGTTCCTCCCGCGCAGGGCTCCCGAGCGGATGGCGCTGGGCCTGCCGCTGGACCCGCCCGCGGACGGGCTCGACGCGCTGCGGTTCGTCCTGCGCCGACTCTCGGCGACGCTCGCAGACCAGCTGGCGGCGCGCGGGCAGGCGGCTGGGGCGGTCCGGCTCACGGTCGTCCACGACCTCGCGTTCGCGCGCCGGGGGACGCCGCCCGCGCTCCGGCTCGAGCAGCGCTTCCCCGAGCCCACCGCCGACGCCGAGGCGATCGAGCGGCTGCTGGTCGCGCGCCTGGAGGGGTCGCCGCCGCCGGCCGCCGCGGCGCGGCTGGAGCTGGAGCTGGGCCTGGTCGGGGCTGCCCGCGGCCAGCAGCTGCCGCTGTTCACGCCCCAGGCCGCGCGCGGGGCCCGGCTCGAGTGGCAGCTGGCGCGCTTGGCGATCATGTTCGGCGCCGACCGGGTCCAGCGCGTGGAGGTGGGGGACGCCGACGCGCCGCTGGCGGAGCGGCGCTGGTCATGGCGGCCGGTGGCCGGCGCCGACGTGACGGGCGGAGCCGGGGCGAGCGCCACGCCGGCGGGGCGGCCGCGGTGACGGGGGCACGGGTGCACGCGCCCGGCGGGGCGGCCCCGACCGCGGTGGCGACCGGGCACGGCGCCGGCGCCCCGGGCAGGGCCACGGGCCGGGAGCCGGCGCGATGACCCGCCTGCTGCGCGAGCACCCCGTGGTGGACGCCGAACTCGACGACGCGGGCCGCCTCGTCGCCATCCGCTGGAACGGGCGACGCGAGCCGGTCGAGGTCTGCAACCGCTGGCGGGTGGAGGAGTCGTGGTGGCGCGAACCCATCGCGCGGGACTACTTCAAGGTGGTGGGGCCAACCTGGCTCGCGCTGGTGTACCTGGACCGACTCGCCGGCACCTGGCACCTCGAGCGCCTGTACGACTGACCGCCGTCGCGGGCTCGTCCTCCTTGCGCCGGGCGGCCCGCCAGCGCAATACTTGAGCGATGTCTCAAATATTGTTCGCGGCCGCGATCGACGCCGAGGCCTGCTCAACCGCCTGCCTCCATCCCGACGCCGTGGCGCCCCTGCTCGGGCGCTCCCTCGGCGCCGACGGGGCGAGGGCCGTCGCCGACCTGTTCGCAACCCTGGCCGACCCGTCGCGGATGCGGGTCCTCCACCTGCTCGCCGTGAGCGGGGCCGAGCTCTGCGTCTGCGACATCGCGCTCGTCACCGGCATGAGCGTGTCGGCGCTGTCCCACCAGCTCCGGCATCTGCGCGAGCGCGGGGCCGTCGAGCGCCGCAAGGACGGCCGGGTCGCCTACTACCGGCTCGTGGACGAGCACATCCGCGGGCTCATCCTCGGGGCCGTCAGCCACGTCGCCGAGGGCCGGGCGTGATGGGCGACGGTCACGGCTCCGCCGCCGCCCGCCACCGGTGGCGCCTGGCGGCGGTGCTCGCGCTCTCGACGACGGTCCTCGCCGTCGAGGTGGCGGGCGCCGCCGTTGCCAACTCGCTCGCCCTCCTCGCCGACGCGGGCCACGTCCTCACCGACGTCGTCGGCGTGGCGCTCGCACTGGCGGCGATCGGACTGGCCCAGCGGGCGCCCTCGAGCCGGCGCACCTTCGGCTACCTGCGCCTCGAGGTCCTCGCCGCCGCCGGCAACGCGGTGATGCTCCTGCTGATCGGCGGGGTCGTGGTGTTCGAGGCGTGGCGCCGGCTGTCGGCGCCGCCCGACATCGCATCGGGCGCCATGCTCGCGTTCGCGCTGGTGGGCCTCGTCGTGAACGGGGTCTCGGCGCTGCTGCTGCACGACGCCCAGGCCGAGAGCCTGAACCTGCGCGGCGCCTACCTCGAGGTCCTCGGCGACCTCGCGGGCTCAGGGGCGGTCGTGGCCGCCGCCGCCGTGATCGCGCTGGCCGGCTGGACGTGGGCCGACGTCGTCGCGTCGGTCGCCGTCGGCCTGCTCATCCTGCCCCGCACCGCATCGCTGCTGCGCGACGCCACCAACGTGCTGCTCGAGGGAGTCCCTCGCGGCGTCGACATGGAGGCCGTCCGCGAGCACGTCCTCGACGCCCCGGGGGTCGTGGACTGCCACGACCTCCACGCCTGGGCGATCACGTCCGGCGTCAACGTGGTGTCCGCGCACGTGGTCATCGCCCCGGACGCCGAGGCGCCCCGCGTCCTCGACGCCCTGGCGACCTGCCTCGCCGACGACTTCGACATCGCGCACAGCACCTTCCAGCTCGAGACGGTGGACCGGCGGCGACTCGGCGAGCGCGTCCACGCCTGACGGGCCGGCGGCCCCCCGGGCGCGCCTAGTGCGGGAGCGCCGAGACGACCACCAGCACGAGGAGCACGACGAGCACCAGGACGAGGGCGGCGGCCCCGATGACGTCACGCTGCTTGACTTCCATCGACCACGCTCCTCTGCTCGTCAGCCGTCACCGCCGGCGCATCCAGCGCCCTCGGGCACCACGACCATCGTAGCCCGGTGGCGGGCCGCGCAATGGAGGACCCCCGCCGATCGCTCGGCGGGGGTCCCGGGTGCGACCCGTCGGCTGCCCAGAGCCGGGCGGGTCAGGTCGGCGGTCGCCATCGCCTGCGGCCGTCGCCACGAGATGGTTTCCGGCTGGGCCGGTCAGCTGGCCTCGGCCATCAGCACGGGTAGGACGACGAAGATGAGGACCGCCAGGACCCCGATCGCGACCGCCCGCAGGAGCAGGTCGAGGACGGGGCGGCTGGCGACATCGCGGCGGAGCCCGGTCATCACGGCCCTCTGACGCGCGAGCCCTCGCGTTGGTGGCGCGGCGGGTCCCCCGATTCGGTCGCAACGGTGCCGCCCGTACAATCCACGCTCGTGGGATCACTGGTGCTGCCCGGCCGCTTCCGCGCCGTCCTGTTCGACATGGACGGGCTCCTGCTCGATTCGGAGCCGCTCTGGGCGGAGGCCGAGGCGGAGCTGCTCCAGCTCCACGGCGACCGCCTGACGGCCTTGGACCGCGAGGCGACCCACGGGCGCGGGATGGCCGATTCGGCCGCCGTGTACGCGGCGCGCCTGCCCGGCACCACGGCGGCCGAGCTGCAGACCGAGCTGCTGGAGCTGATCCGCAGGCGGTACCTCGCGGGAGCGCCGCTCCACCGGGGGGCCGCTGAGCTGGTCCGCGGGCTGGTCGGCCGGGTGCGTCTGGGCGTCGCCACGTCCACCACCTTCCCGCTCGTTGAGGTGGCGCTCCAGGGCGTCGGCCTGCTCGACGCGTTCGAGATCGTGTCGTCCGGGGCGGACCTGGGTGCCGCCAAGCCGGACCCGAGGGTGTTCCTCGAGGGCTGCCGACGGCTCGGCACCGACCCTGCCCATGCGGTGGCGTTCGAGGACTCGCCGGTCGGCGTCATGGCGGCGCACGCCGCGGGCATGTTCGCCGTGGGCGTGCCGGATCGCGACGGGGTGGCTGAGCGCCTGGTGGCCGCCGGCGCCGACCTGCTGCTCGACTCGCTGGCGGACGTGGTGGTCGAGGGCGCCTGAGGTGGCGAGGGCGGGGGCCGGCACGGAGCCGCCGCGCACGATCGCGCTCCCCGCCGCGATCGCGCCGTTCGCCGGGAGCGGCCTGGCGCCGCACGGCGACTACGACGCGGTCCGCTTCGCGGGCGCCGACCTCCAGGGCCAGGCGGCCGACGACGCCACGTTCCTCGGCTGCCACCTCGAGCGGTGCGTGATGGACGGGGTCTCGATGCGCCGGGCCCGGATCTCCGAGTGCCGGCTCGACGAGCTCCGGGCCACGACCCTGGACGCCGCCGACTCGACCTGGCGGGACACGCTCGTCTCGGTCGGCCGCGTCGGCGCACTGCTGGCGGCCGGGGCGTCGTGGTCCTCGGTGCGGCTGCGCGGCGGGCGGCTCGACCTGGTGGACCTGTCAGGCGCCAGGCTCCACGGCGTCGCGTTCGAGGCGTGCGCCGTGGGCGAGCTCGACCTCGGCGCAGCCGAGGGCCGCGACGTCACGTTCGAGGGCTGCCAGATCGAGCTGCTCGACGTCACGGGCGCGCGCCTCGCCGCGGTGGACCTCACCGGCGCGACGATCGGGGCTGTGCGCGGGGTCGCCGGGCTGCGCGGCGCGCTGGTCACGCCCGCGCAGCTCGTGGACCTGGCCCCGCTGCTCGCGGCCCAGCTGGGGCTGCGGGTGCAGGACGCGTGACGCCCGCTCAGCTGACCGCGACGGGCGCGCGGGTCACCGGGAACTCGACGATCGTCTGGATCCGCTCGGGCGGCGTGGACGGCGGGCTCAGGTACACCTCGCGGGGCGGGCCGGCGATCGCGAGTCCGTGGTCGGGGATCCACGCCGACAGCAGGTCGTAGGCGGCCGCGACGGTCTCGTACGGCCCGACGTGCATCAGGCTGGCGAAGGTCCCGGCGGGCAGCTCCATCATGGCCCACGGCGGCGGCGGCTCGAGCGCGCCGGCCACCGGCGAGCAGACCTCGATGTCGAGGGGCTCTCCGGGTGACGGCATGGAGTGGTAGACGACGAACGGCGGCCCGGCGGCCTCCACCCTCGCGGCGCCGATCGCCGCGTACACCTCGCCGAACGCCCGCTCCAGCGTGGGCCCGATCGACGGCAGGCCCACCTGCAGGCGCTTGGCGACCACCCGCAGCGCGGGCCGGTCGACGACGTGGACCTCGTGCTCCATGGCACGCCTCCTCGCGGCGGCAGTGCGTGGAGCCACCGCTCGGGCGATGCTCGCGGACCCTGGCGGCGGCTGCCAGAGGCCTTCGGCTCTTGCCTCAATAGAACATGCGTTCTAGTATCGAGGCTCCGCCGGAGACCGATCCCGTGCCCGCCATCCCCTTCGCCGAGCTGCACTGCCATACCCACTTCTCGTTCCTCGACGGGGCGTCCGCGCCGGACGACCTCGCGGAGCGGGCGGCCGAGCTCGGCCTCGCCGGGCTGGCGGTCACGGACCACCAGGGGCTGTACGGCGCGGTCCGGTTCACGGCCGCGGCCGAGGCCGCCGGGATCCGGCCGGTCGTCGGCATCGAGATCGAGCTGCTGGACCCGGCCGTGCCGGACCCGGGCGGGATCGCCGTGCCGGGGCGTCGGGCGTGGCGTCCGGGGCGGCGGCGGACGGCGCCGGGGCCGGAGCCGCCACGGGCGGTCGAGGGCCGTCCCGCCCGACCCCGGCCCGAGCGGGCCCGCCTGCCGGGCCACCGCGAGGTCCGCAAGGAGGACCACCGGGGGATCGGCGAGGCGGAGCGGGGCCCGCACCTGGTGCTGCTGGCGCGGGACGCGGCCGGCTGGCGGAGCCTGTGCCGGATGGTGTCGCGGGCGAACCTCGCCGGGACCAAGGCCGTGCCCAGGTTCACCCACGAGCTGCTGGCGGCCAACGCCGAGGGGCTCATCGCGCTGTCCGGGTGCCGGAACGGGGAGATCGCGCGGCGCCTGCGGGCCGGCGACCGGGAGGGGGCGCGGGCGGCGGCCGAGCGCTACGCGCGGCTGTTCGGCTCGGGCTCGGCGGGCGCCTCGTCGGCGTCGTCGGGCTCGGCCGCGGCCGCCGCCGGGTTCGCCCTGGAGCTCTCGCACCACCTGCTCCCCGACGACGACTGGCTGGCGTCCGAGACCGCCCGCCTGGCCGCGGAGCTGGGGCTGCCGACCGTGGTCGCCAACGACGTCCACTACGCCCGGCCGGAGGGCCGCGAGCTGCAGGACGTGCTGACCGCGATCCGCCACGGCCGGACCCTGGCCGAGCTGCGCGACCTCCGCCGGCCCGACGGCGAGTCGTACCTCAAGGGCGGCGAGGAGCTGCTGGCGCTGCCGCCGGGCGACCCCGCGACCGCTGGCGCCGACCCCGTTCTGGCGCGCGCCTGGCGCGAGGGCATCGCGAACTCGGTCGAGATCGCGGCCGCCTGCCGCGTGGAGCTCGCGTTCGAGCGCTACCGCTTCCCGGGCTTCGAGGTGCCCCGGGGGGAGACCCCGTTCAGCCACCTGTCCGAGCTGTGCTGGGAGGGCGCCCGGCGCCGGTACCACCCGGTCACGCCCGCCGTCGTGCGCCAGCTCGCGCACGAGCTGGACGTCATCGAGCGGACCGGCCTGGCCGAGTTCTTCCTGATCTGCTGGGACCTGATGCAGTTCGCGAAGGCGCGGGGGATCCCGGCGCAGGGTCGCGGGAGCGCGGCCGACTCGATCGTCGCGTACGTGCTGGGGATCACGCGCGTGGACCCCATCCGCCACGAGCTGCTGTTCGAGCGGTTCATCAACGAGGGCCGGACGGCGTACCCCGACGTGGACATCGACTTCAGCTCCGAGCGGCGGGAGGAGGTGATCCAGTACGTGTACCGCAAGTACGGGCCCGAGCACACGGGGATGGTCTGCAACCTGGTCACGTACCGGGCCCGCTCCGCCGTGCGCGAGGTGGGGTACGCGCTGGGGTTCCCCAGGCCGCTGGTGGACCGGGTGGCGAAGGCGCTCGAGACGTACGACTCGGTGATGGTCCGCCGGGACCTCGAGGCCGAGGGCGGGTTCGCCCAGTTCTTCGCGCGACCGGACGAGGAGGGGAGCGCGGCGGGGACGGCGTCGTCGGCCGGCGCGGGTCCGTCCGCCCCGGGCGCCCTGCCGGCGCCCGCCGGTCCGGGCCTGCCCGCCGCCCTGGCCGAGGCGCGCGGCCTCACCGATGCGATGGGCCAGCTGAACCACGAGCGCGGCGGGCGGATCCGGACGGGCGGGGAGGGCGAGCACGGCGACGGCCGGCTGCCGAGGGCCGAGGACGCTCGGCGGGCGGACGGCACCTGGGATGGGGCGCCGGGATCGCGGCCGGCGATCCGCGGGGGCGGCACGGGTGACGACGAGGGCGGCCCCGGGGACACGCCGGTGAGCGTGCGCTGGCTCCGCGAGGGGCCGCCGAGCCGGACGCTGGAGCGGGCGCGGGACGAGCACGATGGCGATCCGCGGCCCCGGGGCGAGCGTCGCCGAGCCGCGCGACCGGGCGACTGGCGCTCGGACCCGGACCAGGCGGGCGCGCGCGCCGAGGGCTGGGCTCCATACCGCGAGGTGGTCGCGGCCCGCGAGGCGGCGCAGCGGATCCA
>JAJYLZ010000003.1 GCA_021787395.1 Chloroflexota bacterium
AGCGGTCTGCCCGTCGGGCGTGGGGCGCGGTCGCGTTCGCTCCTTGCGGAAACCCGCGGGCGGCGGGCGGCCACGTCCGCCGGCGGAGCCCGTCCCGAGACGCCGAGCGGCCGGGCGCCGAGGCGCCCGGCCAGGGGATCGGCTAGGAGGCGGGCCGCCCGCAGGTCAGGACGGCGTGGCCCCCAGGCGCACGGACACCGCCGCTGCCGCCTCGCGGGCCGCCTGGGCGAGCTCGGGGACGCGGTTGGCGGTCACGCGGTACGTGGGACCCCAGACGTCCACCGCGGCGATGACCTGGCCGCGGGCGTCGTGGACGGGCGCGGCCACGGCGTTGAGCGCCGGGTCGAACTCGCCGAACGCCGTGGCGAAGCCCCGGCGGCGAACCCGGGCCAGCTCCTCGAGCAGCGGCTCGAGCGCGGTGATGGTGCGGTCCGTGTAGCGCTCGAGGCCGCGCTTGACGAGCCGGACCACGTCGCGCTCCGGCATCGCCGACAGCAGGACCTTGCCCGCCGCCACGGTGTGGAGCGGGGCGCCCCGGCCGGTCCAGTCGCCCATCGGGACCAGGTTCGGCCCGTCCGCCTGGGCGACCGTCATGATCAGGTCGCCGGTCACCACGCCGATGCCGGTCGTCTCCCGGGTGGCCCGCGCCAGCCGGTCGAGCTCCGGCATGGCGATCGCGCGCAGGTCGAGCGTCGACTCCGCGCGCTCGGCCAGGCGGATGACCACCAGCCCGAGCCGGTACTTGCCCGACTCCTCGTCCTGCTCCACGAGGCCGCGCTTCTGGAGCGTTGCCAGCAGCCTGGACGCCGTGGACTTGTGGAGCCCCAGCCGGCGCGCCAGCTCGGTCACGCCTGCCTCGCCGCTGCTGTCGCCGAGCGCCAGCAGCAGGGCCGCCGCGCGGTCCACCGACCGGACGGCGTTCCCGTCGAGCGTCATGCGAGCGTCTCCTCCTCAATGCCCGATGGATGGCGGGTGGCGGACGGGTCAGTGGCCCGAGGGGCTGCCGTAGGCGACCTCCGTCTCGTGGGGGAGCGGCTGGCGCCGCGCGCGCAGCTCGAGGGTGGCCGACAGCGAGTCGGCGAAGATCGAGACGATCCGGTCCACCGTGTCGCCCCCGGCGTGGGCCTCGCACATGAACCAGGGCTCGCGGCTGTCGGGCTCGGGCATCGCGCCGCGGGCGTGCATGCCCACCGCGACGGCGTCGTAGAGCTCGTGGTCGGTGTTGGCCCAGTCCCGGTACTCGGTGGCGACCTTGTCGGTGAACATCACGCCGAACATCGCGGGGTGGCCCGTGAAGTGGAACGGCAGGCCCTTGGCGTCGATGACCTGCCTGAGGCCCGCCTGGACCCGGCGACCCGTCTCGTGCACGGTCTCGAGGGCGTCGGTGTCCCGCAGGATCTCGAGCGTCTTGCGGGCCGCAGCCGCGGCGACGCGGTTGCCCGCGTAGGTGCCGCCGTGGCTGACCTTGTCGGGCAGGACGCTCATGACCTCCTCGCGCCCGCCGAAGGCCGCGGCCGGGTAGCCGTTGCCCATCGCCTTGGCGTACGTGGCCAGGTCGGGCGTGATGCCGAAGTACTCGGCCGCGCCGCCGCGGGCGAAGCGGAAGCCCGTCTTGACCTCGTCGAAGATCAGCAGGATGCCGAACGCCTCGGTCAGGGCCCGCATCGCCTTGTGGAAGCCGGGCTGCGGCAGGATGCCCGCGGCGTTGCCCAGGACGGGCTCGACGATGATCGCCGCGATCTGGTCCGCCTCCCGCTCGAACAGCCGGCGCAGGAACTCGAGGTTGTTGTAGCGGGCGGGGATGATGGTCTGGCTGATGGCCTCCGGGATGCCCCGGCCCCACGCCAGCGCGACCGGATTGTCCTCGCTGCCCAGGTCGGCCATGTTGTTGGGCGCCACGCTCACCAGAGCGTAGTCGTGGACGCCGTGGTACTGGCCCTCGAACTTGACGATCTTGGTCTTGCCCGTGTAGGCGCGCGCCACCCGCATCGCGTGCATCGTGGCCTCGGTGCCCGACACGGTCATCCGCACCTTGCCCAGCCACGGGTTGAGCTGCTTGACCGTCTCCAGGGCCACGACCTCATCCTCGCTGGTGAGCGAGAACGAGACGCCAAGGCGCATCCGCTCGTTGACGTAGTCGTCGACCCGATCGTCGCCGTGGCCGAGGATCACCGGCCCGTAGCCCATGCGCAGGTCGATGTACTCGTTGCCGTCGATGTCCCAGACCTTGCCGCCCTTGCCGCGGTCCACGTAGACCGTGTCCTCGCCCCAGGCGCGGAAGTTCGAGTTGGTACCGCCGGGCAGGGTCTTGGTTGCGCGGTGGTACATCTCGAGCTGCTTGGCGCGGGCGAGCTTCGGGGCAGGGCGTGTGGTGGGCTCCGCAGTCATGATGCCTCCATGGTGTCGACCCCGGGGGCCTTGAGGCCCGCGCCGGCAGGGACGTGCATGGCGTTCGGGGCCCCGCACGGCGCCTGGCGGAACCGGCGCGCGTTGCGGGCTGTGCAACGGATGTCTCGCATCGTGCCACACGTCCTTGACGCCCGTCAACACGAATTTCGTCCTTGAACTGGCACTTGACCACGGAAATCGCACGGGTTACGCGGAAACGGGGTGCGATCCGAGGTATGGTTGATGACCATGACAGGTGACGCCAACGCTCCGACACCGCCTGCCGGCGGCTCCTTCTGGTGGACCACCGGCGATCCAGGGCCCGCCCGGCTGCCTGCGCGGGGGCGCCAGTCCGTGGACGTGGCGATCGTCGGCGGAGGCTTCACCGGCCTGTGGGCCGCGATCGCGCTGCTGGACACCGACCCGCGGCTCCGGGTGGCGGTGCTCGAGGCCGAGCGCGTGGGCTGGGGCGCCAGCGGGCGCAACGGCGGCTTCTGCGAGGCCTCGCTGACCCATGGCCTCTCGAACGGCCTGCTGCACTACCCCGGCGAGATCGACCTGCTCGAGGCGGAGGGCCGCCGCAACCTCGCCGAGCTGGTGGCCTTCGTGGCGGCCGAGGGGATCGACGCGGAGCTCGAGGCGACCGGCCAGCTCCTGGTCGCCTCGCAGCCGCACGAGGTCGACGAGCTGCACCGCTACGCGGAGGAGAGCGCCGCCCACGGCGGCGAGGTGGAGTTCCTCGACCGCGATGCGGTCCAGGCGCTCCAGCCGTCGCCCCGCTGGCTGGGCGGCGCCCGGTCGAGCGGCCGTCACTGCGTCATGGTCAACCCGGCCAAGCTTGCCTGGGGCCTGGCGGCGGCGGCCGAGCGCCGCGGCGCCCGCGTGTTCGAGCGCAGCCGGGTCACCGCGCTCGCCCGACGGGCCGGCGGCGTCACCGTGCGGGTGGACGGCGGCGGCGTCCTCGAGGCCGACCGGGTGCTGGTCGCCACCTCGGCCTACTCGGGCTGGCTCCGCCGTCTGGACCCGCTGTTCGTCCCGGTCTACGACTACGTGCTGATGACCGAGCCGCTGACGGCGGAGCAGCGGGCGTCCATCGGCTGGGGCGACCGCTTCGGCATGTCCGACAGCGGCAACCAGTTCCACTACTTCCGGCTGTCCGCCGACGACCGGATCCTGTGGGGCGGCTACGACGCCATCTACCATCCCGGCAGCCGCGTCGTGCCCGCCCACGACCGGCGGCCGGAGACGTTCGCCGTGCTCGAGCGCAACTTCGCGGCGACGTTCCCCCAGCTCGACGGCGTGCGGTTCACGCACCGCTGGGGCGGCGCGATCGACACCACGACCCGCTTCTGCGCGACGTTCGGCGACACGCTGGGCGGGCGCGTCCACTACGCGCTCGGCTACACCGGCCTGGGCGTCGGCGCCTCGCGCTGGGCGGCCGGCATCCTGCGCGACAAGGTGCTGCGGCCGCAGTCGGAACTGCTGCGCCTCCGGTTCGTCCAGTCGGCGCCGTTGCCCATCCCGCCCGAGCCGGTGCGCGCGCCGGTGGTGGCGATGATGCGGGACGCGGTGATCGGGGCCGACGCGAGCGGTGGGCGGCGGGGCCTGTTCCTGCGGGCCATGGACGCGCTGGGGGTGGGCTTCGACTCCTAGCCCGGGGCGCCCGCCCGGGGAGGCCGATCCTCAGCCCTTGGGCGCCACCCACCCCGGCAGTTGGGCGGCCAGGGTCGCCAGCGGCAGCGCGCCGTGGCCGATCACGGCGTCGTGGAACGCCCGCAGGTCGAACCGGTCGCCGTCGCGCGCCTCAAGCTCCCGGCGCAGCCGCCGGATCTCGCGCATGCCCAGCATGTAGCACAGCGCCTGGCCGGGCCACGAGATGTAGCGGTCCGTCTCGATCACGGCGTCGGTCTCGGACAGCCCGGTCTGGAGCAGGTGGTCGATGCCCTGCCGGCGTGTCCAGCCCAGGCCGTGGATGCCCGAATCGACGATCAGCCGCGACGCCCGCCAGGCCTGCGCGTCGAGCATGCCCAGCCGCTCCCCGGCATTGCGGTACAGGCCCAGCTCGTCGGCCAGGCGCTCGCTGTACAGGCCCCAGCCCTCGACGTACGCGCCGCCGACGACGCGCGACCCGAGCCGGCGGAAGCGGTTGAGGCTCGGGTGCTCCATCTCCAGGGCGATCTGGAAGTGGTGCCCGGGGACCGCCTCGTGGAAGGTCGTGGTTGGACCACCCGGGCGAGCACGGCCTCCCGGCCGGCCGCCGACGGGTCCTCGAGCCGGTCGTCGAACCGGTGGTCGCCGTACATGGTGGCCATCGTCGGCTGGAGCGCCAGCAGGTCCTCCCAGAGGCGGTCCGCGATGAGGTCGGTTGCCGTGGGCTCGGTCACGCTTCCTCCCGGGCGTTGCGGTCAGGACGCAGGGCGCCCCCCGGCGCGCGCGCGGGGACTCGCGGTGGATGGTACCGGGCGCGCGACGCCGCGGCACGCACGCCCTGCACGGCAGGGCGCGGCTCCTGCGCCTAGCCGCCGAACAGCGAGAGCTGGTCGCCCGTGCGCTCGATCGCGGGGTCCAGGCCGAGGAGCGGCTCCATGTCGGCCAGGGCCACGCCGTCCCGGGCCGCCCAGTCCCGCAGGTGGTCGGCCTTGACCAGGTGCCAACCCCCCTCCTCGAGCTCGGCGCGCAGCAGCGGCGAACGCTCCAGCTTGTAGCGCACCAGCTCCACGCGCTCGGGCAGGACGACGCAGAAGCGGACGACGCGCTCGTCGGGGGCCATGCGGGCGTGGCGGCGCAGGATGACGTCGCCGAGCATCGCCGTCCACTCCACCTCCCAGAGGAACGCCATCCGGCCGCGGACGTACCAGATCACGTCGACGTCGTCGAGCTCCTCGGCGCGCAGCCGGCCCAGGTAGGGCGGCCCCGCGGCCTCGCGTGCATCCAGGCGAGCGGCCAAGGGCACGCCGCCGACGCGCCGGCCCTGCTGCCGGACGCCGATCCAGCACGAGAACCCCAACCGGTGGCCGAGGTCCACCAGGTTCGCGATCAGGCCGCTGTGCTCCTCGCTGCGCCGGGTGAGGTCGTCGGCGGTGAGCAGGTTCTCGGGCGTGCTCGCGATGCTGCGGTAGCTCTCGAGACAGGCGCGGACCAGCCCCTCGTCGGGGAGGTCCGGGCCGGTGAACAGCCCGCCGATCCGCTCCAGGAACGCCGCCTCGGACATCGGGCCGGCGGTCGAGAGCAGGCTGAAGACCGCCCACTCCACGCGGTCGGACAGCGGCACGGCCGCGGCGTCCCGGTCGGTCCGCTGCGCCAGCCACCAGCGCTCCTCCTCCACCCTGACCAGGCGTCGGCCGTCCGCGCCCGCGAGCGCGTCGCGTACCAGCGACAGCAGGCGCTCGACCTGGTCCGGCGCCGGCTCGGGCCGCTGCCCCTCCTCCGGCGCGGCCCCGTCGGCCGGGGCGTCGACCGGCGGCCGGACCAGGCGGCGGAGATGGCCGGCGCGATCGAGCCCGACCAGGATCTCGCCCAGCAGGCCGCCGAACCTGACGGGCTCGCCGCGCAGCTTGAGCACGTCCACGGCCGCGTCCACCACGGCGCGCGCGGCCTCGTCCGTCGAGAACGGGCCACCCGAGGACGGGCGCTCCGGCGGGGAGAAGATGCGGTCGGTGCGCTTGACCGGCCCGCGCTGGCCGTCGAGCGGCTCGAGGGCGACGTTGGCCCGGGTGCGCGGGCCGCCGGCCGTGACGTTGGCGCCGGGCGGCGAGAACTCCACCGACCCGGCGGCGTCGCCTCCCGGCTCGGGGAGGCGCGCCGCGACCAGGCGATAGCTCGCCATCACCCCGCCCAGGACGGTCGCCACCAGCCCCTCGGCACCCTCGGTCTCCAGCAGCAGGATGGCCCGGGCGTCCCGGGCCAGCGCGGGGGCGACTCCGCGCAGCGAGCGGGCGATGGCGGCCGCCTGCCACGACCACGACGGCCGCACGGCGGGGCCGAACAGCGGCTCGAGCGGCAGCGTCGCGGCCGCGTCCCGGCCGAGGGCCCAGGCCGTGCCGTGGTAGGCCCAGGCGAGCCGCTCGGCGGCGGGGCGCAGCGGCACGGTGCCCAGCACGAGCCGGACCCGGGGCCGCATCCCGGTCCCGGCCAGGTGCTCCATCTCGATGGCGATGGCGCCGAGGCCCGCGGGCGTGTCCTGGCGGAGGACCGCGGTGGCGGCGCCCTCGTCGAGGCTGCGCAGGTCCTCTCCCATGCGCGCGGCCACGGGACCCCAGGACGCCCCCTCCAGCCGCTGGATGAAGCCGCGGACGGTCCGGATGCCGTCCTCGAAGGCCACCCAGGGGTTGCGCTCCCGCCACGTGGTCCCGCCCGGCACCTTGACGTGGCCCGAGCTGATGCGGAGCGCGACGACCCGCCCGGCCGAGGTCGCGAGGCGGCTCGACGGCGCCACGGCCTGGAGCAGCGCCAGGCGGAGGGCGGATTCGATCGACCGCGCGCGCAGGTCCTCCTCCACCCGCTCGAGGATCGCCGCGAGCGCCGCCAGCTGCCGGGGCGTGTGCAGGTCGAGCAGCTCGTCCGCGAGGCCGTCCCCGCCCTCGAGGGCCGGAAAGCGCTCGCGGAGCGTCGGCCGCGCGCCGTCGTCGTCCGGATCGAGGGCGCGGGCGAGGTCCGCGGCGTCGAGCGGCGCCTGCCGGTTCTCCCCGCCGCCCAGCTGGTCGCGGCACACCGGGCAGCGGTAGTGCTTGCGGGTCGGGCGCGGGCCGGCCGGCCGGCCGTCCTCGTCGGCGCCCTCGGTGGTCCAGGTGACCTCGTCCAGGATGACCGGTCGGTCGCACGTGGCGCACCGGCTCGCGAAGCGGTTGGTGATCCAGGCCTTGAGGCTGGTCTCGCGCCGTGCGGAGGCGGCCAGCGCCTGCACGGCGGCGTCGAGGTGGCGGAGGTCCGGCGGCCGCAGGACCACCTCGGCCAGCAGCCGGTCGAGGGCGGTCCCCTCCAGGCTGACCGCCCGCCGCTGCCGGTCGATGGCGGAGCGCGCGATCCAGCCCCCCCGCCCGAACGGGTCGAGCACGATGTCGCCGGGCGCGGACGCGGCCTCGAGGCGAGCCGCGATCAGCGCGGGCGGGGGCGGCGGGGCGAGCCGCTCCCAGGCCGGGAGGGAGAACCCGGGCTCAGCGCGGAGGAGGAGCGAACGGCCCGCCATGGCGGGATTGTCGCAGACGGGAGGAACTGCGTTCCCGGGCGGGCCCCGGCGCGGGTCGACGGCGGCCAGCCCGGTTCGGGCGACCCGTCTACGGCTCCTCGAGCTCGTCCGTCTCCTCGACGAACGCCTCGTCGGTCGTCTCCTCGGGCGGCAGCACGCGGTCGAGGTTCTCGATCTCCTCGTCCTCGATGTCGTCCTCGAGGTCCTCCTCGAGCTCCTCGTCCTCGCGCAGCAGGGTGCCCTTGGTGTAGGGCCGCAGGTCCGAGGACTTGGCGGAGGTCGGGAAGCTGACCTTGCCGTAGTTGCGGGGGTCCTGGAACACCTCGCGGATGATGAGGCGGACGTCCTTGTCGCCCAGGCTGGTGACCCCGGCAAGGTACTTGTTGCCGTCGGCGATGAGCTTGAGCAGGCGGGCGGCGACGCGCGGCTCGACGATGCCGATGCGGACGCCGTTGCTGATCGCCACCAGGCGGTTGCCCTCGGGCACCAGCTCCACGGTGTCGCCCGGGTTGACCTGGGCCAGCTCCGTGGGCCGGGCGAGGTTGGTCAGGTGGGCGAAGCCGGTCTTGCCCGTCTCCTCCACGAAGATGCTGACCGGCGCCTTGCTGCCGGGCTTGGCCGGGACCGTCCGCTCGCCGGCCTCCACGAGGAGCACCTTGAGCCGGTCGATGTTGCGCTCGGCGATCCGGTTGGTCGGGTCGAGCTGGAGGGCCTTCACGTAGTGCTCGCGCGCGTCGCCGAGCTCGCCCAGCTCCCACAGGGCCTTGGCGAGGCGGTTCTCGGCCTCGGAGTCCGGGCCCAGCTCGAGGAGGCGGCGGTTGGTCTCCGCGGCGTCGGCCCAGGCGGCCTCGGTGGCCTGCCGGATCGCCTGCTCGGCGAGCTGACGCTTGATGCGCGTGCGGCCGGCGGGCGTCTGGGCAGCGCTGTCGACTTCGGGGAACGTCACGGGTGCGGTCGTCCTTTCGGGTCCATCGGAGCCGCGGCGGGCCGTCGCGCCGACGGCAGGCGCAACCACGCCGCGCAGATCGCGGGCATGCGTTTCTAGCACCCGCCGGGCAATTGGTCAAACGAGGCCGCGGGCGGGTGGCGACCTCCCCGGGAACCGGCTGGCCCTACTGCGTGAGTCGCAGGTTCCAGACCACGACCACGATCGCGAGCGCGGCCAGCAGGGCCATCTCCCACAGGAACCGCCGCTCGCGGCGACGGGCCGGCGCCGAGCCGTGCTGCGCGTCCCACAGGTAGAACACCAGCGTGAGGACGGCAGGGCCCACCAGGCGCGGCAGGTCGATGGCCCGGATCAGGCCCGCGACAACGGCGACGACCAGGGCGTAGGTGAGGGCCGACCGCGCGATCTCGGCCGGCTGGCCGAAGCGGAGCGCCGCGATCCGCCAGCCGATGACGAACGCCGCGAGGGCGTCGGCCAGGGCCAGCGCCGCCAGCCAGCCGCCGGTCATCGCGCTCGATCCGGCCGCCGGCGAGCCGGCGGGCTCGGGCATGCCGCCCGGCACCAGGACGGCGACCCCGGTGAACACCACGAACGCGGTCAGGACGGCCACCGCCAGCACCCGCGCCCGGTCGCTGTCCGAGACGCTGCTGGGCTGGGCGAGGATCGCCATCTCGAGGGCGAGGACCCGGTCGAGGACGACCGCCAGGGCGGCCAGCGCGACGAGCAGCCACAGCTCGGACGGGACGAGGTGGATGGCCGCGGCCGCCGCGCCGGTCAGCGTCGCCGGGAGCAGCAGCGACGCGTACGGGCGCTCGGACAGCCCGCCGGAACCCAGCATGCCCAGGCCCGCCAGCAGCATCGCCGCCGCCAGCAGGCCGGCCACGATGAACGCGTCCCCGGGGGCGATCGTGGCCGCGAGCCCCACCAGGAGCGTGGCGACGAGCGCGAACTCGTGGCGGGCGTCGGACGCCGTGGAGTCGGCAGCGTGCATCGGCGCGATGGTACGGGACGCGGCCGGTGCCCGGCGGCGCGACAGCGCTACACGCGGGCCGGCTTGGCCGCCACCCAGTCGAGCAGCTCCCCGAGGCTGCGGCTGTTCAGCACGTGCCGCGGCTCCGCCCACGCCCGGCGCGCCTGGTCCACGCCCCAGCGCAGGTCCCCGAGCTCCTCGACCCGGTGCGCGTCGGAGTCCACCGCGAGCAGGCAGCCCGCTTCGATGGCCCGGCGGGCGCGCTCCGGCGCGAGGTCCAGGCGGGCCGGCGACCCGTTGACCTCGAGCGCGGTCCCCGTCCGGGCCGCCTCGGCGAACACGGCGTCCCAGTCGAGGTCGAGCTCCGGGCGGCCGCCGATCATCCGCCCCGACGGGTGGGCGATCACGTCGACGTGCGGGCTCCGGATGGCGGCCAGGGTGCGCCGGGTCAGCTCGTCCCGCGCCTGGCGGCGGGCCACGTGCACCGACGCCACGACGAGGTCGAACCGCTCCAGCAGCTCGTCCCCGTAGTCGAGCGTCGCGTCGGCGCGGATCTCCAGCTCGCAGCCGTGGAGCAGGCGGAAGCCCGGGACGGCACCCGGCGGCGTCCGGCCGGCGGCGTCCTCCGCGGCGAACTGGGCGTTGAGCCCGGCGATGACCGACCGCTGGAGCTCCACCCGCTCGGGATCGAGGCCGCGGGCGATGCCGAGGCCCTGCGTGTGGTCGGTCAGGACCTGGTACGCGTGGCCGCGCCGGCGGGCGGCCTCGGCCATCCGCTCGATCGCGTGGACGCCGTCGCTCCAGTCGGAGTGCGAGTGGAGGTCGCCGCGCAGGCCGTCCAGGGTGATGAGGCTCGGCAGCCGCCCCTCTCGGGAGGCCTCGATCTCGCCCCCGCCCTCGCGCAGCTCGGGGGGGATGAAGGCGAGGCCGAGGAACGCGTACACGGCCGCCTCGTCGGCGAACGTCCGGAGCTCGGCCGCGTCCCCGGCGAGCGGCTCGCCGTCGGGGCCCAGCCGGAGGAAGCCCTTCTCGGAGAGCGACCAGCCGAGGTCGCGGGCGATCCCCCGGAGCGCGACGTTGTGCGCCGCGGAGCCGGTGAAGTGGACGAGGTAGGTGCCGGCCGCACCCGGCGGCATGACCATGAGGTCCACCTGCGGCCCGTCGCGGAGGACGACGGCGGCCTTGGCGTGGCCGGCGCCGAGCACGCGCTCCACGCCGTCGAGCGAGGTGAGGCGGGCGACGGCCGCGTCCGGGTCGGCCGTCTCCACCAGCAGGTCGAGGTCGCCCACCGTCTCCCGCCGCCGCCGGAGCGAGCCCGCCTGGACGACCCGCACGACGCCCGGGGCGTCCGCCAGTCGGGCCGCCAGGCCGTCTGCGACGGCCTGCGCGCGGTCGAGGTGCATCCGGGAGGAGCGGGACGCCAGCGCGTCGATCTCGGCCAGGATGCGCCGCTCGGTCGCCGCGGAGATGCCCTTGAGCGTCCGCAGGCGGCCGGCCGCCGCGGCCTCGCGGAGGGCGGGCACCGTCTCGACGCCCAGGCCCCTCCAGACCGTCGCCACGGTCTTGGGCCCCACGCCAGGGATCGCCAGCAGGTCCACCAGGGTGGCGGGCATCTCGGCCCGGAGGCGCTCGTGGAAGGCCATGCGGCCGGTGGCGGCCAGCTCGGCGATCTTGTCGCCGATCGCGGGGCCCACGCCCGCGAGGGGCCGGCGGTCGCCCGCCCCGTACGCCTGCGCCACGTCGAACGGGGCCCGCTCGACGGCATCGGCGGCGCGATGGTAGGCAACCGTCTTGAACGGGTTCTCGCCCTTCACCTCGAGCAGGTCGCCGATCTCGTGCAGGATCGCGGCGACCTCGCCGTTGGTCGGCGGGTCGGGGGCGTCGTCGTTCGGCACGGGCGCCATGGTAGGCGAACGCCGGGCGGCGTCCGCGGGGCCGGGCCCCCTACGCGGCCACCACGCGGTCCCGCCCCGCCCGCTTGGCGCGGTAGAGCGCCCGGTCCGCCTCGTCCACCACCTCGTCCAGCTCGGCGTCGGGGCGCTCGGCCACCGCGACCCCCACCGACACGGACACTCCGGGCACGCCCAGGCGGCGGAGGTCCAGGTCGGCGACGGCCCGCCGCACGCGCTCCCCCACCTCGGCCGCGACGCGCGGCCCCGGGTTGCGCAGCAGGACCACGAACTCCTCGCCGCCGAAGCGGGCCGGCACGTCGCCCTCGCGGACCGCGCCGGCGATCGCCTGGGCCACCTCGCGCAGCACGTGGTCGCCGACCGCGTGGCCGTAGGTGTCGTTGAGCCGCTTGAAGCGGTCGATGTCCACCATCAGCACGCCGATCCGGTCCTCGGCGCGGCGGCGCCGGGCGAGGAGCCCGAGGTACTCGTCGAAGTAGCGGCGGTTGGGCAGGCCGGTGAGGGCGTCCGTGGCGGCGCGCAACTCGGCGTCGCGCAGCGTGTAGATGCGGGCGAGCGCGGCGGACGCCTCGAGCGCCGCGGCGGCGAGCAGGCGCTGCGCCCGCGGGCCCCACGGCTCGGCGGTCCTCCGCGACAGGACGATCGCCCCCTCCAGGCGGCCGTCGACGCGGAGCGGCGCCGCCAGCACGTTCCGCAGGCCGAACTCCGCGCGCAGGCGGTCCGCGATGCGGTCGGCGATCCGCTGCTCGGCGCCGGCCAGGGCCGGCGACGCGTGACCGGTCCCGGCACGGCGGCGGGCCGGGACGGCCGGGGGCGCCTCCAGCGGCACGGCAGCCGCCGGGCGCGGCACGCCACGCGCCTCGCCGGCCGGGGGCCCGCCGACGGCGGCGAGGACCGGCCGCGACCGGGCGAGGCCGAGGTGGACGAGCTGCGGGTCTCCGTCCGCATCGGGCTCGATGGGCACGGCCGCGTAGCGCCGGGCCCTGGCGGCGACGTGCGCGAGCTCGGCCGCCGAGTCGCCCAGGGCCGGGTCCTCGAGCTCGGACAGGGGCAGGTAGGTGCGGGACGCCGGGGCGCCCGGCCGCGTGGGCGAGAGCACCGCCTCGAGGTTGCGCGATTCGGGCCGCCGTCGCACCACGGAGACGTGGTCGGCGCCGGTCCCCGTGCCGAGCTCCTCGACGATGGCGCCGACGATCGCATCGGGCGAGACGGAGCGGGACAGGCCGCGCAGGATGCGGGCGAAGGACTCCGCCTCGGTCTCGCGGGCGCCGTCGGTGTGGTGCGCGTCCTCGTCCTGGCGCGCCACGAGGAGCCAGGCGACCGCCAGGAGGAGGAGCACCAGCAGGTCCGGCAGCCCGCCTCCGAGCCCGAGGCGGACCAGCTCCACGGCGGCGCCCGCCGCCAGCAGGCCCGGGAGCGGATGGCGGGGCGCGGCCCGCAGCCACCCCTGCAGCCTGTCCGCGGTCACGAGGCCTCTCCGTTCGCTCACCTTGGACGGCAAGCATGAGCGTCCGTGGGGTCTGCCGCAACCACCGGACGTGGTACCGATGTCGGCCGGGTCCCGGTACTTTGGTACGGGGTCAGACCCCTCCGGATCGCCCCCCACCGACGACAGCCGCCCGCTCGGCGCCGGTGCGGCGGCGCCCGCTGAAGGCGTGGGGCCGGGGGGCGGACTCCACCTCCGACGAGGGCTGGCCGAGCAGCCCCACGCGGACGCGGCTGCCGCCCTCCGCCTTGGCCGCGTACAGCCCGGCGTCGGCCGCGGCGATCAGCTCCGTGGCCGTGCGGCCGTCGGCCGGGTGCCCGGCGATGCCGATCGAGGTGCCCACGGGCAGGGGCGTCCGGCCGTCGGCCGTGAACGGGCGGTCGCGGAAGGTGGCCAGGATGCGCTCGGCCACCACCGCCGCGTCGGGGACGGTCGTCTCGGGCAGGATCAGCGCGAACTCGTCGCCCCCGTAGCGAGCCGCCACGTCGGACGCCCGCAGGCTGGCTCGGATCGTCTCGGCCACGTACACCAGCAGCCGGTCGCCGTACAGGTGGCCGAACGTGTCGTTGACGAGCTTGAAGTCGTCGAGGTCGAGCATCATCACGGCCAGGGGCCGGCGCGTGCGGACGGCCCGGACGACCTCCTCGGACAGCCGCTCGTGCAGGTAGCGGTGGTTGAAGAAGCCCGTCAGCGGGTCGCGGTCGGCGAGGTTGCGCGCCGCCTCGTAGGTGCGGGCGTTCTCGAGCGCCATCGCCGCCTCGTGCGCCATCGTGCGGGCGAGCGTGATCTTGCCGGGGTCGTCGGTGGGGCGGCCCGAGGAGGTGACCTCCACGACGCCGATCGCGGCGCCCTTGGCCACCAGCGGCAGCATGATCAGCCCGCGCATGCCCTCGCGGCGGAGCTCGGACGCCTCGGCCGGGTCGGCCTCGGGGTCCTCCGCATCGACCGTGGCGATCACGCCCTCGTCGAGCACGCGGGCCGTGAGCGGGAACTGGGCGAGCGGGTAGAAGTCGTCGATCGCCGCTCGGTACTCCCGGGGGTAGCAGCCGAGGGTGCGGAGCCGGTTGCCGACGGGGTCCCAGTCGCTGATCTGGGCGCGTTCGCCCCCCACGGCACGCGCGAGGTGCTCGGCCATCAGCTGCGCCACGTCCTTGGGGTCGAGCGAGCGCGACAGGGCCGAGCTCATGTCCAGCAGTTGGCGCAGCTCCTCGGCCAGCCGGCGCGTCTCGGCGAGCGAGGCGGCGCCGGCGAAGGCGGTGGCGGCCTGGTCGGCCAGGATGAGCAGCAGCCGGAGGTCGTCGCCGTCGAAGGCGTGCGGGCCCAGCTTGGACACCGTGATCACCCCGAGCAGGCGCTCGTCGTGGCGCATGGGGACCACCAGCATCGACTCGTCCACGTCGTCGGTGCCCGGGATGGTCATGCCGCGCGGATCGCGGCGCGTGTCGTCGATCTTGAGCGGCGTGCCGTGCTGGGCGACCCAGCCGGTGAAGCCCTGGCCGACCCGGGTGCGCAGGATCTCGACGTCCACGTGCTCGTAGGCGCCGAACCGCCCCTCGTACGCGACGGGGCTGAGGTCCTCGTCCTCGAGCAGGTAGACCCGGGCGTTGTGGTACGGGATGACCCTGCGGATCTCCTCGACCACCGCGAGGGCCACGCCGTGCGGCTCAACGCCGGTGCTCATCCGGTGGGCAGCCTCGGCCAGCACCGCGAGCTGGGCGTTCCGGCGCCCCTCCGCCGCGCGGGCGCGACCGACCAGCGAGCCGGTGGTCAGCAGCGTGCCGCCGACGGTGAAGTCCAGGACCACGAGCAGGTCGCCCAGCGTCCGCGGGCCCCCGGTCGCGACCCAGGAGGCGATCCCGAGGCCGAGCGTCAGGATGCCGGCGAGCAGGACCAGGGCGTGGATGCGGGGCTCGGTCAAGCGCGAGTCGCCGGTCGCCACATCCGCATGCGCGGCATCGGTTCGCTTCACGCCCGCGATGCTGCCCGATCCGGACGGCCGCCGGACATTCACCGGAAGTACCTGCCCCGACCGGACCCTCGACGCGCGCCGGCCGCCATGGACGCGATGGCGGGCCTCAGCCCCCCGGGCGCCACCCGAAACGGGCCGACTCCGGCCGGGCGAGCCAGTCGGAGAGCGAGCCCAGCCCCGCATCCTTGGCCGACAGCAGAGGCGAGGCAACCGGCCACTCAATCCCCAGCCGAGGGTCGTCGTAGCGGATCCCGGATTCGCCGGCGGCGTTGTAGGCGCCCGTGCAGAAGTACTCGACCTCGGTCCCGTCGGCCAGCGCGCAGAAGCCGCGCGCGAACGACGCCGGCGCCCAGAACAGCAGCGGCTCGTCGCCCGACGCCTCCACCGCGACGTGCCGGCCGAGCGTGGGCGACCCGGGCCGGACGTCCACGGCGACCATGAACGCCCGGCCGGCAACCACGCGCATCAGCTTGCCCTGCGGCGGGTCCCACTGGAAGTGCAGGCCCCGCACCACGCCCCGCGCCGACCGGGACTGGTTGACCTGGACGAATCGGGTCGGCAGGCCGAGCGGCTCGAAGCTGTCCACGCGGACGATCTCCGCGAACCAGCCCCGTTCGTCGGCGAAGGTCTGCGGGCGGGCGACCAGGACCTCGGCGAGGGCGGTGGGCTCGACCCTGAACGGCACCGCTACATCATCACCAGCCCGCCGTCCACGGCGAGCACCTGGCCCGTGATGTAGGCCGCCTCGTCCGAGGCGAGGAAGGCCACCGCGTTGGCGATGTCGTCGACGGTGCCGAAGTGGCCCAGCGGGGTCTGCGCGCGGATGGCCTCCTGGAGCTCGGCCGGCAGGTCCTTGGTCAGCTCGGTGGTGATGAACCCGGGCGCGACCGCGTTGACCGTGATCGCCCGCGAGGCGAACTCGCGGGCGCACGCCTTGGTCAGGCCGATGAGGCCCGCCTTGGACGAGCTGTAGTTGGCCTGGCCGGTCTGGCCCGCCTGCCCCGACACGGAGCTCATGTTGATGATGCGGCCGCCCCGCTTGGCCTTGAACATCGGGCGCACCACGGCCTTGGTGCAGTAGAACGCGCCGAACAGGTTGACCTCGAGGACGGCCTTCCACTCGTCCAGGCTCATCCGCATGACGAGGTCGTCGCGGGTGATCCCGGCGTTGTTGACCAGGATGTCCACCTGGCCGAAGGCGTCGAGCGCGGCCTTGACGAAGGCGTCGCACTGCTCGGGGTCGGTGACGCTGCCGGTCACGAACAGCGCCCGGCGGCCCAGCGCCTCGATGTCCGCCTTCGTCTGCTCGCCGACGGCCGGGTTGCCGGCGTCGAGGATCGCGATGTCGGCGCCCTGCGCCGCGAGCCGCAGGCAGATCGCACGGCCGATGCCGCGGGCGCCGCCGGTGACGAGGGCAACCTTGCCGGTGAGGTCGAGCATGCGCGGAGTCCTCCTTGGTGGGCCGTTGGGACGTGGCGTGGCTGGGCGTCAGCGGATGGAGTCGGCGGTCTGGGCGTGCGCCGGCTCGCCCGGCGCGACGTTCGAGAGGTCCATGTGGCCCGGCAGGGGTCGGGCCAGGATCTCGGCGAGGGCCGGCGGGATGGGATCGACCGAGCCCCAGTCCACCGGCTGGCGGACCGTGATGTCCTCGGGCCGGACCGACGCCTCGCCGAGCGGCCCCCGGGCCGGGTCCGCCGTCCACTCGAGCGCCACCGCGCCCGAGGTGAACCCGGCGCCGAAGGCGATGAACACCAGCTTGTCGCCGGGCCTGACCCGGCCCGAGTTCACGGCCTCCGCCAGGGCGATCGGCACCGAGGCGGCCGACGTGTTGCCGTAGCGGTCCACGTTGACGAAGAAGCGGTCCATCGGCAGGTCGAGCCCCTTGGCGACCGCCTCGATGATCCGGATGTTCGCCTGGTGCGGGATGATGAGGTCCACGTCGCGCTGGGTCCAGCCCGCCTTGGCCGCGGCGGCGAGCCCCGTCGAGGCCAGCGTGCGGGTGGCGAAGCGATAGGTCTCGCGGCCCTCCATGCGGATCTTGTGCTGGCCGCGGGCGACCGTGTCCGACGACGCCGGCGCCTTCGAGCCGCCCGCGGGCAGCCAGATCATGTACGCGCCCTGCGGGTCCGTGGTGAGCTCGATGCCCGCGGGCGGCGCCGGCTCCTCGGCGGCCGACAGCACGACAGCGCCGGCGCCGTCGCCGAACAGGATGCACGTGCTCCGGTCGCTGTAGTCGAGGAACCGGGTCAGGAGCTCCGTGCCCACGACCAGCACGTTCCTGGCCAGCCCCCCGGTGATGTACGCGGACGCGGTGGCGTAGCCGTACACGAAGCCCGAACAGGCGGCCGCGACGTCGAACGCGGCGGCGGTCGTGTTGCCGATCGCCTCCTTGACCAGGGCCGCGGTCGAGGGCATCCAGTAGTCGGGCGTCAGGGTGGCCACCACGATGAGGTCGATGTCGTTGACCTCGAGGCCGGCCGTGCGGATCGCCCGCAGCCCGGCCACCGCGCCCATCGAGGCGCTCGTCTCGTGGGCGGCGGCGACGCGCCGCTCCCGGATCCCGGTCCGGGACACGATCCACTCGTCGGAGGTGTCCACCATCCGCTCCAGGTCGGCGTTGGTGAGCACCTGGGCGGGCGCGTAGCGGCCCCAGCCGGTGAGGCGGACGGAGCGCGGGGGCGCGGCGGTCATGCTGGCTCGACCTCGATCAGGGGGGATTTGGCCTTCACGAGCTGGCCGTTGTCGGCGCAGATCTTCACCACGCGCCCGGCGAGGTCGCTCTTGATCTCGTTGAACAGTTTCATGGCCTCGATGAGGCCGATGATCTGGCCCACCGACACGTGGTCGCCCAGGGACACGTAGGGCGTGGCGCCGGGCGACGGCGCGCCGTAGAAGATGCCCGTCAGGGGCGCCTTCACCGACGGGCGCGCCGGCGGCGACGCGGTCGCCGACCCGGTGGCCGCGGCCGCGGGCGCGACTGCCGCCGGCGACGCGGAGGACGCGCCACCCGCGTCGGCGGGCGGCACGAACACGGCGGGGCCCAGCGCCCGGTCGACCGCGGCCGGCGAGCGGACGATGATCGTGGTGTCGCCCGAGCGGACCTCCAGCTCGGCGAGGTCGCCCCGCTCGAGCATCACGGCGAGCCGGTCGACGAGGCCGAGGAGCGCGGCGTCGCCGCCGTCGCGGGGAGCGGCCGGTGTGGGCGCCTCGTCCGGGGCGGACAGCAGGCTGCCCTCGCGGGGCCGCGAGCGGCCGCCCGAGGTGGACGCCGCGCCCGGGCCCACGGCCACGGCGCCGCCGGCTCGTCGCGCGGGCTCGGGCGCCGCCGCGCCGCTCGCCGCGGGGTCGGCTTCGGGCGCCTCGCTCTCGGGCATGGTCGGCTCCTCGTTCATGCGTCCCACCGCCGGAAGACCAGCGCCGTGTTCTGGCCGCCGAACCCGAAGGAGTTGGAGACCGCCACGCGCAGGTCGCGCCGGACGGCCGTGTTGGGCGTGAGGTCCAGGCCGGCGCCGGCGTCGTCGGGGTCGTCGAGGTTGATCGTGGGCGGCACGACGCCGCGCCGCAGCGCCTCGATCGTCACGATCGCCTCCACCGCCCCGGCTGCGCCGAGCGTGTGGCCGAGCATCGACTTGTTGGCGGTCACCGCCACCTTGGGGGCGTGGTCGCCGAAGATGGCCCGGATGGCCGCGAGCTCGGCCTTGTCGCCCTCGTGGGTCGAGGTGGCGTGGGCGTTGACGTGGTCGACGTCGGACGGGTCGATGGCGGCCTTGTCGAGCGCCCGGCGGGCGGCCTGCACCGCCCCGGCGCCGCCCGGCGCCGGCAGCGTGATGTGCCAGGCGTCGGCCGTGGCCCCGTAGCCCACCAGCTCGGCCAGCGGCGTGGCCCCGCGGGCCGTCGCGTGCTCCAGGGCCTCGAGCACCAGGACGCCGCCGCCCTCGCCCAGGACGAACCCGTCGCGCGCCGCGTCGAACGGGCGCGACGCGGCCGCCGGGTCTGCGCCGTGCGTCGAGAGCGCCTTCATGGACGCGAAGCCGCCGATCGTGGCCTCGTGGATGGCGGCCTCGACCCCGCCCGCGAACATGAGGTCGGCGTCGCCGCGGCGGATGGTCTCCCAGGCCTCGCCCAAGGCGTGGCCGCCGGTGGCGCAGGCGGACACGGTCGCGAAGTTGGGGCCGCGGGCGCCCGTGGCGATGGCGACCTGGCCGGCGCCCACGTTGGCGATGCCCATGGGCACGAAGAACGGCGAGATCCGGTCCGGGCCGCGGCTGCCCATCGTCAGCACGTTGTCGAACAGCGTGTGCACGCCGCCGAGGCCCGAGCCGATGATCGCCCCCGCCCGCTCCGCGAGGTCGCCCTCGAGCCGCTCCGGCAGCCCGGCCTGGACGCGGGCCCCGTGGGCGCACCACAGGGCGAACTGGACGTACCGGTCCGTCCGGCGGACGTCCTTGCGGTCGAGCAGCGAGGAGGGGTCGAAGCTCCGCGCCTCGGCCGCGATCCGCACGCCCAGGCGCGACGCGTCGAAGGACTCGATGTAGTCCACGCCCGACCTTCCGGCGACCAGCCCGTCCCAGGTCGAGGCGACGTCGTTGCCCAGGGCCGTGACCATGCCCATCCCGGTCACGACCACCCGACGCGGCCGCTCCGGCCAGCCCTGGGTCATCGGACCAGCTTCCCGGTGCGCACGGTCGCCGCGCGGTACACGTCGCCCGGCAGGCCGCGGGCCGAGATGGCGTTGGCGACCGAGACCGCGTCGAACGGCGTCCGTCGGATGACCGCGTCCACCTCGCCGTCGGCCACGGTGACCATGGCCCACGACGCGGTCGGGTCGCCGTCGAACACGTAGCCCGCGGAGCCGGCGTTGACCACGACCTTCCAGCCGAGGTCGCGGACCTCGGGCAGGTGCGTGTGCCCGACGCAGATGATCCGGGCGTCGGTGCCGGCCGCCCGCTCGAAGATCACGTCGTTCCCGAGCGTCTGGTCGAACCCGCGGGTCTGCGAGCCCGGCGACGCGTGGACCACCAGCACCAGCGTGTCGCCGTCGGCGCGCATCCGGCGCTCGGAGGGCAGGCGGCGCAGCCAGGCGAGCTGGTCGTCGCCCAGCTCGTCGTGGGCCCACTCGGCCGCCGCGGTGATCGACTCCGGCAGCCCGTCCTGGTACTGGGGCAGGGCGGCCCCGTAGTCGAAGTCGCCGACCGCGATGTCGGTGTTGCCGGACACGATCAGCGCGCCCTCCGACTCGAGGTGGCGCAGCGCGTCCACGCACCCGTTCGGGTCGGGCCCGTTGAGCACCAGGTCGCCGGCGACCAGCACGGCGTCCGGCTTCTCCCGGCGGATCTCGGCGGCGACCGCCTCGAGGGCGGCCAGGTTGCCGTGGACGTCGGAGAGGACGGCAATCCGGGTCACTTGAGCACCCCGGCCGGCGGGATGATGAACGACAGCAGCCCCTCGCAGGCGACCTCGCCGTTGACGGTCGCGACCCCGCGCCCCTTGCCGAAGCGGCTGCCGAGCTTCTCCATGGTGACTTCGAGCCGGAGGGTGTCGCCGGGGACCACCACCCGCTTGAAGCGGACCTCGTCGATGCCGGCGAACAGGCCGATGCGGTCGCCGAACCCGGGCTGCTTGGACACGTAGACGGCCATCGTCTGGGCGAGCGCCTCCACCTGGAGCACGCCCGGCATGACGGGCAGGCCCGGGAAGTGGCCCTGGAAGAACCACTCGGTGGCGGTCACGCCCTTGATGCCCACGATCCGCTTGTTGTCGGGGTCGTACTCCACGATCCGGTCCACCAGCAGGAACGGCCAGCGGTGCGGGATCAGCGACTCGATGTCGCGGACGGTGTGGACGGTCCCGGGCGCGGCGGGGGCGTCGGGCTTGGGGGCTTGGTCGGTCACGGGCGGCTCCTGGGGTGGTTCTCGGCAGCGTAGGCGGCGTCGCGATGCGCACGCAGCAGGGTGTGTGCAGGGCTGCAAGCGCGCGTGCGCGGCGGCGCGGGGCGGAGGGAGGGCATCAGGCGCGCTCGGCGGCGGTGAGGAAGGCGGCGGCCCCGACCCGGTCGAGCAGGTTCGTGGTGAACTTGCCCTGCAGGAACGGCTCCGAGGTGAGCAGCGCCTGGTGGATGGCGACGTTGGTGGTGACGCCCTCGACCACGAGCTCGGACAGGGCCGCCTTGCCCCGGGCGATGGCGGCCTCGCGCGTCGGCCCCCACACGATCAGCTTGCCCAGCAGCGAGTCGTAGAACGGCGGCACGTCGTAGCCGGTGTAGGCGTGGCTGTCGAACCGGACGAACGGGCCGCCGGGCGCGTTGAGGCGCTCGATCGTCCCGGCGCCGGGCCGGAAGTCGTGCTCGGGGTCCTCGGCGTTGATCCGGAACTCGATGGCGTGGCCCTCCTGGGGCACGTCCTCCTGGGCGAACCCGAGGGGCTCCCCGGCGGCGATCCGGATCTGGGTGGCCACCAGGTCGATCCCGGTGAGCATCTCGGTCACCGGGTGCTCCACCTGGATCCGGCAGTTGATCTCGATGAAGTAGGCGTTGCCGTCCGCGTCCACCAGGAACTCGAGCGTGCCCACGTTCTCGTAGCCCGCGGCCACCACCGCCTTCACCGCGCGCTCGGCGAGCTCGCGCCGGCCGGCCGGGCTCATGGCGGGCGAGGGCGACTCCTCGAGGATCTTCTGGTGGCGCCGCTGGATCGAGCAGTCCCGCTCCCAGAGGTGGACGCCGTGGCCGTAGCGGTCCACCGCCACCTGGACCTCGACGTGGCGGTTCTCCTCCAGCCACCGCTCCAGGTACAGCGAGTCGTCGCCGAACGCGGCGCGGGCCTCCGAGCGGCAGATGGGCAGCACGGCGGCCAGCTCGCGGGCCGAGCGGACCATGCGCATGCCCTTGCCGCCGCCGCCGGCCGAGGGCTTGATCAGCACCGGGTAGCCGACGCGCTCGGCCTCCTCGAGCGCCTGCGCCTCGTCGCCGAGGAGCCCCGAGCCGGGGATGGTGGGCAGGCCGTGCGCGGCCAGCAGCCGGCGGACCTCCTCCTTGGAGGCGAACCGCTCGAGCACGTGGGAGGACGGCCCGATGAAGGTGAGCCCGTGCGCGCGGACGGCGTCGGCGAACGCGTCGTCCTCGGACAGGAAGCCGTAGCCGGGGTGGACGGCGTCGCAGCCGGTCACCAGGGCCGCCGAGATGATCGCCGGCGCGGACAGGTAGGAGCGCTTGGCGTCCGCGGGCCCGATGCAGATGGCCTCGTCGGCCAGGAGCGCCGGCAGCGAGGCGCGATCCGCCTCCGAGTACGCCACGACCGCCTCGATGCCGAGCGTCCGGCAGGCGCGCAGCACGCGGAGCGCGATCTCGCCGCGGTTGGCGATGAGGATGCGGCTCACCACCGGTCAGCCCTCCCTCGCCCCGTCGGCGGGCGCGCGGTCGCCCTCGATGAGCGCGACCTCCTCGCCGTACTCGACGCCGTCACCGGCCTGGGGGTAGACCTCGACGACCGTGCCGTCGATCGGCGCCACCACGTCGATGGCGATCCCGAGCAGGTCCACCGCGGCGATGCGGTCGCCGGCGCGGACGCGGCTGCCGGCCGGAAGCGAGGGCTTGAACATGCCCACGGCGGGCGAGACGGCAGCCTCCCGGCGGGGGTCGCCGGGATCCGCGGGCGACGCGGCGGCGGCCGGCGCCGATGCCCCGGAGGGGGAGACGATCGGGAGCGCGGGGCGGTGGGGCCGCTCGCGCCGGGGGCCGCCGGCGGCGCGGCGGACGCGCAGGTGCCAGTCGCCCTCGTGGATCTCCACCTCCCCCAGGCTCGCGCTGCCGAGCCTGGCGATGAGGGCGGGCACGAGCGCATCGGCGAGGCGGGCGATGCCGGCATGGTCGGCGGCGCGCTGGTCGGCGGAGCGGTCGCCGGGTCGGGGCTGGTCGGGCATCGGCTAGACGTCCTCGCGGGCGGGCGGTTCATCGCGCCGGCCCACCTGGAGCGGCGCTGGGATGGCTCGGGAGCCGGCCTCGAGGAGGCCGCGCAGGCGGTCGGCGAGGCCACTCCGGGGCGGGGCTGCGGGCGGGACCACCTCGGTCGGCACCTCGGTGTACGCGCCCAGAGAACGGTACCGGCGGTAGCGCTGCTCGACCAGCAGGTCCACCGGGATGGCCGTCAGGCGGTCGAGCTCGTGCACGATCGCGGCCTTGAGGCGCCGGCCCGTCTCCTCGTGGTCGGTGTGGGCGCCGCCGTCGGGCTCGGCGATCACCTGGTCCACCACCCCGAGCGCCTGCTGCTCGGTCGCGGTCATCCGCATCGCCATCGCCGCGGTGGACGCCTCGTCGCTGGTCCGCCACAGGATGCTCGCGCAGCCCTCGGGCGAGATGACGGAGTACACGGCGTTCTCGAGCGCCAGCACCACGTCGCCCACGGCGATCGCGAGCGCGCCGCCGGAGCCGCCCTCGCCGGTGATCACCGTCACGATCGGGACGCGGAGCCGGGTCATCAGCCCCACGGACCGGGCGATCGCCTCGGCGATGCCGCGCTCCTCGGACTCCGGGCCGGGGTGGGCGCCCGGCACGTCCACGAAGGTCACGATCGGCAGGCCGCAGCGCTCCGCCAGCTCCATGACCCGCATCGCCTTGCGATAGCCCTCGGGGTGGGGCATCCCGAAGTTGCGCCGGATGTTCTCCTCCGTGTCGGCGCCCTTCTGCTGGCCCACCACGGCCACCCGGTACGCGCCGATCCTGGCGAACCCCGCCACGACGGCCTCGTCGTCGCCGAACAGCCGGTCGCCGTGGAGCTCGATCACCTCGTCGGCCATCGCGCCCAGCAGCTCGAGCGTCCGCGGCCGACGCAGGTTGCGGGCCAGCTGGACGCGCGCCCAGACGGCGGCCTTGTGGTCCTCGGCGGAGCGCTCGGGCGCGGGCTCGGCCGGGGCCGCGGCGTCCGCGCCGGGCTTCCCCGCGCGGCCCAGGATCCGGTCAACCACGGGCGGCCTCCGGCGTCGGCCGAGGGGCCAGGTAGCGCAGCAGGGCGGCCAGCTCGCGCCGCAGGTCGGCCCGGGCCACCACCCGGTCCAGGAAGCCGTGGTGGAACAGGAACTCGGAGCGCTGGAAGCCCGGCGGCAGCTCCTGGCCGATGGTGCCCGCGCCCACCCGGGCGCCCGCGAACCCGATCAGCGCGTTCGGCTCGGCGAGGTTGACGTCGCCCATCGCCGCGTAGCTCGCGAACACCCCGCCGGTGGTCGGGTCGCTCATGACCGACACGTACGGGACGTGCGCGGCGCGCAGCCGCTCCAGGGCGGCCATGGTCTTGGCGAGCTGCATCAGCGCCAGGGTCCCCTCCTGCATCCGCGCCCCGCCCGAGGCGGACACGATGACCAGCGGCACCCGCGCGGCGAGGGCGCCCTCGGCGGCCCGGGCCACCTTCTCGCCCACCACCGCGCCCATCGAGCCGCCCATGAACCCGAAGTCCATCACCACGATCGCGACCCGCTGGCCCTCGATCGCGCCGAACCCCCACACGGCGGCGTCCGGCAGGCCCGTCGCGAGCTTCGCGGCGGCGACCCGGTCGGGATACGGCTTCTGGTCCACGAAGCCGAGCGGGTCCTGCGACGACAGCCCCGCGTCGCGCTCCTCGAACGTGGCGGGGTCCAGCAGCTGCGCCAGGCGGTCGGCCGACCCGAGCCGGAAGTGGTGGCCGCAGCTGGGGCACACGTGGAGCGTCTTCTCGAGCGCCTTGTTGAACAGCTGCTCCGAGCAGGACGGGCAGCGCGTCCAGAGCCGCTCCGGGAGCGCGTCCCGCCGCGACCGGAAGCCCGGGAACTTGACGGGCATCAGGCGGGACCTCCATGGACGCTCGTGGCCAGCTCGGCGATGTCGGCGAGGTGCCGGGCGTGGGCTTCGCGGGCGGCGCGCGACATGGTAGAGCCACTTGGCCGGGCGGCGCGCCAGGCGACCCACGCCACGCCCACGAGCGACAGCGCGGCCGACGTGATGGCCCCGCCCAGGAGCAGCGGCCGGGCCGGCGGACGGACCCGGGCGGCGCGCTCGACGGCAGCCTCGTCGGCCGGGTCGAGGCGCCCGGCGAGGACGGCGGCGAGCAGCGGGTCGTCCAGGAGGTCGGCGGTCGCGGCCCGCGGGAACGGGATCACGTCGCCGCGCCGCGCGCCCCCGGAGGCCAGCGCACGGTCCGCGTCGGCAGCGGCCAGGTCCGCGAGGCGGCCCGCCAGGCGCTCCTCGAACCGGAACGACGGGTGCACCCGGACCAGGGCGGCGCGGACCACGGCGCCGGCATGCTGCAGCGCCGCCTGCGGGAGGTCGGTCCCGTCCGGCTCGGGCCCCGGCCGGGACGCGGCGGCCGGGCGGTCGCCGGCCGCGAGGACGGCGTCGAGATAGCGGTCGGTCACCAGCACCTCGACGGCCTCGGCGTCTTGCGGCGGGAAGCGAGGGGGCCTCACCGAGGCGCACCCCGGTCGTGGCCCAGCTCCCGGGCCACTGCGCCGAGCGCCCGGTGGATCAGCACCCGGACCGCACCCTCGGACCGGCCGAGCACCCCGGCGATCTCGGCGGTGCTCATCTCCTCCACGAACCGCAGCAGCAGGGCTCGTCGCCGGTCGTCGGGCAGCGAGCGCACCGCCCGCAGCGCGGCGGCAGCCTCGTCGCGCGTGACGAGCTCCCGCTCGAGGTCCGCCCCGTCTGCGATCGCAAGGCCCGCGCCCACGACCGCGTCGAGCGAGGCGGCCGGCTTCCGGCGGCGCGTCCGGCGCTCGTTGGCGACCACGTTGTGCGCGATCCGGAACAGCCAGACCCGGAACGTGCTCGCCTCCGGGCCGTCCTCCGGCCGGGCGAGCTCGTGGAACCGCGGCAGGGCTGCCAGCGCGCGCAGGAACGTGCGCTCGGTGGCGTCCTCCGCCGCGTGGTGGTCGGCGAGCTCGTAGAGGGCGTAGGCGTACACCTGGGCGACGTACTTCCGGTACAGCGCGTCGAACTGGGCGGGGTCCCGCCGGGCGGCCTCCACGAGCGGCCGGTCGCGGTCGAGCGCGACGACGACGCGCTGCGCCGCCGGCTCGGTCCTTCCAAACCCCGGACGCGCCATCGCGTTACACGCCTCCCGCGAGACGGACGCGGACCACCTCGCCCGCGTGCACCAGGCGGGTCTCGCCGCCCCCGACGGGCGTGGCGACCAGCGCGCCGGACGCGCCGTCCACCCCGTTCGCCAGCCACTCGACGGCCTCGGCGCCCGCGGGCCCGGCGAGGCGCACGACGCGGCCGGTCAGCGCCTGACGGCCCGCCCAGGTCTGGAGGTCGAAGAAGCCGGCGCGCAGGGCGCCCAGCCGGGCCTCCAGATAGCCCAGGAAGGCGTCGAGCAGCGCGTCGCGGTCGATCGGCCGGCCGGCGGACGCCTCGTGGAGGCTGGTCATCGTGTTCGCGAGCTCGGGAGGGAAGCGCGCCGCCGGCCAGTCCGCGTTGATCCCGATCCCCACGACCACCTGCGGGTCGGGGCTGCCCAGGCCCGTGGTCTCGCCGAGCACGCCGGCCACCTTGCGCAGCTCCAGCGGCGCGGCCAGCCGGGCCGACGCCTCCGCCGGGCTGGCGATCCCGGTCAGGAGCGCCTCGGGGCCGGCCGCCTCCACCACCAGGTCGTTGGGCCACTTCAGGCGGATCGCGCCCTCCGGGAGGCCCGCGGCCTCCTCGGCCGCGTCGCACATCGCGAGGGACACGGCGGCGCCGAGCCGCCACACGCGGTCGGCCGGCAGCCACGACGGCCGGAAGCCGCAGGACAGCAGCAGCGCCGCGCCCGGCGGCGCGGTCCACGCGCGCCCCTCGCGGCCGCGCCCGGCCGTCTGCCGGTCGGCGACCGCCACGCAGACCTCGGGCACGCCGGCGGCGAGCCAGGCGCCGACGATGTCGTTGGTGGACCCGACCGCGCCGAAGCGCTCGAGCCTGCTGATCGCGCCGGCGGTCGGGTCGGCCCCGGTCACTGGGGTCAGCCGGCGGCGGCCGCCTCGACGGCCTCGGGCTGCTCCAGCGAGAACGCGGCGTGCAGCGCCCGGACGGCCTGCTCCACGCGGTCCTCGGCGATGATCGTGGTGATCCGGATCTCCGAGGTGGAGATCATCTCGATGTTGATCCCCTCGGCCGCCAGCGTGCCGAACATGCGGGCGGCGTAGCCCGGCGCGTTGTGGATGCCGGCGCCGACGATCGAGACCTTGGCGACCGAGCTGTCGTTGGTCATGTCGGCGAAGCCGAGCTCGCGCACCAGCGGCTCCAGGATGCGCTTGGCCTTGGCCAGCTCGACGCGGGGGATCGTGAACGAGATGTCGGTGGCGCCGCCGTGGCCCACGTTCTGGACGATCATGTCCACCACCACGCCGGCATCGGCGAGCGGGCCGAACACGCCCTGGGCGACGCCGGGCTTGTCCGGCACCCCCACGAGGGTGATCTTGGCGACGTTCCGGTCGTGGGCAAGGCCCCGGACCTTGTTCCGCTGCTCCACGAGCGGGTCCTCCTTGATGAGCGTGCCGGGGGCGTCCTCGAACGAGCTGAGGACCTCGATGACGACGTCGTTGACCCAGCCCAGCTCCACGGCGCGCACCTGCATCACCTGGGCGCCCTGGTGGGCGAGCTCCATCATCTCCTCGTAGCCGATGACGGGCAGCTGGCGGGCATCGTGGGCGATCCGCGGGTCGGCCGTGTAGATCCCCTTGACGTCGGTGAAGATCTGGCAGCGGTCGGCGTGCAGCTGGGCGGCCAGCGCGACGGCCGTGGTGTCCGAGCCGCCCCGGCCGAGCGTCGTGATCTCGGCGGCGTGCACGTCGCTCGCGGTGGCGGTCTCCGGGAGCTCCGCGACCCCCTTGGTGCTCATGCCCTGGAAGCCTGCGACGATCACCACCTTGCCGGCGGCGATCTCGGCGTGGACGCGGCGGGGGTCGATCCCGGCGATCCGCGCCTTGCCGTAGGTGCCGTCGGTGGTGATGCCAGCCTGCGGCCCGGTGAGGCTGATGGCGGGCACGCCGAGCGTGTGGAGGGCCATCGACACCAGGGTGGCGCTCTGGTGCTCGCCGGTGGCCAGCAGCATGTCCAGCTCGCGCGGGTCCGGATCGTCGGTGATCGCCGCGGCGAGGGCGAGCAGCTCGTCGGTGGTGTCGCCCATCGCGGACACGACCACGACCAGGTCCGAGCCCGCGGCGCGCTCCCGAGCGATCCGGCGGGCCACCCGCTTGATGCGCTCGGCGCCGGCCACGGACGAGCCGCCGAATTTCATGACGACGAGGGGGGTGGGCATAGCCCGGCAATTCTAGCCGCCCGGGGCCGAAACCCCGGCGTTTCGGTTCGGTTGCGGCACGGCGCGGCTGCCGCTCCTCGCCCGCCCCGGGGCCGCTCGGCGCCGGGCGACAGCGTGGACCCCGTCACTTAGCGGTCGCTTGGGCCGGACTTACCCCGGACGCGGCGAGGCCCGCTGCGCCCGAATCGCCTGCCTGCGCCACAATCGCCGCATTCCGAGCCAAGCGTCCTGAACCCGGAGACCCGCCATGTGCTTCGACCACGACTCCCGACCGCCCATCGTCCCGGACCCCTCCGGGATGCGCGATGCGACCGAGGCGGTCCTGGAGTCGGCCGACGGCAACCGGTTCGCCGCCTACCTGGCGCGCGCCGCGCGACCCACGGGCGCCGGGATCGTGATCCTGCCCGACGTCCGCGGGCTGCACACGTACTACCGCGAGCTCACGGAGCGGTTCGCCGAGCACGGCGTGGACGCGATCGCGATCGACTACTTCGGCCGCACGGCGGGCCTCACCGACCGCGGCCCGGCGTTCGAGTACATGCCCCATGTCGCCGCCACCACGTACGCCGGGCTGACGGCGGACGTCCGCGCCGCCGCCGCGCACCTGCGGTCGAGTGCTGCGATCGAGCGCCTCTACACGACGGGCTTCTGCTTCGGCGGCCGGCTGTCGTTCCTCACGGCCGGACTCGACGACCTCGGCCTCGCCGGGGTCATCGGCTTCTACGGCTGGCCGACGGGCACGTCGCGCAACGACACGCCCGCCCCGGCAGACGTCGCGGCCACGTTCACCTGCCCGGTGATGGGGATCTTCGGCGGGGCGGACGAGGGCATCCCGGCGTCCGCGGTCGCCGAGTTCGAGGCCGCGCTCGAGAAGGCGGGCATCGCGCACCGCATCGACACCTACGAGGGCGCGCCGCACAGCTTCTTCGACCGCAAGGCGGCCGACTTCGCCGAGGCGAGCGACCGGGCGTGGGGGCAGGTCCTGGGCTTCATGGGCGTGGCGAAGTGAGCCGGGGGTGAGCTTCCTGCGGCGCGTGCTCGGCGGCGGAGCCCGGGAAACCGGCCGGTCACCCGTGGACGCCGGCGCGGCGTTGACTGAGGCTGCGCCGGCGGGAAGCGCCGAGGGCGAGGACGACGAGCGCGATCGCGAACTCGTCCGCGAGGACGCCGAGCGCCTGTCCGACGTACTGCTCGCCCGCCAGCTGCGCTACGCGGACCGGAAGTGGACCCCGCCCGCCCAGGGCGGGGCCCGCCGAGCCGACGACGCCGGCGCCGGGGATGGCGAGCGAGGTTGAGGTGACGGCGCCAGGGCCGTGGCCGAGGCCACCGAACGCGCCGGCGAGGAGGCCTCCATGCGTGCGCTGAAGGTTCTGGCCCGGTCGGCCCTGACCCTGCTCGGGCTCGCAGTCGGGACGGCACTGGCGTCTGCCGCTGCCGCCGCGATCGCGAAGCCCCGGCTCGCCGACCGCTCGCAGCCGGACGACGACGAGCTGGACCTGGTCGCCATCTACGGCTCGCGCGAGCTGCGCTCGACGTCGACGGCGTTCCGCGGCGGCCGGCTGCTGTGCTGGTACGCCTCCACCGACCTCGACCTCCGCGGTGCGCAGCTCGACCCCGCCGGCGGGGACCTCCTGGTCTGGACGGTCTTCGGCGGCACGCGGATCCTCGTGCCCGAGGACTGGCCGGTCGACTCCCGCGGAGTGGCGGTCTTCGGCGGCGCCCACAGCGCGACGTCGCCCGAGCCGGGTCGTGAAGGCCCGGTGCTGTCCGTCCGGCACCGCACGGTCTTCGGCGGCCTTGCGGTCGTGGCCGGGCCGGACGACGAGCTCCTCGCGGTCTGACGCCGCGCGGGTCGCCTGCCGTCCCCGGGGCGCGCTAGGCTGAGATCCCACACCCACAAGGAGGGGCCCATGAAGGAACGGATGATCGGTGACGACCAGCTGCTGGTGACGGCCGAGACCTCGCTGGGCGAGGCGCTCTGGGACTGGGTCGCCGCAGACGCCACGCGGCGCGCGGCCGACGGCTGGCGGATCGCCAACATCGGCGGCCTCGGCACTCAAATGGGGATGCAGGCCCCGCAGGGCGGCTACGGCGCGCCCACCTACGCGGTGGCGATGTCGCTCTGGATCCTCTACCGCCGGTGAGCGACCGAGCGCCGAGCCCGGCCCAGCCCGCAGACGGCCCGCCGCCCGCCAGCGACCGCGTCCGCCTGCGGCGCAAGCCGATGCGCGGGCGCCACGACCGGGCGACGATCGACGCGATCATCGACGCATCGCTGATCGGCACGGTCTCGTTCGTCCAGGACGGCCAGCCCTACGGCATCCCCACCAACGTGTGGCGCGAGGGCGACCGGCTGTACTGGCACGGCTCGGCCGGCAGCCGGCTGCTGCGCGTCGCGAACGGCAGCCCGGTGTGCGTCACGGTGCACCACCTCGACGGCCTGGTCCTCGCCCGGGCGGCGACCAACCACTCGGTCAACTTCCGCTCCGTAGTGGTCCTGGGGACCGCGCGCCTGGTCACCGACGTCGCCGAGGTCGAGCACGCCCTGGAGGGGCTGATCGAGTCGATCTTCCCGGGCCGCTGGGCACAGCTCCGCCCGATGACGGACAAGGAGCGCCGGGAGACCGGCGTGATGTACGTGGACCTCGCGGAGGCGTCCGCCAAGGTCCGCGCGGAGGGCGCCCACGACGACCCGGGCGACGAGACGTGGCCCGTGTGGGCCGGGGTGATCCCGGTGCGGACGGTCCGCGAGGCCCCGGAGCCCGACGAGTTCGTGCGGACCGGGACGCCGCCGGCGGCGGCGCGCAAGCCCTAGCCGGACGGGCCGGCCCGCCGTCGAACCGGCACGGCGGCGGACGCCGCCACCGGACACCGCCCCCTGTGGGCGCTATGCCCCCTCGACGACCTCGGGCCCCCGGTTCCGGGGCGCCACGATCGCCGTCCGCCCGGACAGCCCGGCGCCCTCGGCCGCCTCGCGCAGGGCCGCCTCGACGGGCGCCGCGTCGGCGCCCGGCGCCACGAACGCCAGCACGGTCGAGCCCGCGCCCGAGAGGAACGCGCCGAGCGCGCCGGCGGCCCGGGCGGCGCCGGTCAGGCGGGGCAGCTGCGGGTAGGCCACCGACCGGTACGGCTCGTGGATCCGGTCCACGGTGAGGTCCGCCAGCAGCTCGTAGCGGCCCGACGCGATCCCCGCCACACCGATCGCGATGCGGCTCATGTTGGACACCGCGTCGCGGAGGGGCACCTCGGCCGGCAGCACCCGGCGCATGTCCGCGGTGGACAGCCGGCGGTCCGGGATGAACAGGACCGCGCGCAGCCCATCGGGGGCGTCGAAGCGGACCGCCTCCACGCGCTGGCCCAGGTGAGCCGACACGACGAAGCCGCCCATCAGGGCCGCCGACGCGTTGTCCGGGTGGCCCTCGATGTCGGTCGCGAGCCGGAGCATCGCCGTCATCGACAGCGTCCCGCCGCCGAGCACGTTGCCCGCCCACACGCCGCCCGTCGCCGCCGCCGCCGACGACCCCAGGCCACGGGAGAGCGGGATGCGGTTGTGGGCGCTGATCCGCCAACCGAGCTCGGGCGGGCGCGGGCCGAGCTGGGCCTCGAGGGCCGACTCGAGGCCCATCACGAACCGGTTCGACCGCTCCCCGCCCAGCTCCCCGGCGCCCTCGCCGGTGGTGGTCAGGTCGATCGCCCCGTCGCCCTCGACCGCCTCGACCGACACGCGGTTGCACAGCTCGAGCGCGAGGCCCAGGCAGTCGTAGCCCGCGCCGAGGTTCGCGGTCGACGCGGGCACGTCCACCACGAGCCGACGGCCGAGGACCGGCGACCAGTCGCCCGGCGTCTGCCAGTGCCCGGCGACCGAGGTCCGCGGCACGGGCTAGTCCCCCACCGGGTAGCAGGCGCCCGACGGCGCGGCGAGGCACTCGCCGGCCACGGGGCGCACCGCGAGGTCCGCCCGGTCCGCGCGGACCGCCCCCGCCCACGTGGAGCCCAGGCCGCGCGCGATCGACACGAGGTCCGACAGCACCGCCGCGCCGGCTGCCGGTCCGCCGGCGCCCGGTCCCTCGAACGCGACTCGCCCGACGGGCACCGCGTCCACCTCCACCCGGTTGAGCACCCCGTCGCAGCGGCCGAACGGCGAGGCCGCCGGGACCGCGGTGGGCACCACCGACGCCTCGACGGCGCCGTCCTCGGCCAGCCGGGTGCTGGCGATCAGGCGCAGCGTCCGGCCCGCGTCGGCCATCGCGGCCACGTCCTCGGCGGTGACCCCGGTGATCCCCGGCGCGCCGGGTCGGCCCGACGTGCTGCCGGGCCGGTTCGACACCGCGTCTGGCGAGATCCAGGCGCCGAACGCGAGCCGGGCGAGGATGACCAGCTTGTTGACCGCGTCGAGGCCCTCGACGTCCGCGGTCGGGTCGGACTCCGCGTACCCCCTGGCCTGCGCCTCGCGCAGGATGTCCTGATACGCACGGCCCTCGCGAGCCATCGCGGTCAGCATGTAGTTCGTGGTGCCGTTCACGATGCCCCGCACCCGGGCGATGCTGTCGGCTGCGAGGTCGCTCGCGATCGGGCCGAGCAGCGGGATGCCGCCGCCGACCGCGGCCTCGAAGCGGAGCGTGGCGCCGGTCTCGCGGGCGAGGCGCTCGAGCTCGGGCCCGTGGTGGGCGACCACGTGCTTGTTGGCGGTGGCCACGCTGCGGCCGGCGGCGAGCGAGGCCCGGATCAGCGCGTGGGCCGGCTCGTCGCCGCCCATCGTCTCGACGATCACGTCGATGTCGTCGCGGGCGAGCAGCGCGAAGGCGTCGTCGGTGAGCAGCTCGGCCGGGATGCCGCCGGCGATCGCCCGCTCGGTGAACTTCTCGGCGACAGCGGCCAGGACGAGCGGTCTGCCGTCTGCGGGGGAGAGGCGGGGCGACCGCTCGAGGAACGCGCGGACGACCTCACGGCCGACGGTGCCGGCGCCGATCACGCCGACGCGCAGGGGCTGGGTGCTCAAGCTGTGGATCTCCGGGCGGTGCTGGGCGACGCGGGGATGGTAGCGAACGAGGGGGCACGGACGCGACCCGCGTTCCGGCACCGCTGGCCCCCGCCATGCGTCGGGTGCGTCAGCGCGGCGGCGGGAGGCGCACAATCACGTGGTGGACCGCTCCGACCCGTTCGACCTCGAGCGCTTCGTCGCCGCCCAGGGCGGCATCTACGCGGACGTCATCGGCGAGCTGCGCGAGGCCCGCAAGACGCGCCACTGGATGTGGTTCGTGTTCCCGCAGGCGCTCGGGCTCGGCGAGTCGGCGACCTCGCGGCGCTACGCCGTCCGCTCGCTGCGCGAGGCCCGCGCCTACCTCGACCACCCGGTCCTGGGCGCGCGCCTGCGCGAGTGCACCGACCTCGTGCTGGCCGCGCCCCCCGCCGCGACGGCAGAATCGATCTTCGGCGGCATCGACGCGCTCAAGCTCCGCTCCTCGATGACGCTGTTCCTGCGCACCGCGCCCGACGAGCCGCGCTGGCAGCAGGTCCTCGACCGCTTCTACGGGGGCCGGCCGGATCCGCGCACCGAGGAGCTGCTGGGGGCCGGCTGAGCCGCCCGCGCCGCCGTTCGCCCGCCCTCCGTTACACTCCCCGCCAATGACCATCGAGCTTGAGCCCGCCCCCGCCCCCGTCGCGGCGCCCGCCCAGCGCCCGCGAATCTTCTCCGGCATCCAGCCGTCCGGGGTCCTCCACCTCGGCAACGACCTGGGCGCGATCCGGAACTACGTGATGCTCCAGTGGGAGTACGAGGCGATCTACTGCATCGTCGACTACCACGCGCTCACGAGCACCCACGACGGCGAGGCCATGCGCCGCCGGACGCGCGAGATGGCCGCCAGCCTGCTCGCCCTGGGCCTGGACCCGGACCGCTGCACGCTGTTCGTGCAGAGCCACCGGCCGGAGCACACCGAGCTGATGTGGCTGCTGTCCACGGTCACGCCGGTGAGCTGGCTGGAGCGGACGCCGACGTACAAGGAGAAGAAGCAGAACCAGCCCGACGACGTGAACCACGGGCTGCTGACGTACCCGGTCCTCCAGGCCGCCGACATCGCGATCTACAAGGCGGGCCTCGTGCCGGTGGGCAAGGACCAGGCGGCGCACCTGGAGCTGTCCCGGGAGATCGTGCGGGCGTTCAACAACCGCTACGGCCCGACGTTCCCCGAGGCCGAGGCGGTCTACACCGAGGCGCCCGTGGTCCTGGGCACCGACGGCGTCAAGAAGATGAGCAAGTCGGTGGGCAACACCATCGAGATCCTGGCCTCGCCCGACGAGATCCGGCGCCAGGTGATGTCGATGGTGACCGACACCAAGCGGATCCTGCGCAGCGACCCCGGCCGCCCCGAGGTGTGCAACGTGTGCCAGCTGCACCGCTTCTTCGGCGACGACTGGCAGGAGGTCCAGGACGGCGAGCGCACCGCGCGCACCGGCTGCGTGGACACCAAGAAGCTCCTGGCGCAGCGGATCATCGACCACTACGCCGCGGCCCGTGCGCGCTTCGCCGAGCTCATGGCCCACCCGGAGGAGGTGGACGGGATCCTCGAGGCTGGTGCCGACCGGCTCAAGCCGATGGCGCAGGCCACGATGGACGAGGTGCGCACCAAGATGGGGCTGCGCTAGGCGGCAGCCGCCCGGCGGCCGTCGGTGACCGCCAAGCGGGTAAGCGCGGGCTGACCGGGGCGTCGTAGGCTGTGGTCATGCCGGTAGAGCTCTCGGAGCGGCAGCGTCGGCTGCTCGACACCGTCCTCGTCCTCGCCGCGGTGGCGCTCGGCTTCGTCGTGGTGGCGGACGTCGCGGGCGTGCTCACCTACTTCGCCGACGTCCTGCTCCTGTTCTTCCTGGCCTGGCTGATCGCGTTCGCCATCCTGCCCCTGATCGGCCTCCTCAAGCGGCTGGTGCCGGCCCTGCCGGACGTGGTCGCCGTCATCCTCGTCTACCTCGCCGTGGTCGGGGTGCTGCTGGCGCTGATCATCCAGGTCTCCGCGGGCCTGGCGGCCTCGATCGGCCAGTTCGTCAACGACCTCCCGCGGCACAACGCGGAGCTGATCGCGTGGCTGACCGGCCTGCAGGACCGGCTCGGCTCGCTCGGATTCCAGGTGGACCTGGTGGGCCAGGTCCCGGTGATCATCGGCAACCTCCAGTCCTGGGCCACCCAGCTGATCGGGCCGCTCCAGCAGGTCGCGGTGGCCAGCGTGGGCGTGCTGGGCAACATCCTGATCGTCGTGATCCTGTCGGTGTACATCGCCGTGGACCGGGACGCCGCACTGGCCTTCGTCTACCGGCTGGTCCCGCCGGGCCAGACCAGCACCGCGCACCTGGTCCAGAGCAGCGTGGCGCGCTCGTTCGGGGGGTTCCTGCGGACCCAGCTCGTGATGGGCGTCGTGTTCGGCCTGCTGGCGGCCGTCGTCACGTTCGCGTTCGGGCTGCCGTACGGCGACCTGACCTCGGTCGGCGCCGGCCTGCTCCACGCCATCCCGTTCTTCGGCCCGTTCGTGTCCTGGCTGCCGCCGGTGCTGGTGGCGCTGCTGGCCACGCCGTTCCCGGTCTGGCTGATCGTGCTCGCGATCATGGGCACCGGCTGGTTCCTCACGATGAACGTGCTCCAGCCGCGGCTGATGGCCGGCGCCGTCGGGATCCACCCGATCGTGGTCCTCGGGTCGGTCGTCGTGGGCTCCAAGATCGCCGGCATCCCGGGCGCCGTCTTCGGCATCCCGATCGCCGCCGTGCTGTCGGCGTTCTTCTTCCACTGGTTCGAGCGGGCGCGCGAGGGCGGGTCGGTCGCCGACCGGGCCGCGAGGCGGCTGCAGGAGCGGGAGGGCCACCCCGTGCGGCGGCCCCAGGAGCCCGTGCCGGGCGTGGACGAGGACGTCGCCGAGGTCCGCGAGGCGCACCGGGCCGCCGGCCCCGCCGCCGCGGCCGCGCGATCCGATCCCGCCCACCAGGCGCACCCCATGGCGGCCGGCGAGGCTGACGCTCCGACCGCCGGGGGCCCGGGACCGTCCGCCGCCTCCGCCGCCCCCGACGACGGGTGGCCCGAGGCGACGGGATGAGCGCCGGCGACGACGACCGCCCCGAGATGTCCCGGGAGCGCGCGCGGGCCGAGCGGCGCGACGTGGACAAGGAGCGGGGCGAGCCGCTGGCCGGCGCCCGGGGCGGCAGGCGGGCGCTGCGGCGCATGGGCCGGCCCCTCGACGCCTGGGCCTCCCGGCCGCGGATCCTGGTGACCAACGACGACGGCATCGAATCGCACGGGATCCTCGCCCTCAAGCGCGCGCTCGACGCGATCGGCGACGTGGTGGTGGTGGCGCCCGACTCCAACCAGTCGGCGGTCGGGCACCAGAAGACGCTGAGCCGGCCGCTTCGGGTCCGGGAGCGGACGCTGCCCGACGGCTCCACCGGCTACGCCGTCGACGGCTCCCCCACCGACGCGGTCAGCCTGGGCCTGCTGGGCTTCTTCGACGAGGGGTTCGACCTGGTGGCGTCCGGCATCAACTACGGCGCCAACCTGGGCGACGACCTCACCTACTCGGGCACGGTGTCGGCCGCCATGGAGGCCGTCATCAACAGCACGCCCGCCTTCGCCATCTCGCAGGAGTACTCCGAGCAGGTGGACTTCACGCTGGCCGGGATCGCCGCCGCCATCGTGGCGCGCAACATCCTCGAGCACGGCCTCCGGCACGGCGAGCTGCTCAACGTCAACGTGCCGGCGGTCCGCCCCGAGGAGTGCGGCGGCCTCGAGGTCACGCGGCTCGGCAAGCGCGTCTACCAGGACGAGCTGATCGGCCGCGTGGACCCCCGCGGCATGCCCTACTACTGGATCGGCGGGCCGCCCCCGTCGGGCATCGCCCTGCCGGGCACGGACTTCCACGCCATCGTGAACCGCCGGGTGTCGGTGACGCCGGTCCACCTCGACCTGACCGGGAGGCGGCTGCTGCGAGAGCTGCCGAGCTGGGACTGGTCGCTCGACCTGACCGCCGCCGCCGAGGTGGCGGACCGCGAGGCGCTGCGCCCGACGCCGGTCGAGCAGGAGCGCTTCGGCGAGGAGACCCAGCTCGAGCGCCGCTGACGGCTCGCCGCGGCGTGGTTTCGGAGCCCTCGGCACGCGCCGTGCACCGGGGCGGCCGAGCCGCCGGGATCGTGGTCGCGGACGCGCCGCAGAATTGTGAGAGCGCTCTCTTGACAAGCCTCATGGGATGTGTGGCGAGCGCGTGAGAGCGCTCTCTCTCACGCCCGGTTGCGTGGCGCGTGGGTTGCCGAGCAAGCAGAGAGCCCAGCCGACGGCGGGCCCTCGGATGGCGCCGGTCGAGTCCGGCGGGGACCCCAGGAAGGTCGGGGCGGCGTTCCGCCCGAACGGAGGAGGTAGTCGATCACAACCATGCGCAGACTTCTCGTCTTGACGGCCCTGGCCGGGCTCGTCGTCGGGGCGTGCAGCGGCTCAACCGCCACCACTGCCCCCGCCACGGCCGCCGCCAGCGCGGCCCCCGCAAGCGCCGCGACGAGCGCCGCGCCGGCAAGCGCCGCGACGAGCGCCGCGCCGGCGCTGTCCGGGACGGTCCGGGTGCTGATCCACCAGAACCCGCCCCTTGTCGACTTCATGACCGCGTTCAACAAGACGTTCGAGGCCAACCACCCGGGCGTCACCGTGGACATGTCGGTGGTCGCCGCGAACGACCTCCAGACGACGATGCAGACCCGCCTCACCGCGAACGACGTGGACGTCTTCGTCTCCACGCTCACCGGCCTGTCCAACCCGGTCGAGCCCTACATGAAGGGCATCGATCCGCCCGGCTGGCAGTCGCTCATCAGCGCAGGGCTGCTCATGGACCTGACCAATGAGCCCTTCGTGAAGAACTACAACGCGACGGCGGTCCAGCAGTCGGGCACCTTCGACGGCAAGGTCTACGCCATCGACATGGGCCGTGTGGGCTACAGCGGCCTGTACTACAACAAGGACCTGTTCACCAAGAACAACGTCAAGGTGCCGACGACCTGGAGCGAGCTCGTCACCGCCTGCCAGACGTTCAAGGCCGCGAACATCCCGTGCATGACCGCCGGCGGCAAGGACGGCTGGCCGATCTTCGTGGGCGCCTACGGCCTCGTCGGCGCGGCGTACCCGGACCAGGCGGCGCTCGTCCAGGGCCTCTGGACCGGCAGCATCAAGTACACCGACCCCAACATGGTCGCCCTGCTCAACAAGTACCTCATCTACGAGCGGGACATGATGGAGCCGGGCGCCAGCGGCCTCGCCGGTGATGCGGCCCCGGGCCGGTTCGCCTCGGGCGCCGTCGCCATGGAGGCGGGCGGCACTTGGTACGCGCCCGCCATCGCGTCCGCCAACCCGTCGTTCCAGTGGGGGTACATCCCCTTCCCCGGCAGCGACAACGCGGCTGACAACACCTACCTCTTCGGCAAGTACGACATGGCATTCTCGATTGCGGCCAACACCCCCAACAAGGACGCCGCCGTCGCCTACCTGTCTGACCTGTCCGCCACCGAGACCTACTCCAAGTTCGTCGCCGCCGTCGGGCTCTTCCCGACCCAGGACGGCGTCCCGTTCACCAGCCCCATCTCGGCCGACCTCACGCCCATGCTGGCGAACTTCAAGATCGGCCAGGAGCAGTACTGGACGGCGCCCAAGGGCGCCGGCCCGAACGCCAACCCGTTCGAGGTCAACATGTTCAAGCCGTTCGGCACCTTCACGGACGCCACGGCGGCCGCCCAGGCGGCCCAGTCCGACCTGGATTCAGGCCTCAGCGCCCTCAAGTAGGGCTCACTGAGCTCCTCCCGAACCGGGGCTCTCGCCAGGGGGCGAGGGCCCCGGTCTCGCACCCTCACCCGACTCGGAAGCAAGGAGGCCGGCCGCGTGGACCAGCGTTTCGGAGGGGGCTTCGCCCGGCTGGCCCCATACGTCTACCTGACGCCCGGCCTCCTGCTGTACTTCCTCATCGCCCTCGGCCCGTCGCTGGCCACGGCGGTCTTCTCGCTGACGGATGCGACCGGCCTCCCGAACCTGCCGGTCCACTGGGTCGGCCTGGCCAACTACAAGGAGTTCCTCACCCTCGGCGCCGCCGCCCGGGAGAACATCGCTGCGATCCTGAGGACGCTGGCGTTCTCGGTCGCGGTGACGGTCGTCCAGTTCACCCTGGGCCTGCTGGTGGCGCTGCTCCTCAACCAGAAGCTGCGGGGCACGAAGTTCTTCCGGACGCTGTTCTTCCTGCCGGTGATCTTCGGGGTCACGGTCCAGGGGCTGATGTGGTCGCTGTTCCTCTACCCCATCGGCGGCCCGCTGCAGAGCCTGCTGCACAGTCTGGGCATTGAGCTCGGCTACCTCGGCGGACAGCCGATGGAGGCGTTCGCCTGGGTGATCGTCGTGCAGATCTGGTCCAACCTCGGGATCACGATGGTGATCTTCCTGGCCGGACTGACCACCATCCCCTCGGAGATCTACGAGGCAGGCCTGATCGACGGCACCAACCGCTGGCAGCGGTTCAGGGACATCACCTGGCCGCTCCTGACGCCCACCGTCAACACGAACCTCATCCTGACCATCATCGGCTCGCTGCAGGCCTGGCAGCTGTTCCTGGTGCTGATCGGCTACAAGGACGGGACGCAGGTCATGGGCTACCTCGTCTACGCGACGGCCTTCGGGGCGACGACCGGCGGCACCGTCGCCAGCTTCCGGCAGGGCTACGCGGCGGCCGCCTCGATGGTCCTGTTCGCGTTCGTGCTCGTGATCGGGATGACCGTCCAGTTCCTGCTGCGACGACGAGAGGCGAGGCTGCTGGGATGACCGCCATCGTGGACCTGGATCGAGGCGCCGCGACGACCGCCTCGGCGACCCGCCCCAAGCGACGACGGCTGGACTGGGGCCACGTCGTCTCCTACGTGATCCTGATCGCCCTGGCCGTGGTCTACCTCGGCCCGATGCTGATGCTGGTCCTGACGCCGCTCAAGACGCTGCCCGAGTTCCAGAAGAACGCGATCGGCCTGCCCGACACGCTCAACCTGTCGAGCTTCGCGAATGCGTGGGACAAGGCCAACTTCCCGCGCTACCTGCTCAACACGGTGATCTACACCGTGTCGTCGGTCCTGATCTTCCTGGTCACGGCCGTGTTCCTCGCGGTCGCGATCGCGCGGCGGTTCGTGCGGGGCTCCGGCAGCCTGTTCACGCTGTTCGTCATCGCGCTGTTCCTGCCGGCGGCCCTGATCCCGCAGTTCCAGCTGATCCTGCGCCTCGGCCTGTACGACAACCCGATCGGCTACGTCATGCTGTTCCTGGTCAACCCGATCGGCGTGGTGATCCTGGTCAACTACATCCGGACCATCCCGGTCGAGCTGGACGAGGCCGCCGCGATCGAGGGCTGCGGCTACTTCCGGTTCGTCGTCCAGATCGTCATCCCGCTGATCATGCCCGCCATCGCGACCGTGGCCGTGCTGGCCGCCATCGGCGTCTGGAACGAGCTGATCCTGCCGACGATCTACCTGAGCAACCAGGACTACTACCCGATCACCCGGGGCCTGCTGGTGTTCTACGGCGTCTACGGGAGCGACTGGCCGTCCATCGCGGCGGCGGTGCTGATGATCGCGGCCCCGATGACCGTGTTCTTCCTGTTCGCCCAGCGCTGGATCATCGGCGGCGTCACCGCCGGCGCGGTGAAGGGCTAGTGGCGTCCGTGGCGAAGACTGGCCGCGCCGCCCGCCGGTCCGCGACCATCGAGGACGTGGCGCGGCTGGCCGGCGTGTCCCGCGCCACCGCGTCCCGGGTGGTCAACCACAACCCGCAGGTCCGCCCCGAGGCGCGGGCGGCCGTCGAGGCGGCCGTCGAGGCGCTGCACTACGTCCCCAACCGGGCCGCTCGGAGCCTGATGACGCGGCGCACCGACTCGATCGGGGTCGTGATCCCGGAGTCGACGGCCCACTTCTTCGCCGACCCGTTCTTCGGCTACCTGCTGCGGGGGATCAGCGACGTCCTGTCCGAGAGCGATGTGCAGCTGGTGCTGTTCATCGCCCCGACCGTCCGCGAGGAGGCCCGGGTGGCCGAGTTCCTCGAGGCCGGGCACGTCGACGGGGCGATCCTGGTCGGCCCGCGCGCAGAGGACCCGATGCCGATGCTCCTCGCCCGGCAGGGCGTGCCGATCGTCCTGAGCGGTCGCTCCGACGAGTCCAGCCCGCTCAGCTACGTCGATGCCGACAACCGAGGCGGGGCCAGGCTGGCAGTCGAGCACCTCCTCTCGGTCGGGTGCACCAGGATCGCCACGATCCACGGGGCGCTGGGCCTGTGGTCGGCCCGGGATCGCCTCGCCGGCTACCACGACGCCCTCGCCGCGGCCGGCCTGCCCCAGGACCCGACCCTCGAGGCCGATGGCGACTTCCGCCAGGATGCGGCCGCCGATGCCGTGCTCCGGCTGCTCGAACAGCATCCGGACCTCGACGGCGTGTTCGCCGCCTCCGACGCCATGGGCGTGGCCGCCGCTCGGGTGCTCCGCGAGGCGGGGCGGCGGGTGCCCGAGGACGTGGCGGTGGTCGGCTTCGACGACGCCCCGCTCGCGACGTCCATGCGGCCGACCCTGTCCACCATCCGCCAGCCGATCACCCGGATGGGCCAGGAGCTCGCCCGGCTCCTGCTGCGCCGGGTCGCCAACCCGGCCGAGCCGCCGGGCCGGGTGGTCTTCCCCACCGAGCTGGTGGTCCGCGAGTCCAGCTCGCGCGGATCGTGATGCCGAGCGGCCTGCGATGAGCGGCTCGCGGCCCGGGACCGCCCCGTCGGACATCCCCGCGGTGGCGTGGCGGTGCGCGATCGGCAGTGCGCCGCCCGGAGCCGGCAGGACGCGCGTCCACCACGAGCCCCACATCGACGACGGCCCCTGGGGCGGGGTGCCGCTGGGCGGCCTGGGGGCCGGCAGCATCGGCCGGACCCCCCGGGGCGACTTCGCCCGCTGGCACCTCCAGACGGGCGTCCACCGGTTCGAGACGGCGCCCGCCTGCCAGTTCTCGGTTTTCACCCGGACGGCCGCGGCCACGGAAGCCCACGTGCTGAGCACCATCCGCCCGGAGCGCCCGGCATCGTGGAACTGGGACCTGCCGGTCGGCGCCGGCACGTACCACGGGCTGTTCCCGGGCGCCTGGTTCGAGTACGAGTGGAGCCGCCTGCCGGTGCGACTCGTGCAGCACCAGTTCTCGCCGGTGGTCCCGGGCGAGTACCTCGAGAGCTCCTTCCCGGTGGGCGTGTTCGACTGGCGGGTGGAGAACCCGGGCCCCGAGCCGGTGACGGTCGGCCTGATGTTCACCTGGCAGAACCTCGTCGGACGGGACGCGGGGATGGACCGGCGGGGCGGCCAAGTCAACCGCTCGGTGCGGGCCGGCGGCGCGGCCGGAGTGGTCCTCGCGGGCCCCGAGGACGCCGCTGGCGAGGCCTGGCAGGGCAGCTTCGCGGTCGCGGCGGCGGAGGCGCCGGGCCTGGAGGTGACGACCTGCAGCCGGTTCGACGTCGACGACGGGGCGGGGGTGTGGGCGGACCTCGCGGCAGACGGCCGGCTCGAAGCGGACGCCGACTCGAGGCCGGCCCGACCCGGGGAGGCGATCGGGGCCGCGGTTGCAGCCACCCTCACCCTGCGACCCGGCGAGGAGCGCGTCGTCTCGTTCGTGCTGGCCTGGGACTTCCCGGTCGTCGAGTTCGGCTCGGGTCGCCACTGGCTGCGGCGCTACACGCAGGAGTTCGGCGCCGCGGGCGGGGCGGCCTGGGCGATCGCCGCCCGGGCCCTGGAGCGCCGCGCCGCGTGGCTGGCGGCGATCCGGCAGTGGCAGGAGCCGATCCTGTCCGACGAGCGGCGGCCGGCGTGGTACCGGGCGGCCCTGCTCAACGAGTTGTACCTGCTGGTGGACGGCGGGACGCTCTGGGCCGCCGAGGAGCGTCCGGGAGGGCCGGAGATCGGCCCCTTCGCCGTCCTCGAGTGCTTCGACTACCCCTTCTACAACACCCTCGACGTGTACTTCTACGCGTCCTTCGCCCTAGTGATGCTGTGGCCCGAGATCGCCGTCCGGATCGTGCGCGACTTCGCCGCGACCGTGTCGGCCGAGGACCTGGAGGTCGTCCCGGTCTGGGCGACCGGCGGAACGACCGTCCGCAAGGTGGCGGGCGCGCTGCTGCACGACGTCGGCGGGCCGGCCGGGGACCCGTTCGTCAAGCTCAACCACTACCACCTGCAGGACCCGAATCGCTGGAAGGACCTCAACAGCAAGTTCGTGCTCCTCGTGTGGCAGGCGGTCTCGCTGCTCCAGCCGCCGGGCCTCGCCGAGCAGACGTGGCCGTCCGTCCTCGCGGCGCTCCGGCGCCTGGCCGAGTTCGACCTCGACGGGGACGGCCTCCCCGAGCACGATGGCACGGCCGACCAGACCTACGACACGTGGGTGATGCGCGGCCCCAGCGCCTACGGCGGGTCGCTCTGGCTGGCCGCCCTGCGGGCCGGCGCGGCGCTCGGCCGGGCCGCCGGCGACGTCGACGCCGTCGCCTGGCTGGACGGGCTGCTCGAGCGCGGGATGCGGTCGTTCGAGGATCGCCTCTGGACGGGCGCCTACTACCGCTACGACGCCGGCGCCAGCTCGTCGAGCGACTCGGTGATGGCGGACCAGCTCGTCGGCCAGTGGTGGGCCGACGCCACCGGCCTCGACCCGGTCGCACCGCCGGAGCGCGTTCGAGCGGCCCTCGCCACCGTCTTCGAGCGCAACGTCAGGGGCTTCGCCGACGGCCGCATGGGAGCGGTGAACGGCACGCGGCCGGACGGCAGCGTCGACACCTCGAGCGAGCAGTCCCAGGAGGTCTGGACGGGCACGGCCTACGCGCTGGCGGCCTTCATGGCGGGCCGTGGGATGCTCGACGAGGCGTGGTGCACGGCGGCGGGCGTCGACCGGGTCGTCGAGGAGCGCGGCTACCGGTACCGCACGCCCGAGGCCTACGACGCCGACGGCGCCTTCCGGGCCTCGATCTACCTCCGGCCGCTGGCGATCTGGGCGCTCGAGCACGCGCTGCGGGGCGGCCATGCGTAGCGGGGCCGCAGCAGGCGTCAACCCGCGTCGCCCGGGCTGGAGGTCGTCGCGATGGGTCCTGTCGATGCTGCTCGCCGCCGCGGTGGGCGGGTGCGCCTCGGCGAGCCCGGCGGCGTCCGGCCCCGCCGGGTCGGCGCCCGCACCGCCGTCCCCTGCCCTGCCCAGCCCCACGAATGCCCAAGCCGTCATCGCCCCATCGGAGGCACCCGCCTTGACGCCACCGCCCGTCCCCTCGCCCGACCCGACCACCTGGCCGCTCGTGTGGAGCGATGAGTTCGACGGCCCGGCCGGCAGCCCGCCCGATCCCGCGACGTGGGGCTACGACCTCGGCGACGGCAGCGCGATCGGACTCCCGGGCTGGGGCAACAAGGAGCTGGAGTACTACACCGACAGCACCGCGAACGCCGCAGTGGACGGCAAGGGCCACCTCGTCGTGAGCGTCCGCAAGCCGGACACCGCGCTCACCTGCTGGTACGGCCCGTGCCGCTACACCTCCGCCCGCCTGGTCACGCTCGGGCGACGGGAGTTCCAGTACGGCCGGATCGAGGTCCGGTTCAGGGTGACCGACGGCTTCGGGGTCTGGCCGGCCATCTGGCTGCTGGGCACGAATGTCGGGCAGGTCGGCTGGCCGCAGTCGGGCGAGATCGACCTCATGGAGTTCCTCGGCCGGCGCCCCGACGAGCTCCTCGGCACGCTGCACGGCCCGGGGTACTCGGGCAGCGGCGGGATCTCCACCACGCGAGACCTGGGCGGCCCCGTGGCCGCCGGCTTCCACACCGTGGCCATCGACTGGTGGCCCTGGCGGATCGTGTGGCTGCTCGACGGCTCGCCCTACCAGACCGTGACCAGTGCCGACGTCGCCCCCAACGAGTGGGTGTTCGACCACCCCTTCTACCTGATCGTCAACATGGCGGTCGGGGGCACGCTGGGCGGCCAGGTCGACCCGAAGCTGCCGCTCCCGCAGTCGATCGTCCTCGACTATGTCCGCCTGTACCAGGAGACGCCCTCGTGACCGGCCCCGAGGTCACCGGCGAGTTCGTCACGCTCGACGGCGGCCGGTACCTGTGCATCCGCAACGTCGACCGCCTCGCTCCGTTCCTGATGAACGTCGTGAGCGACAGCGACGTGTGGCTGTTCGTCGGCTCCAACGGGCCGTTCACCGCCGGGCGCCACAGCGCGGCCTCGGCCGTCTTCCCCTACCAGACCGTCGACAAGCTCCTCCGCCGTCCGGACACGAGCGGCGCGGCCACGGTGCTGCTGGCGGAGCGCGACGGACGCCGCACCATCTGGGAGCCGTGGCGGGACGGCAACCTGGCCGGCACGGTCACCCGCAACCTCTACAAGCACGTCGACGACACGACGGTCGTGTTCGAGGAGATCCACCACGAGCTCGAGCTGCGGTTCCGCTGGAGCCTCCGCGGCTGCGACGGGTTCGGGCTCGTGCGCCGGGTGGAGCTCGCCAACCTGGGGTCGGCAGCCGTCGACGTCCGCTACCTGGACGGGTGGCACCGGATGCTGCCGCCGGGCGTCGACCAGGCGACCTTCGAGCGGCTGAGCTACCTCGCGACGGCCTACATGCGCCACGAGGCCGTGCCGGGGTCGCCGCTCGCGATCTACGGGCTCAACACCGCGATCTCCGACCGGCCCGAGCCGTCCGAGTCGCTGCGCGTCGCGGTGGCCTGGTCGGTGGGCCACGACGGCCCCGACGCGCCGGTCGTGCTGCTCAGCGAGCGGCAGGTGGACGAGTTCCGGCTGGGCAGGCCCCCGAGGCCCGAGGCCGAGGTCCGCGGCGAGATGGGCGCCCACCTGGTCGCGTCGCAGGTCGAGCTGCCCGCCGGCGGCACGCACCGCTGGTACACCGTGGCCGACACGCGCCTCGACCACGCCGCCGTGGTCGAGCTGCGCGAGTTCCTCGCGCGGCCCGCCTGCGACGTCGTCGCCGGCCTCGAGGCGGCCATCGAGGCGAATGGCCGCGGCATCCGGCGCCGGATCGCCGGGGCCGACGGGCTGCAGCACAGCGCCGACGAGGCGGCCACCGCGCACCATCGCGCGAACACGCTGTTCAACGCGATGCGCGGCGGGACGTTCGACCTCGGCTACGCGGCGCCCCGCGACGACGTGGCCGCCTATGTCCGCGGCCAGAGTGCCGTCGTCTTCGAGCGGCACGAAGACTGGATCGCCTCGCTGCCCGACGACCTCACGGTGGACGGTCTGGCCGACCGGGCCGCGGAACGCAGGGATCCGCAGCTGGACCGCATCCTGGGGTCCTACCTGCCGCTCAGCTTCAGCCGTCGCCACGGCGACCCGACGCGCCCCTGGAATCGGTTCACGATCCGCCTCAAGGACGAGGCCGGGCGGCCGGTCCGCTGGTACGAGGGCAACTGGCGGGACATCTTCCAGAACTGGGAGGGCCTCGCGCGGAGCTACCCGGGCTACCTGTCCAGCTTCGTCGCCACGTTCCTCAACGCCTCGACGGCGGACGGGTACAACCCGTACCGCATCACGCGCGGCGGGATCGACTGGGAGGTCGAGGACCCGGCCGACCCGTGGAGCCACATCGGCTACTGGGGCGACCACCAGATCGTCTACCTGCTCCGGCTGCTCGAGGCGCTCGAGGCCTACCAGCCCGGACGGCTGGGTGCCGGCCTCGCCGAGCGCCGCTACGCATATGCCAACGTCCCCTACCGGATCGCGGGGCTGGACGGCCTGCTGCGCGACCCGCGCCACACCATCACGTTCGACGCGCCCCTGAGCGAGCGGCTGGTCGCCGAGTCGCGGGAGCTCGGCGCGGACGCCAAGCTCGTCCGCCGGGCGGACGGGGAGGTCCGCCTGGTCTCCCTCGCCGAGAAGCTGCTGCTGCCGCTCCTCGTCAAGCTCAGCAACCTCGTCCCGGAGGGCGGCGTCTGGCTCAACACCCAGCGGCCGGAGTGGAACGACGCCAACAACGCGCTGGCCGGCTGGGGCCTGTCCGTGGTCACGGTTGGCGCGCTGTGGCGCTACGCGGCCTTCCTGTCCGGCCTGATCGGGGACGATGAGGGCGCCCTCCCGATGCTCGAGCCGACAGCGCGCCTGCTGGACGCCGTTGAAGCCGCCCTCCGCGGCATCCCGGCGAAGCTCGACGACGTCGAGCGCCGACGCGCCCTGGTCGATCTGGGCCGCGCCGGCGAGGCGCACCGCCGCGCCGTCTACAACGACGCCTACGGCGCTGAGGTGGCCGTCCCGCGAGCGCGGGTGCGCGGGCTGCTCGACGCGGCGCTGGCGGCGCTCGAGCAGACGATCCGGGCCAACCGGCGTCCGGACGGCCTGTACGACGCCTACAACATCCTCCGCATGGAGGACGACCGGGCGGTCGTCGAGCACCTGGGGCCCATGCTCGAGGGCCAGGTCGCGGTCCTCGAGTCGGGGCTGCTGACCGCCGACGAGGCCGTCGAGCTTACCCGGTCCCTGCGCCGCAGCGCGATGCTGCGGGAGGACCAGCACAGCTATCTGCTCTACCCGGACCACGAGATCACGCCGTTCCTCGAGCGCAACACGCTCGCCGGCGAGCCGCCCCTCGCCGACCCGCGGCTGTTCACCCGGGATCGCAACGGGGCGTGGCACTTCCAGGCCGATCTCGCCACGGTCGCCGACGTGGAGCAGCAGCTGGACGCCGCGGGCGCCGGCGACGAGGCCCGACAGGCGGTCGTCGAGCTCTGGAAGTCCACGTTCGGGCACCGGGAGTTCACCGGGCGCAGTGGTCGGTTCTTCATGTTCGAGGGCCTGGGCTGCATCTTCTGGCATATGGCGGGGAAGCTGCTGGTGGCGGTCGGCGGCGCGCATCGAGCGGCCACGGACCCCGGAGCGGACCCGGCCTCGGCCGCGGTCCTCGCCGACGCGTACGACGACATCCGCGAGGGGATGGGGTTCCGCAAGTCGCCCGCGGCGTACGGCGCGTTCCCGACCGACCCCCACACACACTCGCCCCGCCACATGGGCGCCCAGCAGCCGGGCATGACCGGCGGCGCAAAGGAGGGGCTGCTGGCCCGCTTCACCGAGCTCGGGGTCGAGATGGCCGGCGGGAGGCTGCGCTTCGCGCCGCGCCTGCTCCACCTGTCGGAGTTCGCGCGCGACCCGTACCGGTTCGACTACCCGGACCTCGACGGCGGCGAGCGCGAGTGGGACCTCCCCGCCGGATCGCTCGCCTTCACCTGCTGCGGCGTCCCCGTCTGCTATCGCCTGGGCGACGAGCCGTCGATCCGGCTCCATCTGGCGGACGGCACGGTCCGGACGGTCGTCGGCGCGGAGCTCGGGCGCGAGGACACCGAGGCGATCGGCGAGCGGCGCGGCACGGTGGAGCGCCTGACGGTCAGCGTGCCGCGCGGCTCGCTGCGGCAGTAGACGGGAGCCGCGACGCGGGGGCGCCGACGGCTCGAGGGAAGGGTCAGCCCGAGGGAGGGCAGGCGGGCCCAGAAGCCCGCGGGAGAGAGGAGGCCAAGGTGAGGACGCCTGCGAGTGGCATGCGTCGGGCGGACCGGTCAGCCTGGTCTCCGGGGGGCACAACCTGGTCCAGGACGGCAGCCGCAACCCGGCAGCCAGCGATCTGATCACCGGGGACGCCAAAATCGGTCCGCTCGCCGACAACGGCGGTCCGACCTGGACCCACGCCCTGCTCGCCGGCAGCCCGGCGACCGACGCGGCGGACGACGCGGTGTGCCCGGCGACGGACCAGCGCGGCGTCGCCCGCCCGCAGGGACCGCACTGCGACATCGGCGCGTACGGGTACGTGGCGCCATAGCCAGACCAGGACGCAGCCGATCCGTCCGCCGCTCGGCGGACGGATCCCTCGCGGGCGGCGCCAGCTACCGGCGGCGTCGCCTGCGGTCGGCCAGGACCTCGCGCGCCGCGTTCCGGCCGGGGGCGCCCGTGACACCGCCGCCCGGGTGGGCGCCCGAGCCCGCCAGGTACAGGCCGCTCACCGGCATCCGGTAGCGCGACCAGCCCAGCAGCGGACGCCACAGCCAGAACGAGTCCAGCGCGGGCTCGGCGTGCATCGGGTGGCCGCCCGTGAGGCCGTGCTCGCGCTCGAGGTCCGCCGGGGTCAGCACCTGGCGCACCGTGACGCGCTCGGTGATCCCGGGCGCGACGGTCTCGAGCGAGCGCAGCACCGCGTCGCCCACCGCGTCGCGCTGGGCATCCCAGTCGCCGGCCGCGATCCGGCTCGGCATCCACTGGGCGATGACGCTCATGACGTGGGTGCCCTCCCTGGCCCCGGCGACGAGCGACGGGTCCACGAGCGACGGGATCGTGGCCTCCAGCACCGGCTGCTCCGCGAAGCCGCCGTACTTAGAGGCGTCGAACGCGTGCTCCAGGGCGTCGATCGAGGCCGCGCCCACGAGGATCCGCCCGCGCAGCAGGCGCGGGTCGCCGGCCGCGGCCGGGAAGTCGGGCAGCCCGTCGAGCACGAGATTGACCTTGGCCGAGACCGCCGGGGTCCGGATGTTGCCGGCCCGCCAGCGCAGGCTCGGGCCCGCGGTCACGGGGTCGACGAGGTCGGCCAGCAGCGCCTTGGGCCCCAGGCCCGACACCACCGCCGGGGCGGCGATCTCCTCGCCCGACTCGAGCACGACGCCGGTCACGGCGCCGTCGGCCGCGATGACGCGGGCGACCCGGGCGGCCGTGCGGATCTCGGCGCCGGCGACCCGGGCGGCGGACGCGAGCGCCTCGGACACCGCCGACGGACCACCCTTGGCGAACACGGTCTCGCCCGCCCCGCCGCCGTCGTTGCCGGCCGCGTCGGCGAGCAGGACGGCGGTCGTGCCCGCGGACCACGGGCCCATCGCCGTGTGGCGGACGCCGCGCCAGGCGGCGGTCGCGCGGATCGCCTCGGTCGCGAACGACTCGGCCACGAAGTCGGCGACCGCCATGGCGAGCACGCGCAGGATCGTCCGGCCGTCGTCGCGGCCCATGCCGCGGAAGGCCCGTGCGAGCCGGACGCCCATCAGGGCGTCGCCGGCGCCGGGGCCCTGGATGTCGGGCGGCGTCTCGTCGCCGATGTCGGCGAGGAACCTCGAGAGGGCCCGCACCCGGCGGTCGAACTCGACGAACGCGGTCGCGTCGTCGTCGGACCAGGCCCGCAGCGATTCCACGCTCCGGCCGAGGTCCGCCCACAGCGTCACGGCCCGGCCGTCCGGCTGCGGGGCGAACACGCGCACCTCGGGCGCCACCAGCGACATGCCGTACGCCCCGAGGTCGAGCTCGCGGGCGACCGACGGCCGCAGGCGGCCGACGGTGTGGGCGAGGGTCGGCGCCTTGACGCCCGGCGCGATCTCCTCGGTGACGGCCGCGCCGCCCACCCGGTCGCGCGCCTCGAGGACGAGGACCCGCTGGCCAGCGCGGGCGAGATAGGCGGCGGCGGCCAGCCCGTTGTGGCCGGCCCCGACGACGACGACGTCGTAGACGTTGGCGGTCGTGGTCATGTCAGGCCGCCTTCCGGCCGCGGGCGCGCAGGACTTCCAGCGCTGCGAGCCGCCCGTTGGCGCCCATCAGGCCGCCGCCCGGGTGGGTGGACGAGCCCGACAGGTACAGGTTCTGGACAGGCGTCTTGAACCGGGCGTAGCCGGGCACGGGCCGGTTGAAGAACAGCTGCTCGAGGCTCAGCTCGCCCTGGAAGATGTTCCCCTCGGTCAGGCCCATCGTGCGCTCGATGTCGAGCGGGGTGAGGACCTGGCGGCCGATGATGATGTCCCGGATGTTGGGCGCGAACTCGGCGATCCGGTCGATCACCGCGTCCCCGAAGGCCTCGCGCTGGTCGTCCCAGGTGCCCAGCTCCGGCGCCAGCCGGTACGGCGCGTACTGGACGAAGCAGCTGATCACGTGCTTGCCGGGCGGTGCCATCTGCGGGTCCACGAGGGTGGGGATGATCATGTCGATGTACGGCCGCCGGCTGAACCTGCCGTACTTCGCGTCGTCGTACGCCTGCTCCATCTCGGTCGTGTTGGGGCTGAACGAGATGGCGCCCCGGAGGTGCTCGCCCTCGCCCGGCAGGCAGGTGAAGTCGGGCAGGCGGTCCACGGCGAGGTTGACCTTGCCGGAGCTGCCGCGGAACTTGAACCGGCGGACCTCCTGCTCGAAGGCCGGGTCGAGCGAGCCCGGCTCCAGCAGGTCGAGGAAGGTCACCTTGGCGTCGGCGGAGCTGAGCACCACCGAGGCCTCGATCTCCTCGCCGCTCTCGAGCGCCACGCCGGTGGCCCGGCCGTTCTTGACGACGATCCGGGCGACGGGGGCCTCGGTGCGAATCTCGGCGCCCAGCGCCTGGGCCGCCCGGGCGATCGCGTAGGAGACCCCGCCCGTGCCGCCCTTGGGGATGCCCCAGGCCCGGAACGCGCCGTCGATCTCGCCCATGTAGTGGTGGAGCAGCACGTACGCGGTGCCCGGCGAGCGGATGCCCTGGTAGGTGCCGATGATCCCCGACGCGGACATCGTGGCCTTGAGCGGCTCGGTCTCGAACCACTGGTCCAGGAAGTCCTTGGCCGACATCGTCATCAGCTGCACGAACACGGCCTGCTGGCGCTCCGGCAGCTGGCCGAAGCGGCGGGCGAGGCTCGCGATGGGCAGCAGCGGCCGGGGGTCGTTCTCAGTGGGGTCGCCGGGGACGATGCCCAGGATCGGCTTGATGAACCGGGCCATCTCCACCATGAGCTGGCCGTACTCCTCGTACGCCTCGGCGTCGCTCTTCGACCAGCGGCGCAGCTCGCGGACGGTCCGCCCGTGGTCGTTGACGCGCCACAGGTAGTCGCCGCCCTTGGGCGCCCTGTCCACTCCGGGCCGCAGCGGCGTGAACGTGCCGTCGAGCGGGAGGATGTCGAGGCCGTGGCGCGGCAGGTTGAGGTCGCGGATGATCTCCGGGCGGAGCAGGCTGACGACGTAGCTCGCGACCGAGAAGCGGAAGCCCGGCACGATCTCCTCGGTGACCGCCGCGCCGCCCAGGACGTACCGGCGCTCCAGGACCAGCGTCTTGAGGCCCGCACGGGCCAGGTACGCGGCGGAGACCAGCCCGTTGTGGCCCCCGCCGATGATCACCGCGTCGTAACGCTGCGGCACGCCACCCCTCCGTCTGGGACGCGCGGCCCGTGGGCCGCTATTCAGTCTGCATGGGATCGATGCAGTCTAGCCGACGCGGTCGCGGTGGCGCCCGGCCCAGGGTAGACCGCGCATCGACAGTCGGGCTGGAGCAGACTCCCGCCATGCATCCCGATCCCGTCGAGAGCGCGCTCGTGGTCCGCGTGCCAGAGGCAGAGGTCCTGGTGGCGAGCTGGCGCCGCAGCCTCGACCCGTCCGCCGCATGGGGCGTCCCGGCGCACATCACGCTGCTGTATCCGTTCGTCGCGCCGGCCTCCCTGGACACCGAGGTGCTGTCCAGGGTCGAAGCGGCGCTGTCCTCCTTCGACCCGTTCCGGTTCACGCTGGCCGCCGCGCGGACCTTCGGCGACGACGTGCTCTACCTCGAGCCCCACCCGGCCGACCCGTTCCGCCGCTTGACGGAGCTCCTCGCGGACGCCTTCCCGAGCGAGCCCCCCTACGGCGGCGCATTCGAGGAGATCGTCCCCCATCTGACTGTCGCCTACCAGGCACCGCCGGCGGAGATGCGCTTGGCGCGCTCGGCGGTGGAGCAGGGCCTACCGGTGGTGTGCATGGCCACCGAAGTGGCGCTCCTGACCGGCTCCCCGGCGCCCGGGGCGTGGCGCGTCGCCGCCACGTTCGGGCTGGGGCGCCGCGCGCGAGGGACCAGCGCCCGCGGCTGACCGCCGCCGCTACCACCCCTCGCGCAGGGTCCGCTCCAGTGCGGCCACCACGAGATCGGCGCTCCGCCGGTCGATGCACAGCGGCGGCTTCACCTTGAGCACGTTGTTGCCGTCGCCGGTCGGCTGGACGATGACCCCCAACTCCAGCATGCGCTCGCAGATCGCGCGCGCCTCCGCCTCGGCCGGCTCGAGCGTCGCCCGGTCGCGGACCAGCTCCACGCCCAGGTACAGGCCCATGCCGTGGACAGCGCCCACGATCTCCGGGTGCGCCGCGGCCACCTGCTCGAGGCCCGCCTTGAGGTGCCCGCCCACCTCGCGCGCGTTCTCGCGCAGGCCCTCGCGGTCGATCGTCTCGAGCACGGCCAGCCCCGCGGCGCACGACACGGGCGATCCGCCCACCGACGAGAAGAACGACCCCTCGGCGGCGAACGCCTCGGCGACCGCCCGCGTGGTCACCACCGCCCCGACCGCCATGCCGTTCCCGGCGGCCTTCGCCACGGTCACGATGTCCGGCACCACCCCCTGCTGCTCGAACGCCCACTGGTGAGCGCCGAGCCGCGAGTAGCCGGTCTGGACCTCGTCGCCGATGGCCAGCCCGCCAGCCGCCCGGACCGCCGCGTACACCTCGCGCAGGTAGCCGTCGGGCAGGACGACACCGCCGGCATTGCCGTACAGCGGCTCGGCGATGAACGCACTTGGGGCACGCCCGTCGGCGGCGAGCGACTGCAGGACCCCCCGGACGTCATCCGCGTACCGGGTCCCGGCGTCCGGCCCGCGGTGCCTCCCGCGGTACGTGTTGGGCGGCTCGACGGGGTGCACCCAGGCGGGACGCGTGCCCAGGGCCCGGGGGTTGTCGAGGGCCGAGGTCGTGATCGCGTCCGCGGCGCCGGTCCAGCCGTGGTACGCGCCGCGGACGCACAGCACGTCCTCGCTGCCCGTCGCGGTCCGGGCGAGGCGCAGGGCCAGCTCGTTGGCCTCGGACCCGGTGTTGACCAGGAACACGGTGTCGAGCGGCGGCGGGAAGCGGGCCGCCAGCGCCTCGGCGAACTCGACCATGACGCCGTACAGGAACCGCGAGTTGGTGTTGAGCCTGGCGAGCTGGCGCCGGACCGCCGCCTCGACGGCCGGGTGGGAGTGCCCCAGCACCGCCACGTTGTTGACGGCGTCCACGTAGGCGCGGCCGCGCGTGTCCACGAGGTGCTGCCGCCAGCCGCGCTCGATGCGCGGCGGGGCCCCGTAGTAGTGCACCTGGACGTCGGCCAGGACGCGCCCGCGCCGGGCGAGGAGCTCGGCGGCATCGTCGGGCGGGGCGGCTGCGGCGCCGGGCGCCAGCCCCAGGTACGCCGACGGGTCGGGGCAGAGCCGACGCCACGCGGACGCCAGCGACGCCGCGGTGCGGCGCGGCGCGTCCAGGCCTGGGACGAGCAGGACCTGGGCGTGGACGCGCGGCGGCAGGCCGTCGGGCGGTCCGGCGGCGACGGACCCGAGCCGCTCCCCCGCCGCCACGCTCGCGCCGTCGGGCGCCTCCGCCCGCACGCCCTCGAGGATGAGGTCGAACGCGTCGGACCTGACGACGACGCCATCCGGTCGCCGCCGCAGGAGGCCGCCGACGGGTGCCGTGACGGGCGTCCCTGCGGGCGCGAACAGGTCGGCCCCGAGGTGGACCGAGTCCGGCTCGGCCGCGCTGTCGAGCATCGCGTCGGCAAGCCTCGCCTCGCCCCAGCGACCGATCGCGACGGGCCCGGCGGCCAGCACCACCGGCGCCACCGCGGACGCATCGCCGGTCGCCCGCGACGGAAGCGCATCCGTGGCGGTCGACAGGTCGAGCACCGGCGCCCCGGCCAGGCCGTTGATCGGCGGCACGACGATCGCCGGCACCGATGCCGCACGCGCCGGCCCCAGCCCGGCTGCCTCGCGGAACGCCTCCTCGGCCAGCGCGAATGGCACGGCCGCCACCGCCTCGAGCGCCGCCCACTCGCCGTCGCGCACGCTGGCGACGTACGCGTTGTCCGGGTCGAGGGCCGCCTGCTGGTCGCCGCTGATCGCGACGGCCGCCGCGCGCGCCACGGCCATCGGCCACAGGGCGGCCAGTTCCGGCTCGGTCAGCGGCTGGACGGCCAGGAAGCCCCGGGCCACCTCCCGGGCCGCCTGCACGGGCGCCTCGAGCGCGTGGAAGGCGTCGGCCGCGATGGTGACCGCGAGCTCGGCCGCGAGCCACGTCCGCGAGAGGTCGCCGAAGTCGATGAGGCCGGTCGGCACCGGCTGCCCCGCCTCGTCGCGCCGGACGAGGGTGTTCACGTCGGTGACGTCCTGGTGGAGGGCCTGGACCCGCAGCCCGGCCGCCAGCGGGCCCAGCGCCGCGTCCGCCCGGGCCATCGCCGATTCCAGCAGCGCCCGTCGCGCCGCCGAGCCCGCGAACGGCGCCAGGGCCGCCACGACCGCGCCGGCGTGGCGCACGTCCCACTGGAGCGCCCGGTCGAGCGCGGGGTGGTCGAAGCCGTCCATCGCCCGGGCGATCTGCGCCGCCATCCGCCCGTGGGAGCGCAGGAACGGGACGGGCAGGTGGCCCTCGGCGATCGGCTCGCCCTCGAGCCAGGTCACCAGCCGGAGGTCGTGCTCGGCGCCCGCCCCGGTCGACAGCCGCGCGATCAGCGCGCCGTCGAGGGCCGGCTGCGGCACGGGCACGTCGAACGGGAGGCCTGCGGCCGCGGCCCGGAGCATGGCGGCGTTCTCCGCCTCGAGCGCCGACCGCCCGAGCCCCTCCCGGGCGACCTTGAACACGAACCGCTCGCCCCCGGGCGTGTCCACCCGGAAGTTGCGGTCCTGGTGGCTCCACAGCTCGTGCAGCTCGCCCTCGACGCCGAAGGCCTCCCGCAGCAGTCGAGCGGCCTCCGTCGCGTCGACGGCCGGGCGGCGGTGCTGGTGGCCGAGGAACGGGTTCTCGCGCATCGCGTCCATGGTGGCAGACCGGTGCGCGCCTCGGGGCGTTCAGCGTGGCGCCGGAGCAGCGCAGAGAGCGGACGCGGTCAGAGCGGGGCCCAGCGCGCGAGCTTCCAGGCGGGCGGCGGCGGCACGAACTGCATCGGGGCCGCCCCCGGCAAACCCAGCAACTCGGGGATGGTGACGAACGTGAAGCCGCGCGCCCGGTACGAGGCGATGACCGCCGGCAGCGCCGCGAGGTCGATCGAGCTGCCGCAGTGGCCCAGGATGACCGAGCCGTTGCCGCCGCGGCTCGCCGCCCGCGCATACGAGGTGACCGGCCACGCCTGCCCGTCCGGACGGCGCGAGGAGTCCGCGAACGATGCGTCCCAGTTGAGGACGACACCGTAGCCTGCGGCGCGGGCGGCGAGCAGCGTACCCGGGCTGAAGGCGCCGTACGGCGGCCGGAAGACCATCAGCGACGGCTCGCCGATGACCCGCTCGAGCGCCACGCGGTCGGACGAGATCTCGGTCCACTGCTGCTGGTAGTTCAGCCCGGGCATGTAGGGATGGCTGACCGTGTGGTTGCCTATGGGGAAGCCGAGGTCCGCGACCCGACGCCACAGCGCCGGCGTCCGGACCACGTTGACCGAGTTCGGGAAGAAGGTCGCCGGCGTCTCGGTCTGCACGAGCACGTCGACCAGGGCTCCGCAGACCGCCGGGGCGTAGCCGTCGTCGAAGGTCAGCGCGACGACCTTCTGGGCTCGCGAGCCGTGGGTGACCACCGCCGCCGACAGCGGCTCGATGGGCTTGGGCGCGGGCTCCCCTGCGGGCCCGAAGCCCGGCCGGCCGGGAGGCTGCCCCGCGATCGCGGGGCTCCCGCCCAGGCACACCGCCGCCACGGCGAGCAGGACGGCCGCCAGACGGCGGCGGGCGGACGGGGACGATGCGATGGTCAGCACGGCACCGGATTCGACGACCGCCGCCCGCGCAGGGTGACGGCGGCCGACGGCGAGGGGCGCGCGCCCGACCCGCCGTCCCATCCAGCCTGCATAGCTCTCGTGCATACTTCCCCGGTCACCAGCGCTGGAGGTTGTGCGTGAGCGTCGGCACCCCGTTCCATCCCCGGGCCGCGGCCCTGAATCGCAAGATGCAGTGGCGCGAGTGGTCCGGCTACTGGGCGTCGTCCGTCTACGCCGACTTCCACGACATCGAGTACAACGCGATCCGCGAGGCCGCCGCGGTCATCGACGTCAGCCCACTGTACAAGTACCGGATCACGGGGCCTGACGCGCTCGCGCTGACTGACCGCGTCATCACCCGTGACGCGTCCAGGCTCAAGGTGGGGCAGGTCTACTACACGCCCTGGTGCGACGAGCACGGCAAGGTGATCGACGACGGCACCGTGCACCGCGTGGCCGAGCAGGAGATCCGCTGGACGGCCGCCGACCCCCAGTACCGCTGGCTTACCCAGAACGCGGCCGGGCTCGACGTCGAGGTCGAGGACGTCTCCGAGTCGCTCGCCGCGCTGGCGCTCCAGGGCCCGTTCAGCCGCGCCGTGCTCGAGGCGGCGACCGGCGAGGACTGGTCGGACCTGCGCTACTTCCGGCGTCGCCCCGCGTCGATCGCGGGCGTCGGGATCGACGTCAGCCGGACCGGCTACACCGGCGACCTGGGGTATGAGCTGTGGATCCCGGCCGACCGGGCCGAGGCCGTCTGGGACCGGCTGTTCGAGGTTGGCAAGGCGTGGGCGATCCGGCCCGCCGGCATGCTGGCCCTCGACGTGACCCGGCTCGAGGCCGGCCTGATCCTGCTCGAGGTGGACTACACGTCCGCCCGCCACGCGATGAACCCGGAGCAGAACTACAGCCCGTTCGAGATCGGCCTCGGCCGGCTGGTGGCGCTCGACAAGGCGGACTACGTCGGGCGGCGCGCGCTGCAGGCGGAGCAGGCGGCGGGCGGGCCGTCGCGGCGGCTCGTCGGCCTCCAGCTCGACTGGTACGACATCGAGGCGCTGTTCGACGCCCAGGGCCTGCCGCCGGCGGTCTCCCCCACCGTGGACCGCTCGCCGGTCCCCGTCTTCGCCGACGGCCGCCAGGTCGGGCGGGCCACCTCGCGCGGCTGGAGCCCGATCCTCAAGCAGGCCCTCGCGCTCGCGTCGGTGCCCGCCCGCTTCGACCGCGTGGGCGCGCGGCTCCAAGTGGAGTGGACCGTGGAGGGCCGACGGGGCCGCGTCGGCGCGGTGGTGGTGGAGCTGCCGTTCCTCGACCTCGAGCGCAAGCGCGCCTGATCGGCTTCCGCAGGGCGCGGCGGGCGCGGCCTGCCCGCCGCGGCGCCTGGCCGCGCGCGGTCGCCCCGGCTACGGCCCGACGAGCTGCGCGCCGCCCGTCACCGACACCGACTTGGCCTCGGGCGCGACCGCCAGCGTCACGATCGAGCCGCCGTCGACCGTGCCGGTCAACTGCTTGGAGACCCGCAGCGTCGCCTTCGCGCCGCCCGCCGCCGCGATCTTCCCCGTGTCCGCGGAGAGGTCGCCGAGCTCCGCCACGGAGCTGCCGAGGACGGTGACCGTCAGCTGGGTCACGGTGCCGATGCCCCTGAGGGTGGAGCCGCCCGACACGGACACCGCGAACGACGTCCCCATCGCCTCGACCGTCCCCGTCGCGCCGCCCTTGAGCGACACCGACCCCACCTTCGGCGACGTGATCCGGACCGTGACGGGCTTGTCGGACGTGAACCCGGGCGGCGCCACCGAGACGTCCAGCTCCGTCCCGCTGACCGTGGTCTGGACCAGCGGCAGCAGGTTCGAGGCCGCCTCGACGTCGACCGAGGGCACGGTCCCCGCGCCCAGGACCAGGTTGAGCGGGCCGTCCACGACCACCGCGGTGAAGTCGCCGAGGGTCCGGAAGTCCGTACGGTTGTCCGAGGCGGCGGGGACGGGCGTCGACGATGCGGGCGCCCCCGCACACGCGCCGAGGGCGAGCGCTGCGGCTGCACTCAGCGGGGCGAGGCGGACGAGGGTGCGGCCGGGTGAGCGCAGGGGCATGAGGTGGGCTCCGATCCGCGGACGCACTGGGAGGATGCCGCGGAGCCGATCCGCGGGCCGAGGGCCGGAGGTGGCGCGGCCGCGGGCCGCAGGTCGCCGGATCGGGGGGCGACTCGGCCCCGCCGACGCGGGACGTGGCGGGCGGCGGGTCGGAGGCTAGCTGGCGCTGACCTTGGCGAGCGCCGCCCCGAGGGAGACCGTGGTGGCCTGGTCGAGGCCGCTGGTGACCATCAGCCAGCTGGGCTGCTCGCCGCGGGCGACGACGATCGCATAGCCGCCGGAGTCGATCGCCACCAGGGTCCCCGGCAGCGTGCCGAACGACGCGGCCCCGGCGTCGGTCCCCGAGGGCACGCAGCCGCTGCCGTCGGTGCAGAACGAGCCCTCCGAGAGCGACACGGTGGCGCCGTCCGGGCCCCTGTAGGTGATCGTCAGCTTGCCGCCGTTGGCCAGCCGGTACTGGCCGGCCGACACGACCCAGCCCTTGGGGAGCACCGCGCAGTACACCTCCCAGCTGACCGAGGCGGCGAGGTGCGCGTAGAACGTCTGGTTGTCGACGCTTCCGGAGCAGACGTCGGCCGTCCCGACCCCGGCCGAGGAGAACGGCGTGGGCGGCCCGGACGGGACGTCAGATGCGGCAGGCGCAGGGGACGCTCCCTCGGGGCTCGACCCGGGCTCCGACGACCCGGACGAGGCGGTCGGCGCGCCGCTCGAGCCGGCCCCGCCCGGCGTGCCGGGCGCCGCGCTGGCCGCGCCCGTCGGTGCTGCCGTCCCGGACGATCCGTTGCCGCCCGAGGGCGTGCTCCCGCCGCAGGCGGCGACCAGCAGGGCCACGAGGAGGGCGAGGGCAGGCGCGCGTCGCATGGCACAAGCGTACCCGCCGCGCGCCGCGCGTGCTGCCCGAGCCGCTGTCGCCGGCGACCGGCTGCCATCCCTCCGGGCCGCTCGCGTAAGGGCCCGGTAAGACCCCGGTGCGAGGATCTCGCGCACCGCCTCCTCCCGCCGCATCGCACCCCGCCGGAGGAGAGGCTCGATGGAGCTTGCTAGACCGATCCGATGGCTGGTGCTGGCCGCACCCGTGGCCCTGGCCGCCGCTGGCGCCCTTGGCCAGCCGACGCCCACCGGGGTCGTACTGGCGGCGCAGCCGTCTCGGGCGCCGACGCCGCAACCGCCGGTCGAGCGGTCGTGCCGGGCGGATGCAGCTTCGCCCGGCACCCCGGCCGGTGCCGCCTGGTATCGCCTGGACCCAATCCTGGACGCATCCGGGACGCTCGTCGGCCGTCGGCTGACCGTCGGCCGGGGCGCATCCCGCTGGTCGGTGGCGCTGCCGCCCGAGTCCTTCGCCTCGGGGCCGTCGGAAGGGCTCGTCCTGGTCGGCGACGACGACGGAGGGCGCTCGCGCCTCCGCACACTCGACACGGCACGGGGCTGCTGGACCGCGGTCGGCACGTCGTCCGACGTCGTCCGGAGCGCGGTGCTGGCGCCGGGCGGAGCCCGCGTCTACGAGCACCGCGTCGATCGGGCGTCGCGCCGCGACCTCGGGGTCTGGGTGCGGGAGCTCGGCGCGGACGGGGCAGCGGTCGAACTCCTGGCGGGCCTACCGGCCGACCCCGCCTTCGGCCCGACGTTCACGACGAGCCTGCTCGCCGCCGATGACGGGCGCGTCGTGGTGAGCTCGTGCGGCGAGCGCGCCTGCCGGACCCGGGTCGTCGATCCGCGCACCGGCCGATCGTCAGCCGCCTCCGGCACCGGCCCGGCCGTCGGGATCGCCGGCCAGCGGCTGGTCGTGCTCGAGGCCTGCGGCGGCCTTCCGTGCGCGGTCGACTCGGTCGACCTGGCCACGGGCGCCGCCACGCCGCTCGATGCGGCGGAAGGCTTCGGCGCCATCGTGCCCGGCTCCTCGGGCGCGGTCGTGGTGGCGGCGCGCGGCGGGCTCGGGGTGCTGCGACTGGGCGACGGGGCGTCGGAGGCCGACGTTCCCGGCTCGTCGGGCCTCGCTCCCGTGATCCCCGCCTCGACCGCCGAGTCCGGGGCTGAGGCGCCAACCGGGCTGATCGCCGTGGCGCCCGGCGGGCGGGTGGCCGACCCGGCGGCCGTCCGCCTCCTGGACCCCTCCTCGCTCCAGCTGTCCGCATTCGAGGTGATCCCGTGAACGCACACCCCCCGCTCCGTCGCCTCGCCGCCGGTGCCGTCGCCCTGTGGCTGCTCGCAGCGTCCGCGGGCGCCGCGCTCGCAGCCACCCCGGATCCGACGATCCCGCCCGCCTGGCCCATCGACACGTCGCTCGCGTACAGCTGGGCGACCGGCGCGGTGCCGCCCTCGATCATCAGGACGGCGGTGGACGCCGCCGCGGCCGACGCGAACGGCAGCCGCGGATCGCGCGCCCCGTCCTTCGCCTACAGCAGCGCGGGGTCGAACGCTGTCTCGTACGGGACGAGCAACCCCTGCGGCGTCAACGGGCTCGCCTGCTTCTCGCGCGACCCGGCCCGGGGCTACTGGCACCTGTGGTTCCGCGAGAACGGCCACCGCTATGACTGGGGCACCCTGAGCTGGTGCGAGATGACCGGCAGCCCCTACGGCTGCTTCCGGGCGGAGACCATCACCATCGACGAGTTCGGGCACGTGGCCGGGCTGGACCACCACGTGAACCTGGCCAGCGACAGCGACTACGCGGACGCCGTCGTGCAGGCGTCCAGCCACGCGCGGGCGCAGGTGGGCTGGAACGCCAGCGCCTTCGGGCGCTGCGACGTGGCCACCCTCCAGCAGCTGTACGACGTGGCCTCCTGGACCACGCTGTACTCCACGTGTCTCGACGTCCCGACCAGCGTGACGCTGGGCGTCCTGTCGACGACCGCCAAGCTGGGCACGCTGGTGACGTTCACCGCAACCCTCCAGAGCGCCGGGACGGCGCGGCTCGCCGGCAACCCGATGGCGGGGCGCGCCGTCGTGCTCCAGCGGCTGACGGGCACCACCTGGACGGACCTCGCCACGATGTCCCCGGGAACCACGGCCGGCACGTACCGGGCGGTGTACGCGCCCAGCGCAACGCAGGCCTACCGGGCCGTGTTCCGGAAGCCGGCCAACGAGGGCGTCCGAGCATCGACGTCGTCGTCGCTGACCATCGTCGTCGTCTGCACCACCAGTCCGTGCTCGCTGCAGGCGGGCACGGCCGGCACTGGCGGCTCGCGGTGACCGGCCGCCGCCGAGCCGCCCTCCTCGGTGCCGCCGCGGGCCTGGCGGTCGTGGTCGCGGCGTGCACGGGGGGTGCGCCGCCCCCGTCCGCCACGGCCATCCCGCTCGGCGCGCCCGTCGCGGGGAGGGAGGTCGCGTCCGAAGCCTCCGATCCGGCCGGCGCGTCGATGACCTCCGGGACGCCGTCCGCGCCCCCGGAGACGGCCGCACCGGCGTCGTCCGTCGCGCCGACCCTGCCGGACGAGCCCCCGTCCGGGCAGCTGCACGGCCTGGCCGGCGGGCGGGAGGCCCACGGGGAGCTCGGCTCCTACACCTGGGCCGACAGCGGCACGGACGCGCCCTGGGTGGTGGGCCCCGCGACGGGCACGGCGACCGAGGGCTCGTCCCTGACCGTGGCGTTCGAGAACCTCCAGCCGGTCTCGTGGACCGCGGCCTGGGCGGCGGTCTCCGGCGGCATGGCGGCCGCCCCGTCCGACGGCTCGGCCGGCCAAGGCGCCGTCGCCCTCCGGGCGCCGTCGACCGCCGGGGACTGGTCCCTGCGGGTCAGCGCCACGTTCGGCCCGGGGGCCAACGCCACCTACTACTGGCATCTGGCGGTGGCGCCATGAGCCCCGGACATGCCGCGCCGCCGGCGCGTCGAGCGCGGCCGGCGGCGGTCAGGCAGCGAACCGGGAATGCGGGCCGGGACACCGGCCCGCCCGTGGTCAGGCGATGGCAGCAGCTCCGGTCGCGTTGAAGATCGACGTCTGCGCGTCCTCGGGCAGCATCACGCCCATGATCTTCTGAAGCGCGAGGAGGTGAACGCAGGAGCCCCAACTCTCGAAGTAGTGGCACGTGCAGTGCCACACGCCGGCATCGAGACTGACGTGATGGGTGTCGTTGTCCCCACGGAACGTCAGGGCGATCCGCTCGATCGAGATCCGGTCCAGCTCCCGAGCGTAGCGATTCGCCTTCTCGACCTTGCCGATGAGAGAGGAGTGCATCGTCGCAGTACCTCCAGTCGCCCTGTGCGGGGCGCCCACGAGGGCCGCCGTCCGGTCGGGTCCGCTCGGCCGGTGATAGCGGTCGCAGGACCAAGCCTACACCCCCGGCGCCCCCGTGGCACCCCCCGAAGCGGGCCGCCGAGGGCCGGACGATCGGCACCTCCGACGACGGCCAGGCGGCGTCACGAGGACAGCGCGCCCGGCCCGCGCGAGCGGGCGCCAGCGTCCGCCGGGCGGGTCAGGCCCCGTGCGCGGAGCGGGTCAGCCGCCGGCCTCCGCCGCGGCGCATCGCTCGAGCAGCGACTCGACGACCGGCCGCGCCGACGCCGCCCCTCGGAGCAGGGCAACGGGCGCCTCGGGGCGGAACGCTCCCGGCGGCGCGTCGGAGACGACGGGCCGGCCGCCCACCCTCCGGACCACGAGATCGCCCGCCGCCGCGACCGCCTCGTCGCCCGCCTCGACCACGCCGCCGTCGATCCCCGGGGCGCCCAGGACCTCGAGCAGGGCGGGCCACGTGCCCACGTCGGTCCAGCCGACGTCCATCGCCGCCATCGCCACGATCCCCGCCGCGGCGGCCGGCTCCATCACGGCGTAGTCGATGGACCGGCTCGGCAGCGAGGCGTAGGCCACGGCCAGATCGCCCGCGAGGCCGCGCCGGACCCCCTCGGCGACCTCCGGGGCGTGGCGGTCGAGCGCCTCGACGATCGCCCGCCGCCGCCACAGGAACATCCCCGCGTTCCACGCCACGCCGGGCATGGCGACGAGCTGCAGCGCCCGCTCCGGGCGGGGCTTCTCCTCGAACGCCCGCAGCGGGTAGGCGCGCAGTCCGCCCGCCGACACCCCGCGGGCGACGTCGGGGAGGAGGTAGCCGTACTCGGTGGCCGGGCGGGTCGGCTCGACGCCCAGCGTCACGAGCGGGGACTCGACGCCGAACGCCCCCGTCGCCAGCTCGGCGGCCGCCGCCGCCAGCACGGACCGGAACAGGCCCTCGCGGCCCGGGTCGATGCGGTGGTCCGCCGGCAGGACGGCCATCACGGCCTCGGGGTCGCGGCCAGCCTCCAGCGCGGCCAGCGCGATCGCGGCCGCCGTGTTGCGGCCCTCGGGCTCGATGACCAGGCGCGCGTCGGGCGCCTGGGCGGCCACCAGGGGCGCCCACGCCGCGGACACGACCACCGAGACGTCCAGCCCCGCGGCGCCCTCCGGGCCGCGGAGTCGGGCGACCGTCCGCTGCAGCAGCGTCTCGCCGCCCGGCAGCAGCGGCAGGAACGGCTTGGGGCGGGCGCCCGTGCTCAGGGGCCGCAGCCGCGTGCCGCCGCCGCCGGCCATGATGACGACGTCCATCAGGGCATTCTACGGAGCGCGACCCGGCTGCCGGCGACGACCTCGGTCGTGCGCGGCCCGGCCGGGATCGACAGGACCGCGATCGCCGGCGGCCCGGTCAGTCCGCCGGCGGCTCGGGCAGTCCGGCGTCCGCGGCCAGCGCCGCCGCCCGGTCGGTGCGCTCCCACGGCAGGTCCACGTCGGTGCGCCCGAAGTGCCCGTACGCCGCGGTCTGCCGGTAGATCGGCCGAAGCAGGTCGAGGTCCCGGATGATGGCCCCGGGCCGCAGGTCGAAGTGGCGGTCGATCAGCGCCAGGATCCGGTCGTCGTCGATCTTCCCCGTGCCGAACGTCTCGACCGAGACCGAGACCGGCTTCGCGATGCCGATCCCGTAGGCGACCTCGAGCTCGAACCGGTCCGCGAGCCCCGCCGCGACCACGTTCTTGGCCACCCAGCGCGCGGCGTAGGCGGCCGAGCGGTCCACCTTGGACGGGTCCTTGCCCGAGAACGCGCCGCCGCCGTGGCGGGCCATGCCGCCGTACGTGTCCACGATGATCTTGCGTCCGGTCAGCCCGGCGTCGCCCATCGGGCCGCCGATGACGAACCGGCCGGTCGGGTTGACGTGCATCACCGGGTCGCGCGGCCGCAGCTCGGCCGGGATCGCGGGCAGGATGACCTGCTCGATGACGTCCGCGGCGATCCGGTCGTGGGTCGCGTCGGGGTCGTGCTGGGTGGACACGACGACAGTCCGCACCGCGACGGGCTTCCCGTGCGCGTACTCCACCGTGACCTGGGTCTTGCCGTCCGGTCGCAGATACGGGATCGAGCGCTCCTTGCGCACCTCGGCGAGGCGGCGGGCCATGCGGTGCGCCAGCGCGATCGGCAGCGGCATCCGCTCCGGCGTCTCGTTGCACGCGAAGCCGAACATCATCCCCTGGTCGCCGGCGCCCTGCTCGTGCCCCGCCGACGCGTCCACGCCCTGCGCGATGTCCGGCGACTGCGCCTTGACGCTGACGAGCGTGCCGCACGTCTGGTAGTCGAACCCGTAGTCGGCGCGGGTGTAGCCGATGTCGCGCACCGTGTCCCGGACGACGTCCTGGAACTCGACGTAGCCGTCGCAGGTGATCTCGCCGAACACCAGTACGAGGCCGGTCGTCGTCGCGGTCTCGCAGGCGACGCGGGCCCGGGGGTCCAGGCGGAGGATGCTGTCGAGGATGGCGTCCGAGATCTGGTCGCACATCTTGTCCGGGTGGCCCTCGGTCACCGACTCGGACGTGAACAGGTATTGCGAGGCGTCGACGATGCTCATGGGGCTCCCAGGGAGGGGCGATGCGGGGCTGCCGAGCCGAGCGTAGCACCGCCCGTCCGCGGCGGGATCCGCCCCGGTCCGGGAGGGCCCGTCAGGCCAGCCCGGGCACGTCGAGCGGCTCGATGCCGTCCGCTGGCGAGAACCGGAACACCCGCGCCAGGAATCCCAGCTCGGCCCGGTACTGGGCGCGACGCGTCTCCGCCCGGCGGAAGCCGTGACCCTCGCCCTCGAAGCGGATCGCGACGTGGGGGTGGCCGCCGCCCCTGAAGGCCGCCTCCATGACGTCGAGCTGCGACGGGGGCACGACCCGGTCTTCAAGGCCCTGGAGCAGGAGCAGGGGCGCCCGGATGTGCTCGAGCGCGTGGATCGGCGACCGCTCTCGCCAGACCCGCCGGTCGTCGCCCCAGGGCGCGACCAGCCGCTCCTCGTAGCGCGACTCGAACTTGTGGGTGTCCTCGTGGATCAGCTCCAGGTCCGCGATGCCGAACAGGCTGATCCCGGCCGCGAAGACCTCCGGCCGGAAGGCGAGGCAGGCGAGGGTCGTGAACCCGCCAGCGCTGCCGCCGACGACGGCCATCCGGGCAGGATCCACGTCGCCGCGCTCCGCGAGGAAGCGGGCGACCGCGGTCGCGTCGTCGACGTCCACCACGCCCCAGCCGCCGTTGAGCGCGTCGCGGTAGGCGCGCCCGTAGCCGTCCGAGCCGCGGTAGTTGAGGTCCGCGACCGCAATCCCGCGGGAGGTGAAGAACGCACGGTCCAGCGACAGCGCCGCCGGCGCGGAGCCGGTCGGCCCGCCGTGGACCACGACCACCAGCGGCGGCTTCTCGCCGGCAGGCCCCTCGAAATGCGCGTTCGAGGGCCGGTAGAACAGCGCGTGCGCCGACGCGCCGCCCGAGGTCGGGAAGGCGATCGACTCGGCCACCGGGAGGACGGCCGGGTCGAGCGGCGACGGCAGCGACCGCGCCAGCACCCCGGCGGGCTCGCCGGTGCGGCCGTCGAGGCGGACCAGCGCGGGGCCGTCATGCGGTCCCGCCGCCACCGCGAACGCGTCGCCGCCCTGGACGACCAGCCCGTCGAACTCGGTGAACGGCGTGTCGATCTCGACCACCGCGCCGTCGCGATCGATCCGCACCAGGCGGTCTCGGCCCTGGTCCCGCGGCGCGGCCAGGATCGACCCGTCGGGGAGGAACGCATACGACGACTGGCCGAACACCCAGGCCGGGTCGGCGAACTCGGCGGGCATCGGCGCCAGCGCCCGCCTCGCGGCGGCGGACAGCGTCGCGGGGTCCCCCTCGAACGCGTACAGGTTCCACCAGCCGGTCTCGTCGGACACCACGTGGAGCACGCCGTCGGGCGACCACTCGGGCTGGGCCACGGAGCTCAGGCCGCCGCCCGCCAGCGTCCGCGCGGGGCCCAGGGCGCCGTCCTCGCCCACCGGCGCGAGGCGCAGCCGCGAGGCGTCCCAGGGCATGAACGGCAGGTCCCACTCCAGCCAGGCGAGCCAGCGCCCGTCGGGCGAGAGCCGGGGGCTGGAGACGAAGTCGGGGCCGCTCACCAGGACCCGGCCCGGCCCGTCGGACCCGTCAAGCGCCAGTGCCACGAGCTCGTTGACCACCAGCCGGTGGTCGTTGGGGCGGTCCGCGTCGTGGGTCTCGCGGACGGCCAGGAGGCGCGGCCGCAGCGGGTCGAGCCGCAGGTCGGCATACCGCCACGGCCCCTCCGGGGTGATCGCCGCCGGCTCGGCCGCGCCCTCGAGGTCGAGGCGGTACAGGCGGCCGTCGTGGTGGCTCGACGCCACCACCACGCCGCCGCCGACGGTGAACGACCCGCCCCCGTACTCGTGGACGCGGTTGCCCACCCGGAACGGGTCGGGCGTCAGCTCGTGGGTGGCGCCGTCCGGGGCGCGCCGGAGCAGCGTCCGCCGGCCCGCCTGCGTCGGCCGGCTCTCGAGCCAGTACAGCTCGTCGTCCGCCGCCCACGGCTCGGCGATCGAGACGGCCGCGCCCGCGACCAGCTCGACGCTGATCGACGAGTGCCAGCTGCCATAGGGTGCGATGGTCGTGCCCAACTTGGCGTGCCCTCCCTGGCGGCGGTCGGCCGCGGCGCGGCGGCGCTGGCGGACCTAGGTCCCGTGCTGCCAGCTGGAGACGTACTCGAGCTGCTCGGGCGTCATCGGGTCGAGGGTGATGCCGAGCGCCGCCAGCTTGAGCCGGGCCACCTCCATGTCGATGGCCTCGGGCACCACGTAGACCTGCGGGGAGAGCTCGGCGTGGTGCTTGGCGACGTACTCGGCGGACAGCGCCTGGTTCGCGAAGCTCATGTCCATGACGGCCGCGGGGTGGCCCTCGGCCGCGCCGAGGTTGACGAGGCGGCCCTCGGCGATGAGGTTGAGCCGCTTGCCGCCGATGTCGAACTGCCGGACGTTGTCGCGCACCTCGCGCTCATGCCCCTCGGCCATTTCGCGCAGGGCCCGCAGGTCCAGCTCCGCGTCGAAGTGGCCGGAGTTCGCCATGAGCGCCCCGTCCTTCATGGCCGCGAAGTGCTCGCGGCGGAACACGTTGATGTTGCCGGTGGCGGTGACGAACAGGTCGCCCCACGGCGCCGCCTGGCCGGCGGTCATCACCTGGTAGCCGTCCATCAGCGCCTCGAGGGCGCGGACCGCGTCCACTTCCACCACGGCCACGTGGGCGCCGTGGCCCGCCATCCGCATCGCGATGCCGCGGCCCACCCAGCCGTACCCGGCCACGACCACGTTCCGGCCGGCGATGAGGATGTTGGTCGCCCGCAGGATCCCGTCGATCGTGGACTGGCCGGTGCCGTAGCGGTTGTCGAACAGGTGCTTGGTCTGCGCCTCGTTGACCGCGACGACCGGGAACGCCAGGGCGCCGTCCGCCGCCATCGCGCGCAGCCGGATCACGCCCGTCGTGGTCTCCTCGGTGCCGGCGAGGACGCCCGACAGCAGGTCGCGGCGCTCGCTGTGGAGCAGGGTGACCAGGTCGCAGCCGTCGTCCTGGGTCAGGTGCGGCCGGGTGTCGGCGACCGCCCGCAGGTGCGCGTAGTACGTGTCCCGGTCCTCGCCCCGCCGGGCGTACGTCGAGATGCCGTACTCGGCGACCAGCGCGGCGGCCGTCGCGTCCTGCGTGGACAGCGGGTTCGAGGCCGCCAGGTGGACCTCCGCGCCGCCGGCCGCGAGGGTCCGCATCAGGTTGGCCGTCTCGGTGGTCACGTGCAGGCAGGCGCCGATCCGGAGCCCCTCGAGGGGGCGCTCGCGCTCGAAGCGCTGGCGGATCAGGCGGAGCACGGGCATCTCGCGCTCGGCCCACTCGATCCGGCGGACGCCCTCTGCCGCGAGGGAGAGGTCGGTCACGTCGTGGGGCACGAGGCTGGCGGTGTCGGTCATCTGGGCTCCTCGAGGGGTTCGCCGGGCTCCGGCCCGGCAGGGGGCTCGCCGTTGTCGGCGATGGCGTCGCTGGAAGTGCCGGAGGGCGGCTCGATCGGATGCGCCTGATCGTAGGTCAGCTGGGCCTCCTCGGCGGGCCGCGACCCGAACAGGCGGCGGAACGGGCCCGGCAGCACGGACCACGACGGGGCGCTCCGGCGGATCAGCCGCTCCTCGAACCGGCAGTGCTCCGTGTAGCCGAGCGCCCGGTAGGCGGCGATCGCGGGCGGGTTGTCCGCCCGGACGTTGAGCACCACGTCGTCGCAGTAGCGGAGCAGCTCGGCCGTGACGGCGGAGGTGACCGCCTTGGCGAGGCCGCGGTTGCGGTAGTCGGCATGGGTCATGACGTTGCCCACCACCCCCATGCTCGCCTCGCGCGAGATCACGTGGGTGCCGGCCGCGGCCACCAGCCGCCCGCCCGAGCGGATGCCGAAGTAGACGCCCTCCGCCACGGCCCCGGCCGGGAGCCAGGCCGCGAAGCCCAGCTGGTAGAGGCGGTTCAGCTCGCCGACCTCGACCGGGAGCAGACGCTCCACCGGCGCCGGGTAGGCCCGGAACGAAGCCCGGTCGACCCGCATGCGGACCATCGCCGGGCCCGGCTCGACCCGGTACGACCTCGCCACCGCTGGCAGGGCGGCGGCCGTCGCCGAGATGTAGGCGGCGCGCGGCCGCAGGACGTCGCGCAGGATCGCGGCGATGCCGTCGTTGTGGCCCATCACGAACATCGACTGGGGCGTCGGCCCGGCGTACTCCATGCCGACCGCGATCACGTGGTTCCCGGCCAGGGCGACGGCCCAGCGGGTCCGGCCGAACTCGCGCTCGTCGAGGTCGCACACGGCGTAGGCGGCGAACAGGCGGTCCCGCTCGAGGAAGCCCCGGAGCACCGCCCGGTCCGTGCTCGGGCGGGCGACGATCGGTCGGCCGTCAGCGGTCGCGGTCATCCGGCGCCCTCGGGCCCGGGACCCGCTTCGGACACCGCCGGCGGCTCCCCGGTCGCGGCCGGCGGCTGCTCCGGCCCATCAGGGGCGGGCTCCAGCATGCCGCTCACCAGGTCCATGATGGCGGCGTGCCGCGCGGCCCGCTCGGCGCGAGCCGCCGCCAGCGCCGCCTCGTCAGCGGCCGGGTCCTCGACGGCCGGGGCCCCCTCCTCGGCGCGCTCACCCGCCGGCGCCGCGTCAGGTGCCTGCGTCGGCCCCTCGGCCGCCTCGTCCGCCGCCGCATCCGGGGCGCTGCGCCCGTGCTGCGCGGCCAGGGCCCTGAAGCCGCGGGCCACCATGCGGCGCGCCGACGACCGTTCAGAGGCGGCGGCGATGGCCGGCCCGAAGGGCGCGCGCAGGACCCCCTCGTCGGTGACGAACGCCGCGACCATCGCAGCGGGGATCACGTCCGTCATCGGGTTGCGGACGTGGACGCCCTCGGGCGCGATCCGCTGGCCCCGGAAGGCGACGACCATCGACGGGCGGGCGTCCTCGACGATCAGGTCGTCGCCGCCGGCGACCCCGAGGTCCAGCGCGGTCGTCGCCACGCACACGATGAACGGCACGCCGGCAGCCTGCGCCGCCAGCGCCAGGGGATAGGCGCCCACGGGCGCGGCGAGGTCGCCGTTGGCTGCGACGCGGTCCGCAGAGACGAGGACGGCGTCCACCTCTCCGGCAGCGATGCAGCCCGGGGCGGCGGCGTCGGTCACCAGGGCGTGCGGCACGCCGGCCTGCCCCAGCTCCCAGCACGCGATGCGGGCGCCCGCCAGCCAGGGCCGCGACTCGGCGACCAGGGCGTGGATCCGCTGGCCGGCGCGGTGGCGGCTCATGATCGCGCCCAGGGCGGTGCCGAACACGCCGCTGCCCAGGGCGCCGGTACTGCCCGCCGTGAGCACGTGGAGCGGCGCGTCGGGCCCGCCGGGCAGGGCCTCGGGGGCGTACTCGGCGATCGAGCCGTGGTCCTCGGTGGCCTCGATGATGATCTCCTCCGCCTCGCGGCGGAGCGCATCGGCCAGCACCTTCCCGTCCGCGTCGACCGGGAAGTCCTCCAGGACGGCGAGCATCCGGTCCAGCGCGAGCCCCATCTGCGCCGAGGCGGGCCGGTTCATCCGGAACGCGTTGGCCGAGCCCCGGATGGTCGCCCGCCGGGCGAAGGGCCGGGAGTCCCAGGCCCGCGCGGCCACCAGCGCCACCGCCGCGGCGGCCAGCTGCGCCTGGACGGCCGCGCCGATGACGGCCCCGTCGTTGATGGCGTTGACGCCGTCCGCGGCGCCCGCGATCTCGATCTCCTGGAGGATGTCGGGCAGCTGGCGCTGGTCCCACGCGAAGACCGCGTCGTCCTCGAAGCGGAACGGCGCCCGGTAGCCCGCGGTGTTGGCGAGGTACGGTCCCTGCGCCCGCGGCCCCGGGAGCGCCGCGGCCGCTCCGCCCGGCATCCCGGCGGCGCCGATGCCCAGCAGCTCCTGCGCGGCGGACGCGGATTCGGCCTGCAGCGTGCGGGCCACCCCGATCATCGACCCGACCGAGCTCGCGACGTCGCCCGCGAACAGCCGGAAGAACCGGCGCCGGTGGGGATCGGCGGGAACGGGCTCGTCGGGCATCGGGCTGGCGCTCGACCGCTGGCTCCGCGATCAGTACCGGATGACGCTCGTGACCTTGCGCCCCTCGAGCCGCTCTCGGCCGTTGAGGAACTCGAGCTCGACGAGGAACGCCAGGCCCACCACCACGCCCTTGAGCCGCTCCACCAGCTCGATCGTGCCGCGCACGGTGCCCCCCGTGGCGAGCAGGTCATCCACGATCAGGACCCGCTGGCCGGGCGCGATGGCGTCCCGGTGGATCTCGAGGGTGTTCGAGCCGTACTCGAGCGCGTACTCGACGGTCAGCGTGTCGGCGGGGAGCTTGCCCAGCTTGCGCACCGGGACCAGGCCCGTCCCGAGCTCGTAGGCCATCGGCGAGCTGAAGATGAAGCCGCGCGACTCCATGCCCACCACGAGGTCCACCTTCTCGTCGCGGTAGGGCTCGAGCATGAGCTCGATGGCCTCGCGATAGGCCGCCGGGTCCTTGAGCAGCGTGGTGATGTCGTAGAACAGGATGCCGGGCTTCGGGAAGTCGGGGATCTCGCGGATCTTCGCGCGAAGCGTCTCGGCGGACATCGGGTGGAGTACCTCCGCAGGCGGCGCGTTCGCCGTCGGGCAAGGTGGCCCGCGCCGGACGGCTAGTCTACCGCAGCCGATCCCGCCTCCCCCGCAGGGGTCGCAGTGCCGAGGCGCCCGGACGCGAGCGCACCGAGGGCGGCCACGAGCGCGGTGAGCACGAACACAGCGGCCAGCGCCCAGCCCAGCCCGTCGCCCCCGGCGCGCGTGCCGGCGGCCGCGATGGCACCGCCGGCGCCGACGCCCAGGGCGGTGCCCAGGATGTCGGCGAGCTGGAGCGAGGCGGTCGCCGCCCCCTGTTCGGATTCGCGGCTCCGGCGCAGCACGACCAGCGTCGCCGCGGAGTACATCACGCCCATGCCCACGCCCGGCAGCCCCCAGGTGACGAGGAGGATCTCGGCGGGCACGCCCGGCGCCACCGCCGGGATGGACAGCAGCGCGCCGAGGAGCACCAGCGCGAAGCCGAGCCGCGTGAACGGCACGACGCCCCAGCGGTCGATCCGCCTGGCCTGGAACCACGCGGCGGCCGACCAGGTGATCGTGGTCACCGTGAACACGACGCCCGTCAGCACGGGCGTCGTGCCGCGCCACGTCTGGAGCAGGAGCGCGACGTAGCCGTCGGCGGCGAAGAAGGAGAAGGTCATGGCGCCCCGCAGCAGCACCGCTGCCGGAACGCCCGGGGCGGCGCGCAGCGTGCCGGGCGGGGTCAGGCGCCGGAACGCGGGCACCAGCAGGACGAGGCCGATCGCGGTGCCCGCCGCCGCGACCGCGGGCTCCGGCACGGTGAGCGCGGCGATGACGAGCCCGGCGCCCGCCAGGCTCAGCAGCGCCGTCGGCAGGCGCCGCGACACGGCCTGGCGCTCGGCGTCGCCCGCACCCGGCCCCGGCCCCGGCACGGAGCCGAGCGCCTGGAGGGCGATCAGGGCCGCGGCCGCGAGCAGCGGCAGCAGGCCGAGGAACACCCAGCGCCAGCCCACGGTGGCGCCCACGAACGCCGCGATCGACGGGCCGATCAGCCCGGGCACCACCCACGCGGCCGACATCAGGGCGAACATCGGCGGCTGCAGGTGGCTGGGCAGCCGGCGGCCGATCGCGACGTAGGCCGTCGGCGACAGCGATCCGCCGCCGCTGCCCTGGACGAAGCGCGCCGCGACCAGGAGGGGCATCGACGGGGCGATGCCGGCGACCAGCAGGCCCGCAGCGTAGAGCGCCACCCCCACCGCGAACGGGTGGCGGATCGGCACCCGGTCGAGGGCGGTGCCCACCAGCACGATCCCCAGCATGTTGCCGAGGTAGAACGCGGCGTAGACCCAGCCGTAGAGCTCCTGGTCGCCCAGCTCGCGCACGACGATGGGCATCACGGTGCCGATGGCCAGCGACTCGACGGCGATCAGCGTGATCGTGGTCACCAGGCCCAGCGTCAGGCCCAGGTAGCCGGGCGCGAACAGATCCCCGGTGCGCGCCGGGACGAGGGCGTCCGAGGCCGCCGGCGCGCTCAACGGGGGCGGCCGGGCCTGGGCTCGAGGGCGCGGATGGGCACTCCGACAGGTGTGATGTCCACGATTTGCCCCAGGAGGGAGATCGGCCGAGGGCCGGCCGTGACGGGCGGCGTCAACGATACCTAGGGAGCGGGTGCCCCAGGGCCGTTGCGTGCCGGGCGGCCGCGACCGGGCGGCTTTCCGGAAGGAGCGAACGGCACCGAGCTGCCGGCCGCCCCGCGGAGGGCGGGCGTCACCGCGCGGCGGATGGCGCCGGGCCCGGCGCCCGTCGCGGGGGCATCGCCACGCCCGCCGCCACCCGGCGGCCTGCGGGGAGCCCGTCCCGTTGGCGCGTGGCGAGGCGCGGGGCGAGGATCGGCGCCAGCCGCCCCCGCCCGATCCGCGACGGGTGTTCGGAAGGAGCGGAAAGGCGGCGTGCCGGGCCGCGGTCGACGGGCGGCGTGCCGGGCCGCGCCGTCCGCCCCGGACTCCCCTGCCGCGGCCCTGCCGATCAGCCGCCGATCAGCCGCAGGAGCTGGCCGAGCGTGGCGATCTGCGCCGGGGTCCGGTACAGGTTGTTGTTGAACGTGAAGCCGGTGAACCCGGCGTCGAGGTAGGGCCGCAGCTCGTTGGCGGCCTGCTCCGGCGTGCCGGCGAACAGGAACGGCCGCCGATCTGGCGCCATGGCATCGAGCAGCGCCCGGGCCGACGCCTCGTCCTCGCCCACCACGACCGGCGCCGCCATCGTGCGCTCGATCGCCGCGGGGTCCCGGCCGATCTCCTCGGCGTAGGAGCGCAGCAGGTCCGTCTTGCGGTTGAGCGCCTCCATCCCGAGCGGGAACCAGTGCGCCAGGTCGGCGTGCTTGGCCGCGATGCGAAGGGTGCGCTGCTCCCCGCCCCCGCCGACCAGGATCCGGGGCCCGCCCGGCTGGACCGGCCGCGGGATGTTGATGACGTCCACCGTGCGGTAGTGCGCCCCCTCGAAGCTGGAGCGCTCGAGGGTGAACATGCCGCGCACGATCGTGAGCGCCTCGTCGAGGCGGTCCATGCGCTCCTTGATCGGCGGGAAGTCGAACCCGAAGGCGTGGTGCTCGGCCTCGTACCAGGCCGCGCCGAGACCGAAGACGGCGCGTCCGCCGGAGATGACGTCGAGCGTCGTGGCGGTCTTCGCCAGCAGGGCGGGATTGCGGTAGGTCACGCCCGAGACGAGCGTCGAGAGGCGGACCGTCTTGGTCTCGCGGGCGAGCGCCGCCAGCACCGACCAGCCCTCGAGCATCGGCTCGGTGGGGACGCCGATGCCGGGGATCTGGTTGAGGTGGTCCATGACGGTTACCAGCCCGAAGCCGGCCGCCTCGGCTGCCTGAGCCTGCTCGACCGTCTGGGCGAAGAGGTCCGCCGAGGAGGTGCCGGGATGCGTGTAGCTGGGGCAGTGGAGGCCGAACCAGGGAGTCGTCATGGAGCGATGATGCCCTCGATCCCCGCACCGTGCGCTGGCACCCGAAACACCCGCCAGCGCGCCTTCGTCTCTTGGGCATGAGGAGGCTGGCGGGGATCCTCGGGCTGCTGCTGTTCGTCGGCGCAGGGGCGGTCGGCGGCATCAGGCTCTGGGGCGCGGCGGGCAGGACCTATGACGCGCTGACCTCCACGGCGCACGTCGAGCGTGGCCTCGAGCCGCGGATGACCGCCGACCAGGCCGAGAACCTCACCTACGGGTACCTGAACCGGATGCGGGTGCTGCTCGCCGACCCCGCCCAGCACGTGACGCCGTACGTGGCCCAGGTCTGGGCGGTCACCGCCGACCGGGCGGCGGCCCTCGACGGGTGCATCCCAGCCGGCATGGGGTCCGGGGTGGTGTGGGTCACCGTTGGCCGCGGCGACTACCTCAACCTGTCGGACCGCGCCTGGTCCCGGGCCTACCGGCCGGGGGACGACCTGACGACCCAGGCGTGCACGGCGCCCGCTCATGCCGGCACGATCGTCATCGACGACGCGACCGGCGAGATCCTCGGCGTCTACCCGGACAGCGGCTCGCTGAACCCCCACCCGTCACCCCGGGCGACGCTGGCGCCCGGGATCTGAACTCGCCTCGCCGCGACGCGCCGCGGTCAGAGCAGGGTGCCCTGGTGGAAGCGGATCCGCCACCGGCCCCGGTCGTAGACCCAGACCGAGACGCGCCGCGCCGGGCGCTCGCCGCGGGTCTCGAACGTGGCGAGGGCGACGCCGGGGCCGACGACCTCCAGTTGGAACCGATCGATGGGCACCTCGGAGGTCGGGGCGCCGCGCAACGCCTCCAGGGTCGCCTCCCGCGTCCAGGCCCGGCCGCTGGCGCCGGTCTCGCGGAACGCAGGGTGGAGCACCTCGTCGTAGCCGCCGTCGGGCAGCGCCTCGGGGCGGCGCTGGGCGAGCGCCAGCTCGAGCCGCAGCAGCTGGGCGCGGAGATCCCCGAGGTCGTCGTCCGAGGTGCCCACCGCCGGAGGATACCCGTCGCGCGTGGGCCCCTCGTGCGCCACACTTGCCCCATGGACACGACGGCCGCCGCCCTCGACCGAGACTTCTCCGTCCAGTCCGACACGGTGCTCGCGGCACCGCGCGACGGAGCGGCCGTCGAGTTGATCGTCCGCCGGCCCGAGCGCGACGTGCGCGAGGTGGTCTCCGAGGCCCGGCTCGACCCGGTCGAGGGGCTCGTCGGCGACGGCTGGCTTCGCCGCGGCAGCTCGTCCACGCCGGACGGCTCGGCCGACCCGCAGAGCCAGCTCACGATCATGAGCACTCGGGTCCTGGCGGCCGTGGAGCCCGACCGCTCGCGGTGGCCGCTCGCCGGCGACCAGCTCTACGCCGACCTCGACCTGAGCGTGGACAACCTGCCGCCGGGAGCGCTCCTGCGAGTGGGCGAGGCGCTGGTCGAGGTCACGGAGCGCCCGCACACGGGCTGCGCCAAGTTCGCCGCCCGGTTCGGGACGCCCTGCGCTGGATCAGCACGCCGGCCGGCCGGGCCGCCCGGATGCGCGGCATGTACGTCCGCGTGCTCGAGGCCGGGACGGTCCGCGTGGGGGACGCGATCCGCAGGGCCTGAGGTCGCTGGCGCGGCTCGCCCGTGCGGGCTCGCCAGTCGTCTCGCAGGCGACGATTCCGGCAGCGTCCCGCCCGACCGTCCCGCGGCAGGAGACGATCCGACGTGGAGCGGGCCGAAACGGTCGCGCAGAATGCCGCTCTGTCGCCGCGCGGGAGACGAGGCGACGGCCGGGCCGCGGAATCGTCCCCCGCGGGGCGACCCGCAACGGCAGCGGGCGCCACGCTCAGCGCCCGCCGTCCCGCGCCTCGCCCTCCGCCACCCGCGCCGCGACGATGCGGCGGACCAGGCCGTCCGCGAGCGGCCGCTCGACCGTGAAGCGGATCGTCGCCTTCGCCCCGAGGAACGGCGCGAGCTCGCCGCCCAGCTCGGCCACCAGCCTGCCACTGGCCGGGTACATGGAGCAGTGCCGCCCGTGCGCCGCGTACCAGACCAGCATGCGCCCGTTCAGCCGGAACGCGGGCATGCCGTACGAGATGGTCTCGGTCGCGTCTGGACACGCCTCGCGGACCAGCGCCCGGATCCGGGTCAGCAGCGTCCGGTGCGGCTCCGGGACACGAGCGAGGTACGCGTCGACGGCGGCGGGGTCGTCCACGGACGCAGCCTAACCGAGCGCGCGCAGCTCGTCATGCGCCGGCCCTGCGGGGGCGCAGGCCACTCACCGCGAACACCCGGTGGGGCACCGACAGCTCGCCCGGGTACTCGCTGGCGAGGAGCGCGGCGAGGTCTCGGTCGAACGCATCGACCTGCGCGGGCTCGAGCGAGGTGCCGATCCCGTTGCACGTCCGCATGCGCCCGCGCCACGCCTCGTGCGAGAACGGGACGTCGACCGTGTAGCTGAAGCTCTCCACCTGCCGGAAGCCGGCCACGTCGAGCGCCTCCACCTGCTCCGGGTGGATGCCCCGCCAGCCCGCCATCGGCCAGCCCGGGTTGTGCTCGATCACGAGCTCCTCGGATCGGGTGCACACGTTGCCCGGCAGCAGCAGGTAGCTGAAGTCGCAGATGAGCAGGCGGCCGCCGGGCGCCAGCAGCCGCACCGCCTCGCGCGCGGCGAGGTCGCTGTCGAACCACCACCAGCACTGCCCGGCGGTCACGAGGTCGAAGCTGCCGCCGGGCAGCCCCGTGTCCTCGGCGCGTCCCTGCCGGAACGTGGCGTCCAGACCGCGATCGGCGGCGACCCGGCGGGCGACCCCGAGCAGGTCCGGCGAGAGGTCGAGCCCGGTGACCCGCAGCCCCCTCTCGGCGAAGGCGAGGGCGAGCGCGCCGGTGCCGGTGCCCAGGTCCAGCGCCCGCATCCCGGGCTCGATCCAGCGGAGACGCTCGAGGCGGTCGAACAGGCTGGCGGGGAAGCCCGGTCGATAGCGCTCGTAGTCGGCGGCCGTCCGCCCGAAGTCGATCTCCCGGCCCTCGTGGTCCGTCAGCCCCGAGGGCGTGCGGCGCTCCTGCCCCGTCGGGACCCAGTAGCGCAGCTTGCCCCGGCGCTCGTCCTCCAGGACGCCGCCGTTCCGCTCGATCACGGTCTGCGACGCCGTGTTGCCGGCGTCGCAGGTGACGAGCGCCGAGTCGATGCCGAGCTCGCGCGCGACCGCCAGCGCCCGCCGGAGCATCGCGGTCGCGTACCCGCGCCGCCGCGCCGACGGCCGCACGTCGTAGCCGATGTGGCCGCCGACCTCGAGCAGCTCGGGCGTCAGGCGGTGGCGGACGCCGATCCGGCCCAGGAACTCGTCGCCCTCCGCCCACCACAGCTCCGTGCCGGGCACGAAGCCGGCCGGCCGCGGCGTCTCGTCGAGGCGGTCCGCCAGGATCCCGTCGACGAACGCGCCGAACGCCGCGTCGTCGGCGGGCGCGCCGGCATGGTCGCGCAGGTACCGACCGATGACCGACCGGTCGTCCGGCCCGCCCCGGCCCTCCGCCCGGAACTCCGCCATCGCGGCGGCGAACGATCGGCGGAAGCGGACGTCCGGGGCGACGAGCTCCGGCATCGGCCTAGGCCCGGCCGGGGTCGGCGGCTGCGGGCGGCTTGAGGCGCGGGTCAGTCGTCACCCGCCGATCATAGGGCGCGACGCGGCCGGCGGACGTCACCCCGACCCGGGACCAGAGGCGCCCTCCGCCGCCACCAGCCGCGCCACGACCGCCTGCGTGAGCGTCCACGACTTGAGCGGCTCGCGCGGCAGCCGGATCCGCACCTGGTTCGAGGCGAACGTCATGTCGCCGGGCCGCACGCCCGGCAGCGGTGCGGCACCGCCGGCGGCCCCCGGCGCCAGCAGCTGCATGGCGGTCGCCCGGGAGAGCTGGGCGCCGAACCGGACGACCAGCCAGCCCTCCTCGCGCGCCAGGCTGGCCACGCCCGCCGACTCCGCCGACAGCCGCAGCTCCGCCACCTCGACCAGCCGCAGCACCGGCTGCGGCATCGGCCCGAACCGGTCGGTGACCTCCTGGCGGAACGCCGCCACGTCGCCCGTCGTGCGGGCCCGCGCCAGCCGCCGGTAGAGCTCCAGCTTCTGCGCCTCGTCCGGCACGTACGAATCGGGCAGGTGCGCGTCCACCGGCAGGTCCACGACCGCCTGCGGCACCTCGCGCAGCGGCTCGCGGTGCTCGCGGCGCGCCTTGGCCTCCTCCACCGCCTCGGCCAGCAGGCGCGTGTAGAGGTCGAAGCCGACCGAGGCCATGAACCCGCTCTGCTCGCCCCCGAGGATGTTCCCCGCCCCGCGGATCTCGAGATCCGCGAGGGCGATCTGGAACCCGGCCCCCAGCTCGGACGCGTTGAAGATCGCCTGGAGGCGCTTGCGGGCCTCCTCGCTCATGCGCTCGCGCCGCCGGTACAGGAGGTAGGCGTAGGCGCGGCGGGACGAGCGTCCGACCCGCCCGCGGAGCTGGTACAGCTGCGCCAGGCCGAGCGCGTCGGCGCGGTCGATGACGATCGTGTTGGCGTTGGGGATGTCGAGCCCGGACTCGATGATCGTCGTGCACACCAGCACGTCGGCCTCGCCGTCGGCGAACGACAGCATGACCCGCTCCAGCGCGCCCTCGGCCATCTGACCGTGGCCGACCACGATCCGCGCGCCCGGCAGGAGCCGCCGCAACTGGTCGGCCTGCGGCTCGATGGTCTCGACCCGGTTGTGGACGTAGAACACCTGGCCGCCGCGGTCGAGCTCGCGCAGGATCGCGTCCCGGACGAGGCCGGCCGACGCCTCGGCGACCCGCGTCTGGATGGGCAGGCGGTCCTCGGGCGGCGTCTCGATGACCGACAGGTCGCGGATGCCCGCCAGGGCCAGGTTGAGCGTCCGCGGGATGGGCGTGGCCGACAGCGTGAGCACGTCCACCGACGCCCGGAGGTGCTTCAGCCGCTCCTTGGCGGCCACGCCGAAGCGCTGCTCCTCGTCCACCACCACCAGGCCCAGGTCCCGGAACGCCACGTCCTTCGACAGCAGCCGGTGGGTGCCGATCACGATGTCCACCGTGCCCAGGGACAGCCCGGCGACGGTGGCCTCCTGCTCGCGCGCCGAGACGAACCGCGACAGCAGCTTGACCGTCAGCGGGAAGGCGGCGAAGCGCTGCGAGAAGGTGGTGAAGTGCTGGCCCGCCAGCACGGTGGTCGGCACCAGCACGGCCACCTGCTTGCCGTCCTGGGTCGCCTTGAACGCCGCCCGCAGCGCGACTTCGGTCTTGCCGTAGCCCACGTCGCCCACCACCAGCCGGTCCATCGGCCGGCGCGCCTCCATGTCGGTCTTGACCTCGACTGCGGCGCGCAGCTGGTCGGGCGTCTCCTCATACGGGAACGACGCCTCCATCTCGGTCTGCCACGGCGAGTCCGGCGAGTACGCGAACCCCTCGGCCGCCTCGCGCTTCGCGTACAGGGCGAGCAGCTCGTCGGCCAGGTCGGTGACCGCCTTGCGGACCCGCTGCTTGGTGCGCAGCCAGTCGGTGCCGCCCAGGCGCGACAGCGTGGGGCTCTCCCCGCCCGAGTAGCGCGAGACGCGGTTGATCTGCTCGACGGGCACGAAGATGCGGTCGCCGGCCGCGAACGACAGCTCGAGGTAGTCGCGCTCCTCGCCCGAGCCGCCGCGCCGGAGCATCCGCTCGTAGCGCGCGATGCCGTGGTCGATGTGGACCACCAGGTCGCCGGGCGTGAGGCGCTCGAGGATGTCGCGCGGGACGATGCGGCGCATCGCCTTGGGCCGGCGGACGCGCACCGAGCCGAACAGCTCGCGGTCCGTGACGACGGCCAGCCCGTCGGGACCGCCCGTGAAGCCGCCGTTGAGGCTGCGCTCGACGAGGGCGATGGCGCCGGGCGGCGGGGCGGCCGACACGCGCGAGACGATGCCCACGGCGTGGCCAGCCTCGCCCAGCAGCTCCGCGAGGCGCGGCGCCTGGTCGGAGGCGAGCACGACGCGCGCCCCCTCCGTCACCCAGTGCTCCACGCCGTCCACGAGGCGTTCCGTGCGGCCCGGCGGCAGGACGGGCTCGCGCCAGCCGAACAGGTCGCCGCTGGTGAGGCCGCGCGACGCGAACACCATGCCGTCGGCCTCGGACGCGTCCGACTGCCAGGTCAGCTCGAGGGTGCGCGCGCCGTGCAGCCTCGACTTCCAGTCGCGGGGCGGCAGGTACGCCGGCGGCCAGTCGCGCGGCAGCTCACCCTGCTCGACGAGTTCGCGGTGGCGCTCGTCGGCCTGGCGCCACAGGAACTCCGCAGCGTCGGCGAGGTCGCCGGGCTCGTCCAGGACGAGCAGCGTGGTCGGGTCGAGGTGGTCGAGCGCCGTCGCCGGCGCCACGATGCGCGCCCACACCTCGGCCGCGTCGCCCGCCTGGAGCGCCCGCCCGGCGAGCGACGCGCCGGCCCCTTCGCTCGTCGATTCCCCGGCGAACCGGGCGAGGTCCAGCGCGAGGCGCTCGGGCAGCCCCCTGGCGAGCCTGCCCAGCCGCGCCCGGAGCTCGTCGGGCCCGCCCGTGGGCAGCAGCAGCTCGGTCGCGGGCAGCAGCGCCACCTCGCGCACCTCGCCCACGCTCCGCTGATCGGTGGGGTCGAACGAGCGCATCGAGTCGATCTCGTCGCCGAACAGCTCGACCCGCACCGGCAGCGCGGCGGACGGCGGGAACACGTCCACGATGCCGCCGCGCCGGGCGAACTCGCCGCGGCCCGCCACCTCGAGCACCGGCGCGTAGCCCAGGTCGAACAGCTCGGCGAGCAGCGCGTCGAGGCCGACGCGGACACCGGGCCGCAGCACCCGCGTGCGCTCCGGCAGGTCGGCGGGCGCGATCGTCGCCTGGAGCAGCGCCTGGACGCTCGCGACGAGGATCCTCGCCCGGCCGCTGCGCCACGCCGCCAGGGCCGCCACCCGCGCTGCCGTCTCGTCGGGGACGAGCTCGGAGCGCTCGTAGGCGAGCGCGGTCCGGGGCTCCAGCACCGCCACGGCGGAGGCGTCGCCCAGCCAGGCGCCCAGCTCGTCGGCGACGCGGTCACCGATCTCCGCGTCGCGGGCGACCCAGCAGATCCGCTCGCCGTCCTCGGCCAGGGCCAAGGCGGCCGCGAGATACGACTTCGCGCCGTGCGGCACCGACGTCAGCCCGACGTGGCGGCCGTGGATGCCGGGCGCCGAGCCGCCGCCGAGCCGCTCGAGCAGCGACGCGAACGAGCCCGTCCCGTGGAGCAGGCGCGGCAGCACGGACAGGTCGGGCAGGCGCCGGCCGGCCCCGCGCGCCGCGGCGTCCGAGCCCGACCTCGTCGCCGGGCGGGAGGGGCGCCGGCGTGACTGCGCCGCCTCGCCGGCAACCCGTGCCGCGGGGTCGAGCAGCTCCACCTCGGCCTCGGCCGACGCCAGGTCGAGGTCGACCTCGGGCTGGGCCGCCTCGGATGCGGCGCGGCGCTCGGCCCACTCGCGCGCGACCTTCTCCGCGAGCTTGCGCTCGCGCGTCGACCGGCCGCGGTAGGGGTTGGTCACCGGCGGTCGCTCGGGCCCGACCCGCCGTCGCCGGGCAGGATCCGCCGCCAGCCGGTCCGGGTTCGACGCACCCCGCTCTCGTCGGCGGGCCCGCCGGGCTCGCCCGGGGCAGGCGCTGCCGGCCCGGCCGCAGGGCCGCCCGGGCTGCACTGCAGGTCGAACGCGTTGAAGCGGTTCGCGGCCTTGCTGGTCCCCTCGCGTGCCCACGCCTCCACCGCCTCGGCGGCGGCGTCGAGCAGGATGGGCAGGCAGGCGCGCTCGTCGACGGCGAACCGCGAGAGCACGTGGTCGATCGCGCCGCGCCCGGGCTCGCCGATCCCCACCCGCAGCCGGCTGAACTTCTCCGAGCCCAGCTCGTCGATGATCGAGCGCAGCCCGTTGTGGCCGCCGTGGCTGCCGGCCTCGCGGAAGCGCAGCTTGCCGAACGGCAGCGCGAAGTCGTCGGCCACCACCAGCACGTCCACCATCGGCACGTGGCTGCGGGCCATCAGCTTGCGGACCGCGATGCCCGAGTCGTTCATGTACGTGAGCGGCTTGGCGAGGATCAGGTCCATCCCCTTCCAGCGCAGCTCGAGCACCTCCGAGGCGTCGCGCTGACGCCCGCGGCCCGATCGACCGGCGCGGTCGGCGATCCGGTCGAGCACCATCCAGCCGACGTTGTGGCGCGTCTCCAAGTACTGGCCGCCCGGGTTCCCCAGGCCCACCACGAGCTTCACGATGCGGCGCGTTCTCCCTAGAAGCACGGCGAATGGCCCCGGGACCGCGTCCGACGGGGCTGCGTCGCCATGGTACCGCCCGGGCGCGAACGCCCTCGGCGGTGCGGTCGGGCGGGTCGCGCCGCTGCGGAAGGGGCGCCCCGCGGGAGGTGCCGCGCCGCCGGGTGTTCCGCGCCACCGCCGCCGGCGGTGGCACGCGCGACCTGCGCGGGGGCCCCTCCGTGGCACCGCCGCCGGCGGTGGTATGCGCGACCTCGGCGGGGCGGCGTGCACGGCTTCTGCCCGTGATACCGCTGCCGGCGGTGCCGCGACCCGGATCGATCGTCAGCACCGCCGGCGGCGGTGCCACGGAGGGAGGGCCTCCCGGCCGTCTCGGCCGGGAGGCCGTGCCGTCCCGGTCAGCGCCGTGTCACGACGCCGCGCCCGGATGGCCGACGGCGGCCGCACTGCCCGTGCCGGGGCCGGCCGGTGCCGGTGTCGCCGCCCGGACGTGGCGCCCCAGCACCTCGAACAGCGGCTCCAGCTGCCCGAGCAGCCTGCCGTCGTCCCCGTAGACCGACAGGTTCGCCCCCTGGAGCACCTTCGAGGCGGACTCCACGATCCGCGGCGCCTGCTCGATGGGCAGGATCTCGCGGCGCATCTCCTGCTCGGCGCGCTGCTGCATCAGGTCGCGCTCCACCTCGAGCGTCCGGATGCGCGTCTCGAGCTCGCGCAGCTCGACCTCGCGAGCCAGCGCCTCGCGCTCCTGCTCGATCCGGGCGAGCCGGACCGGCTTCTCAGCCGCCAGTCGAGCCTCCTCGGCGGCCATCTCGGCGCGGAACCGCTCCTGCTCAAGGCCGATCGCATGCTGGGCGGTCGCCACGTCCTCGGCCGCCTTGCGCCGGTCGCGCGCCACCCTGGCCGTCGCCAGCTCCTCCTCGCGCCGCAGGTCCTCGCGATCCTTCGCCAGCTGGCGCTCGTCGACGCGCGTCTGCGACGCCATCTGGGCGAGCTGGGTCTCCTCGCCCGTCCGGATGTTCGACTGCTCCGCCTTGAGGCGGATGTCGTTGCGCGTCTCGGCCTCCAGCTGCGCGCGGAGGGCCGTGTCCACGATGAACACCTGGGCGACCTGGGCCGCCTCGATCACGATCCCCCACCCTTCGCCGCCCTCGCCTCCCGCCACCGCGGTGCCGAGCGCCCGGGCGGCCACGCCCGTGAGCGTGGTCTTGCGGTTCTCGATGCACTCCTCCATCGTGAGGTGCGAGACCGCGTCCCGGAGCTCGCCCAGCAGGATGTGCGTCAGCAGGTCCGTCGCCTGCGCCACGCCCGCGTCGATGTTCCAGAAGTCGAAGTGGCGGGCCGCGGTGATGGGGTCGGTCACCCGGAACACGAAGATCCCCTTGAAGCGCAGCGGGATCCCGTCCCTGGTCTCCTGGGTGAACTCGAACGCCGCCTCCACCTTGGTGCTCGGCACTCGGATGTAGATGGAGCCCGGGCGGAGCCACGTCTGGATCGCCGTGCCCTTGTTCTCGAGCCTCCCGCCCTTGCCCACCAGCAGGAATTCGCCTGATCCCGCCTTCACGAACGGCATGTCGCGTCACACCCCACGCTGTCGGCCCGCTGACGGGAGCGCGGCCCGCCTGGGCCGCGCTCTCCCGGTCGAGCGCAGCCTGAGCCGGGTGTCGGGCGGATGGTCGGCCGGGCACTGACCGACGACCCCCGACAACGGGCGCCCCCCTGTTGGAACCCGCCGCCAACCCGTCAGGGACCTCAGGAGGGGCGGCCGGTCACAGGCCGATCGTGGCCCTGAGCGGCCGTGTCGTCTCCCATACGGAAGTCCGGGCTCCCGCGTCCGGAGACGGCGCGGAGGGCCGCCGTCAGACCGAGAGCCTCGGCGCTTCACGATTCCGCACAGGACTTCCGGAGCAGCCCGAGCCGGCGATCCGTCCGGACCCATCGCGGCCGCTTCGTCCCCGGCGAAGACGACGGACGACACGTGTGCCAGTCACGCGCGACGGCTTGAATGCGCCGAGAGGCGGCTGTCACGGGCGCCCGGGTCAAGGCGTCTCAGTCGCGGCCGCCCAAGACGGTCCCGTCACGGACCGGCGGCCGGGAGCGGGTGCGATGGGAGGGGTCCACGGTCGGCGTCCCCTGCGCTGGAGTCCGCGATCCGGGGCGCCGAGTCGCCTCGCCGGAGCGGTCGCAGCGCTGCTGCTGATCGTCGGGTGCGCCGGGCCCGCGCCCGCCGTTCCGCCAGTCGCATCCTGGACGCCGGTGCCCTCATCAGGCGCCGCGCCTGCGGCGACGCCGGCCGAGGCATCGACCTCCGGGCCAGCACCGACCGGCCAGCCCGCCGGCAACGAAGCCTGGGCGCCCGTCCAACCCGCCGGCCTGCCGCAGGCCGCGACGCTCGTCCCGACCCGGGGCGGTGCCGACGTCGTGGCGCGGACCACCGGGTTCCTGCTCACCAGCCTCGACGGGCGGCCGGCCGCGTCCCTCGCCGGACGCATCGTGGCCGACCCGCCGGTGGCATTCCGCGTCACGCCCTCGGGCGCGGCCGCCGCGGTCCTCCAGCCCACGGCCGTTCTCGCGGCCGCCACGCGCTACCACCTGTCGCTGACGCGGCCCGACGGCACGGTCGAGGCCTCGTGGACCGCGCTGACGGCCGGCCCGCTGCACGTCAGCGACACCGTCCCCGGCGACCAGGCCACGTCGGTGCCGCTCGACACCGGGATCGAGGTCAACTTCGACCAGCCCGGCGTGACGGCGTCCGCGCTCGCGTCGCACTTCCGGATCTCGCCCGCGGTAAAGGGTCACTTCGAGGCGGACGGCCGCTCCGTCGCCTTCGCGCCGGACAAGCCGCTCGCGAAGGCGACGCTGTACACGGTGACGATCACCCGTGGCCTGCCGATCGCGGGGACGGGCGAGGCGCTGGAGCAGGACGTCACCATCCGGTTCGAGACCGCGGCAGCGCGCCCGTGGACCGCCCGTGTCTGGCTGCCCGAGACCCTGGTGGACGCCACCCCGCGCGAGCTGGCGGCGATGACGCTGTGGTGGGACGTGCAGGGGAGCTCGTCCCGACCGACCAGTGTCCCGCTGCGCGTCCACCGCCTGGGCAGCCTCGACGGCGCGATCAGCGCATGGGCCGCGATCTCCAGGGCACCGGCCTGGACGTTGGCCAGCACGCAGGCCGCGGTGGCCACCTCGAGCCTGCCGCAGGTGCTGTCGGCCAGCGTGCCGATCCAGGGGCTGGACGACGGGACCCCCTGGATCCAGCTGCCGCGGACGCTCGCGGCCGGCTGGTATGTGGTGACCGTGGCGTTCGCCGGCGTCCCCCGCCAGCTGGTCCTGCAGGTCACCGACACCGCGACCTACGCCCTGGTCACCTCGACCCAGACCGCGGTCTGGGTCAACGACCTGAAGACGCGCGGCCCGGCCATGGGCGCGACCGCATCGCTGGCCGGGACGGTCCTGGCCGGCGCAACCGACGCCCGGGGGCTGCTGGTGGCCGCGTCGCCGCCTGCGGTCGCCGGCGGCGACGCAACCGATCCGATGCTCCTGGTGCACTACGGCGGCTCCACGACCTTCCGGCCGGTCGCCGGCGGCTCGATGTGCGGCGGCTGCGACGGCACCTGGTCCCCTCGCGACAGCCTCGTGCCCGACACCTGGTGGACGATGCTCACCACCGACCGCTGGGAGTACCGCCAGACGGACACGGTCAACGCCGTGGGCGTGGTCAGGCAGCGCGTGTCCGGGACTGTGCCGGCGTCCGTGCTGCTCGAGCTGGTCCGCAACGACGGCGCCGACGCCGTCACCATCCTCACCCGGACGGCAACGCCGGATGCGCGGGGGATGTACTCGGCGTCGCTGCAGATCGCCGGGCTGCCCGTCGGCGGCTATCGCCTCCGCGCGAGCGTGGACGGCGCCAGCGTCGGCGAGACGTGGCTCAGCGTCGCGACCATCCGCAAGCCGGCGTACCTCATCACGGTCATGCCCGAGCGCCACGCGGTGATCAGCGGCCAGCCGCTGCAGGCGACGGTCAGCGCCGCGTTCTTCGACGGGACCCCAGCCGCCGGCACGCAGGTCCAGTTGACGACCGAAGACAGCGAGGCGCCCCAGACGACGGTCACCACGGATGCGGGCGGCCTCGCCACGGGCACCCTGAAGCCGAAGGCAGCCGACATGCAGCAGCGTGTCGCGACCATCGGCGCCACGCCCACGCTGCCTGAGGAGGCCGGCCTCGCGGCCAACAACTTCGTGGCCGTGTTCGCCGGCTCCGCCTTCCTGTCCCTGGACGGCAGCGCCAACGGCAAGACGCTGACCGTCACGGGCGGCGTGAACACGGTCGACTGGGGACGCTACGACCAGCCGGACGTCGACCTCTGGTCGATCGACCCGCGCGGCGCGGCGCGCCCCGGGGCAGCCGTGCAGATCAAGGTCGTCGCGCGGTCCATGGTCCAGCGCCAGACGGGCACCGCCTACGACTTCATCACCAAGCGCGTCATGCCCCGCTACGAGTACACCGACAACGAGGTTGCGCTCGCATCCCGGAGCGTCCGGACCGGCGCTGACGGGACCTTCCGCCTGACGCTCCCAGCCGGCCGCAACGCCTACGCCTACTCGGTGACGGCCACGTACGTGGATGAGGCCGGGCGCAGGATCGAGACGGAGGCGTGGATCAGCGGCACGGCGCCACGCGCCGACTACCCGATCCCGTCGCTCGACCCGGCTGAAGGGCACGACTACGCCCATGGGTACTCGGTCGGCGACACGGTCCGCGTGCGCTTCAGCGGCGGCGCCCCCCGCACCACCGCCACCCGCTACCTCTACCTCGCGCTCCAGCAGGGGCTGCGCGGCGCCGACGTCAGCTCCAGCGCGGAGTTCCAGACGACCTTCACCGACGCGAGCATCCCCGACATCGCGATCACCGCGGTCCGGTTCAACGGCTCCGGCTACGACGCCGTGCCGTGGCCCTACACCGCCCGGCTCGACCAGCAGGACCGGCAGCTGACCGTCACCATGGCCGCCGACAAGCTGCGCTACGAGCCGGGGGAGTCCGCCACGGTGTCCGTGTCGACAGCCGACCGGGACGGCCGGCCCGTGGCCGCCAGCGTGTTCGTCCGCGCCGTGGACGAGAAGCTGTTCGCGATGGGCGCCGCCGCCGAGGGCGACCCGCTGGCCCAGCTGTACGCCGACGTCCCCACCGGCGTCGTGGGCAGCGTGCGGTCGCACCAGCCGCCGGAGCAGGGATGGGGCGGCGGGAGGGGCGACACCACCGGCGGCGGCGGGACCGGCGGCCGGACCGACTTCCGCGACTGGCTGGTGGCCAAGGTGGTGCACACCGACGCGGCGGGTCGGGCCACGGTGACCGTCCCCCTGTCTGATGACCTCACCTCGTGGCGAGTCGCGGCCACCGCGGTCGACGGCGCCCTCGACGCCGGCGCCGCCTCGATCAAGATCCCGGTCGGGCTGCCGTTCTTCGTGGACGCGGTGCTGGCGTCGGAGTACCTCGCCAGCGACCGGCCGGTCCTGCGCGTCCGATCCTACGGGACAGCGCTCCGGGCGGGCGACCGGGTGGCCTTCGCGGTCACCTCCGACACGCTGCCGATGGCCGAGGTCACGGTCACCGCGGACGCGTTCGGCTCCGCCTACGTGCCGCTCCCGGCGCTGGCCGTGGGCACCCAGCGCGTCCGGATCGCCGGCAGCGTCGTCGCGAGCGACCAGACGCTCCAGGATGCGATGACGCGCACGTTCACGGTCATCGCCAGCCGGGCGACCCAGCAGCGCACCACCTGGTCCCTGCTGGCCGGCCCGACGACCGTGCAGGCCGGGCAGGGCATGACGCGGCTGGCGCTCGTGGACTCGGGCCGCGGGCGCGTGGTGCCCGTGCTCGAGGAGCTCGCCGCGTCCGGAGCGGCGCGGGCCGACCAGGTGCTGGCGTCCGGGCTCGCCACGCGCGTCCTGGCCCACCAGTTCGGCCTCGCGCCGGCCACCACGAGCGACCCTAACGCGCTCGACACGTTCACCTCGAACGGCGGCCTGTCCATCGTGCCCTGGGGCGCGATGCAGCTCGACGTCACCGCCCTCGCCGCCATGACCGGCGACCCGCGTCTCGCCATGGGCGATATCCGTGAACGCCTCCGGATGGCGCTCGACGACGACGCCCAGCCGCGCGCTGGGCGCATCCTGGCGCTGGCGGGCCTTGCAGCGCTCGGCGAGCCGGTCCACGGCGACATCAGCACGCTCGACGCCGCGACCGACCTCACCGTCGAGGAGCGCGCCGACCTTGCGCTGGCCGCCCTCGAGGCCGGCGACGAGGCCCTGGCCGGCCGTCTTGAGCAGCAGCTGCTGGCGTCGAACGCCCTCCGCTCGGCGAACATGGTCCGGATCGATCCGGGGCCCGGCACGGACACCACCGTTGTCACGGCCCGCCTGGCCATCGTGGCGGCCTCGCTGGGCGACCCGATTGCGGCCGAGATGGACGAGTACCTCGCCGCCAATCCGCCCAAGACCACGCTGGTGGTCCTCGAGCGCGCGCTCGCGGCGCGCGGCTGGGCGATGCGTGTGGCCAGCTCGACCGCCCGGGCGACGCTCACCGTCGACGGCGTGCGGACGGCCGTCAGCCTGTCGGGCGGCGACGCGGCCGGGTACATGCTCACCCCGGCCCAGGCACGGTCGGCGTCGGTCGCGCCGGTCGCCGGCTCGCTGCTCCTGGTCCAGACGTGGGACGGCGCTCTCGAGCCGTCCAGCCTGGCCGCTCCGAACGGCATCACCTTCACGCGCGACGTGTCCCCCGCCGGCGTGATCCCCGGCGACCGAACCGTCGTCGTGACCTTCCACGTGTCGATCCCGCCGACCCTGCGCGCCAGCGGCTGGCGGATCGTCGACGTGGCGCCGTCGGGCCTCGCGCCAGTGCTCTACTGCGGCGCCTGGGCTGACCCCCAGCAGCCGGCCGGCGTGATCTCGCCGGACTCCATCGACGGGCAGCGCGTGGAGCTGATGGTCGGCTGGGACCCCCGACGGTCGGAGTACTGGGCCAGGTACGTGGCGCACGTCGTCTCGCCCGGCTCGTACACGTGGGAGCCGTCGGTGCTGCAGTCGCTGGTCGATCCGGCTTCGGGGCTGACCGTGCCGGCGACGACCGTGACGATCTCCACCCCCGTGCCGGGCGGCTGAGGGCGCGCGGCTCAGGCCAGGAGGCGGCGCTCCAGGTCGCGCATCGCCGCCTCCTCGACCGGGTCGGCGTGGTCCCAGCCGCACACGTGCAGCGCGCCGTGGGTGACCAGCAGCCGCAGCTCGTCGCGGGCGTCCCACCGCACGTCGCCGGTCTGGCCGCCGCGGCCGGCCCCGGCCTGGTCGACCGCACGCTCCACCGACACCACGATGTCGCCCAGGTGAGGGCGGGCGCCGGGCGGAAGGGCGAAGCCGTCGGGGTCGGCATCCGGCGTCGGCAAGCCGCCTGAGCCCTTGCCCGGATGGTCGGGGTACTCGTCCGGGCCAAGCAGCGGGAAGGACAGCACGTCGGTGGGGCCGTCCTTGCCCATGTGCGCCGCGTTGAGCTCGGCGAGCTCGGCGTCGTCGGACAGGATCAGCCCGATCGAGGCTGGACGCGGCGCCCCGGCCGCGTCCAGCGCCGCGGCGACGGCCCGGGCCAGGGCGGCGGCGGGCAGCAGGCGCGGCACTCCCTCGCGCCGCTCGACGTCGACCCGCCAGCCGGACAGGTAGTGGGTGCTCATGGCCGACACGGTAGCGCGGGCGCGAGGGGGCCGCGCCCCGCGCGCGCTACCATCGGCCCATGGCCCTCCGACCGATCATCACCCTCGGCGACCCCCGGCTCCGCCTGCCCGGGCGGCCCGTCGTCAAGTTCGACCGCGAGCTGGGCGAGCTGATCGACGACATGATCGAGACGATGGACGCCGCGCCGGGCGTGGGGCTGGCGGCCCAGCAGATCGGGCTCGACCTGCAGCTGTGCGTCATCCGCGTGGACGACGAGCTGTACGAGGTGGCCAACCCCGAGATCCTCCACCTGTCCGGCGAGGAGGGCGCCTGGGAGGGCTGCCTGTCGGTCCCTGGCTACCGCGCCTGGCGCTGGCGCGCCGAGCACGCCGTGATGACCGGCCAGGACCGCCACGGTCGCCGGGTCAACGTCAGCGGCCACGGCTACCTCGCCCGGGCCATCCAGCACGAGTTCGACCACCTCCACGGCGAGCTGTACCTCGACGCCCTGCCCGAGGACGCCGAGATCCTCACCGAGGAGGAGCTCGACGAGCGGCTGGAGGCGGAGCGGGAGGACGCGGCCGCGCCGGACTGATCGGGGCGGATCGCGGGCGGGGGCCGCTGCAGACGTTCCGTCGTTCGGGCGTCCCGACGTGCCGGCGCCCCGGCGCCCCGGCGCCCCGGCGTGCCGGCGTCCCGGCGTCCCGACGTCCCGACGCCCCGGCGTCCCGGGATACCGCCACGGGCGGTGATATCCGGAGCGGCTCGAGCGTTCTGAGCGTGCCGTCAGCGCTCGGCACCGCCGGCGGCGGTGCCACGGCGCGATCGAGCGGATAGCACCGCCGTCAGCGGTTTCTCGGAGAAGGCGAAGGCCCGGCCCGAGGCGAGAGGCCCAGCCGAGGCGTCAGAAGCGAGCCGGCTGCCGCCCAGCGGGCGGTGGAGGGAGGGAGGCGCGGAGCCGACGTGCTACTTGGTGACCCTGAGGCTCACGCTCGTCGAGTGGCTGAGGCCGCCGCTGACACCGGTGATGGTCAGGGTGTAGGTCCTGGTCTTCGTGCCCGTCGAGGTCTGGACCGTCATCGTCGTGCTCGACCCCGCCGATACCGGGCTAGCGCTGAACGTGGCCGTCACGCCCGAGGGCAGGCCGGACACGCTGAGCGATACGCTGCCGTTGAAGCCGCTGAGGGAGCCGACGCTGACGGTGTAGATGACGGAGCCCCCGCGCTTCACGGACTGCGAGGTCGGACTGGCCGACAGCGAGAAGTCGGGGACGGTCACGGTGACGCTCGCCGTGCCGGACACGCCACCTGACGACGCGGTCACCGTGAAGGTGCCCGCCGTGCTGCCCGCCGTGAACAGGCCGGAAGAGCTGATCGACCCGCCGCCGCTCACCGACCAGGTGAACGTGGGCTGCGGGCTCATCAGGCTGCCGTTCTGGTCATATCCGGTCGCGGTGAACTGCTGGGTCCCGCCGGCCGCAACCGACGCGCTCGCGGGCGACACGGTGATCGAGGTGGGCGTCTGCGAGTCAGGCGCGGTCACCGTGACCTGGGCCGTTCCAGCGATCCCGCCGCCGGCCGCGGTCACGGTGTACGGGCCGCCGGCCGTGGTGCCGCTGAACAGGCCGGTCTGGTCGATCGACCCGCCGCCGCTGACCGACCAGGTGAACGCCGGCTGCGAGGTCATCGGCACGCCGTTCTGGTCAAGCGCGGTCGCCGAGAACTGCTGCGCGCCGCCGACCGCAACGGAGGCGCTCGTCGGGGAGACCGAGATGGTGGTCAGGACCGGGGCCGAAGACGCGGAGGCGATGCTGCCGAGGCCGGTGGGGCCGTCCCAGCCGGGGCCGGCAGTGCACAGGACCGAGGTCCGGCAGCGACCGTTAGAACCGGACGTGACGTCGTAGTACTTGGCCGCGGTCCATGCGTACTGGCTGGCCGTGGGATACGAGGTGTTAGGGCCATAGCCGCCCTGCATCGTGTACAGGGCGCCCATCAGCGGCGACGACAGGCTCGTGCCGCCGAAGATGTACCAGCCGGTGGCGTTGTTGTAGGTGGTGTAGATCTGGAGGCCGGAGTTCGGGTCGGCGTCCGCGGAGAGGTCCGCAATCGCCTTCCTGGTGCCGCACGGACTGCCGCTGATCACCTGCCACGACGGGGCCGCGTTGTAGGACGAGCAGCCGCTGCCCGATCCGGACCAGGCCGTCTCCGAGGAACGGACGCCGGTCGCGTCCACCTGGACGTTGGTGCCGCCCACGCCGAGCACATACGTGCCCGTGGCCGGGAACCCGACGCCGTAGCCGCCGTCGCCGGTGGAGGCCATCACCGCGATGCCCTTCTTGGCCGCGTTGTCCCACTGCGGGTAGCTCGAGCCCGGGGCATCGCCGTTCGAGCTGTAGCTGTTGGAGATGGCGCGGACGCCGCCCACGGTCGATGCGAACGTCACCGCGGTGCCGAGGTCGGCGAACGAGGCGGAGTTGGCCTCGACGAGCAGGATGCTGCAGTCGGGGCAGACCGCCGAGGCGGCCTGAAGGTCGAGGTCGATCTCAGTGGCCCAGCCCGAGTCGGCGGTCGGGTAGGAGCTGCCGCCGGTCTGGTTCACCTTGGCGAAGCACGGGCCCGGCCCGCTGGTGAGCTTGGACAGCGAACTCGAGCAGTCGGCCATGGCCGGCATCAGCGTCGAGTCGCTGCTGCGATACGTGGACAGGTGGCTGTAGGCGTTCGGGTTGTCGAATGCGTCAACGATGGCGATGACCTTGGAGGGGTCGCCGACGCCTGTGATCCCGTAGGCCGTGCGGATGCCGACTGCCGTGTACGAGACCGACGCCGCCGGCTTGGCGATGCGGCCGAAGTCCTGGGGGGACCTGGCGACGTACGGCAGGCCGTCCTGGAAGAGCATGCGGGCCACGCTGTCGCAGGCGGCGGTGTCGGCCGTGCCGGGCGGGCACACCCGAGCGTCGCGGTGGCTCCACGTGGGCGCGGCGGCGGTCGCCGTCGACGCGATCAGGCCGGACATCAACAGCAGGGCGGCCGCGGCCGCCGTGACCCTACGAACCGCCGAGTGCATCGCCACCGCCTCAGATCCGAGTTCGGCGCACGCTGGCGCAGGCGCCGGGGTGCTCATCGTGGAGGGTACGCCGTCACGCGGTCAACAGGAGGGCCATCCGGCCGTTGCCCGGCGTCACCGAGGAGCGTGGCGAAGGGTCGGTGCGGGACGACTGCCCGCTACTCCTCGCCCGACGCGGCCCGGCGCGACTCCAGCTCCACCACCTTGTTCTGCGGGTACGCGATCCGCTGGTGGTACATCCCGAGCAGCTGGCCCACGAACGCCTCGCGGATCCGCTCGAGGTCGCGCAGGGTCAGGTCGCACTCGTCGAACTGGTCGTCGCTGATGCGCTCCTCGAAGATGCGGCCCACCATCGCGCGGATCGCCGCCTCGTCGCGGGAAGACAGGGATCGGACCGACGCCTCGACCGAGTCCGCCAGCATGATGATCGCCGCCTCCCGCGACTGCGGCTTGGGGCCGCCGTGGCGGAACTTGCGGACGTCGACCGCGTCGGCCGCCTTGCGGCCCTCGGGCGTGTCGAGGCCGCCGTGCGGGGCCGCCGCGATCTCCCTCGCCCGGGCGTAGAAGTACGACATGACGCCCGTGCCGTGGTGCTGCGGGATGAACGCGATCAGCTGCTTGGGCAGGCCCGCCTCGTAGGCGATGTCGATGCCCGCCGAGATGTGGCTCTTGAGCAGTGCCGCCGACTGCTCGGGGTCCAGCTCGTCGTGGATGTTCTCGCCGCCGGCCTGGTTCTCGATGAACGCGACCGGATTGGAGAGCTTGCCCACGTCGTGGTAGTAGGCGGCGACCCGAGCCACCAGCGGGTCGGCACCGATCGCCTCGGCGGCCCTCTCGGCCAGGTTGCCCACCATCAGGCTGTGGTGGTACGTGCCCGGCGTCTCGACCAGGAGCCGGCGCAGCAGCGGCGCGCTCGGGTTCGCCAGCTCGAGCAGCTGGAACACGGTCAGGATGCCGAACACCGAGCCGACCACGGCCACCGAGCCCGCGGTCGCGACGGCAGCGCCGCCGGACGAGACCGCGGACGCGCCGATCAGCTCCAGCACGCCCCGCACGTCCTGGCGGCCCAGCAGCGCGAACGTCACGATGACCACGGACTGGACCACGAACACGGCCGCGCCCGCCCGGACGAACACCGAGAGGCGGTCGCCGCGGCGGACCGCCACCATGCCCGCGATGCCGCCCAGCAGGATGTAGGCCGCCAGCTCGAGGCCGCCGCCGTAGCCGCCGCCGTTGACCGCGGCCGCCAGGATCGCCAGCAGCGAGGTGAGCACGAGCGCCGCGCCGCCGTCGAGCAGCACCGTGACGAGCATGCCCACGGCGCTCAGGGGCAGCGCGTAGGGCAGCCAGTAGCGGCCCGCCGTGAGCTTGAGCGCGAGCACGGCCACCAGCAGGATCAGGCTCAGCAGCAGGAGCACGTTGTTGCGGTGCCAGAACTCCCGCCGGAACCGCCAGGTCCACACCAGGAGCAGGGCCACGGTGAGGATCGACAGCACCAGGAAGCCGATCAGCCGGGCGACGTCGAGGCCGCCCTGGTTGAGCCCGAAGTAGGTGATCGCCTCGTACGCGACGTCGTCGATGCGGACCCCGTTGGCGACGATCGTCTCGCCCTGCTCCCAGCTCTGCTGGACCGGCTGGACGGCGGCCGCCGCGGCGGCCTTCGCCTGCTGGGTCAGCTGCTCCGAGTAGGTGGAGTTGGGCACGAGCAGCGGGCGCACGATGGCCGCGGCCAGCGAGATCTCGTCCGGCGAGAGGCCGCCGGCCATCCGGTCGGTGAGGTTCGCCTGGACCAGCGCCAGCTCGCTGTCGCGCAGCTCGGCGGTCTCGAGCGAGGACAGGACCCGCGCCGCCTCCGTCCGGACCGCCGTCCAGCGCTCCGGGGTGAGGTTCATCAGGGTCTTGCGGTCGGCCGAGGTCAGGTTGCCGAGCGCGCTCGCGAGGATCGCCTGCCGCCCGAGGTCGGTGACGCCGGGCGCGTAGGCCGCGTCGACGACCTGCGCCTCCTGCTCGAACGCCCGGGCCTGCTGGGCGGCGACGGCGGCGGCGCCGGCGGCCGTGTAGGTGTACTGGGGCTCGACGGCGGCGCTGGCGGCCTGGCGCGCCTGCTCGGTGAGGACCTGGCTCGTGTAGGCGGCGGCGCGCGGCGCCTGGACCACGGCCGGCGCGGGCATGCCCAGCTCGAGGCTGGGCTGGGCGGGCAGGACGTCGAGGCCCAGGATCGCCGACATCGCCGCGATCAGGAGCGCGGACGCGGCCAGCAGCCGGCCCAGGTCGCGGCGGGTGAAGGCGGCGTCGGTGTGGGCGGACGAGGACGTGAGCATGGGCGCGTCCCTAGCCGCCGGCCTCGCGGACGGCGGCTTCCGCGCTGGCGAGCGCCTGGGCGACGAGGCCGGAGGCGACCTTGCCGTCGGCACGGCCGCGGATCCGCGGCGACAGCCAGCCCATGACCCTGCCCAGGTCGCGGCCGGTGGAGGCGCCGGTGGCGGCGATCCCCTCGTCCACGAGGGAGCGCAGCTCGTCCTCGGTCAGCTGCTGGGGCAGGTAGCCGGTGAGGATGGCGATCTCCGCCTCCTCCTTCGCGGCGAGGTCCTCGCGGCCGCCCTTGCGGAACGCCTCGACGCTCTCGCGGCGGGTCTTCACCTCGCGGGTGACGACGGCCAGGGCCTCGTCCTCGGACAGGGCCGCCTGCCTCGCCTTCTCAGTCTTGTAGATCGCGTCCTGCACCATCCGCAGGACGTCGCGGCGCAGCGCGTCGCCCGACCGCATCGCGGCGGTCGTGTCGTCGTGGAGTCGTTCGCGTAGGGTCATCGGACCCTCCTGGGGTGAGGCGCCCCCGGCGGGGGTGCCGCGGGTCCGCGGCGGGTTGCGCCGGCCGTGCCCGGCCGCTCGCTCGCCCGGCCGCGAACCCGGTCTGGCTCAGCCCTGGCTCGCTCGCGCGTTCTTCTTGCGCTTCGCTTCCTTGCGCTTGCGCTTCACCGACGGCTTCTCGTAGTGCTCACGACGACGCGCCTCGGCGAGGATCCCGCTCTGCTGGATCTTCTTGTTGAAGCGGCGAAGGGCGCTTTCGAACGTCTCGTTCTCGCCCACTCGGACTTCGGCCAAACCTGGTTCACCTCCTCGGGCAGGGGTCTCGGACCCGCTCCCCGTGCGCGATGCCCAGCGGCGCGGGGGCGTCCCGGCGGGGGCCGCACACCCGATCTCGCGGGCGCGCGAAGCCTGCCGACAGGCCGCCGGAGTGTACGCGGCTCGCGCGGAGGCGTCGAATCGAGCGGAGGGTCGGGCGACCGGTCGGGCCCCGCCCCCGGCGCCCAGCGTCCCGGCGGGCCTACCGCTGCTGCCCCAGCTGCAGCAGGAAGTCGATCAGCCCGGCGAAGAACGCCTCCTGGTCGTCGTACAGCGCGCAGTGGCTGCCGTTGGGGCAGTGCAGGTAGCGGCCCTGCGGCAGCCGGCGCGCCATGTCCTCCATGAACGCCGGGTCCATCGTGTCGTGGCGGGCGCCGATCACGAGCGTCGGCACGTCGATCCGCGCCAGGTCCTCGGTGCGGTCCCAGTCGAGCAGCCTGCCGCTCAGCCCCAGCTCGCTCGGCCCCTGCATCAGCGTGTAGACCTGCTGGTTGATGTGGCGGAACATGCGGACCGCCGGCTCCGGCCAGTCCTCGGCCGGCATCCGCAGCACGTGCTCGACGTAGTGGTGCTCCATCAGGAGCTCCATGTAGCGGGGATCGGCGGTCTCGCCCCGCGCCTCGTAGCCCTTGATCTCGGCCAGGGCCGCCTGGTCCATCCCCGGCATCAGGACGTCCTCGGCGTACGAGTTGTAGGCGCGGCAGCTGGACATCATGTTCGAGATGACCAGCCCCTTGAGTGCGTCGCCGTGGTGCAGGGCGTACTCCATCGCGAGCAGGCCGCCCCAGCTCTGGCCGAACAGGACGAAGCTGGAGCGGTCGAGGCCGAGCGCGAGGCGGACCTGCTCCACCTCGTCGACGAACCGGTCGAGCTGCCAGAGGTCGGGGTCGTCCGGCTGGTCGCTGTAGGCCGAGCCGAGCTGGTCGTAGTAGTAGTACTCGATGCCCGCGGCCGGCAGGAAGCTGTCGAAGGCCTCGAAGCCCTCGTGCGTGGCGCCCGGGCCGCCGTGCAGCAGCAGCACCTTGAGCGCCGGGTTGTTGCCGACGCGCTTGGTCCACACGCGGAAGCCGCCCTTGGGCGTGGTGATCGGGATCATCACCGCGCCGCCGCTCAGCCGGTCGGGTCGGCCGGCGTCGTCAAGGTAGGGGTGGATCGCGGCCATGGCGGTGGGTCCCTCCGCGCTTCGCTGCGTCTGGGTCGGTGCTCACACCGGCGTGGCGGCGCGACCCGAGCGGCAGACGACGCCAGAGCCCGAGCATATGCCCGATCCGCCGACCCGGAACGCGGCGTCCTCCATGACCACCGGCGGAGTTAGGACCGCGCGGCAGGCGAGCACGTCGATCACGCTGCCCTCCGTGCTCCGGCCTTCGTCCCCGCTCGACCCGGGCCAGGGCCTTGCCGTAGGCGGCTATGCTGGCGCTCTGGAGGTGGCGGCTCGGCAATCGTGAGCGGGAGCGGCGCCAAGTTCGTTGGGCGCTCCGGGGAACTCGGGGCGCTGCGCGCCCTGGGATCGCTCGCCGCGGGCGGACGAACCGCGGCGGCGGCGGTCGTCGCCGAGCCGGGCATCGGCAAGTCGTGGCTCCTTGCGGAAGCGGCGTCGACGATCCGCCTTCCGTCCGTGCATGTCCAGGGATACGAGCCGGGGCGCGAGATCGCATTCGCCGCGGCCGGCGGGCTCCTGCGTGCGCTGTCGCGCGCCCCGGCCGATGGCAGCCGGCTCGAGGCGATGCTCCTCGGCGAGGCCGGAACCGCCGGCACGCTCGAAACGGTCCGGCTGTTCGAGGTCGGATTCCGATGCCTCGTCGAGCTGGCTCCGGTCGCCATTCTCGCGGACGACCTGCAGTGGGCGGACACGGAGACGCTCGCATTCCTCCACTACCTCGTCGCGGCGGCACAGGCCGACCGGGTCGCCCTGCTCCTCCTGTGCGCCAGTCGCCCCTCGGAGGCGGTCGAGCCGTTCGCCCGCGGTCTGGCCGAGCTCCTCACGCACCCGTACTTCCGGCGCATCGAGCTCGGGCCGCTGGGGCGGGAGGAGGGCATTGAGCTCGTCTCGGCGGTCACGCCGGGTCTCGGCGAGGAGGCGGCGGAGCGGCTGTGGCGTCGGGCCAAGGGGTCGCCGTTCTGGCTGGCCGCGCTGGCCGCCGAGAGCGGCGGGGGGGCCGACCCGACGGAGCTGATCCGCGGTCGGTGCGCCGGTCTTGACGCGGATTCCCGTCACCTGTTCGCCCTGCTGCTCGTGGCCGGCCAGCCGATGGCGGTCCAGGACCTCGCAGAGATTCTCGGCTGGCCGGACGAACGCGCCAGCCGGGCCGGCCGCAGCCTCGTCAATCGCGGGCTCGGTCTGATGAACGGCAACTTGCGGGTCGCCCATGACCTCATCCGGGAGTCCGCCGTGGTGACGATCCCAGACGACGAGCGGCGGGGCCTGGCGCGGCGGCTCGCCGAGTGGCTCGAGAGGTCGGCCGGCGAGGACATCCGAGCGCTCTCGCACGCGCTCGAGCACCGTCTCGCTGCCGGGCTGCCGGCCGGCGAGCTGGCGCTCCGCATCGCCAGCTCGTCGCAGCGGCGACTGCTCGGGGGCGAGGGCCTCTCGACCCTGGCGTCGATCGCAGACACGGCCACCGGCGAGACTGGGGTCGCCCTGCGGCGCTCGGTCGCGCGGCTAGCGAGCGAGCTGGGCCAATGGGATGTCGCGCTCGAGCGCTGGGCCGAGCTCGCCGACCGCCTCCCCGCAGACGCTGATCGCGCCGAGGCAGCGCTCGCGGCCGCTGCGGCGGCGTTCCGCCTCGAACGGCCCGGCGAGGTCCACGCGTTTGCGCGTCGTGCCCGAGCGGCTGGCCAGTCAGACCCTCGCATCGCGATCGAGGCTGACTGCCGCGACGTCCAGGCATTCAACTGGCTGGAAGGCCGGCCGGCCGACGCACAGCCGCTCGTCGATCGAGCGGTCGAATCCGCCGAGGCGCTCGCCGAGGGGGCGGGCGGCGTCGATGCCCTCGACGATGCGTCCTGCGACGCCTACGTCAGGGCTGTCCGGGCGAAGCTCGATGCAGCCATCCGGCGAGCTGACGCCGAGACGGTCGCGGACTGCGCCGGCCTGATCCAGCGTGTCGCGCGCGATCCCGCCGAGGCGCTCGCAGCGGCGTCGGACGCGATCTTCTCGACGCTCCAGTTCGAGGGCCTGCCCGGATCTGCCGAGCCGCGCGCGAACCGGGCGCTCGAGGAGGCGCGGCGGCTCGCCCTGCCAAACCTCGAGGTCGAGGCGACGCACTGGGCAGGCTGGTGCGCCCAGCATCGGGGGCGCCTCGACGAAGCGAGCGACCTGCTGCGGGAGGCGATCGCCCTCGCACAGCGCGTCGGATCGCCGCGCCGCTTCACCCTCGCGCAGTTGAACGCCATCCTGGCCAGCGTCGAGGCGAGCCGCGGCGATTGGCGCAGCGCGATCGCCGTCATCGAGCAGGCGATCGCGGACGAGCCGAACCCCCACTTCAGGCTTGTGATCCACACGCTGCACCTCTGGGTCCTCGGCCGCTTCGCAGCCCCGGGATCGGTTCGCCTCGACGCGCTCATGGCGGCGATCGCGCCGGCGATCGACGCGGCGGGCTGCGGCCGCTGCCATGGAGAGGTCCTGCTCCACGGCGCCGAGGCGGCGGCCCGGCTGGGCGAACTCGAGCTGGCCGAGGCACTGCTCCGCGAGTGGGACGTCGGGCAGCCGACGCCGCATCCCGGGCCGACTGCCCGGCGCGCGTACGCGGCGGCACTGGTGGCGGCGGGACGAGACCCTGGCGACAGCCTGCCTTGGTTCGATCGCGCCGCTGAGCAGGCGAAGGCGGCGGGGCATGACCTGATGCGGCTCTGGATCGAACTCGACCGGGCGATTGCACTCGCCGATGTCGACCGGGCCCGCGCGGTGAGCGCACTCCAGGTCCTTGCCAGCGAGGCCGATGCGATGGGGGCGGTGAGCGAGCAGCAACTCGCAACCCGGAAGCTCCGGGCGCTGGGCGTCCGCACGTGGCGGCGCGGGCGAACGGCGAACGCCGGCGAGCTCACCACCCGGGAGCGCGAGATTGCCGCGCTGGTCGCCGCGGGAGCCAGCAACCCGGAGATCGCGCAGGCGCTCTTCCTGTCGCGGAAGACCGTGGAGCGGCACGTCTCGAACATCCTGGTCACGCTCGGGGCGCGTAACCGTGCCGAGCTCGCGGCGCGACTTGTCGGGAGCGAGAGCCCCATCCGACGGGGCCCGTGATCGATCCCCAGCGAAGATGTGGGGGAGTTGCCCGATGATCGCCGGCCACGAGCGCGCCATGGTGCCCTCCGATGGGGCTGCTGGTCGTGCTCGTACCTGCTGATCACCGCGGCTTGACGCTCGGCCAAGCCGCCGTCGAGGCGTTCGCCCGCCTCGGGGTGACCAGCGTCTCCCTTGTGCGGGACGAGCAGATCGCGGGCGTCATCCTGGAGGGCTGGGCGTTCGATGGCAGGCGTGCGGACGCGGCACTGGCCGCGCTCGGAGTGACGCCGGGCGAGGCGCGGACGTTGCAGCCGGTGGTGCAGATGGCGGTCACGTCCGCCGCGATCGAAGGAGGAGTCCTCGAATGAAGCGCCTCGCACTGGCACTCGCGCTCGTCGCCACGCTGGCGTTCGCCGGCACGGCGGCAGCCGCAGACCCGCCGGCGACGCCCACGGGCTACGCGGGGGCGGCGAACATGGTCAACCCCAACGCGCTGCCGGGCATGCTGAATGCCATGACCCAGGACGCGAACGGCAACGGCAACGGCGGCATGTGGTGTGCGGTGTACATCACGAATGGCCTGCAGGCGCCGGCCGGCTGCTCGGCCGTCAACGTCAGCTACTAGCGCCGGAGCGGGCTGAGCGCGACGGGCGCTCGGCTGCGTGGCGTCGAGCCGCGTAGACCCGGGGAGAGGCGACGGGTTGGGCCAAGGCGGCCCAACCCGTCGCGCATGCGACTCCCGCCGCGACCGCCGGCTGACAGCCGGTCCCGTCTAGTCCGTTTAGACTGCGCATTGCAGTACAGATGTAACGTATGGAATGGGCCAGATGTACTGTCGAAATGCCGGCCCGAACCGGGGTTGATCAGGCCGCGGCAGCCGAGCAGGCCGCGGCGGGGTGCGCACACAGCAAGGAGAGGCGATGTCATCGGTGTTCCGCAAGCTTGCCGTCATGGGGGCGGGCGCAGCGCTCCTGCTCGGGGCGACGGCCGGGCTGTCAGCGGCCTCCTCGTCCAACAAGACGTACACCCTCGCGGTCAGCCCCGGGACCCTCCCCTACAGCCCGTCCACTGAGACGGCGCAGTTCACGGCGACCTTCAAGGACACGACACCGAGCGCCTCGATCAACTCGCTGACCCTGACCGCCCCGACGGGGTACACGGTCACGACCGCCCCGTCGCTCACCGCGAGCTCCGGGAACCTGGGCAACAACTACTCGGTCTCGGTGAGCTCCACGCTGCCGTCGACGATCACCGTGACCAACCTGTACCCGGTGGGCTACAACCAGACCCTCACGCTCGCGTTCACGGCGACGGTGGACACCAGCAGCCTCACCTGCTCCAACAACGTCGGCACCTGGAGCTCCAACGCCTGGACCGGCTCGAACCAGAGCGGCGCCCAGTTCGCCCCCGCCTCGGCAACCACCACCGTGGGCGCCGCCCTGGCCGGCAGCACCAGCTACCCCAACATCGTCACCGGCGTCACGGTGACCAACAACGCGACCACCTGCGCGCTGGTCGGCATCAGCCGGTCCGGGAACAGCGTCACGGTCCTCAAGCCGGCCGGCTCGACCGTCAACGTCACGGTCGACGTCCTCTGGAACGCTGAGCCGGCGGTGTACCCGCTGCCGGCAACCCAGGTGGACACCCCGTCGCCGACGCACGACATCCAGTGGTGCGGCGGAACGTCGAGCTCGCCCACCATGCCGACGGGCGAGGTCTCCTGCCTGATCTCGGAGTCGTCGCAGATCGCCGGGTCCAACACCGTCCAGGTCCACGACGTGATCGCCCTGGACGGCGACTGGACCGCCCTGCGCTGACGCCGGCGCAAGCCAGCCAGACTCCTCCGGAGCGACGAGCGGCCCCCGTCGGGGGCCGCTCGTTTCACGTACCGGGGGCGGACGGGGCCAGCGGCACCTCGGCGACCTGCCGCACCCCGAGCCCGGCCAGCGCCGCCGCGGCGGCGGCCTCGTCCTTCGGCGACGGCGTCCGGCCCTCGCTGCGGTCGAGGCGGGCGATCGCCGTCATGGTCAGGGCCCGCTGGAGGAGGTCGTCCCGCTCACGAGCGGCCGCGAGGCTCCGCTCGAGCGCCGCCCGGGCCCCGACGGGATCGCCGGTCTGGGCGAGCGCGTAGCCGCGCACCCGCTCCAGCTGCGGGAGGATCGGCCCGACCTCGTCCGTGCCGCGGCCCAGGGCCAGGACTTCGTCCACGATCCCGAGCGCCCGCCGCCCGTCGCCCATCAGGACGCGGCACTCGGCCCGGCGCGCCTCGTTGAGCGCGAGCTCCGCGCTGGCGCCGACGTGGACCCACTCGGTGCGCGCGTCATCGAACATCAACAGCGCCTCGTCGAAGCGCCCGGTCCGGGCCAGGAGGAGGGCGAGCACGCTCAGCGACGGCCCGACGCCCCAGCGGAGCCCGGCCGACCGGGCGACGCGCAGCGCATCGCGGAGCAGCGCCTCCGCCTCCTCGTAGGCGCCCTGCTCGTTGCGCAGCTCGGCCATGTTGGCCGCGGCGACTGAAGCAAGCGCGTAGTTGCCGATCCGGAGCAGCAGCTCCCGGGACTGGTCCGCGTAGCCGAGGGCCTCGTCCCAGCTGCCCGCGTAGAAGGCCCCCATGCCCAGGTTGCTCAGGACCAGCGCCTGGCCCGCGAGGTCACCGAGGTCCCGGTAGATCTCGAGGGCGCGGGTCCACGCGTCGCCGGTCGCCTCGCCCCGCTGGAGGCGAGCCCAGTCGAGGGCGTTGTAGGCTCGGGCCACGGCCTCGGGGGCGACGGCCCTCTCCCCCTCCGCGATCGCCTGCTCGGCCCACGCGACCGCCTCGTTCGGCCGGCCCTCGGCCTGCAGGAGCGTCGCCGTCCAGGCGGCCTGGTCGGCGCGCTCCCGGGCCGCCTCGATGCCGTCCACCCCCTCGAGCGCCTGCCTCGCCCGGGTCGCCCAGCGCAGCGCCCCCGAGAACCTGCCGAGCTTCTCCTCGATCCGGGACCGCTTCAGCAGCAGCCGGGCCCGGGCCAGCGCGTCGTCGCCCGTCAGCCTGCGCACGAGGTCGAGCGCATCGCCCGCGTCCCGGAAGTCGCCGGCCCAGTAGAGGGCGTCGGCGCGCGCCTCCGCCACGGCCGCCATCTCGGCGGCCGGCACGCTCCGGGATGCCCGCGCCGCCGCGAGGGCCCGCCCGTACAGGGTCGCCGCCTCGGTGTTCGCGAACACGCGGGCAGCCCGCTCGCCGGCGGCGCGCGCGTAGCGCCACGCCCGCGCGTGGTCGCCGCCCAGCGCGAAGTGGAGGCTCAGGAGGCCGGCGAGCTCGTCCGGCTCGGCCGCCTCGCGCTCCAGGCGCGAGCCGACGGCGGCGTGGAGCCGCTGGCGCAGCCGGAACGGCAGGCCGGCGTAGGCGGCGTCCCGGACGATCGCCTGCCGGAAGCGGAGGTAGCCGCCCGCCTCGGGCTCGAGGAGCTCGGCCAGGCGCTCCCAGGTGCCCTCGGTGGGCTGGGGCGTCGCCTCGTCGAGCACGTCCGGCAGGAGGCGGGGGTGGAACGCGAGGCCGAACACGGACACGCGCCGGACGAGCTGGCGGTCGCGCGGGGCCAGGGCGTCGATCCGGACGGTCGCCGCCGCCTCGACCGAGTCGGGGAGCGAGCCGTCGCCCACCCTGGCGGCGTGGATCAGGTCGAGCAGGAGCTGCGGGTTGCCGGCCGACCGCTCGATCGTCTCGACCAGGACCCGCTCCGGCAGCGGCGCCTCGTCGGTGGCGGCGGCGGCCAAGGCCCGAGCGGCCGGCGGGGTCAGCGGGGCCAGGTCGAGGGTCTGCACCCCGGGCGCCTCGGGCGGCGCCGAGCCCGCGCCCTCGGGTCGCCGCAGCGCCAGCACGAGCCACGGCCGATCGTCCCGGGCGTCGGCGGCAAGCGCCCGGAGGAGGTCGACGGACGCCTCGTCCATGAGGTGCGCGTTGTCGAATGCGAACAGCGTCGGGCGGTCCAGGAGCGCGCGGAGCAGGTCCGCGACCGCCTGGTGCAGCCGCGGGCGGCGGTACTCGGGGGCGAGGGCCGCGACCTCGGGGGTGGCCTCCGCCTCGGCGCCCGCGGCGGCCGCGAGCAGCGGCACCCACGGGAGGAGGTCGGGGTCGAGCGCCTCGACCAGCTCGGCGAGCCGCTCGGCGACCGCCGGCGCCGGGGCGTCCCGCTCGACGCCGACGGCCTCGCGCAAGGCGTCCCGCCACGCCGCGTACGGGGTCGTCGAGGTGAACGCCTCGCCGGTGGCGCCGAGGACCCTGAAGTCCGGTGCGCGCTTGAGCACCTCGTCGAGGAGCCGCGTCTTGCCGAGCCCAGCCTCGCCCTGCAGCACGATCGCCTGGCGCCGGCCGGACCGCGCCGCGTCGAGGGCGTCCGCCAGCAGCCGCAGCTCCGCGTCGCGGCCCGTGAGCGGGAGGTCCTGGGCCGCCGTCCGCCTCGGCCGCCCGATGCGCGGCCCGACGGCCCAGGCGTGGACCGGCCGGGCCTTGCCCTTGACCAGGAACGGCTCGAGCTCGGCGGTCTCGAAGCGCGTCGCCGAGCCCTCGAGGACCGCGGCCGTCGCGAGGACCTGGCCCGGGGCCGCCCTGGCCATCAGCCGCGCGGCGAGGTTGACCGGGTCGCCCATGACCGTGTACGTCCGCCGGTACGGCGGGCCCACGTCGCCCGAGAACACGGGGCCGCGGTTGACGCCGACGCGGACCGGCAGCCGGCGCTCGCCCTCGGCGATGCGGCGGAGCGCCAGCAGCATCCGCTCCTCGTCGTCCCCCAGCATCCGGGGCACACCGGCGGTCAGGATGAGCTTGCCGCCGTCGGCGTCCACGTCCGAGGCCAGGAAGCACACGCCGTGCTCGTCGGCGGCCGCCTGGACGTCGCGCACGACCTCGTCGAGGGCGGCGGCCGCCGCCTCAGGCCCGTCGCGCTCGATGAGCCCGTCGGTGCCGTCGAAGTGGACGAACGCGACGGTCGCCGACCGGTGCTCGGGCTCGGGCCCGGCCCGGATCGGCTCGCGGAGCGCCAGGGGCAGGTACAGCTCGAGGTCGGGCAGGTGCGCCGGCAGCGCCGAATCCGTGCCGGAACCGCTCGGCCCGTGGGGCGCCGACCTGAGCAGCCAGCCCGGGCCCTTCGCCTTCCCGACCAGGCGGCTCGGCAGGTGCGACGCCGTCGTCGGGCTCAGCAGGATCTCGCCCGCCGTCGCCGCGGACTCCATCCGGACGGTCCCGGTCGCCGCCGGGCCGGCCACGAGCAGCTCGCGGTGCGAGCCCCCGACGAGGAAGAACTGGAACCGGCCGCTGTTGACCCCGATCGACATCCGGAGCGTGACGGCGCCGGCGGTCGTGGCCAGCGCGCCGGTCGAGCGCAGGGCGGCGCGCATGCCGTGGGCGGCCCGGACGGCGCGGGTCGCATGGCCGCCCTCGGCGAACCACAGCAGCAGCGCGTCGCCGCCGAACTTGAGCAGCCCGGCGCCCTCGGCGTAGGCGACCGCGAGGAGCCGGGCGAAGACGCCCCCGAGGACCTCGGTGACCTCCTCGGCGCCGATCCGGCCGTGGCGGGCGAGGCGCTCGGACATCTTGGTGAAGCCGGAGATGTCCACGAAGACGAGCGAGCCGTCCTCCTCGCGCACGAGGCGCTCAGGGGCCTCGGCCGCCCACCGGACCGCCATCCGCGGCAGGTACGGGATCAGCCCGCTTCCCCTCGACGCGGGGGAGCCCACCGGGGGCACCAGCTGCTCGTCCACCCGCGGATCATAACGACAGGTTCGGATCGGGCGATGGAGCGACGGCTTCCGCCGCGAGGCGACGTGCAGCACAATCCGTGCAGCCACCGCGCCCGGCCCGTATCCTGCGGCCCGAGGTCTGAGCGGTAGGTGGCTGGCGTCCCGGCCAGCTGTTGGAGGGTCGGCATGGCGAGCAGCGTCCCCGGAGCAAGGCCAGGCCCGTTCGCCGTCCTACGCCGACGAAACTTCGCCCTCCTGTGGACCGGCCAGCTGGTCTCGACGATCGGGAGCGCCCTGACGTCGATCGCGGCAGGGATCCTCGTCTACCGGCTGACCGGCTCGGCCCTCTCGGTTGCCCTCACGCTGATGGCCACGGTGATCCCGAACCTTCTCATCGGCCTGATCGCCGGCGTCTATGTCGACCGCGTGGACCGCAAGCGGATCCTCATGGTCTCGGATCTGCTCCGGGGCCTGCTGGTCCTCCTCGTCCCGGTCCTGGTCGCCCTGCACATCGCGTGGCTCTATGTCGTCATCCTGCTCGCGAGCGCCATAACGACGTTCTTCGACCCGGCCTTCGAGGCCATCCTGCCCGAGCTCGCGCCGGACGAGGAGCTCGGCGCCGCGAATGCGCTCATGTCCATCAGCTCGTTCGGGTCCAATGCCATCGGGTTCGCGGCGGCCGGCCTCATCTCCTCGACGATCGGCATCGACTGGGCGTTCCGCATCGACGCGGCGACGTTCGTCTTCTCGGCCGGGTGCGTCTTCCTGGCGCGTCTCCCCGTGACGGCGATGCCCGACCTCGCGTCGAGCGTCTCGTCCGTGTCGTCGAACCTGCGAACGGGCCTCCGCTACCTCTTCCACACGCCGATCCTCCGCTCGCTGGTCGTCGCCATGGCGATCTACGCCCTGGGGGTCGGGATCTGGAACTCGCTCCTGCTGCCGTTCTCGGAGCGCGCGCTGCACGCCACCGAGTTCGAGTACAGCCTGCAGGAAGGGCTGACCTCGGTCGGCTTCGTCGCCGCCAGCCTCCTCATGGCGAACTACGTCGATCGGCTTCGGGAGGGCCAGTGGCTGGCCCTCTCGTTCCTGGCCATGGGCGCGACCGGGATCCTGTACGCGAGCACCTCGTCCGTTCCCTTCGCGATCCTGCTGGTCATGATCTCGGGGTTCGCCAACGCTCCGGGGAACGTCGGCAAGCGCCTGATCATCCAGCGCCACACCCCGCGTGATCTCCGGGGGCGGGTCAACAGCGCCTACTTCGTCCAGCGCGACATCGTCTTCCTCGCCGGCATGGGCCTGGCGGGCCTGGCCGACATCGTCGATGTGCGCTACCTGGTGATGATGAGTGCGGTGCTGCTGGTCGGCGCGGGCCTGTTCGCGCTGGTCCTCCCGGGACTCGGTCAGCCCGCGGCCGCGTGGCGCCGCTCGGTGGCGATGCTCCGCGCCGCGCCGGCGACGGGCGGCCTGACGGTTGGCCGCATGCCGACCCTGGAGGACCTCGACCGCATGTTCGGGCACCTCCCGGCCCTCCAGGGCCTCGGCGACCGCGACCGGGGCGCGCTGCTCGACCGCTCGCTGGTCCGCGAGGCGGCCCCGGGCGTCCGGATCGTGTCCCACGGCGAGACGAGCCGCGCCGCCTACTTCATCCTCGACGGCCAGGTCCTCGTCGGGCACCCGCGCGACGACGGCTCGTACCGGAACCTCGCCACCCTCGTCACCGGCGACTACTTCGGCGAGGTGGCCGCGATCACGGGACGCCCGCGGACGGCCGACGTGGTGGCGACCGAGCCGACGACGGTGCTGGAGGTCCCCGCCGAGGTCCTCCGCGGCCTGATGGCGAACGAGGCCGTCAGCCACATCATCCTGGCGACGATGAGCCGTCGCCTCACGGAGCGCTATGCGGTCGACCTGCCCCGCCTCGCCGGGCTGGGCCAGGAGGACCTGCTCGACCTCCGCACGCCGCGCGCCGAGGGCGCAGCGCCCGTCCTCCAGGGCGACGCCACGTGAGGCCTGGCTCGAGCGGGGCGGTCGCAGACGGCAGCCTCGAGGTCATCGTCCTCGGCGCGGCGCCGTCGGCCCCCCAGCCCGACGGGCAGGGCTCCGGGCTGCTGGTCCGCTCGCGCGGGACGAGCCTGCTCCTCGACATCGGGGTAGGAGTCGTGCCGCAGCTCGGGCGGATCATGGACCCGTATGCGCTGTCCGCCATCCTGGTGACCCACTTCCACGCGGACCACTACCTCGACCTCGTCTCGTACCGGTACGGCCTGCCGTGGATCGGCGTCACCGGGGAGCGCGTCCCGGTCCTGCTCCCCCCCGGCGGGCGCCAGCAGCTCGAGGGCCTCGCCGCGGCCATCTGCGAGGGCGCCGACTTCTTCTCGCGGGCGCTCGACCTCTGCGAGTACGACCCGGCGGCCTCCGTCGAGGTCGGCGACCTGGCGGTCTCGTTCGTGCCGTCGCAGCACTACGTGGACGCGTGGGGGGTCGTGGTCGCGGGCCCGGGCGGGCACCCGCGGGTCGTCGTCTCGAGCGACACCGGGCCGAACCCGGCGCTCGTGGAGGCTTCCCGCGACGCGGACCTCCTGGTCGCCGAGGCGACGCTCGAGCATGCCGCCGAGGACGTGCAGCCGCGCGGCCACCTGACGGCCGACGAGGCCGTGGCGATCGGACGGGAGGCTGGCGCCCGCCGCGTGCTCCTCACCCACCTGCCCACGGCTCGCCGCCCGGCGCTCCGAGCGGCCTATACCGGGATCCGGCCGCGGGTCACCGTGGCGCGGCCGGGCCTCAGGATCACGCTGACCGCCCGGTCCCCGCATCCCGCCGCAAGCGCGGGGCGGGCGGTGAGGCCGGCGCTCCCGGACGACGGTGGGGCCGCCTCCGGCGAGCGGCCGTGATCGAGGGGCCGGAGGGGCCGGCAGGCGGGGGCGATCGCCCCGCGGGTGTACGAGGCGCGGGCGGCCCGGCATCGGAGGACCACAGGCAGAGTCTCCGGGCCGCCGCCCTGCTGCTGTTCGGCGACGGCGGGGTCGCGGCGTCGATCGCGCGGCTCGCGACCGTCGCCGGGGTCCCGGCGGGCGCGACCGTGTTCCGCCAGGGCAGCCCGGCCGACTCCGCGTACCTCGTCCTGAGCGGGCGCCTCCGCGTGGTCCGCCACGACGACGGCGCGGACGAGGTCCTCGCGGACGTCGTGCGCGGGGAGATCGTGGGCGAGCTGGCGCTGCTCACCGGTGAGGATCGCTCGGCCACCGTGTACGCGGTGCGCGACACGGTGGTCGCCCGCATCGGCGCGAGCGACTTCGACGCGCTCCTGCGGTCGAACCCCGAGGCAGCGCTGCCGATCATGCGGTTCCTCGCCGGCCGCCTGCGGCGCTTCACCGTGCAGCGGGGGACTGCGGCCGACACGGACAGCACCGTGGCGGTGTTCGCGCTCGGCGCGGTCGACGCCGTGGCCTACGCGCGGGAGCTGGCCGAGGCGATCGGCGTCCGCGTCCCGGTGGAGACCGTCCTCCCCGGGCAGGCCCGCGGCGCCGACCTCGCTGCCGCCTTCGAGCACCGCGGACCGACGGGGCGCGTGCTCGTTTGCCCCGGCGAGCCCGGGTGGACGCCGTGGAACGACGCGGCGCTCCGCCACGCCGATGAGGTGCTGCTGCTGGCCGATGCGGACGAGGATCCGGGACCGGGAGCCGTCGACGCCGCCGTGTTCTCGCCCCGCGAGCACAGTGGACCGCGGGTGACGCTGGTCGTCCGCCACCCGGACGGCCGGAGCCCGAGCGGGACCGTGCGCTGGCTCGCACCGCGCCCGGGCGTTGACCATCTCCACGTCCGCGCCGGCAGCGGCGCCGATGTCGCCCGCGTGGGGCGGTGGGTGACCGGCCGGAGCGTCGGTCTGGTGCTCGGCGGCGGCGGGGCGAGGGGCTGGGCGCATCTGGGAGCGCTCCGGGCGATCGAGGAGCTGGGCATCCCCATCGACCTGGTCGGCGGCACCTCGCAGGGCGCGCTCGTCGGCGCGGCCATCGCGGACCGGCGAACGGCGGCGGCGGTCCGGGCGGATGCCCTGCCCCTCGTGCGCCATCTGCGCGACTACACCGTCCCCGTCGTCTCGGTGCTCCGCGGCCGGCTGATCGGCCGGACGCTCGAGCACCTGGTCCGGCCCGGGATCCCCATCGAGGACCTGTGGCTCCCCTACTTCGCGATCGCCACCAACCTGTCGCGCGCGGAGCGCGTCGTGCAGACCCGAGGGTCGGTCGTCGAGGCCGTCCGCGCGAGCATCTCGCTGCCGATGGTGCTGCCGCCGATCGTCCGCAACGGCGACCTCCTGGTCGACGGCGGCATCCTGGACAACCTTCCCGTGGACGAGATGCGCCGGCGGGTCGGCGCAGGCCCGATCATCGCGATCGAGGTCTCGCCTCCCCCCGACTCGCTCCCCTTCGACCCGATCGACGCAGACGTGTCGGGCCTCCGGCTGCTCCTCGACCGGGTGCTCCCGTTCCGCACCCGCCCCCGCGTGCCCTCCATCGGCGAGATCGCGATGAAGACCGTGATGGCCGGGACCCGACACCTGAGGAACCGTGCCCCGGACGACGACCCGCGGGTGCTCCGGCTGCAGCCCCGGCTCGGCGAGTGGAGCCTCATGGGGTTCGAGCACCTCGAGGAGATCGCGGACATCGGGTACCGCGAGATGCGCGAGCCGCTCGCCGCCTGGTGGGCTGCGTCCGGGGCGGGCGCGGGTGGGGCCGACCCGAGCCGGGGGATCCCGATCAGCGGCGGGGCTGGTTGATCCGGATCAGGTTGCCGGCCGGGTCGCGGAACGCGCAGTCGCGGACGCCATAGGCCTGGTCCATCGGCTCCTGGACCACCTCGGCGCCGGTGGCCTGCACATGGTCGAAGACGGCATCGACATCGGCGGTGGTGAGGTTCAGCCGCCCCAGGAGCCCCTTGGCGAGCAGGTCGCGCAGGGCCTCCCGGTCGGCGTCGGAGATGCCCGGGTCGGCGGCGGGCGGCTCCAGGACCACGCTCACGTCCGGCTGCGAGGGCGGCCCCATCGTGGTCCAGCGCATGGTGCCGTAGGCCTTGACGTCGTTGCGGACCTCGAAGCCCAGGGCGTCGCGGTAGAACGCGATCGCCTTCTCGTGATCGTCCACCGACAGGAAGCAGTGCTGCAGTCTCACGTCCATGGCCGGACTCTAGTCGCGTCCCGACGGAGCCGCTTCTCGTTTCCTGACCGGGCGCAGGGCGACGCGCATCAGGCAGGCGGGCAGCGGCTCGGACCACGAGTGGTCGCGCGCCCGGTAGGCGCTCGGCGTCTCCCCGACCAGCTCCGTGAAGCGGGTGCTGAAGGTGCCCAGCGACGAGCAGCCGACCTCGAAGCAGACGTCGGTCACGGACAGGTCGCCGCGCCGCAGCAGGGCCATGGCGCGCTCGATCCGGCGGGTCATCAGGTAGCTGTACGGGGTCTCGCCGTAGGCGGCCCGGAAGCTGCGCGAGAAGTGGCCGGACGACATGCAGGCGGTGCGCGCCAGGGCCTCGACGTCGAGCGGCTGCGCGTACTCGCGGTCCATCCGGTCGCGGGCGCGGCGGAGACGCACCAGGTCGTCGCGGTCCATCACCGGCATCATAGGCGTCTGGCTGCATCGTGCAGGAGGCGGCGCTGAGCTCGTCCTGGGCGGGTGACCCGGCGCGCGAGCCGCGCTGCCACCCGCTCGTCGGGTGAACGGCGCCGGGCAGCGTGCCGGCGGCTCGCCGGGCGGGCGCTTCGGCGCCTCGGTCCGCTCGGCGACCCGGCGCGCGAGCGGACAGACCGCAGGCGCTCACGGCTCACCCGCACCGCGGGTGGCGCACCGTCGGCAGTCGGGTGGCGCACCATCGGCAATCGGGCTGCGCCGCCGGAGCGATCGGCGCGACAATGGCCGCTCCATGGCCGCCGCCCCCGCACGCCAGTCGCCCACCGCCGCCTCCCCCGATCCCGGTTCCGCGTCGCCGGCCGCCTTCGACGCGCCCACGATCGTCACCGTGGCGACGGCGCACCTCGTCCACGACAGCTACCCGGCGTTCGTGGGCGTGCTGCTGCCGCTGCTCATCCCGAAGCTGGGGATCAGCCTGGCCGTGGCCGGGCTGCTGGCCGCCACGTTCCGCGTCGCCACCGCGGTCCAGCCGATCCTGGGCCACATCGCGGACCGCGCCGACACGCGCTACTGGATCGTGCTGGCGCCGGGCGCCACCGCCGTCGCGATCTCGCTGCTCGGCCTCGCGCCGTCACCCGCCGTGGTGGCGCTGCTCCTGGCGCTGGCGGGGCTGAGCTCGGCCGTGTTCCACCCGGCCGCGGCCGCGCTGGTCACGCGGTCGTCGGGCACGCAGTGGGGCCGGGGGACGTCGATCTTCATGACCGGCGGCGAATCCGGCCGGGCGATCGGGCCGCTGGTGATCGCGTTCGTGCTCTCGGCCGTCGGCCTGTCGGGCAGCTGGATCGCCCTCGTCCCGGGCGTGCTTGTCGCGGGGGTCCTGTTCTCCCGCCTCGCCCGCCGGCCCGAGATCCACCTCAAGCGCCCCGCGGGCTCCATCCGGGCGGGCCTGGGCGCCGTCAAGCGGCCGTTCCTCCTGCTGGCGGCGGCGAGCGCGCTGCTGTCGATGGCCACCGTCGGGCTGCTGGTGTTCATCCCCACCTACCTCACCGACGCCGGGGCCGGCCTGGTGCTCGCGGGCGCGGCGGTGACGGTGTTCGAGATCGGCGGGGCGGTCGGCGCGTTCAGCGGCGGGACGCTGTCCGACCGGATCGGGCGCCGCCCGATGCTGGCCATCGCGGCCGGCGTGGGGGCGCCGCTGCTGATCGTGGCCCTCGCGCTGCCGGCCGGGCCCGCCGTCCTGCCGGTCCTGGCGATCGCCGGGGTCGTGCTGCTCACCGCGGGGCCGGTGGAGCTGGTGCTGATGCAGGAGCTGCTGCCCGAGAACCGGAGCACGGCCGTCGGGCTGAGCATCTTCGTCACCACGATCACGAGCGCGGTGGGCACCGTGGCGGTCGGCGCGCTGGGCCAGGCGGTGGGCCTCCAGGCCGCGCTGATCCTGGCGGCCGGGGCGTCGCTCCTCGCGCTGCCGTTCATCGCCCTGCTGCCCGAGACGCGCCACGTGAGCCGCGAGGCGGTCTGAGGCGGAACGCCCGGCCGGGCCGCGCTTCTCCCGGGTTGCCACCGCCGCGCGACGGCGGACCGGCACCGTTAGGATCAACCGATGGGAACCCTGCTCGACCTGCTCGAGACCAGCGCCGCGCGCTACGCCCACAAGCCCGCCCTGGGCCTGCGCCGCGACGACGGGACGGTGTGGCACTGGTCGTACGCCGAGCTGCTGCGCCGGAGCCGGATCGCCGCCTGGCGCCTGCGCGCGCTGGGGCTCCAGCCCGGCGACCGGATCCTGACCTGGTCGCCGTCCACGCCCGCCCTGCCGGCCGCGTACTTCGGCGCCATGTACGCGCGGCTGATCTTCGTGCCGCTCGACGCCCGGATGGCACCCGACACGATCACCCGGATCGTGGAGCGGTCGGGCGCCGTGCGGCTGGTGCTGGGCACGGGGCGGGACGCCCCCGACCCCAGCGAGGTGGGCCTCGAGCGGTTCCCGACGACCCTGCTGGAGGACCTCTCGGCCGAGCCGGACGCCACCTTCCCGGCCGACTGGGAGGCGCAGCTGGGGGCATGGGGGCGCCCCGCCGACGGCGAGGTGTTCGAGCTCATCTTCACCTCGGGCACCACCGGCAGTCCCAAGGGCGTGATGCTCGCCCACGACAACGTGCTGGCGGGGGTGGCGTCGTTCCACCGGATCATCAACCCCATGGAGCACCGGCTGGTCTCGCTGCTGCCGCTGTCGCACCTGCTCGAGCAGGCCGTGTGCCTGTTCTACGCGCTCGAGGTGGGCGCCGACATCCTGTACGTCCGGTCCCGCAACCCGCGCGTGATCTTCAGCGCCATGACGGAGCACCGGGTGACCACGATGCTCCTGGTGCCGCAGGTGGTGGACCTGTTCTGGAGCGCCATCGAGCGGGAGGTGGAGAAGGAGGGCCGCACGGCGTCGTTCAACCGGCTGCGCGCCGTCGCCCGACGCCTGCCGATGCCCGCCCGGCGCGCCCTGTTCCGCAGCGTCCACGCGCGGCTCGGCGGCGGGCTCCGCCTGTTCGCCACCGCCGGCGCCTTCCTGCCGCCCGCGCTCCAGCAGGCGTGGGAGGACCTGGGCGTCATCGTGCTCCAGGGCTACGGCGCCACCGAGACCGCGGCCGGCAGCTGCACCACCATGAACGACCACCCGCTGGGCTGTGTCGGCTGGCCGCCGGAGCCCGTCAAGATGCGGATCGCCGGCGACGGGGAGATCCTGTTCGCCGGGCCGACCGTGTTCAAGGGCTACTGGCAGGACCCGGCCGCCACGGCCGACGCGCTCACGCCCGACGGCTGGTACCGGTCGGGCGACCTGGGGGCGCTCGACGCGCGGGGTCGGCTGCACCTCCACGGGCGCAAGAAGGACATCATCGTGCTGCCCAACGGGTTCAACGTGTTCCCCGAGGACATCGAGAACGCGCTGCGCGTGGCCGGGATCCGCGACTCGGTGGCGCTGGAGACGCGGCCGGGGCGGATCGAGGCCGTGGTGCTGGCTCCCCAGACGCACGCGGTCCCGGGCGACCCGAGCGCCGTCCCGGCCCTCAACAGCGCGCCGCCCGAGGCGATGCGGGCCGCGATCGACGCCGCCGTGCGGGCGGCCAACGCCGCGCTGGGGCCGAACCAGCGCATCGCCGGCTGGCGGCTGTGGCCGGAGGCCGACTTCCCGCGGACGCACACCTTCAAGGTCAGGCGCGACCGCGTCCGGGCGTGGGCAGCCGTGGACCAGGAGCTGCCGCTGCGGTAGGGCGGGGACGACGCCCGCTGCGCGGCGCTGTCCGTCGCTATCCGCCGTGCCATCCCGCCGCGCCGGCCGCTCGCTGGGCGGGTGAACGCTCGCCTGGCGTGGCCGCGCCGCTCGGCGGGCGGGTCGCTCGCGCGGGGCCCGGCTCCGCGCCGCTCGGCCGGCGAGCGGATCGGCGGATCGCGCGGCCGGTTCACTCGGCCGGCGAGCGGATCGGCGGATCGCGCGGCCGGTTCACTCGGCCGGCGGGCGGGCGGGCCCGGGGAGCGGGTGGGCCGGCGAGCGGGCCCCGTCAGCCGGGTGGCCAGTGCATCGAGCGGCCGCCCAGCAGGTGCAGGTGCAGGTGCGGCACCGTCTGGCCGCCGTCGGGGCCGACGTTGCTCACCAGCCGCCAGCCGGCCTCGAGCCCGTCGCCGGCGGCGATCCGCGCGGCCACGCTGAACAGCCGGGCCAGCAGGGGGCCGTCGGCATCGGTGAGCGCTGCCGCCGAGGGCACGTGGGCGACGGGCATCACCAGCACGTGGGTCGGCGCCTGCGGGTTGATGTCGCGGATCGCGAAGACCAGGTCGTCCTCGTGCACCTTCGGCACGGGGATCTCGCCGGAGGCCATCCGGCAGAACAGGCAGTCAGCGGACATTCCGGGCACAGCTCCCAGCGGACGTCGTGTGGGCCCTCAGCGTATGCGAGGGCCCGCGAGGATGCGAGGCGTCCCGAGCGACTGCGAGGCTCCGCAGGGCAGGGGCCGCCACGCGGGCGACGTCGGGCGACCCGCGGGCGACGTCGGGCGAGCGCGCTACGCCTGGGCGGGGACGGCCGTCGGCGAACCCCCGAGCATCGCCTCGAGCGGCCCGCGCCCAGCCTCGGTGCTGAACACCGTGAGCCGGTCGCCGGCGCGCAGCACGGCATTGCCGCGCGGCACGATCGTGCGGCCGTCGCGGACGATCGTGACCAGCACGGTGTCCGGCGGCCAGCCGGCGGCGGCGACCGTCACCCCGACCAGCGGAGAGGCCGCCGGCACGTCAACCTCGATCATCGCCCCCCTCGTCGACACCGACCGCACCCGGCGCACGTTGGCCGCCAGGGCGGCGCGATAGGCCGCCATGACGTCGGTCGCCGAGAGGATGCCGGCGAGGCCGTCCGGCCCGGTGACCGGGACCCAGGTTCGGTGGCTGTCGGCCAGGGTCGCCAGCACGTCGTCGAGCGGATCGTCCACCGACACCGAGGCCGTCGAGTCCACCGCGTCGGCGAGCTTCACCTCGGGCGGCTGCTTGACGAGCGCGTCGAGGTCCACGACGCCGCGGAGCGTCCCGTCGCGGTCGAGCACCGGGGCGCCCGGCAGGTCGGCCCCGGTGAGCCGCTCGATCGCCGAGCGGACCGTGTCCGACGCGTGGAGCACGAGCCGGACCGCGCGGGCCGCGTCGCCGGCCGGGATGGACGAGAGGAGCGGCATCGCGAACCGGAACTGGTGGGCGGGCGATTCCGAGCGGCCCCGCAGCTGCGACGCGTAGATGGTCCGCGGGCCGACGACGATCATGGCGATGCCGATCGCCAGCATGGCGGGCGCCAGCATGGCGAGGTTGCCGGTCATCTCGGCCACCATCAGCATCACCGCCAGCGGCGCGTGGGCGATGCTGCCGAACAGGGCCATCATGGCCACGATCACGAAGCCCGACGGGTCGGCCGGGACGGCCGGCGCGACGCCCTCGAGCAGCCGCCACACGCCCGCGCCCAGCAGGCCGCCGATCACCATGCCGGGGCCGAAGATGCCGCCCGATCCGCCGGAGCCGATCGACAGCGAGGTGGCGATGATCTTGCCCAGCGGGAGCAGCAGGACCACCCACAGCGGCAGGCCCAGCAGCGTGGTCCGGTCGAGGCCGGCCTGGACCCAGCCGTAGCCGGTGCCGAGCACGCCCGGCATGAAGATCCCGATGCAGCCGACGATGAAGCCCGCGATGGCGGGGCGCACCTCGCGCGGCAGCGTCCAGCGCGCGAACCAGTGGGTGGCGCCGTAGAAGCTGCCGATGTAGAGCCGCCCGAAGACCCCCGCGACGAGCCCGATCAGTGCGTAGTAGGCGAGCTGGCGCGGGTCGGTGAACCCGGCCGACGCGACGTCCCCGAAGATGGGCGCGAAGCCGATGAACGCGCCGAACACCGAGAACGACACGATCGACGCGACGAACCCCGGGATCAGGGCATCGGCCTCGAGGTCGTCCTGGTACGGGATCTCCGCGGCCAGGATCGCGCCGCCCATCGGGGCGCGGAAGATGGCGCCGATGCCCGCGCCCATGCCGGTCGCCACCGCGATCCGCGCGTCGCGGGCGTCGAGGTCGAGGAAGCGGGCGAGGAAGCTGCCGAAGCCGGCGCCGATCTGGGCCGTGGGCCCCTCGCGACCGCCCGAGCCGCCGGAGCCGATCGTGATCGCGGAGGCCACGAGCTTGATCAGCGGGATCCGGGCGCGCACCCGGCGCGCGCCGTGGTGGAACGCGGAGATCGCCGCGTCGGTGCCGTGGCCCTCTGCCTCGGGGGCCAGGCGGAAGACGATGATCCCGGAGATCAGGCCGCCCATGGCGACAATGAACGGGATTGCCCACGGCCGGCCCGGGGTCGCGAGCGCGTGGCCACCCTCGCCTACGGGCGTCGACGGGGTGTACCCGGCGAGGCCGCCCAAGAACACCTTGGTGGCGAACTCGAGGGCCGTGAAGAAGACCACCGCCCCCAGTCCTGCGATGACCCCGATCAGGGCGCCGAGCACGATCCACTTGCGCAGGTGGTCGGCTTCGCGGATGCGAATCCGGGCAGTTCGCAGCACCGAGGCGAAGATCACAGGAAGCTCTCCAAGGCGTGGGCAAGCCGCTCGAGGCTCGGCCGGTCAGCGGGGGTCAGCGAGGCTGCAGCGAGCACCGCCTCGAGCTCGGAGCGGCGGCTGGCCACGACCCGCTCCCGGAGCGCAAGGCCGTCAGGGGTGAGCAGCACGGTCGTGACCCGGGCGTCCGGCTGGTCCTTGCGCATCTCGATCAGGCCGCGCCGTCGCATCCGGCCGAGCAGACGGCTCATCGCCGGCATCCGCGAGCCGATCCGCCCGGCCAGCGCCGACACCGTGGCGCCGCCCGAGGACTCTGCGAGCACCACGAGCACCCGCCACTGGAGCAGCGTCAGCTCGGGCGCATCCTCCGCGATGACGCGGGCGGTGACGCCCACGGAGCCCATGACCACTCGCTCGAGCAGCACCAAGGCCCCGGTCGGCGGCTGGACAGTCATGCAGCACCCCTCATCCAATCTAGTTTACATGAGGAAACTATCACCCGGAGCGGCCGGGCACGTGGGGCTGCTTGACTCCAATCCGAGGTGCCCTCAGCCGGCGGCGAGCAGCGGCAGGGGGGCGCGCAGCACCCGTCGCGGCGGGTCCAGCGCCAGGATGCGCCCCGTCGCGCGCTCGGGGTCCTCGGGGTCCACCCCGTCCCGCCGGACGGTGGCGACGGCGTTCTCGAGGTCGGCGGGATCCCCCAGCCGCGGCGCCGCCGCCACGACGACGTGGTCCTCGGCGTGGCCGGTCCACCGCCCGTCGGGCAGGCGCTGCTCGAGCAGGACCCGAGTGGCGGTCCCGAGGCCCCGACGGGTGAACGCCGCGCGGGCCTCGGCGGCGAGCGCCAGCAGCTCGGCCGCCCGCGCCTTCTTCGTCCGCTCGTCCACCTGCCCGGCCATGCGGGTCGCGGGCGTGCCGGGCCGCGCGGAGTAGCGGAAGACGTGGAGGCCGGCCGGGTCGAGGCCGCGGATGAACGCCGTGGACCGCTCGAAGGCGGCGTCGTCCTCGGAGGGGAAGCCCGCGATCACGTCCGCGTGGACCGCCAGGCCGGGGATCGCCCGTCGGGCGCGCTCCACCGCCCGCGCGTACTGGTCGGCGGTGTAGCGGCGGCCCATGCGGCGGAGCACGCCGTCGTCGCCCGACTGCAGCGGCAGGTGCAGGTGCGGCAGGGTGCGGGGGCCGCCGTCCGCCCAGGCGGCCAGCAGCTCGTCGTCCACGTGCTGGACCTCGATCGACGACAGGCGGAGCCGCTCCACCTCGGTCTCCTCGAGCAGCCTGCGCACCAGGCCGGCCAGCGTCAGGGCGCTCCTGGCGTGCGAGCCGCGCGCGCCGCGCTCGGACCAGCCGCCGTCGTACGTCCCGATGTTAATCCCGGTGAGCACGACCTCCCGGTGGCCGGCGACGAGCGCCCGGCGGACGTCGGCCAGGACGACCTCGGGGGCGAGGCTCCGCTCGGCGCCCCGCGCCCGCGGGATGATGCAGTACGTGCAGTGGAAGGAGCAGCCGTCCTGCACCTTGACGAAGGCGCGGGTCCGCTCCACCGAGGCGCGGTCGTCCGCGATGCCGTCGACGGGGCTGGCCGCCTCGACGCCCGACAGCGTGGGGAGGGCTGCCGCCAGGGGCGCATGCGGGGCCGCGCCGCCGGGGCCGTCCGGACCGCCGGGGCCGTCGAGGGCGAGCAGCGCCTCGAGTTCGGTGAGGATGGCGGCCTTCGACTCGTTGTCCACGAGCCGCGCCGCCGGGTCCACGCGGGCGTACGTCGAGGGGTCCACCTGGACCGAGCAGCCGGTCACGACCACGCGGGCGTCGGGGTTGGCGCGGCGGGCGCGGCGCACCGCCTGGCGGCTCTTCTCGTCGGCGGCCGAGGTCACGGTGCAGGTGTTGACGATGACGAGGTCCGCCCCGCGTGCCGGGTCGACGAGCGGCACGCCGCCCTGGCGCAGCAGGCGCGCGGCCGCCTCCATCTCGGACTGGTTCACCTTGCAGCCGAGGTTGACGATCGCGGCGGTGCGGGGCGCGCTGGCGCTAAGGCCGGACGCGGCGGGGCGGGGCGCGCTGGTATCGGGCGAGGCCGGGTTCGCGACGAGATCGGGCATCGCTCGCGATCGTAGCGCAGTGCGGCGGCCGCCCTCCTCAGGCGCCAATGCCGAGTTGGCCACGCTCGCCGGCGGCTCGACCGGTCAGCTGGTCGGTGCCGTCTCGGTCAGCCTGTCATGCGCGTCGGCCCACGCCCAGACGTCGATCTCCGGCGGCTCGATGCCCAGGTTCGTCAGTGCCGTACAGACCTGCGAGCGGTGGTCGGTCCCGTGGTGCACCACCTGTGCGAGACGGACGCCGAGCGGCGCGGTGGTGCTCGACCCGTCGTCGTGGCGGCGGGTCAGCTCCCGGTCCGCGTCCAGCTCACCGGCGACGACCTCCTGCCAGACCGGGCCGTGGTCGCGCATGGCCGCTCGCAGCGCTGGGACGTCCATCGCGGACTCGTCGATGTCGGCCACGACGCCGCCCGACAGGAGCAGGAGGTACCTGGTGTCGGCGCCAACGGTGTGGCGGAGGGTGTCGATGATCGACCCGTAGGTGCCGGGGACGATGCTCGCAAGCTGCGCCGCGTCGAGCCCTTCGCAGGCGGCGAGGATCCGATCGGTGGCCCAGACGTGGTGAGCGATGGCGTCGGCGAGGATGGGACGGCTCATTTCGGCGGCTCTTCTCCAGCGAGGGCCAGGAGCGGGTCCCCCGCATTCATCGCCAACGATGTCACAAGGAAGATGACCACGCCGTCGACGGGCGCCGCCGGGCGCTCGAGGACGGCGCCGAACGCGTCCCGAACCTCGCCCACCGAGGTGCCGGCCGCCACGGCCTGGCCGACCTCCACCGCCGGGTGCCAGTAGCCGGTGGCGGTCGCGCGCATCCACGACTCGTACGGGAGCACCTGCGACTGGTGCCAGGGCTGGTCGGGCGCGGTCTCCACGACCCCCGCCGCCTTCAGCAGGCGCCGGAAGCCTGCCGCGTGGAGCGCGACGTCCTCGGCCGGCCAGCGGCCCTGGCCGCCCACCTCGCCGAGCACGGCGGAGATCCCCAGCGCCGCGGCCGCGGTCGTGGTGGTGCCCGGCGACGGCCCGATCAGCAGGTAGCGCAGCCCGTACGCGTCGGCGAGCGCCCGGCTGCGGGCGTCCACGGCCGCGTCGCCGGTGTTCTCGATGCCCGCGAACGAGACGAGCGCCTCGTTCATGTCGCCGCAGTGCATGTCCACGAACACGTCCGAGCCGGCGATCACGTGGGTGGTCAGCCAGTGGGCGAGGCGCTGCGAGGGCGAGCCGGCGGGATCGCCCGGGAACTGGCGGTTGAGGTTGAGGTGGTCCATGGGGTTGACGTAGATCGACCGGGCGGCGAATGCCGAGGGGTTGGCCGTGAGGACGGCCACCACCGAGCCGCTGACCTGCGCCGGGTCCAGCCCCAGCACGACCTCGCGCAGGGCGGCGATCGAGACGTACTCGGCACCGTGGATGCCGGCGGTGACGGCGACCCGGGGGCCGGGCCTTGCGCCGTGGATGATCGCGATCGGCAGGACGGCCACGTGCTCCCCGCCGAGGTGGACCTGGACGAGGCCGGTCGCGCGCTCGCCCGGGGCGGCGGCGATCGACCCGACGACGATGGGTTCGCGGTTGCTCATGACGCCAGCGTATCCCCCGGGCCGCAGGCTTGGGAGGTGTACTGCGCCGTCCTCGACGCCGGGGAGGCGCGGGTCGCGGGTCGCGTCGACTGGAGCCCCTTCAGCAGTCCCGGCACGACCCGCCGGGCCTCGTGCTACGGTCCGCCACGTGACACGGCGCCAAGGGCTGCCCGAGCGGACCGTCGAGGTCGGGCTGCGGCACGACGGTCTCGACCGGCCGTTCCTGCTCCACACCCCGGCGTCGGCCCAGCGGCCCGCGCCGCTCGTCCTGGAGCTGCACGGCCGCGGCGTCGATCCGCTGATGTTCGAGCTGTGGACGGGGTACGCGGCGCTCGCCGACGAGGCCGGGTTCGTGCTCGCGATGCCGAGCGCGGTGGGCGAGATCTGGAACGACGGACGCTCCGGCGGACCGCGGCGGATCCTCGCCGACGATGTCGGGTACCTCGTCTCCCTCGTCGATCACGTGGTCGCCGCCGGCGGCGTCGACCCGGCTCGGGTCTACGTCGTCGGCATGTCCAACGGGGCGATCATGGCCGGGCGCCTCGCCTGGGAGCGGCCCGAGCGGTTCGCAGCCGTCGCCCAGGTCGCCGGGACGGCCGCGGTGGAGGTCGTCGCCGGGCGTGCTCCCGCCTCGCCCGTCCCGATCGTCGAGATCCACGGCACCCGCGATCGCGCCGACCCCTACGAGGGCGGGCGGCGGAGCGGCCCGCTCATGCGGTTGCTCGTGCGGGGGGCATCGGGCCCGATCGTCGGCGTCGACACCTGGGCCGCTCGATGGGCGACCGTGAACGGGGCCGACCCGCTGCCGACGGAGGCGATCGGCGCCGACGTGACCGTGCGCCGCTGGTCGGGGGCGACGACCGCCTCGGACCTCGCCTTCTACCGCATCGAGGGCGGCGGGCACACCTGGCCCGGGGCGCGCGCGTGGATGCCGCCCCACCTGGGGCGCGTCAGCCGGACGATCGATGCGACGCGGGTGACGTGGGAGTTCCTCTCGGCCCACCGGCGAGCGGACGGGTAGGCGCCGCCCCGACTCTGCGGATCGCGGCACGCCACTGCCCGCGGAACGGGTCAGCTGCCCCAGCCGATGTCGCTGACGACCTCGCCGAAGGCTCGGTCCTGGCCCGTCATGCGGGGCGCCACCCAGGTGTGGAAGGGGCCCGGCCCGACCACCGCCGCGCCGGCGGCCGCCGCCTCGGGCGATGCCCAACGGCCGATCACGGTCAGCTCCTGGGGACCCGTCTTGACGAGCGTCTGCCCGACGAAGCCCTCGAGGCCCGCGAAGATCGAGGGCATGACGCGGTCGATGTCGGCCACCACCTCCTCGACGGGGACGGTCAGGGTGATGCGGTTGACGACGACGACGTGCATTGGGGGGCTCTCCGCTGGGACGCCGCACCGGGTGGCTGCGGACCAGCGAAGCATGGCAGGACGCCGCAAGCCCCCGCGCCGCGGCGCCGCCGGCCGGGCCGCACGGGCGTCGGCTCAGCCGGGGGGCCGCACCGCCTCGAGGGCCACCCAGTCGCCCTCGGTCCAGCGGCGCGCGATCGACAGGCCGCGCCGACCGAGGGCCGCCACGACCTCGGCCTCGCGGTTGGCGAAGATCCCCGAGGCCAGCAGCGTGCCGCCCGGCCGCAGGTCCTCCGCCAGGCCGTCGGCCAGGGTGACCAGCAGGGACGCGATCAGGTTCGCGAGCACGACGTCGAACGGCCCCTCGCCGGACGGGGCGCTCCCCTCGCGGACGCGGATCCGGCGTGCGAGCCGGTTGCGGCGGGCGTTGGCGGCCGAGGCCTCGACCGCGATGGGGTCCACGTCCACGGCGAGCACGCTCGCGGCCCCCAGCCGTGCGGCGCCGATCGAGAGGATCCCGCTGCCCGACCCGACGTCGAGCACCCGCGCGCCGTCGAGCGCGCCGCGGTCGGCCAGCGCCTCGAGCGCCGCCAGGCACAGCCGGGTGGTCGGGTGGAGCCCCGTCCCGAACGCCATGCCGGGGTCGAGCGCGAGCACCACGTCGTCGGGCTGGCGGCGGTGCCGGCGCCAGGTCGGCCGGATCACGATGCGCCGCCCGACCCGCAGCACCGGGAAGTGCACCTTCCAGGCGTTGGCCCAGTCGGCCTCGCGGACCAGGCGGGCGCCGAGGTCGCCGATGGGACGGAGGCCGAACGCCTGGAGGTGGCCGAGCTCGCGGTCCGCCTGCGCCACCGCGCTCCGCACGGCCTCCGGCGAGCGCACGGGCAGGTAGGCGCGCACCAGCGCGGGGCGGGCGAGGTCCAGACGGGCCGCCAGCCCGTCCTCGACCAGCTCGAAGGCGGGCTCCACGCTGGTCCCGCCAGGGGCCGCCCGCGACAGGATCTCGGACACGGCCTCCACCGCCTCGTGGTCGGCGGCGACGGACAGCTCCAGCCAGGCGTCCTTCGCGGCGGCGGCCCCCGCCAGGTCGAGCCCGTCGAGCGGGCCGCTCACCCGAGGCCCAGCTTCTCGCGCAGCCCGCCGCCGGGGACGCTGTCGCCGGATTCCTTCGCGAACGCCTCGAGCAGCTCGCGCTGGCGCTTGGTGAGCTTGGTCGGCACGACCACGTTCGCGATCACGTGCAGGTCGCCCCGCTGGTTCTGCCGCCGCAGGTGGGGGACGCCCTTGCCGCGGAGCCGGATCTCGGTGCCCGGCTGCGTGCCCGGCCGGATGTCCACGTCGATCGGGTCGCCGCCCACGACCGGCACCTTGAGCTTGGTGCCCAGCGCGGCCTGGGCGATCGAGAGCTCGGCCTCGTAGAACAGCTCGGTGCCCTCGCGGGTGAGGCTGGGGTGGTCGGCCACGTGGACCGCCACGTAGAGGCTGCCCGGGGCGCCCCCGCGCGGCCCCACCTCGCCCTCGTTGGACAGGCGGACCTGGTGCCCCTCGTCGATCCCGGCCGGGATCGACACGCGCAGGGTCCGGGTGCGCTGTGTGCGGCCCTCGCCCCGGCACGTCTCGCAGGGCGAGTCGATCGTGCGGCCCTCGCCGTGGCAGCGCGGGCAGGGCTGGACGTTGACCATCTGGCCCAGCATCGTCTGGCGGATGCTCCGGACCTCGCCGCGCCCGTTGCACTGGCTGCAGGTCGAGGCCGTCGTGCCCGGCTTGGCGCCCGAGCCGCCGCACGTGTCGCAGCGGCCGAGGACCGGGAACTCGATCTCCTTGTCGCAGCCGAGGACCGCCTCCTCGAACGTGATCCGCAGGTCGTAGCGCAGGTCGCTGCCCGTCTGCGGGCGCGCCCGCCGCGCCTGGCCGCCCATCGCGCCGCCGAAGAAGGCGTCGAAGATGTCGGAGAAGCCGCCGAAGCCCGCCCCGCCGAACGGATCGCCGCCCGCCGCGCCCGACACGCCGGCCCGGCCGAACAGGTCGTACTGCTGGCGCCGCTGGGGGTCGCTCAGGACCTGGTAGGCCTCGTTGATCTCCTTGAACCGGGCGTCGGCCTCCGGCTCCTTGCTGACGTCGGGGTGCCACTGCTGGGCGAGCTTGCGGAAGGCTCGCTTGATGTCGGCGTCGGACGCGCCGCGCTCGACGCCGAGCACCTCGTAGTAGTCGCGCTCTGCTGCTGCCATGGGTGGACAGAGTGTAGCGGCGGTTCGGCATGCGGCCCCGCGGCCGCCGGCGCAGCCTCGCCGCGGGGCGTCGGCCGGCGCCCGCGGCCGCGGCCAGGGGCCGGCGTCAGAGGCCGGCCAGCTCCTTCGCGCGCCGGAGCACGTCCTGGAGCATCGGCTGGGTGAGCTTGCCCGTGAACGTGTTCTGTTGGCTCGGGTGGTACGAGCCGAGCAGCGTGTACCGCCCGACCTGCGCCTCGACGGCATGGCCGAAGCGCGGCTTGGGCACCGGGGCGGCATGGCCGAGGGCACTCAGCGTCCGGAGCGCGGCGTCCCACCCGATCGCGCCAAGCGGGACGATCACCCGCAGCTCGCGCAGCAGCTCCAGCTCCCGCGCCAGGTACGGACGGCAGCGGGCCTGCTCGTCGGGGGTCGGCTTGTTGGCGGGCGGGGCGCACCGGACGGCGGCCGCGACCCGCACGCCGTGGAGTCGCAGCCCGTCGCCGGCCCTGCGCCCCTCGGGCTGGCTCGCGAGGCCGGCGGCGTGCATCGCGCGCCACAGGAAGTCGCCGGACGCGTCGCCCGTGAACACGCGCCCGGTGCGGTTGCCGCCGTGGGCGGCCGGGGCGAGGCCGACCAGCAGGATCCGGGCCGCGGAGTCGCCGAAGCCGGGCACCGCGTGCGCCCAGTACGTCTCATCGCGGAAGCGGGCGACCTTGCGGCGCGCCTGATCCTCACGCCAGGCCACCAGGCGCGGGCAGGCGTCGCAGGCGGTGATCGCAGCGTCGAGGGACGCGAGGTCTCGGGCCGCTGCGGCAGCGGCTCGGGGATCGGCGGAGGGCACCTGCGGATGCTAGCCGGGGGCGGCGATCCGTGCCCGCGACGCCGCTCCTGCCTGCCGCCCGGCGCCTCTGGGAGCCCTGCGGCGCCCGGCCGCTACTTGCGCAGCAGCCGGTCCAGGCGGCCGCTGACGACCGCGAGGCCCGCCAGGCCCATCACGACCAGGTACGCCAGGTGGAGCAGCGAGCCGAGGTCCAGCACGCCCATGACGAGGCCCCGGATGAGGTCCACGCCCTGGTAGAGCGGCGTCAGCGTCACGAGCACGCGGAGGGCCTCCGGGTACGCCGAGATCGGGTAGAAGGTGCCCGAGAACAGGAACAGCGGCAGCGTCACCAGGAAGACCAGGTCGAAGTCCTGCCAGCCGCGCATCCACGTGGTCATGGCCATGCCCACCGCGGCGAAGGCGAACGAGAGGAGCATCGCCGCGGGCACCGCCAGGACCGCCAGCGGTGAGCGCACCAGGCCCAGGGCCACGATCACGACGAAGAAGCCGAGCGCGTAGAGCATCGACCGGATGACCGCCCATCCGATCTCGCCCAGGGCCACGTCGCCGGGTGCCATCGGGGTGGCCAGGATCGAGTCGTAGAGCTTGACGTAGTTGAGCTTGAAGAAGAAGTTGAACGTGGACTCGGTGACCGCGCCGTTCATCGACGCGGACGCGAGGAGCGCGGGCGCCACGAACAGCGCATACGGGATGAGCTGGCCGCCCGGGCCGGCGATGTCGCCCACCATGCCGCCGATGCCGAAGCCGATCGAGAGCAGGTAGAACAGCGGCTCGAAGAACCCGGAGAACAGCACCATCCAGGTGCTCCGGTAGCGCACCACGTTGTGCTCGATCATCAGCACGGCGCGGCGGCTGCCGAACGGGGACGGCAGGATGCGGCCGAGGGCGGGCACGGAGGAGGCCATCGTCAGCCGTCCAGCCTGCGGCGGAAGCGGACGAACATCGCCCACACGCCGACGCCCGCCATCGCGAGCAGGATCACCAGGTGGGCCGCGTGGAGCAGCGGCGCCTGCCCGGCGGTCCCCAGGGCGAGCGCCCGGGCGAGGTCCACGCCGTGCCACAGCGGCAGCACCCAGGCGAGCGGGCGGATCAGCTCGGGCAGGCGGTCGATCGGGAAGAAGGTGCCGCTGAACAGGAACAGCGGCGTGATGCCGAAGCGCCAGATGTTGTTCCAGGCGTTGGTGTCCCGCTGCGTGGTCATGAACGCGGAGATGGGCGCGGAGAAGGCGATGCCGGTGAGCACGCCGATCGGCACCGACCACACGATCCCCGGCGTCGCCGCGGCGCCGAACAGGCAGATCATCAGCGCGAAGATCACCGCGACCAGCAGCGTGTGGGTGATCGTCCACGCGAGCTGCCCGAACGCGATCGCCCGAGCCGTCAGCGGCGTCGCGTACATAGCGTGGTAGCGCTTGACCCAGTGGAAGCCCGACAGCACCGGGAAGGTGCCCTCGGCCGCGGCGCCCTGCATCACCGTCGACACCAGCAGCGCGGGGGCGAGGAACTGGAGGTACGGCACGCCGTCGGTCGCGTTGGTGCCGCCCCGGTCCACGTAGGAGCCCAGCCCGACCCCCATCGCGAGCAGGAACAGGACCGGCTGCGCGAAGTTGCCGAACACCGAGCCGCGCCAGTTGCGCAGGTAGAGCAGCACCTGGTGCTCGTACGCGGCCCGGTAGGCGTCGATCGGCCGCGGGCGCGGGAACGGGGCCGGCACGCTCGCCATCGCGCTCAGTCCACCAGCGCCCGGCCGGTGAGCCGCAGGAACACGTCCTCGAGCGAGCTGCGGCGGACCAGCACGGTCTGCGGCAGCAGGCCGCGGGCCCGGACGGCGGCCGACACGGCCTCGCCGTCGTCGCTGTAGACGAGGACGCGGTCGGGCAGGCGGTCGATGCGGTCCCCGATCCCGTCGAGGCGGTCGCCCAGCGTCTCCTGGACGCCCACCGGGAAGCGCAGCTCGGTGACCTCGCGCGAGGAATAGCGCTCGATCAGCTCGAGGGGCGAGCCCTCGGCCACGATCCTCGCCTTGTCCATGACCACGAGGCGGTCGCACAGCTGCTCCGCCTCGTCCATGTAGTGGGTGGTCAGGACCAGCGTCACGCCCCGCTGCTTGAGGCGGTAGAGGCGCTCCCAGAGCAGGTGCCGCGCCTGGGGGTCGAGGCCGGTAGTGGGCTCGTCGAGGAGCATGATCGAGGGCTCGTTGATGAGCGCCCGGGCGATCGTCAGGCGGCGCTTCATCCCGCCCGACAGCGGGTCCACCTTGTCCTTCGCCCGCTCCGAGAGCTGCGCGAACTCGAGCAGGTCGTCGGCCCGGCGGGCGGACTCGGCCCGCGACAGGCCGAAGTAGCGGCCGTAGATCACCAGGTTGTCGCGCACCGAGAGGTCGGTGTCCAGCGTGTCCTCCTGGGGCACCACGCCCAGGCGGCTGCGGATCGCCGGCCCGTCCCGGGCCGGGTCGAGGCCCAGGATCCGGATCTCGCCGGCCGAGAGCGGCGACACGCAGCCGATCATCCGCATCGTGCTCGTCTTGCCCGCGCCGTTCGGCCCGAGGAAGCCGAAGCTCTCGCCCGGCGCCACCTCGAAGTCGATGGCGTCGACGGCCGTGAAGCTCCCGAATCGCTTCGTCAGGCCACGGGCGGTGATGAGCGGCGCTGTCGGCGGCGCAGTGGTGCCGGGCATGGGACGGCCATGCTACCGGAGGCGCCACATGGCAGGCCGGCGTCCGGGTGGCCGCCGGCTCCTGGGCCGCCAGGCGGCGCCGCTCCGTCCGGAGGCCCGTTCGGCATCTGGCGGTCTCTTGGGGCCTCTGGCGGGCCCCGGGGGCCCTGGCGTGGCTCGGGGCCCTTGGCGGGCGTTGAGCCGCCGGCGGACCTCTCCAAGAACAGGGTGGGTTCCGGATCGTTCGCGAATCGCAGAACGAATAAGGGGCCGGAGAACAGCGGATAAGGCGGCTCCATCATGCTCGTCGAATGGCGAGGCGCAACGGACCCGGCATCGCGCTTCTGGCGGATCCGACCCGCCGCGCCATCATCGCCCTCATCGCGCTCCAGCCGCGCCGTCCGTCCTCGATCGCCGCGGAACTCGAGCTCAGCCGACCCGCCGTGTCGCGACAGCTTCGACTGCTCGAGGAGGCCGGGCTCGTCCGCGCCTTCCCCTTCCGCCTCGACGGTCGCGGACTGCTCTACCAGGTCGACCCGACCGCGCTGCGCCAGATCGCCGCCTGGCTGGCCGGCACCGGGGTGGGACACGTCCCGCCACCGAGGAGCTTCCGCCGCAGCGTGGGAAGTCGTTCCGCGATTCGCTAACGACCCGGAACCCACCCGCTCTCGGCGACAGCCGACGGGTGGTGGCAGCGGCTGGCGGCGCGGGGCGGCGGGCGGCGGCGCGGGGCGGCGGCCGGCGGCACCGGGCG
>JAJYLZ010000036.1 GCA_021787395.1 Chloroflexota bacterium
CCGCGGCCAGGGCGCGCGGCGCCGCCCCCAGCGCGACCAGCTCCGGCGCCCCGCGCAGCGTCTCCAGCGCCACCTCGGCGAGCGCGCCGCGGGCGGGAGCCAGCGAGCGCTCGGCGCGCCGGGCGACCGCACCCGCGGCGAGCGGCCCGCCGACTGCCGTCGCCAGCACGGTGAGGGCCAGGATCACCCCCGCGGCCGGGAGCAGCCCGCCAACGAGCAGCACGGCCCCGGCCGTCGCGAGGCCGGCCGAGGCGCCCGGCAGGAGCACCCGCAGCCAGACGTCGGCGAGGCCGTCCACGTCCCCCACCAGCCGGGCCAGCAGGTCGCCCGAGCGCAGCTCGGCCAGGCCTGCCGGGGCGAGCCGCGCCAGGCGCGCGTACGCGGCGGCGCGCAGTTCGCCCAGCACCCGGAATGCCGCGTCGTGCGCCGACAGCCGCTCGGCGTAGCGCAGCACGCCCCGCCCGATGCCGAACGCGCGCACCCCGGTGATGGCGAGCATCAGCGCGAACATCGGCGGCTGCTGGGCCGCCCTCGAGATCAGCCACGCCGAGGTCGCCGACAGGCCGATGGCGCACGCCGCCGCGCCCAGGCCGGCCGCCACCGCGAGCAGCAGGCGCGGGGTGACCGGCCGCCCGAAGCGCAGGACGGCGAGCAGCGCCGTCATGCCGGGGCCGCCTGGACCGTGGCCGCCCCCGGAGCGCCGCCGGCCGCGTCCTCGACCGCGGCCCAGCGCACCGCCACCGTCCGGTCCGCCCCGGCCACGGCCCCTGGCCGGTGCGCCACCAGCAGCACCGCCGCGCCTCGCTCGGCCTCGGCGCGGACCGCGGCCAGCACGCGCGCCTCCGCCTCGGCGTCGAGCCCCGCGGTCGGCTCGTCCAGGAGGAGCAGCGACGCCCGCCGGAGCAGGGCCCGCGCCACGCCGACGCGCCGGCGCTGGCCGCCGGACAGGCCGCGTCCACGCTCCCCCACCGTGCGGTCGAGCGGCAGGTCGCCCAGGCCCACGGCGGCGAGGGCGGCGGCGACTGCATCGTCGCCGGCCCCGGGCGCCCCCAGCCGCACGTTGTCGGCGATCGTCCCGGGGGCCAGGTAGGGCACCTGCGGGACCCAGGCGATGCGGCGACGCCACGCATCAGCGTCCAGGTCCGCCACGTCACGGGCCGTCCCGTCCGCCCCGAGGATCAGGACCCGTCCCGACGTGGGCACGGTGAACCCGAGGACCGCGGCCAGCAGCGTGCTCTTGCCGGCGCCGCTGGGCCCGGTGACGGCCACGACCTCGCCGGGACGGACCTCGAGCGACGCGCCGGCCGGCGCCGAGACCTCCCGGCCCGGCTGCTCCACCGAGACGCCCTCGATCCGAACCGCCGCGAGCGGGTCCGGCGGCGGCGCGCCGGCGGCGCCCGACTCGGGGCCCGGCGACGCGTCGAGCAGGGCGAAGGCGTCGCGGGCCGCGGCCACGCCCTCCTCGGCGGCGTGGAACTCGGAGCCCAGCCGCCGGAGCGGCAGGTACGCCTCCGGCGCCAGCACCAGCGCGAACAGGCCCACCTCCAGCCCGAGGCTGCCGTCGACGAGTCGCAGCCCCACCCCCACCGCGACGAGGGCCACCGAGATGGTCGCCAGCAGCTCGAGGACCATCGCCGACAGGAAGGCCACCCGCAGGGTCGCGATCGTGGACGAGCGGTAGGCGTCGGTGGCCCGCCGCAGGATCGCCACCTGGGCGTCCGCCCGCCCGAATGCCCGCAGCGTCGGCAGCCCCGCGACGACGTCCGCGAAGCGGTGGGCCAGCCGGCCCAGGGCGGCCCAGCGCCGGTCGCGGTACGCCGCCGACATCCGCCCGATCAGCACCATGAACACGGGGATGAGCGGGACGGTGAGGGCCACGGTCAGCGCGGCCACCGCGTCCACGAAGCCCAGGCACGCCACGACCGCCACCGGCACCACGGCCGCCAGCACCAGCTGCGGGACGTACCGGGCGTAGTAGCCGTCGAGCGCGTCGAGGCCGCGGGTGGCGAGCAGCGCCGTCCGGGCTGTGGAGCGCTCCGCGGCGAGTCGCGGGCCCTGCGCCACGGCCGCGGCGAGCAGCCGCGCGCGGAGGGCGGCCTTCACCCGACCGCTGATCCGCACGGCCACCAGCTCGGCCGCCCAGGAGAGCCCGGCCCGGGCCAGCAGCACCAGCGCGAGCAGGGCCAGCGTGCCGGTCAGCTCCGCGACGCCAGCTCGGCCCTGGAACGCCGACGAGATCGCGTGGGCCAGCAGCCACGCCTGGGCGACGGCGAGGACGGCGCCGGCCAGACCGAGTGCGATCGCCGCGGCCAGCGCGGCGGTCGGCGTGCCCCCCGTTGCGAGGAGACGGCGGTGCAGGTTCATCGGGCCGAGGACGCGGACCGCGCCGGGACGCTCGGGCGCCGGGTCAGGGTCGACCGGGTGCGGCCTGCCGGCGCCCGGCCGTCATGACTTGGCCGGCCGCTGGACCGAGACCCGCTTGCGGAACACGTAGTAGGTCCACCCCTGGTAGATCAGGACGATGGGCGTGAAGATCACGGCCACCACGGTCATGATCGTGAGCGTGTACTCGGTGGACGATGCGTTCGTCGTGGTCAGGCTGTAGGCCGGGTTGGTGCTGGACGGCATGACGTCGGGGAACAGCGCCGTGAACAGGCTGACCACGGCCAGCGCGATCGTCACGGCCGAGCCGATGAACGCCCAGCCCTCGCGCTTGACGCGGTTGGCCGCCAGGCCGCCCACGAACGCGAGGGCCGCGAGGGCCGCCACGACCCACGACACGGCCGTCCCCGTCTGGGCGTTGGCCCAGGCGAGGAACGCCACCGCGATGACCGCGGTGACGAGGCCGACGGGGGTCACCAGGCGGTTGGCCCGCTCCCGGATCTCGCCCTCGGTCTTGAGCGCGAGGAACACCAGGCCGTGGGTCAGGAACAGGGACAGCGTGGTCAGCCCGCCCAGCAGCCCGAACGGGTTGAGCAGGGTGAACAGGTCGCCCGTGTAGTTCTTCTGCGCGTCGATCGGCACGCCGGCCACGATGTTCGCGAAGGCCACGCCCCAGAGCAGGGCGGGCACGAAGCTGGCGATCGCGAGCAGCAGGTCCCAGCGCGTGCGCCAGGCGAGGGAGCTGCGCTTGTTGCGGTACTCGATCGCGACACCCCGCGTGATGAGGGCCACGAGGAGCAGGAACAGCGCGAGGTAGAAGCCCGAGAACAGGGTCGCGTACCACTCCGGGAAGGCGGCGAACGTGGCGCCGCCTGCGACCAGCACCCAGACCTCGTTGCCGTCCCAGACCGGGCCGATCGTGCGCAGGATCGCGCGCCGCTCGGGCTCGGTCTTGCCCAGGATCGGCGACAGGACGCCGACCCCGAAGTCGAAGCCCTCGAGGACGAAGTAGCCGATCCAGAGGACGGCGATGAGGGCGAACCAGACGGTGGTGAGCTCCATCTCCGTATCCCCTAGTACCCGAGGCCGAGGTCAGCCTCGGACTCGTGCTCGAAACTCTTGTCGGCGCTGGCGGGCGGCAGGCCCTCGCGCACCCGGCGGACCATCAGCCCTACCATCACGATGGCCAGGGCCCCGTACAGGAGCGTGAACCCGACCACCGAGATCAGGACGTCCAGCGTAGTGGACGTGGGCGAGACCGCGGTGGACGTCTCCATCAGCCCGAACACGATCCACGGCTGGCGGCCCATCTCGGTGAACAGCCAGGCGAGCGAGTTCGCGGCCAGTGGCAGGAGCGGCAGCAGGATCGCCACCGCGACGGCGCCCCTGCCGGGCAGCCCGCCCTTGCGCATCCGGTACAGGAACCACAGGGCGGCCAGCGCAGCCAGGGCGCCTGCGCCGATCATGAGCCGGAAGGTCCAGTACGTGACCGGGATGTTGGGCTTGTAGTCGCCCGGCCCGTAGCCCTGCGGCGCCGGCTGCTGGTACTGCGCCTGCAGGTCGTTGATGCCCTCGACCTTGCCGTTGAAGTTGCCGGTGGCGAGGAAGCTCAGCAGGTCCGGGATCCGGATCGAGAACAGCTCCTTGCTGCCGTCGAGGGTGCCGACGGTGAACAGCGAGAACGACGCGGGCTGCTCCGTGGTGTACAGCGCCTCGGCGGCCGCCATCTTCATCGGCTGCTGGTCGGTCATGATCTTGCCCTGCATGTCACCGGTGATCGCGACCGCGATGCCGGCGATCAGGAGCATCACCGCGCCCGCCTTGGCGGCTGCCCGGAAGGCGCCCTCGTCCTCGCCGCGGCGCTTGACCAGGCGCCACATGGCGACCCCGGTGACGAGCGCGCCGGTGGTCATGAACGCGGCCGCGATGGTGTGCGGGAACGTGATCAGCGCGGTGATGTTGGTCAGGACGGCGCCGATGTCCTTGAGCTCCGCCCGGCCGGCCGCCGTGTTCACCTCGTAGCCGACGGGGTGCTGCATCCAGGCGTTGGCGGCCAGGATGAAGTAGGCGGAGAGGGCGGTGCCGACGGCGGCGATCCAGATCGTCGCCACGTGGACGCCCTTCGACAGGCGGCCCCAGCCGAAGATCCAGAGGCCCAGGAACGTGGACTCGAGGAAGAACGCCAGCAGCCCCTCGATCGCCAGCGGCGCCCCGAAGATGTCCCCGACGAACCGGCTGTAGCTGCTCCAGTTCATGCCGAACTGGAACTCCTGCACGATGCCGGTCACGACGCCGAGCGCGAAGTTGATCAGGAACAGCTCGCCGAAGAACCGGGTCAGGCGCAGGTACTGCTCCTTGCCGGTCCGGTACCACGCGGTGTGGAACCCGGCCGTGGTGAACGCCATGCCGATCGTCAGCGGGACGAACAGGAAGTGGTAGACGGTGGTGATCCCGAATTGCCATCGGGACAGCATCAGCGGGTCCACGAGCGGTCCTCATCCTCCCGAGCGCAAGGCGCTCGATCCGCGTCCGGGGCAGGAGGGCCCAGCAGGCCACCCCAGGCTCCGGCCATTCCCCTCCGTATCGTGCCCGGGATGCGCGCCGATTCATGGTGCGCCTGCACTATTTTCGCCGGGCCGTCGGCGCCCGACGGCGTGGCCGTTGGCTCGGGCCGTTCGGGACGACTGGCGGTCTAGACGAGCCCGCGGCGCATGGCCAGCAGCACGGTCTCGAGCCGGCTGTGGGCCCCGAGCTTGCGCGCGATGTTGGCCGAGTGGTTGCGGGCGGTCAGGACGCTGATCGTCAGCTCGGCCGCGATCTCGTCGATCGAGGCGCCGCGGGCCAGCAGGCGGAGGACCTCCAGCTCGCGCCGGGTGAGGGACTCGACCAGGGGCTCGTCGGCGCCGGCCGCCGGCTCCTCGCGCCGGGCCAGGGGTGCGGCCGTCGGCGTTTCGCGGAGCAGGTGGACCACGTGGAACGCCCGTTCCGGACCCTCGATCACGAGCACCGTGTTGGCGACGCTCTTGAGGCAGCCATCCCGCGTGTGGGCCACGACGTCGTAGCTCGCGGTGCCCCGGAGCCGGCGGGCGTTCCGCGTCACGGAGCAGTTGCGGCCGCACACGGGATGGCCGTCCGGCTCGCGGCCCATCACCACCTGGTAGCAGGTTCGGCCGACGGCCTCCTCGGGCGAGAAGCCGAGCAGTCGCTGGGCGGCGCTCGACCAGGCGACGATCCGCTGCCGGTCGTCGGTGACGAACATGCCCTCGCTGGCGGCCAGACGCCCGACCCACGGGTCCACCACCGTGCCCGAGTCGTGGCGCGGGACGCCCTCGTCAACCGCCTCGGTCGGGGCGGGCGGGTCGGGGTTCGGCGCACGCCGGGTGGTGGACAAGAGGGTGCCTCGCTGCGGGTGGCGCCGGCCGGCGCGCCGACCCGTCGATTGTCCGGCCCGCGGACGGGGGTGCGGCATGGACCAACGGCCCGAACCCCCCGGGACCCGGGCGCCGTCGCCCCACGGCCGAACGGCCCGGCGGCACGGGCGGTACCGCGCTCAGGCCGGGCCGATCCGGTCCTCGATCTCCCAGGCGTGGTCGAGGGCGTGCCAGGCGATCCGCCTGGCCGCGTAGCGCGGCGGCCACCGCCTGCCCGCGACCGGGCTCCCGTCCGACGGCTCGCGCAGCACGCCCAGCACGTCGGCCCGCATCGCTAGCACGGACGCGCGGTCCACGGGGCGGTGCCGGCGGCCGAGCACCGAGGCATAGGCGGCGTCGGCCCCGTTGACGTGGTCCACGATCTTGGTCCGGTCGCGCCCGCCGCCGCGGGGCCCCTTGCGCAGCGACTCGGGGGCGGCCGCGGCCACGGCGTCGAAGGTCCGCCAGGCGGCATCCACCAGGGCCGCCAGCCGGCGGGCGTCCGCCGCATCCGCGGGCGCGCGGTCGGCGGACGCGACCATGGCGGGCACCCCGAACGCGGTGGACGCGTCACCGGGGACGCGCTCGACCACCTCGAACCCGGCGGCCGGGTCGAACGGCTCGCCCGCGAGCTCCGCTACCGGAGCGTAGCGCTGCATCGCGACGGCCAGCGCGACGAGCGCCGCGGCCTCGTCCCGGCCGCTGCGGGCCAGGCCGGGCCAGTCGAGCGCAGACGCGAACGCCCGCTTCGGGGTCGCCTCGACGAGGACGCGGAGGGTCGTCACGACACCAGTATGGCGGGGCCAGCCGCCTCGCGCCCCGGCGGGCCCGACTGGACGCGGCTCCACCTGCCCTGCGCGAGTCGCCGCGGGCTACCATGCCGGCATGGCCCGCCTCACCACGGACGTCGACGTCCCCGGCGCCCGGCTGTTCACGGTGGTCGACGGGGACGGCCCGCCGATCGTCCTGCTCCACGCGGGCATCGCCGATCTGCGGGCATGGGACGCGCTGGTGCCCCACCTGGTCGGCGCCGGCTACCGCGCGGTCCGCTTCGACCACCGGGGCATCGGCCGGTCCAAGACCGAGAGCGTCGACTTCTCCCGCCGGGCCGACGTCCTCGCGGTCATGGACGCCCTCGGGATCGAGCGCGCGGCGCTCGTCGGCAACTCGCTCGGCGGCATGACCGCCCTCGACGTCGCGATCGAGTCGCCGCGCCGAGTCGTCGCCCTCGTCCTCGTGGCGACGGGCATTGGCGGGTTCGACGGCGGCGCCACTCCGGAGGAGCAGGCGATCGAGGCCGAGATGGAGGCGGCCGAGCGGGACGGCGATGCGGATCGGCTCGCCGATCTGGACGTCCGGCTCTGGGTTGACGGTGTCGGTCAGCCGCCGACGCGCGTGGAGCCGGCCATCCGCGACCTCGTCTGGCGGATGGACCGCCCGAGCTGTGCACCCGACCACGTCCACGCGCGGCCGATCCCACTCCTTCCGTCGGCGAACGAGCGCCTTGCCGACGTGGCCGTGCCGACGCTGGCTGTCGACGGAGCGCTCGACACGAGCGGATCCCATGCAGCGGCCGCTCGGGTCGCGTCCACCGTGCCGGGCGCCCGCCTGGCCGTGGTCCCCGACGTCGCCCACATGGTCGGGATGGAGGCACCTGGAGCGCTCGCCTCGCTTGTGGTCGAGCATCTCCGGCCGATCCGTCCCTGGGGCTGAGCCGGCCCGGCCCGCGGTCGCCCCCAGGGGAGTCTGGCGACCGGGCCCGGACTCAGGCCCGCGGCCGGCGCGCCGTGGCCGCCCGCAGCCTCGCGACCAGCGCCGACAGCGCCGCGACGTCCCGGCCGTCCGGGCCCAGCGCGTCCACCAGCGCCGACGCGGTGATGATCCCCGACGCCCCCGCCCGCGCGATCGCCCGCACGTGCGCCGGCCTGGACACGCCGAAGCCCACCGCCACCGGCACGGGCGAGACGGCCGTCACCTCCCGGACCAGCCTCGCCACCGTGGTCGGCAGCGACGCGCGCGCCCCGGTGACGCCGACCAGCGACACGCAGTAGAGGAAGCCGCCGGAGCGGGCGGCCACCATGGCGCGCCGCTCGGGCGCCGTGGTCGGCGCGACCAGGTACACCACCGCGATCCCGGCCTCCGCGGCGACGGTCTCGAACGGGCCGCCCTCGTCCGGGGTGAGGTCGGCCACGATGACCCCGGCCGCCCCGGCCGCGGCCAGCGCCCGGGCCCGGTCGCGGCCGTCGCCGCCCCCGATCAGCTGGTTCGCGTAGCCCATGGCCACGACCGGCACCGCCGGGCGCGCGGCAGCGATTCGGCCGAGCAGGGCCAGGCTGGACTCGAACGTGGCCCCGGCGGCCAGCGCCCCCTGCGACGCCCGCTGGAGCGTGGCCCCGTCGGCGAGCGGGTCGGAGTACGGCAGCCCCACCTCCAGCAGGTCGGCGCCGGCGTCGATCGCCGCGCAGGCCGCCGCGAACGACCCCTCGGCATCGGGGTAGCCCGCGACGACGTACGGGATCAGCGCCGCACGCCCCTCGGCGCGCGCCCTCGCGAACGCGCGGGCGATCCGCTGCGCGCCGGCCGTCGTGTTGGTGTGCTGCGGCGCGGCGGCCGCGCCCGCGGACCCGGTCATCGCGCGGCCTCCCAGGGCTCGACGTCGGCGAAGCGCTCGAGCGCCGCCATGTCCTTGTCGCCGCGGCCGGAGAACCCGACCAGCAGCACCGAATCCTCCGCGAACGGCGAGCCCGAGCCCTCGAGGCCGGCCAGCAGCTTCGGCAGCGCGGCCACGGCGTGCGAGGTCTCGAGGGCGGGCAGGATCCCCTCCGTCCGCGTCGCCGCCTTCATCGCCGCGATCGCCTCGCGGTCAGTGGACGTGCCCACCTCCATGCGGCCTGCCTCGGCGAGGGCCGCCAGCTGGGGGCCGACCCCCGGGTAGTCGAGGCCGGCCGAGGCCGACACCGCCTCGACCACCTGGCCGTCGCGGTCCTGGAGCATGAGCGACCGGCTGCCGTGCAGGATGCCCGGCGTGCCGCCCGCGATGGCCGCGGCGTGGCGCCCGGTCTCGATGCCGTCGCCCGCCGCCTCGGCCACGGCGAGCCGGACGGACGGCTCGCCGATGAACCTCGCCAGCAGGCCGATGGCGTTGGAGCCGCCGCCCACGCAGGCGAGCGCGAGGTCCGGGAGCCGGCCCTCGAGCGCGAACAGCTGGGCCGCCGCCTCGTCGCCGATGCGCCGCTGGAAGTCTCGGACGATGGTCGGGTACGGGTGCGGGCCCATCGCGGAGCCGAGCACGTAGTGCGTCGTCTCGACGTTGGTCACCCAGTCGCGCATCGCCTCGTTGACCGCGTCCTTGAGCGTGGCCGTGCCCGAGGTGACCGACCTGACCTCGGCTCCCAGCGCGCGCATCCGGAGCACGTTGGGCGCCTGGCGCCGGATGTCCTCCTCGCCCATGAACACCACGCACGGCAGCCCCAGCAGCGCGCACGCCGTGGCGGTGGCGACGCCGTGCTGGCCGGCGCCCGTCTCCGCGATCACGCGCGACTTGCCCAGGCGCCGGGTGAGCAGCGCCTGGCCGAGCGCGTTGTTGATCTTGTGGGCGCCGGTGTGGGCCACGTCCTCGCGCTTGAGGTATAGGCGGAACCGCTCCGGGATCGGCGGCAGCCCGCGCCGCCCCGCCGCGAGCGCCTCGGCCCGGAGGCGCGCCGCCTCCGCGGCGACGGCCGCGGCCAGCCGGTCGGCGCGGTAGAGCGGGGTGGGCCGGCCGGCGAACCGCCCGAGCAGCTCGTCGAGCTCCGCCCAGAACCGCGGGTCGTGGCGCAGGGCCTCGTACGCGCTCTCCAGCTGCTGCAGGGCGCCCATCAGGGTCTCGGGGACGTAGCGCCCGCCGAAGTCGCGCTCCTTGCCCCATCGCCCTGCACCGTCGGCCTCCACCAGGCCGGCGTGGACGGGAGCCGGGCGGGCGGGGATGTTGGGCCGGTGCCGTCGTGCGTCGCGCGCCCGCTTGGCGAACAGCGCCACGCGGAAGGGGTCTTTGCGCGGCCGCTCCCCCTGGATGCGCGGGAGGTCCGTCCCCGAGGCCACGTCCGCGCCCACGGCCGGGACCGCGAGCATCGCCTCGGCCACGTTGGCGGGCTCGAGGCCCCCGGCGAGGACGATCGGCACCTCCCGGGCCACCGCCGCCGCCAGCGACTCCCCGACGCGCGTCCCGGTGCCACCCGGGTGGGGACCTCCGGCCGCGTCGAGCAGGATGTGCACGGCGCCCGCCGCGAGGAAGGCTCGTGCCTGGGCGACGACCTCGTCGGCGGTGTCGCCGGCCCCGACGCGCAGGGCCTTCCAGGCCGGCCGGCCGACGCGCGCGACCGCCTCGGGCGGCTCGTCGCCGTTGAGCTGGACGGCGTCCGGGTCCACCGAGGCCAGGACGCGCGCCAGCTGGTCCGGCGGCAGGTCCACGGTGACGGCGACGATCCGCATCCCGGGCGCCGCCGCGCGGGCGAGGCGCGCGAGCGCCGCCCCCTCGTCCACCGCCAGGACCCGCGGCGTTCCGGCCGCGAAGTTGAGCCCGATCGCGTCCGCCCCCGCCCGGGCAGCGGCGAGGACGCCCGCCTCGTCGGTGACCCCGCAGATCTTGACCATCGGCTCCCGCGCCGCGGCGGCGAGGTCCCGAGGGTAGGCTCCCGCGGCCACGAAGGAGCGGGCCGCGGCGGCCGGGTCGGGCGAGCGCATCAGGGCCTCCCCGACCAGCGCGGCGTCGAACCCGGTCGCCCGCCAGCGCGCGACCGTGGCCGTGTCCCGCACGCCGCTCTCGGCGACGGCGATCCGGTCCCCCGGGACCAGGTCGCGCAGGCGGACGGCGCGCTCCGGGTCGACGTCGAGCGTGCGCAGGTCGCGGTTGTTCAGGCCGATCAGCCGGGCGCCGGTGGCGAGCGCCGCGTCCAGCTCGCGGGCGTCGTGCGCCTCGACGAGGGGCTCGAGGCCGAGCTCCCGCGCCTGTTCGGCGAGCCTCGCCAGCCTTGCGCGGGGGTGCAGCACCGCCAGCAGCAGGACGAGGTCGGCCCCGGCCGCGCGGACCAGCTCCAGCTGCCGCGGGTCCACGACGAACTCCTTGGCCAGCACCGGCACCGAGACCGCGGCCCGGACCGCGCGCAGGTCCGCCACCGACCCGCCGAACCAGTGCGGCTCGCACAGGACGGAGATCGCGGCGGCGCCGCCCGCGGCATAGGCGCGGGCGCGGGCGACCGCGTCGTCGCCGGCGGCGATGTCGCCGGCCGACGGGGAGCGGCGCTTGACCTCGGCGATCAGGTGGAGCCCCGGGCCGGCCAGCGCCTCGGCGACGGGGCGAGGGGCGGGCGCGGCGGCCAGGGCGCGGCGGAGCCCGTCGGGGCCGAGGGCGTCGAGCTCGACCGCGACGTCGAGCCGGCGCCGGTCGGCGATCTCGGCCGCGATGCCGCCTCGGGCGGCGGCGTGCGGGCGCGTCGTGGTGGCGGTCATGCCCGCACCTCCTCGGTCTGAGCGGCCTCGTGCGCCCGTCGGTCGGCGCGGAGCCGCTCCAGCAGTTCGGTCGCAAGGCCGGCGTCGATCGTCAGCGCCGCCTGCTCGATCCCCTCCTCCAGGCGGTCGACCGCGCCGGCCACCAGGAGCGCCGCGCCGGCGTTGAGCAGGACGACGTCGCGGCGCGCCCCGGGCTCGCCGCGCAGCACCGACTCGGTGATGCGCGCGTTCTCCTCGGCCGTGCCCCCCGCGAGTCGCCTGGTGGGCACGGCCGAGAGGCCCAGCCGCGCCGCGACCACGGCGTGGCGCACGACCCCTTCCGGGCCCACGTGGTACAGCACGCCCGAGCCGTCCAGCGGCAGCTCGTCCACGCCGTCGCCGTGGATGATGAAGGTGCGGTCGGTGCCCAGGCGCGCGGCGACCTCGGCCACCTTGGGCGCCGCAGCCGGGTCCCCCACCCCGATCAGCGCCCGCTTGGCCCCGGCCGGGTTGGTGAGCGGGCCCAGCAGGTTGAACGCGGTCCGCACGCCGATCTCGCGGCGCGTCGGGCCCGCGTACTTCATGGCGGGGTGGAACAGCAGGGCGCTCATGAACACGAAGCCGCGGTCGCGGATCGAGGCGGACGCGGAGGCGGCGTCGTGGTCGATCCGTACCCCCAGCGCGTCGAGCACGTCGGCCGAGCCGGACCGCGACGTGATCGCGCGGTTGCCGTGCTTGGCCACCGGCACGCCCGCGGCGGCCACGACGAGGGCCGAGGTGGTGGAGATGTTGAACGTGTTGGAGCCGTCACCGCCGGTTCCCACGACGTCGATCGCGCCGTCGGGCGCGGTGACGCGCAGCACGCGCTCGCGCATGGCGGTCGCGAAGCCGGCCAGCTCGTCCACCGTCTCGCCGCGCATCCGCAGGCCCATCAGCAGGGCGGCCAGCTGGGAGGGCGTGGCCTCCCCGTCCATGACCGCGCCCATCGCGGCGGCGGCCTGCTCCAGCGTGAGGGTGCCGCCATCGACGATCGTCGAGAGGGCGGTGCGGACCTGATCGCTCATCGGGTGGCCTCCTGGGCCGTCGCGGCCGGGGCCGCCTGGTTCGTCGCGGACGCTGCCGCGCTGCCCGGGACCGCACCGGGCCGGGAACGGCCGCCGGCCTCCGGGACGTCCATGCCGCGGGTCGCGAACGAGCCCGCCGCCGCGTCGAGGCGCGACGCCTCGCCCTCCCCGGCGAGCCGGAGGAAGTTCGCGAGCAGGTGGGGCCCGTCGGGCGTGAGCACGGACTCGGGGTGGAACTGGACGCCCTCGAGGGGCAGCGTGCGGTGGCGGATGCCCATGACGACGCCGTCCTGCGGGCTGGTGGCGGTGACGGTGACATCGTCGGGCAGGGTCGCCGGGTCCACGCACAGGGAGTGGTACCGCGCAGCCTGGAATCCGTCGGGCATGCCGGCCAGCAGCCCGTCCCCGTCGTGGCTGACGGCGGACGCCTCGCCGTGGACGAGCGTGGGGGCCCGCACCACTGAAGCGCCGAACGCGCGGCCCATCGACTGCATCCCCAGGCACACGCCGAGCAGCGGAATCCGGCGCTCCGCCGCGACCCGGATGGCGTCGATCGAGACGCCGGCCTCGTCGGGGCTGCCCGGGCCGGGCGAGACCACGATGCCCCGCAGCCCGGCGCTCGGGTCGTCCGCCAGGGCCTCGATGTCGGCGGCGGTCAGCGCGTCGTTGCGCACGACCCGGACCTCGGCGCCGGCGGCCTCGAGCGCCTGCACCAGGTTGAACGTGAACGAGTCGTAGTTGTCGATCATCAGGATCACGAGGCGGCCCCCTCCCGTTCGGGGACGGGCCCGGCACCGCCCGACGGCGCGCGTCGCGAGGCGGCGGGCGCCACCGCCAGCTCGATCGCCCGGCGCAGCGCCGCGGCCTTGTGCTCGGTCTCCTCGAACTCGCTCTCGGGGTTGCTCTTGGCCACGATCCCGGCGCCGGTGTGGACGTGCGCGAGGCCGTCCTTGAGCACGGCGCTGCGGATGGTGATCGCGGTGTCGAGGTTGCCGTCGTAGCCGAGGTACCCCACGGCGCCGCCGTACAGCCCGCGCTGCTCGCCCTCGGCCGCCGAGATCAGCTGCATCGCCCGGATCTTGGGGGCGCCGGACAGCGTCCCGGCCGGGAACACCGACCGCAGCGCGTCGAGTGCGTCGAGCTCGGGCCGCAGCCGCGCCTCGACGTGGCTCACCAGGTGCAGGACGTGGCTGTAGCGCTCCACCTCCATGTACTGGCTGGTGCTCACCGTGCCCGGCCGGGCGACCCGCCCCAGGTCGTTCCGGCCGAGGTCCACGAGCATCACGTGCTCGGCGCGCTCCTTGGGGTCGCTGCGCAGCTCGTCGGCCAGGCGGTCGTCGTCGGCCGCGGTGGCGCCTCGCGGCCGGGTCCCGGCGATCGGGTGCGTGCTCATGCGGTCGCCCACCACCTGGACCAGCAGCTCCGGGCTGGCGCCCACCACCTCGAACGAGGGCGTTCGGGTGAAGAACAGGTACGGCGAGGGGTTCACGCGCCGGAGGGCCCGGTACAGGCCGATGCCGTCGAGCCGGCGGCCGTCCGGGCCGGCCGGGAGCTCGAAGCTCTGGCGGCGGGCCAGGACCACCTGGATCGCCTCGCCGGCCGCGATCGCGTCCTTGGCCCGCTCCACCGCGCGCAGGTACTGGTCGCGGCCGAGGCTCGTCTCCACCCGGCCCAGCCCGCTCGGGCCGTCCGGCGTGCCGGCGCCGCGGCCCACCGCGCCCGCGAGCTCCGCCGCCGAGGGGCGGGCCGTCCGCTCGAGGGCCTCGAAGATCGCGCGCTCGGCGATGCGGTAGCGGCCCTCCAGGTCGGGCGCGTCGGTGTGCAGCGAGGCGATGGCCGACAGCTGGTGGGTGAGGTGGTCGAACACGACCACGAGGTCGGTCTCGATGTACGAGGCGAGCGGGACGCCCACCGGGTCGCGGTCCGGCCGGGGCACCGAGGGCTCGAACGCCGAGACGGCGTCGTAGGCGAGGGCGCCGACCGCCCCGCCGGTGAACCGCGGCATGCCGTCCACCGGGAGCACTCGTCGGCGCGGGACGAAGGCGCGCAGCGCGGCGAGCGGGTCGGGCGCCGCGGTCGTGGTCACCGGCAGGTCGGGCGCGTAGTCCGTGACGCCCACCTCGCGGGTCGTCGTCCGGGCCTCGCCGTCGCGCACCTCGAGCAGCCGCCGGGGCCCGACGCCCAGGAAGCTGTACCGGCCCAGGCGCTCGCCGCCCTCGACCGACTCCAGCAGGTATGCCGGCGTCACGCCGTCGTCGAGCCGCAGGAAGGCGCCGATGGGCGTCTCGAGGTCGGCCGTCCGCGCCACGCGCAGGAGGATCGTGTCGGCGGTGCCGGCGAGGCGCTTGGCCTCGCCCAAGCTCAGCGGGTCGGTCATGGCGGCGGGTCCTTGAGAATCGAAAACGACCTGGTTCGTCCTGTCGGGACGAAAGGTCGTTGCTCCTTCCGCGGTGCCACCCGTGTTCGGCGGTGTGCCGCTCTCTGACCGGCGGAGTTGGTTCGCGGTTGCCCGCGGCCGCCTCGATCGGCGCTGCCCTGTAACGCTGGCGCTCTGCGCCGGAGCCTACTGGTCGTCCGCGACGACGTCGTGCGCGTGGATCGCGCTCGGCGCCGGCGCCCCGCGTTCGGTCCGGGGGCTCCCGGGTCCATTCGCCGCCGTTGCCACCCCGGCTCGCACCAGCCGCCGGGTCTCTGGAGTGGCGCTCGACGGGTACTCGTCCCGATCGATGCCTCGTGTTCAGTTGTGAGCCCGGAGTATCGGGCGGCAGCGGCGGGGCGTCAAGCGCGGGTACCCGGTCAGTACGTCCGTCCCGCATGGGGCTCCAGTGGGGCCACCCGGCACGCGGGCAGCCGGGTGCGCGGCACGCGGCGCGCACGTGGCACGCGCCTCTCGCGCGGTACGTCTGCACGCGGCCACCCGGTGGGCCAGTGGTTCCGCGACGGAGCAGGCGGGCCATCCCGTGGCCCGGGCAGTCCGCGGCGGAGGGTGCGCGAAACGCTGGGGCCACGGAGCGTCCGGTTCGTCCCGGCACGGAACCGTAGGGCCACCTGCTGGCCCGGCGGCTCGCCAACCGCAACGCGCGAGCCCGAAGCGGCCCCAGGGACCGGCGACGACGACGGCTTCTGGAGCCGGGGCACCAGCCGCCGGCTCCAGAAGTCCGCTCCGGAAGGTTCCGGGTGTCGGGCGCAGGCTGGCGGGGCCCCCTGCGCGCTACTCGTAGCGGAGGGCGACCACCGGGTCGAGGCGAGCGGCCTGCATGGCCGGCCAGACCCCGAAGATGACGCCCACGATGAGCGAGAAGACCACCGCTGCGGCGACGGTGACGAGGCTGAAGGTGAACGCCCAGCCGGCCAGCATGGCGATGAGACCCGAGATGGCCACCCCGACCAGGATCCCGATGAAGCCTCCCGCGATCGACAGGATCAGCGCCTCGAACAGGAACTGCAGCAGGATGTCCCGGCCCTTGGCGCCGATGGCCTTGCGGATGCCGATCTCACGGATCCGCTCGCGGACCGAGACCAGCATGATGTTCATGATGCCGATGCCGCCCACCAGCAGCGAGATCGATGCGATCCCGGCCAGCAGCACCGTGAGCAGCGTGGTCACCGAGCTGACGGTCGAGAGCAGCTGGGTCTGGCTGGTCACGGTGAAGTCCGAGCTGCCCCCGGCTCCGATGCCGTGCCGCTGGTTGAGGGTGTCGGTGATCTCCGCGGTCACGACGTCCATCTCGGCCGCGGTGGCCACGCTGACCCCGATCGTGCGGACGGAGTCAGTGGACGTGAACAGGTCGCGGGCCGTGGATACCGGGATGAGCACCTCGTCATCGGGGTTCTGGAACCCCTGGCCGCCCTTGGGCTGCATGATGCCCACGACCTCGAACGGCAGCCCGCTGATGTAGATCGTGCTGCCGATCGACGAGGCGCCGAGGCCCAGGTTGGTGGCGGTGGTGTTGCCCAGCACCGCGACGCGAAGCGAGTGGTCCACGCTCGCCTGGGTGAGGAACGATCCGGTCCACATGTCGTAGGCGAACACGAGCGGGTAGGCGGGGGTGGTCCCGATGACGGTTGTGGTCTCGTTCTGGCTGCCGACCGCGATCAGGTGCGAGGTGGAGAGCTCGGGGGCGACGCCGGCCACGTGTGCCAGCGAGGCGAGGGCCGTCGCGTCCTCGGTGGTGAGCGTGGTCGCCGACCCGAACGCACCCCGAGTCGCCCCGGTGGTCGTGGCGCCGGGCGTCACCGAGAGCAGATTGGTGCCCAGACCCTCAAGCCGGCTGTTGATCCCGGATGTGGCGCCCTGGCCGACGGACACCAGCGCCACCACCGAGGCGACGCCGATGATCACGCCGAGCATGGTGAGGCCCGTACGGAGCTTGCCGGTGCCGAGGCGGGAGACCGCGGTGCGGAGCAGGTCGCCCAGCCTCATCCCGCGACCCTCCCGTCGAAGTGCTGGGCCAGCCGAGCGGCGCGAGCCGCCCGCGGTCCGCGGGGCATGGAGTGGATTCGAGGTTCGTGCGTGGTCATGGGGCTGATCACAGTGGGCCGGCTCAGCCGCCGCCGTTGCGGAACTGCCCGCCCGTGCGGAACTGCCCGCCGCCGCCGCCGATCCCACCAAGGCCGCCGAAACCGCCGCCTGCCGTGCTGGTGGAGGTGAGCGAGCTGACCGTGCCCGTGACCACGGTCTGGCCGGCGGTGACGCCGCTCTGGATCTCGGCCAGCGACGTGCTCACGAGGCCCACCTGGACCGGCACGAGCTGCAACTGGCCAGCGGCGTCGAGCGTGCGGACCTCGTAGTTGCCCGACGAGCCGACCAGCGCGATGGCCGGGACGGTGACGACGTTCTTGGCCTCCGCGGTCGTGACGGCCACGCTGGCGGACATGCCGGACAGGACCGTCGCCGGGGCGTTCTGGAGCGAGACCGTGACGCTGTAGGTCACGACGCTGTTGGAGCCGGAGCTGGTGCCGACGGGCTGGATCGAGGCGACGGTCCCCTGCACCGTGACGTTCGGGGCGGTGACGGTGACCGTTGCCGGCTGCCCGACCTTGAGCCCGACCACGGACGTCTCGGCGAAGCTCGCCGTCGCCTCCAGGGCGGTGGTCTGCATCGTGATCGCCCATCCGGTCGGGGCGATGGTGCCGGGCTGCACGTTGACGGCCACGATCTGGCCGTCGGCGGGGGCCGTCAGCGTGGTGTGCGAGGCGGTGGATTCGGCCGTCGCAAGGGTCTGCTGGGCCTGCGAGACCGAGGCCTTGTCCTTCGCGATGACGGCGGCCGACTGCGGGCCGGTGGACGTGGCCGCGCTGGTCTCAGCCGATGCCAGGGTCTGCCGGGCCTGCGCCAGGCTGTCCGCCTGGGAGGTCTTCGCCGCCGCCAGGCTCTGCTTGGCCGCCGCGAGATTCTGCTCCGCGGACACCACCTGCTGCTGGGCGCTCTGGATCGCGGAAGCGGACGGGGTCGTGTTGATGTTGTAGGTCGCCTGTGCGGCGTTGAGGTTGTTCTGGGCCTGCGTGACCGCCATCGACGCAGACTGCTCCGCGTTGGAGGCGGCGATGCTGTCGGCGTTGTACTTGCTCTGGGCGCTCGCCAGCGCCTGCTGGGCCGACGTCACGGCCGCCTGGTCCTGGGCGAGCTGGGTCGAGCCCGGAGCCGGGCTGGCGTTCTGGTCGGCGGTCAGCGCGGCCGTCGCGGCATTGAGCGCCGCCTGGGCGTTCGCCACCGCCTGCTGGTCGTTCCCGAGCGTCTGCGCGTCCGTGGCCTGCTGCGAGCTCACCTTCTGCTGCGCCTGGGCGAGCGACAGCTGCGCGTTGGTCAACGAGGCCTGCGCCTGAACGAGCTGGTCGGCGCTTGGGCCCGCCTGCGCCTGGGCGAGGGACGCGTTCGCGTTGTCGAGCGCCGTCTGCGCCTTCTGCAGGTTCAGCTCGTCGGTCGCGATGGCGTTCTGCGTGTTGTGCTGCTGGACGGTGAACTGGAGGGAGGCCGAAGTGATCTGGTTCTGGGCGCTGGCGAGGACCGAGGCGGAGGGATGGCCCTGGTCCACCGACAGCTGGGCCTGCGCGGCGGCGAGGTTCGCCTTGGCGACGGCGACGGCGACGTTGGCGCTCGACGGATCGGCCGTCGCGAGGACGTCGCCCTTGGACACCGTCTGGCCCACGGCGACCGGGACCGTCTGCACCACCCAGGTGGTGGCAGTCGTGGCCGACGAGGTGGCGGTGGTCGAGGCGCTCGAGATGATCTCGGGGTCCGCGCCGAAGCCCAGGCCGTAGGCGGTCGTCGACTGGACGGTACCCGTCGCCACCGCCTGCACCGACACGTTGCCGGTGGCCACGGCCGCGGTCAGGTACTGCGGCGTGCTCGAGCCGCCGAGGCTCGGCCCCACGACCGCATAGCCGGCCGCCCCTACCCCGATCACGATCAGGATGACCGCGGCCAGCGCTTTCAGTTTCATGGTGCGTCCTTTCTCAACGCTCGCCCGTTCCCGCCCTGCCCAGGGCCGCCCGTCTCGGGGACCTTCCCGACCCCTCTGCCGTGCCATCTGCTGCATCGACCGTGGACGCTCGGCCGGCGCCGCCAACGGCGGCGAGCACAGCCCGATCGGGCACAGGGGGCGTCCACGAGGCACATGTTCGAGCCGGTCTCTGACATCTTCCTGAGTGCCGGGCGCCGTTCCTGCGCCATGCCGGGTCGCGCCCGCCGACCGGAGGTGTGGCCGAGGGGCTGGGATCCTCGGCGCGGGGTTGGCGCCGCTCAGCCCGCCGGGTCAGGCGCGGACGGGCTCAAGGCGCACTACGGGGAAGGCCCGGTCGGTCGCGCGCGCGTAGCGTTCGTAGTCCGGCGCGAGCTCGACGATGCGCCGCCACCAGGCCGCCGCCTCCTCGGCCGGCAGCTCGACCGCCCGGGCGGCGAACCGCCGGCCCCGCACCTCGACCTCGACCGCCGAGTCGGCCGCCAGGTTGAGGTACCACGCCGGCGGGCGGTCCCCGCCATCATTGGTGCCAACGACGACGAACGCATCGCCGTCCGCGAAGCTCTGGAGGACCACGCTGCGCCGCTGGCCCGTGCGACGGCCGGTGGTGGTGAGGACCAGCGCCTCGACGTGGTACAGGCTCGCGAGCGATCCCCTCGTGCGGCGCATCACCCACACGGCCAGCGGCGAGAGCCGGCGGTCGGACTCGCGGTGCAGCACCAGCGCGAGGTACTCGCGGCGGGACATCGCGCCCCGGCCGGCGTCGAGGCGCGCGACCACCGTCTTGATCAGCCAGGTCGCCGTCACCGAGAGGGCAACCGACAGCAGGGCCAGCCGGACCGACCGGGGCCTCCGCGCGGAGCGTCGGGTGGTAGGCTCCATCGCCCAACCATCAGCCTCACCCTGTTGATCCGTCAACGGCCGATCGGCCCGTGGCGGCCGCGGCGGGCTGGGCCGCGTTCCGAGTCGCCCGGCCCGCTTCGAGCGTCCGCCCCGGCTCAGCTCGACGGACTCCACGACACCGCTCGGAACGTGGCGTCGGGGCCCTGTGAGTAGCCGACCACGAGATCGACATCGTTGACGCCCAGCGCGGTGCTCGTGACGTCGCCGCCCAGCGGCGGCAGGATCGACACGCGCATGCCCTGCCATCGGCAGCCGAACATCGCGGACGCCGTGGCGCACTGCCCGACGGCCGTCCCGCGCGAGTTCACGGCCACGGCCGTACTGAAGCGCTGCCCCGGGATCGAGCCCAGCGCCTGCACGTGGTGTCCGGTCCAGCGGACCGCCTGCACGCTGAGGTCAGGCTCGTACCTTCCGCTCGATCCGACGATCTGGCCGGCGGCGTTGATCGAGACCGCCCCGCTGTTCTGCGCGCCCGGCAGAACGCCGAGGTCGATCGGCATGCCGTCGCGCCACAGCACGCCGTGGAGCGTGGCTACCGTCGAGCCGACGGTCGCCCAACCGGCTGACCCGACGACGTCACCGTCGTCGTTGATCGCGAGAGCGCAGCTCGTCGTCACGACGTCGGCCGCCTGCGCCACGGGCGCCTCAAGGATCGTCATGGTGCCGTCCTGCCACACGAAGCCCCGGACCGAGCCCGGGAACTCGTCGCTCAGCCAGGTGCGGCCGCACCCGACGACCTGACCCGCGTCATTGACGCCGGTGGCGACGGTGAACGTCCCGCCCGGGAGCGTGCCCAGGTCTTCGATCTCCCCGTCTCGCCAGAGCACGGCGTGCGAGGCTTCGTTGCCCGGGTCGAAGGGGGCGAGCAGCCCGGTGCCGGACGCCCCAACGATCAGCCCGGTCTCGCTGACGGCGGCCGCGTAGCTGTCGGTGTCGCCAGGCAGGGTCCCGAGATCGGTGATCTGGCCCGAGCGCCAGGACACCGCGTGCTGATTCCCCGCCGCAGTTGTCGCCCAGCCGACCACGATTCTCGCACCGCTCACCGCGGCGGCAGAGCTCGCATCGCCGCCGGGCAGGTTGCCGAGCGCGACCGCCGCCAGCGACGGCGCGGCTGCATGGGCTGGCCCGGCGATCACCACAGCTGCGACCAACGCAAGCGTGCGTGAGGACCCAACGGCTCGTCGCATCGCGCAACTCCCTCCCTCGCGCACCCGGTTGCCAGCTCGCTGTGCACGGTGCCGGCCGTCGGGCCAGGTGCCGCGTCGCCGCCCCCTGCGCGCCGGACAGGATGGCCCGAGCGGCTGCCGAAGCCTAGAGGCCACGCGTGCATGTCGCCCGGGACAGAGGGACTGATCCCGCTGCCGACTCGGAGTAGAGCCGGAGGGCTGCGGCGCTGCGCGACGGGCCCTCGGGGCCAGTCAAGCTCAGTGAGGCGTCGCCGACTCTCCGCGGGCCCCGCGGGGCGCCCCCAGTTGAGCGTCCGAACTGGCGGAGCGGGTGAGATTCGAACTCACGAGGCTTGCGCCCGGCGGTTTTCAAGACCGCTGCCATCAACCACTCGGCCACCGCTCCGTCGCGCAGGATATCGCGGCGCCGCGCCGGCGGGCCTCAGCGGCCGGCGTCGGCGCTCGCGGCGCCGACGGCCGTCGGGCCGGCTTGGCCTCAGGCCTCGATGACCACGGTGCCCGCGATCAGGTCGTGCCATCCGCGGCGCCGCTTGTCGATGAAGATCCAGATGAACCCGATGTAGAACACCACCTGGTTCACCCAGTAGCCGAGCAGGCGCAGGACGGCTGCTGCACCCGACACCGGGCCGCCGTCGACGTCGCGCACCACGCGGATCCGGAACAGCCTCATGCCCGGGGTCTGCCCGCCGCGCCACCAGAACCACGGGAAGTAGGCCAGCGACGCCACGATCGCGAGCAGGATGAGCAGCACGAACCCGCCGATCGCGCCCGCGCCAGGCTCCGCATCGCTGGCCGTGCCGATCGCCAGGCCGGTGAACGCGAGGATCAGCACCGACAGCACGGCCCCGAGGATGATCGTGTCGACGATGTAGGCGAGGAGGCGGGCGCCGGGGCTGGCGAACCGGACACCGGGCGCCGGTCCGGGCTCCGGCTCGGGAGCCCGCCAGCTCATCGGCGGGGGCGGCTGCGGGGGTTGCATGGGCACGTGCCTCCCTGGACGCCCGCGCCGCCCTCAGCGCTCCCTCACGCGGGCGGCGTCGTCCCGATCATAGACCCGCCCATGTACGGCCGGAGCACATCCGGCACGGCCACAGAGCCGTCGGGCTGCTGGTAGACCTCGAGGATCGCGGCCACGATGCGGGCGAGCGCGAGACCGGACCCGTTGAGCGTGTGGACGAGCTCCGGCTTGGCGCCCTTCTCGGGGCGGTATCGGATCTGCATCCGGCGCGCCTGGTAGTCGCCGAAGTTGGAGCACGAGCTCACCTCGAGCCAGCGCTCCACGGCCGGGGACCAGACCTCGAGGTCGTACTTCTTGCGCTGGACGAAGCCCATCTCGCCGGTGCTCATGAGCAGCACCCGGTAGGGCAGGCCGAGCCGCTGCAGGAGGACCTCGGCGCGCGAGGTCATCCACTCCAGGGCCGCGGGCGAATCGTCGGGCTTCTCGAACAGCACCATCTCGACCTTGTCGAACTGGTGGACGCGCAGGATGCCCCGGGTGTCCTTGCCCGCGGCGCCGGCCTCGCGCCGGAAGCACGGCGTGTAGGCGCAGTAGCGGATCGGCAGCTGCTCGGCCTCGAGGATCTCGTCGCGGTGGAGGTTGGTGACCGGGACCTCGGCCGTGGGGACCAGGTACAGCTCGTCGCGGGTGACGACGTACATCTGGTCTTCCTTGTCGGGGATCTGCCCGGTGCCGCGCGCCGACGCCGTGTTGACCACGGCGGGCGGCCAGACCTCGGTGAACCCGTGCTCGCTGGTGTGGACGTCGAGGAACCAGCTGATCAGCGAGCGCTGCAGCCGCGAGCCCGCGCCCTTGTAGACCGGGAAGCCCGAGCCCGTGATCTTCGCGCCGCGCCCGTTGTCGATGATGTCGAGCGCCTCGCCGACCTCCCAGTGGGGCTTGCGCTCCCAGGTCGTGCCGTCGGCGAGGGCCACCACGCGGGTGGCGTTCTCGCCCCAAGTCCGGACGGTGACGTTGGCCTCCTCGCCGCCCACGGGGACCTCGGGGTCGGCCGGGTTGGGGATGCGCAGCAGCAGGTCCTCGAGCTGCTGCTCCGTGGCCGCCAGCTCGGCGTCGATCTCGGCGATGCGCGCGCCGGCGGCGGTGCTCCGGGCCTTGAGCTCGGCGACCTCGGGGCCGTCCGGCCTGGAGCCGGCCCGGATCGCGTCGCCCACCTGCCTGCTCGCGGCGTTGCGCTCGGCCTTGAGCGCGTCGGACTCGGCCTGGAGCCGACGGCGGCGGCCGTCCACCCCGATCGCCTGGTCCACGAGGCCCGGGTCCTCGCGCTTGTCGATCGCGCCCTGCCGGATCCGGTCCGGCTCGTCGCGGAGCCGCTGGACGCCGACGCTCATGCCGTCGCCTCCTCTGCTGCCGCGCCCGCCCTGTCGAGGCGGGCGATCGCGAAGTCGTGCTCGAGGCTGGCCAGCAGCCAGCCCGCCCGCGGTCCGTTGGCGCGGCCGAGGAACGCGAGGTAGATGGCGTTGAAGGCGGCCTTGGCGTCGATGCCGTGCTCGGCCGCCACCGCGAAGATGGCCGACTGCCACTGCTCGCCGGAGGCGGGGGCGTCGGCGCGCGCGGTCTCGGCCAGGGCGCGCAGGAAGCCGCGCTGCTCGGGGCGCAGGGTGCTGGCCTCGGCCGGCAGCGCGTCGCGCCGGATCTCCAGGCGGGCCCGCTCCGGGGCGTACGCCTCGAGCCAGCGGCGGACGGACGAGAGCCGGGTGTCGAGCTCGGCGCGCTCGGCACCGCTCAGCGGCGCGCTCTTCTCGGCCTCGACGCGGGCGACCACGTCCACGCCCGGCACCTGGGCGAGCAGGGCGAGGTGCGCGAACGGCGGGCGGTAGGCGTCGGCGACGCCGGCCACGTCCGCGTCGGCGTCCAGCAGCGAGAAGCGGAAGATGTTCTCGTGGCCCGACGGCAGCTCGCCCCGGACCTCCTTGCCGGCCGTCGCGTCGGCGAGCCGGTCGAACTCGTCGAACAGGCGCGGGATCGCGTCGGTGCCCTCCGGGTCGAACTCGATGACGCTCTCCGGCCGGGAGCGGACGAACAGGAAGCGCAGCTGCTCCGGCGGCACGACCGTGGTGATCGTGTGGGCGGCGGCGCCGCGTCCCTTGGAGGTGCTCATCTTCTTGCCGCCGATGTTGAGGAACTCGTAGGGGAAGTTCATCGGGGGCTCGCGGTCGTAGACCTCGCGCGAGATCGCGTTCGAGCGGTCCCGGGAGCCGCCGGCGGTGGCGAGGTCCTTGCCGTTGGGCTCGATCGTGACGCCGAACAGGCTCCACTGGGCCGCCCACTCGAGGTTCCAGGGGAGCTTCGCGGCACCGCCGAAGGGCGCGACACGCCCCGCCCAGCCGCAGCCGACCGCCCAGGTGACCAGGTCGGGCCGGCAGGCGACCGCCACCGTCTCGCCGTCCCAGTCGGACGCGATCGTGGTGCCCACCTTGCCGCAGTCGGGGCAGATGACGCCCAGCGGCAGCCAGTGGTCCGGATGGCGGACGTTGGCGACCCGGCGGTAGACGTCGCGGACCACCTCGGCGCGGTCGAGCGCGATCCGGATGTACGGGTCCATCTGCCCGGTCGGGTAGATGTCGCTCATCCAGTAGTAGCGGTCGGGATGGATGCCGAGGCCGGCGAAGGTGTCGATGAAGATGCCCGCGAAGTGCCGCGCGTACGAGGCGTGGCAGTCGCCGGCCGGGTCCGGCACGTGGGCCAGGGGGCGGCCCATCTCGCGCTCGATGGCGTCGGGTGACAGCAGCGCCTGGGCGTCCATCGGGTCCAGGTCGTCCACGCCGTAGAGGAGCGTGGTGGGCAGGCCCCGGGCGCGCAGGGCGCGGGTGATGACGTCGAGGATGACCGGCCCGCGCAGGCTGCCGACGTGCACCGTGCCCGACGGCGTCTTGGAATCGTTGACGACCTGCGGTCCGTCGACGCTCGCCGCCAGTTCGTCGGCCCAGTCCACGCTCGTCTCCCCTACTCGTTGGCGTCGTCCGGGGACGCGAACGCGCCGGTCTAGCTGATCTTGGTGATCGTGTAGGTGAAGTCCCCCGCGGGGACCTTGACGACCACCTTGTCGCCCTTCTTGCGGCCGAGGAGCGCCCGGCCGACCGGCGACTCGTTGCTGATCTTGCCGTCGGTGGGCTTCGCCTCGGCGGACCCGACGATCATGAAGGTCTCGGTCTCGCCGTCGATCGCCACCGTCACGGTGGAGCCGATGCCGACGTGGTCGGTGCTGGCGTGCTCGTCGATCAGGGTGGCGTTCTTGATCATCGCCTCGAGCGAGGCGATCCGGCCCTCGACGAACGCCTGCTCGTTCTTGGCGTCCTCGTACTCGGCGTTCTCCGAGAGGTCGCCGTGCTCTTTCGCGTCGTGGATCCGCTGCGCGATCTCCGGTCGTCGGACAGACAGCATCTCGTCGAGCTCGACGCGGAGCTTGTCGAGACCGTCCTTGCTGATGTAGGTCGTCTTGGTGTTCACGCGGACAAGACCCCCGAGGCGCGGTACCGGCGCGGGGCGCGCCGCCGCTCGGTCGGTTTGAACAAAAGAACCCCGGGCGCTGGGCGCCGCGGAGGTTCACGGATCGCGGAATGGTATCGGCGGGGGGCGAATCCGTCAAAGCGCCTGCGGGCCGGCCGGGCGGGCCCGGCGGGTCCGCGACGGCCGGCGTGTCGCGCCGCGGCGACCGAGGGCGAGGGCGTCGGGATTCGGGCGGCGAGGCCGCCCCCGCCCACCTACTCTGCCGGCTCGGCCAGCTGCTCCAGGCGACGCTTGACGCGGGCCAGGCCGGCGCGATCCGGGAACGCCACGAACACGGTGTCGTCCCCGGCGATCGAGCCAACCACCTCTGGCCAGCGCGCCCGGTCGAGGGCGGCGGCGAGCGGGTGCGCCGAGCCCGGCAGCGTGCGCAGGACGAGCAGGTTGCCGGCGTCGCGGATCTCGACGGGCATGTCGTGGAGGAGCCGCCGCACGCGTTCCTCGCCGGAGGCGTCCGCCTCGCGGAGGCGAGGCGGCAGGGCGTACGCCTGCATGCCGCCGCGGCCGGCCTTGACCAGGCCCAGCTCCGCCACGTCGCGGCTGATCGTCGCCTGCGTGGTCCGGAACCCCCGGTCGCGCAGGGCGGCGGCGAGCTCCTGCTGGGTCCGGACGGGCCGCTGCTCCACCAGGTCGCGGATGGCCCGCTGGCGGAGCTGCTTCATCACCTCCATGGACGCCTCCCTCGCGTCAGCGGGTGAGGAACACCGCGAGGACGACGGCCGCCAGGACGAGGCGGTACGCGACGAACACGTTGTACGACCGGGTGCGCACGTAGCGCAGGAGCGCCGAGATCGCGATCACCCCGGACACGAAGGCGGCCACGATGCCCACCACCAGGGGCCCCGCCTCGGTCGCGAGCGCACCGCCCCTGGCGAGCTTGAGCCCCTCGTAGAGGACGGCCCCCGCGGTCACCGGCGTCGCCATGAGGAAGCTGTAGCGGGCCGCCTCGGCACGGTTGAGCCCGGTGAACAGGGCCGCCGCGATGGAGATGCCCGACCGGCTGACACCCGGGAACAGGGCCAGCGCCTGGGCGAAGCCGATGCCCAGCGCCGCCGGCATCGACAGCCGCTCGATGGTCAGGCGCCCGGAGCCCCATCGGTCGGCGAGCCACAGGATCGCCGCCGCCACCACCAGCAGGACCGCCACCACGCTGGCCTGGCGGATGGCCTGCTCGATGGGGTCGTTGAGGAGCACGCCCAGGATCGCGGCCGGGATGGTCGAGGCCACGATCAGCCAGGCCAGCCGGCGGTCGGCCTCGCCTCGGAACGAGCGGTCGCGGATCGCGGCCAGCCCGGCGGGGACCAGCCGCAGCCAGTCCTCGCGGAAGTAGAGCAGCAGCGCGAGCAGGGTGCCCGCGTGCAGCGCCACGGTGAACCCGAGCGAGGTGATGAACGGGTCGTGCCAGCCCAGCAGGTACGGGACGACGATCAGGTGGCCGGACGACGAGATCGGCAGGAACTCGGTGAGGCCCTGCACGATCCCCAGTACGAGCGCTTGCAGCAACTGGTCCATGGGACGGCTTCGGGCGGCCGGCGAGAACGCCGACCGCCCGTTGGAACCTCAGCTACCGGATGAACAGCGGGGCGAGGACGAGCGTGATCGTGGCCAGGAGCTTCACGAGGACGTGGAGCGACGGGCCGGCCGTGTCCTTGAACGGGTCGCCGACGGTGTCGCCGACGACGGCCGCGGCATGGGCCGCGCTGCCCTTCCCGAGCACGTTGCCCTGGTCGTCCTTGAGATTCCCGGACTCGATGTACTTCTTCGCGTTGTCCCAGGCGCCGCCGCCGTTGTTGAGGACGGTGGCGAGCAGGACGCCCGCGATGGTGCCGACCATCAGCATGCCCGCGACGGCCTGGTAGCCGAGCAGGAGGCCGACCACGATCGGCGCCGCCACCGCGACCAGGCCGGGGGCGACCATCTCGCGCAGGGCGGCACGGGTGGTGATGTCCACGACCCGCGCGTAGTCCGGGCGGCCCGTGTAGTCCATGATCCCGGGGATCTCGCGGAACTGGCGGCGGACCTCGACGATGATCGCCTGGGCCGTCTTGCCGACCGCCCGGATGGCGAGGCTGCTGAAGAAGTACGCGAGCATCGCGCCCATCATGGCCGCCACGAAGACGCCCACGTCGGACAGGTTGACCGAGGTCAGGAGCACAACGCCCTGCTTGCCGCTCTTGATCTGGTTGCCCAGGATCAGGTTGACCTTGTCGATGTACGCCGAGAACAGCAGGAACGCCGCCAGCGACGCCGACGCGATCGCGTAGCCCTTGGTCAGCGCCTTGGTCGTGTTGCCCACCGCGTCGAGCCGGTCGGTGATCTCGCGGGCGCCGGCCTCGGCGCGCGAGAACTCGGCCACCCCGCCGGCGTTGTCGGTGATCGGGCCGAAGGTGTCCATGGCCAGCACGTAGGCGCAGGTCATGAGCATGCCCATCGTCGCGACCGCGGTGCCGAACACGCCGCCCACGTTCTTGCCGGAGGCGTCGGTCAGGCCCGCCTGCGAGCCGAGCCAGTGGCTCGCGATGAGCGCGATGCCGATCGAGATCGCGGTGACCGCGGTGGTCTCGAAGCCGACCGCGGTGCCGCTGATGATGTTGGTCGCGGGGCCCGTCTTGGACGCCTCGGCGATCTCGCGCACGGGCCGGAACGAGCCGGCGGTGTAGTACTGGGTGATGTAGACGAACGCCACCGAGGTCGCGAGGCCCACGACGCCCGCGCCGAAGAACCAGACCCAGACGGGCAGCCCGTTCGACGTGGTGCCGCCGCTGTCCATCATCACGTACGTGGTGATCGCGAGCCCGAACACGGACAGGATGGTGGTGACCCAGTAGCCCCGGTTGAGGATGTTCATCGGGTTCTCATCCTCGCGGCCGCGGATGAAGAACTGGATCGAGACGATCGTCGCGAGCAGGCCGAAGGCGCGGACGACGAGCGGGAAGAAGATCCACGCCTCGGGGTGGGGCCAGCCCGCGCCGCTCGCGATGGTGTACACCGCGACGCCCAGGATCATGGCGCCGATGTTCTCGGCCGCCGTGGACTCGAACAGGTCCGCGCCACGACCGGCGCAGTCGCCGACGTTGTCGCCGACGAGGTCCGCGATCACGCCCGCGTTGCGCGGGTCATCCTCGGGGATGCCCGCCTCGACCTTGCCCACGAGGTCGGAGCCGACGTCGGCGGCCTTGGTGTAGATGCCGCCGCCCAGCTGGGCGAACAGCGCGACGAAGCTGGCGCCGAAGCCGAAGCCGACGATGACGAACGGCGCCTGCTGGATCGTGATGTCCCCGATCAGCGCGTGGTAGGCGCTGAAGATCGCCCACACGCCGAGGAGCGAGAGGGCGACGACCAGGAAGCCTGACACGGCGCCGCCGCGCATGGCCACCTGGACCGCCTCGACGAGGCTCCGGCGGGCGGCGGCAGCGGTGCGCACGTTGGAGCGCACGCTGATCGTCATGCCGATGATTCCCGCGGCCATCGAGCACGTGGCGCCGACGAGAAACGCGAACGCGGTCAGCAGCCCGATCGGCATGCCGGCCAACGACGGCACGTCGGCCGTCTGCTTGGTCTCGACCGCCGAGATGATCGCGAAGATCACGACCGCCCCGACGAGGGCGAGCATCGCGATCGTCGTGTACTGGCGCTTGACGAACGCGTCAGCGCCCTCGCGGATGGTGTCCGCGACGTCCTGCATGGCCTGGGGGCCCTTGTCTCGGGACAGCACGTCCCGCGCCAGGTAGAGCGCGAACAGGACCGCGGCGAGACCCGCGATCGGGATCAACCACTGCAGCGCTTCGGCCATTTGTGTTCGCCAAGCCTCCTACCCACGTGCTGCCGGGACGAGATCGATCGAGTCGCCCGCCTCGGTGCCTCCAGTCCGGGGACGGGACGGGAAGGGGCAGCCGGATCGGCGAGGGCGGTCGGACAGGGACTCGGAACACCACGGGAGCCCGCTCGCCGAACGCCGCGAGTGTATGCGCGCGCCGGTGCGCGGGTCAAACTCCATGCGCCCCTGAACGCATCGATTGCAGCGGCCGGGCAGCCGATGCAGGCGGATCGGCCGGACGGCCCCTGGCGGCCCCCCAGCCCATGGGTCCGCCGCCCGGATGGATCGGCCTGTATGCTCCCCGGGTGGATAAGCGGTCCGGGATCGGGTGCCTGGTCGAGGTCGTCGAGACCCTCGTCCTCACGCTGGTCATCTTCTTCGTCATCCAGAACTTCATCGCCCAGCCGTACCAGGTCCAGCAGAACTCCATGGAGCGAACGCTGGAGCCCGGGCAGTACGTCCTGGTGGACAAGCTCACGCCGCGCTGGGACCCCTACAAGCGCGGCGACGTGGTGGTGTTCAGCCCGCCGCCGACCTGGACCTCGGACCCGACGCCGTTCATCAAGCGCGTCATCGGCCTGCCGGGCGACACGGTGGAGGTCCGGGACGACGGCAAGGTCTACGTGAACGGCGTGGCGCTCAGCGAGCCCTACACGTACCGGAACGAGCAGGGCGTCAACGAGCCCACCCTCCCGCTCAGCGACACCTCGTCATGGGTCGTCCCCGCCGGCGACCTGTTCGTGATGGGCGACCACCGGCAGAAGTCGGCGGACTCCCGCGTGTTCGGGCCGATCCCGGAGTCGAGCGTCATCGGGCGCGCCTTCCTGCGCTACTGGCCGATCTCGATGTTCGGCGTCATCGCCACCCCGTCCTACGCAGGCGTCCCGGCCGCAGCGCCCTGACGCGGGCCCGCCGTGCTGACCCCGATCCTCGTCCTCGCTGCAGCCCTCGCCGTCGCGGCCGGCGTGGTCGCGGCGATGGCGTCCGACCCCCGCCACGCCACGCTCGGCGCGTTCGGTGCGGTCCTGGTCGCCGGCCTCGTCGCCGATCCGCTTCCGTCGGCAGCTGCCGTCGCGGCACGGATCGCGGGCGCGGCCCTCGGCGGCTGGCTGGTCTGGATCGCCGTCCGCACGGCGCCCAGGGCAACGACCCGGTCGACGCTCGGGTGGCCGGGTGCGGTCGGAGTGTCCGTCGTCGCCTTCGCGATCGGCTGGCTGGCCGCCGCCTCGCTGGGCGCCACGCTGGCCGAGCACGTCGGCACTGCGGTCCCCGGCGCGGCGGGCGGGAGCCTCGCCGACGGCTCGCTGATCAGCCGGGCCGGCATCGCGGCCGCCGCGGCCCTCGCCGTCCTCGCGGCCCCCGCAGTTGTCCTGCCCCGCGACGGCCTCCGGCTCGGCCTGGGCGTGGTCCTGCTCGTCGCGGCGGCGGGCCTCGTCCTCAGCGCGCTCGCCCCGTCCACCGACGACACCCTCGAGCTGGCGCTCGCGCTGCTGGTGGCGCTGGCCGGCGCCGGGGTCGCCCAGGTCACGACGTTCATGCTGCGCACGGGCGGCGGCCTGGCGCTGCCCGAGGTGCTGGGCCACGAGCAGGCGGTGCGGCACCGCGCAGCCGACGACGCCCACCGGGAGGCGGCCAGATGACCTACCTGGCCCTGCTGCTCGTGGGCGGCGCGGCGTCGGCGGGGTCAGCCTGGGCCCTCGGCCGGGGCGGCGCCGCCGCCCGTCTCGGGGCGCTGGGCGGCGTGCTCGCCCTGGTGGCCATCGCGGCGCTGGCGGCCGCCACCCCCACCCCGGACTCCCTGACCCCCGACAGCACCGGCGCCGTCCCGGGCACCCTCTGGAGCGGCGCCCTCGTCCCGGGCGCCTACCTGCGGCTCGTCATCGTCCTGTGGTCCACCTCCTCGGTGGTGCTGGCCGGTGTGGCGTGGCTGCTCCGCGGCTCGGCCGGCCTGCGCGCGCTGCTCCCGGCCACGCTCGCCGCGCTCGTCGGCGCCGCCGTGACCCTGGGGGCCGCGTCGCCCGCCCTCGCCATCGTGGCCGGCGGGGCCACGGGCCTCGCCTCGATCCCGGTGGTCCTGGCCACGCCCGGCGCCGCGGCGTCCGGCGTCGCCACCCGGGAGGTGCGCAACGCCGTCGGAACGTCCCTCGTGCTGCTCGCGGTCGCGGCGGTGGCGCCCGCGCTCGCCCGCCTCATCCTCAACGACCCCACCATCGCCTCCGGCGGCTCGGGCGTCGCGGCCGCCGTCTCGTTCGGGCTGCTGGCGATGGCCGTCGTGGTGGCGGCCCGTCTGGGCGGCATCCCGTACCACGTCCGGATCAGCGCCCTGACGGACATCGCGCCGTCCGGCTCGCTGCCCCTCGTCGTCGCCTGGCTGCCGCTGCCGCTGGCAGCGGCAGCGGTGGGCGTGGCCGTCGGGGTGCTCGCCCCGCTGGCCCCGCCGGTCGGCCCGGCACAGGCGCTGATCGTGGCCGTGACGCTGCTGGCGACCCTGGCCGCCTGCCTGGCGGCCTTCCTCCAGGACGACCTGCGCCACGCCGTCGGCTACCTCGTGATCGCCGACCTCGGCCTCCTCCTGCTCGCCCTCGCCGCGCTCGACCCCGCCCTGTGGGGCGCGGCCCGCACCTGGCTGCTGACGGCCGCCGTGACCAAGACGGCGCTCGCCGCCTGGGCCGCCGTGGCCGAGGACCGGTTCGAGACCCGCTCGGTGCCCGAGCTGCGTGGCTGGCTCCGGCCCTCCCCGGTGCTCGGCCTCGCGCTCGTCCTGATCGTCCTGGCAACGTACGGCCTGCCCGGCTGGGCGGTGATGGGCGCCCGAACGGACCTCACCGGCCACGCGGCGGCCGGCCCGTGGGACTCGCTCCTGCTGCTCGCCTCCTTCCTGACGCTCCCCGCCTACCTGCGCTGGCTGTGGGTCGGGTACGGCCCGCCGACCAGCCACGTGGAGCGCTCGGCGCCCGAGCTCGCGGCCCTGGGCCTCGCGCGGCTGCCGGCCCGCCGGCTGTCCATCACGCCGCCCAGGCGCGGACGCGCCGACGACACGCTGCCCGTGGAGCAGGAGACGAGCGACGCGGGACCCGGTGCACCGGGGAAGCCTGGGCCTTCAGCGCGGCAGAGCGCGACCGGGCAGGGAGCGCCCCTCGACGTGGTGGCGTCCCCAGAGGCCCGGTCGACGGGCCCGGCGGCCGGCAGGGGTCGCCGGGCTGCCGGAGGTCGGCGCGCGGCGAGCGCGATGGCCGCCCCGGAGGCGCCCGAGGCGAGCGGCGGTCCGGCGCTCACGCTCTGGGGCGAGGAGCCCGCCGTCGAGGGAGATGCGGGGGCCGCTCCCCGGAGCGGCGGCGCGCCTCGCCCGTCCCGCGACGGCGCCCGCCAGGACGCCATGACCCGCACCGTCGAGGCGGTCCGGCGCCGGCGCGCGGGCCTGCTGTCCGGGGCCGTGCTGGCGCTCGCGCTGCTGAGCGCGCTGGTGGCGTCCGGGTCGTTCGGCGTGGCGTCGGCGGCCGGCGAGCCCACTCCGGGCGTCGCGGGGATCGTGCTGCCAAGCTGAGGGGTCGGCGGGCAGGGCGCTATGCGCCGGCCGGGACGGGCGGTCCGGCGACCTGAGCCGGCGCGCCGAACGCGTCAGTCCTCGGGCGCGAGCACCCAGCGGTCGATCTCGCGCCGGTAGGAGACCAGCTCGTCGGGCCGGAACCAGAGCTCGAGCTCGAAGGCCGCCGTCTCGGGGCTGTCCGACGCGTGCACCAGGTTCTGCGCGGTCTCGACGGCGAAGTCGCCCCGGATGGAGCCGGGCGCGGCCTCGTGGGGTCGCGTGGCGCCGTTCATCGCGCGAACGATGGCGATGGCGTTGGGGCCCTCGAGGGCGGCCGCGACGAGCGGCCCCGAGGTGATGAACTCGACCAGCCCCGTGAAGAACGGCTTCTCGCGATGGACGGCGTAGTGCTGCTCGGCGAGCGCCCGGTCCACCGCGACGAGCTTGAGGCCGACGAGCTTGAGGCCCCGCTCCTCGAAGCGGGACAGCACGCGGCCGACCAGCTGGCGCTGGACGCCGTCGGGCTTGACCAGGAGGAGGGTGCGCTGCAGATCCGCCATGGGGTGGCTGTGCCTCTCGTGTCGCGCGGGCTGCTGAGCCCGCTGGCCGTGGGTGTCGGGGACGCAGCGCCGGACGCCGGTCTGGCCGGCGCGGCGCGGGGATGCAGAGGATAGCGCGCCCGACCGGTTCGGGTGGCCTCAGGTGTCCCTGCTCAGTGAAACTGTCAGGGCCAACTGCTCAGTGATTTTGTCAGTCTCGCCCCATGAGGGAGACACTGACGTTGAACGCCAAGGAGCAGCAGCGCAGCGAGGTCGT
>JAJYLZ010000037.1 GCA_021787395.1 Chloroflexota bacterium
ACGAGGACGCCGCCCGGCACGAGCGGCCACCAGTGGTTCGCCTCGACCCGGAGCAGGCCGCCGATCACCCAGACCGCCACGAAGCCGAGCCCCAGTCCGAGCGTGACGGCGCCGCCCGTCGCCTCGTCGGAGGGGAGCGCGATCGCCTCCGAGACGATGATCCCCGCCCCCAGGCCGGTCATGATCCCGCCCGGCACGAGGAACCCGTACGTTCGGCCGGTGATGCCGGCGGCCAGGAACCCGAGGCCGATCAGGAGCACGATCCAGCTGCCCAGGCTCGACGGCAGCTGGACGATCTGGCCGAGCAGGGCGATCGCCCCGACGGCGATCAGGATGACGCCGATGACCATCGGATCGCGGCGGCTGCCGCCGGATCCGGCCGTGCCTGACATGTCCGAGCCCTCCCACGACCGCGGCGCACCAGGATCCCCTCGCCGCGCTGCCACCATGGACGCGTCCCGGCGCGTCGGGGAGGAGGGCCGCCGGTCCTGAACGGCCCGGGACACGGCGCCCTCCGCGGCGGGCCAGGGCGACTCGACACCCCTGGACGCGCCTGGGCCGGGCCGCTGCGCGATCAGGCTGGCCGCGGCCGCGAGCGTCCCGGGGCTCCCGCGCGACGCCCCTCGTCGAGGAACGCGGCGACGTTGGCCCACGGGATGTCCGGCTCGTCGATGTCGTAGGCGGGGCACAGGACGAGCCCGGCCCGCCCCAGCGTCGCGACGCGCTGGCGGACCTCGCGGCGGATTGCGCCGGACTGCGCGGACGAGAACGTCGTCTGGCGCCCGACCGCACCCCACAGGGCGAGGCGCGAGCCGTAGCGCCGCCGGATGCGAACCGCGTCCATGTGCTCGGGCTGGACCGGGTTGAGCGCCGCCACGCCGACCTCGACCAGGTCGTCGAGGATCGGCTCGATGTGCCCGTCGCTGTGGTACAGGACGCGGAGGCCCGGCCGGACGGCCCGCGCCGCCTCGATGATCCCGGCCAGCCTCGGCCGGAAGAACTCCCGCCAGGTGGCCGGGCTCATGAGCATGCCCCCGGGCATCCCGACGTCGTCGTCGAGGGCGAGCACGTCGACCCCGGCCTCGGCCAGGGCGGCGGCGTTGCGCCGCGCGTGCTCGGCGAGCCGGTCGAGCAGGAAGGCGGCCATCTCCTTGCGCTGCACGAGATCCACCAGGAAGGCCTCGAAGCCCCGGAGGCGCCAGGCGGCCTCGAACAGCTCGCCGCCCAGGTGCGGGAGGTTGCCGCCGGCGGCCAGGCCCCGCCGGTGCAGGTCGGCGACCTGGCGGGCGAGGCCGTCCACGGCCATCGGGCCGGGGATGGACGGGAAGGGGAAGCGCTCCAGGTCCTCCAGCGATGCCGCGCCCTCCAGCGGGTTCCGGCCCGCCGGGTCGCCGGGCCGGTACCGCCACGCGGCGTACCGCGCCGCCTGGGCCGGGCTGCCGATCCGGGTGTTGCCCTCGTACGGGGCGGCCCGGCGGCGGAGCTGCTCCTCCTCCTCGGACACGGTGAAGTCCACGAAGCCCGCGTCGACCAGGTCATCGCGCCAGGCGCCGGGCGGCGCGAGCGCGGCGCCGTCAAGGTGGTAGAACGCGAGCGCGATCGGGACGCGGTCCGGCTCACCGCCGTCGAGGGCCGTCAGGATCCGCTCGCGACCATTCACCGCCGGATGCGAGCCCCCTCCGCCGTCAGACCTGGACGTGCTCGAGGATCTTGACCAGGTACTTCGAGCGCATCTGCTGCGTCGCGAGCACCTGCTTGGTCGGCGGCAGGCGCAGGATGACGCCCAGGATCGCGGCCATCGCCCGGTGGCTGACCAGCGCCCGGTTGTCGAAGATGCAGTCGGCCAGCCTGCCGCGCTCGATCGCCATCAGCACCGTGCGGTGGAGCGTGTCCACGGGCGTCACGACGCGCTCCGGCCTCGGCTCGAGGTGGAGGCCGTCCACGGCGCACGCGCGCGTGCACACGCCGCAGCCCAGGCAGATGGAGGCGTCGAGCTCGGCGCGGCGCTTGCGGGGCTTGGCCGGGTCGTTGGCCGACACGAGGGTCATCGCCTCCACGGGGCAGGCGTCCACGCACTTGGCGCAGCCGTTGCACCTGGCCGCGTCCACGGCCGGCAGGTAGTTGGTGGTGTGGATCGGGTTGAGCCGGCCGAAGCGGCGCTGGGCGATCATCGCCTCGCAGCAGCAGCCGCAGCAGTTGCAGATGAATGCGACGTCGCGCTGGACGTTCTCGCCGAACTGGACCAGGCGGTGCTCGCGGGCCTGGGCGAGCAGCTCCATCCCCTCGACCCGGTCCACCCGCCGGGCGTACCCGTGGCGGATGAGCGAGTCGGCCGTGCCGCCGAACGTCATGCAGATGTCCTGCGGCGCCTTGCACGCGCGGCCCACGTGCTCGGCCTTGTGCCGGCAGTAGCACAGGCCGACGCCCATGTGCCGGGCGGTCCCGATGACCTCGCTCGCCCGCTCGTAGTCGAGCACGTGCAGGACGTCATCGGCGGCGGTCCGGCGCGGGCGGGCCTCGGCCAGCGCCGGCTCGTTGACGAACACGCGGCCCAGCTGCGTCTCGCCGTCGGTGAACAGGGCGGTGATGAAGTCGTCCTCGACGGTGATGTACTGGTAGAACAGCTCGGCGAGCAGGTGCTGGTCCACGTCGTCGCGGACCCGCATCATCGAGAACTCGAAGAAGCCGGCCATCGGCGGCGGCAGGGCGTAGACCGTTCCGTCCGGGCCCTCGACGTCGATCAGGATCGCGCGCGACGCGAGCCCGTCCAGCACGTCGCGGGCCTCCGCCTCCCGCACGCCCCAGATCCGCGCGGCCCTGCGCGCGGTCACGGGCTTCACCGGGAGCTGCGCCACCAGGCCGGCTTCGCGCTCGCTGAACAGCAGCGCGAGGATCCGGTACAGCAGGTCCGACGGGGGCGCGCCCTGCGGGAAGCGGTTCAGCCGATCGGTCAGGGCGTCGTAGGCGCCTCGGGCTGTGGCGTGGGCCATGAGCGGATGGTTCGGGCGTCGGGGCCGCCGCGCTAGGGCGATTCCGACGGGGGGACGGTGGGCCGTCTGTCACCGGGGCGCGACGGCGACAGGGCGCGGGCGCTCCGCACGGGCACGGCCCCTGCCTCAGGGCCGCGGCTCGGTCGGGAGGTTGGCCAGGAACGCGGCCAGCGATTCGAACCGGCTCACCCGCACCCTCGGGATCTCGAGCGGCGGCGTCTGGCCGATCACTGCGAATCCGGGGACCTCGGTGAAGGCGTCCGTGTAGTGCAGCAGGGCCAGCAGGTCGAGCGCCGCCGGCCCGACGTGCCCGCTGGGGTAGACGAAGGTCGTCGGAACCAGGGTGACGTCCTGCGAGGCGAGCCGGGCCTCGATCCGCGCCGCGCCGCCGTCGATCTCCTGGACCAGCGTCGGGCCGCTGAGGCTGGCCACGTTCTTGTGGTCCAGCGTGTGGTTGCCTATCTCCATGCCCGCGCGGACCATGACGGCCAGCTGGCTCGAGGTCATCATGGTCGACCCGCCGCGGGCGACGACGGAGAACGTGGCGCGGAACCCGAACCGCTGGAGGACGGGGAAGGCGGTCGTGTAGTTGTCCTCGTACCCGTCGTCGAACATGATCACGATCGTCCGGACGGGCACCGGGCGGCCCTCCGCCATCGCGGCGCCCAGCTCGCCCGCGGTGATGGTCCGCCAGCCGGCATCGTGCAGCGCCTGCATCTGCGCGGTGAAGGAGGCCGGGCTCACGTAGAGCCCCGGGTACGGCGCTCCGGGCGGCGGGTCCGCGACGCGGTGGTACATGAGGACGGGCACGACCCGCGTCACCGGGCCGTCGTACGGCGCCGGTGTGGGCGACGGGCTGGGCGACGGCGCCTGGCTCGCGGACGCGGAGGGCGCGGGCGCGGCGGAGGCGGAGGGCGCGGGAGAGGCGGCTGGGACGGCCGAGGGCGCGGGAGAGGCGCTAGCACCCGCGAGCGGCCCGGCAATCGGAGGAGATGACAGGACCTCCGCCGCCGGGACGGTCGCGAGCCGGCTGTACAGCGCGTAGGAGCCCAGGCCCAGCAGGCAGCCCAACAGGAGGGCCGCGACGAGGACGACGGCGCGCGGCCTCACGGAGCAACGCCTCGGCGCCCGGCGGGCCGTGTCACCCCTGCCGCCACGCCATCGGCCGGAGCCATGGCGTTCGGGGCGAGGGCGTCGATCATGTCGACGTGGAGGATATCCAGAACCGGCGCCGCACCGGGCAGCACCCGGGACCGCCCGCCGTCCGAGGCCCGGCGCACGACGGCTACTGCCCCGCGGTGGCCCGAAGGCGGGCCAACGCGGCGTCGGCGGCCGGGCCGCCGTCGGAGATCGTCACCCGCGCGAGCAGCGCCGCCGCGACCGCCCGCGCCTGCGGTCCGGTGCCGAGCCCGTCGAGCAGGGCGTTGACCGCCGCCGACGAGGCGAAGGTCCGCGCCGACGGGGCGCCCAGGGCCGCCGCGTCCACCCAGTAGATGTGGGCCTGGAGCGCGGGCGCCATGCCCCGGGGCGAATCGAGGACGGTCGCGAGCCTGATGCCCGGCACCGTCGCCAGCCACGCGACCGCCGACGGGGCGGACGTGTCCAGGCCGGTCGTGTAGACCCAGACGGACGGCTGGGCCCGCCGCAGGTCGGCGAGGGCGGTGGCTGCCGAGAACACCAGGTACGCGTCCTGGCGGGGATGGCGGTCGATGGCCACGATGTCCGACGGAGCACGGGACCCGACCCGGATGCCCAGCGGCGCGCTGGCGTCGGCGATGCCCAGGTCCGCCTGGAGGCTGCGCAGCTGGTAGCGGCCGTCCAGCAGGAGGGCCACCTGGTTCGCGAGCACGGACCCGAACATGACCGTGGCGCCGTCCGGCACCTGCCCCTCGAGCCAGGCCGACACCTCGTCGGCCAGGGCCGTCGTGCTGGACCGCGCGGTGTCGGTCGCCGTCGCGGGTGCCGCCACGCCGAGGACCGCCACGGAGAGCACGGCGATCGCGGCCACGGCGACCCCCCGCAGGAGCAGCGGCGACGTGCCGGACGGCCACCCGCGCTGGAGTCGGGCCAGCAGCCAGCGGCGGCCGGGGGCACTCGCCGCAGCGCCGCCGACCGCCGCGCCCAGGAGCGCGGAGCCGCCCAGCCCGAGGGTGTGCCGCGTGATGCGCGTGGCCACCCCGAGGTGCGCCAGCTGGAGGTCGACGACCAGCGCCACGACGGCCGCGGCGGCGGCGCCCGCGACGGCCATCAGGCGGTCCCGGCCGGCGAGGGCCCCCGGCAGTTCCAGCCAGCCCGCAGCGCCCGCGACGGCGGCCAGCGAGATCAGCGCGATGTCGTTCCGCGGCGGCTCGCCCTGGACGGCGACGAGCAGCAGCCACGGCAGCCCCGCGACGACGGCAACGAGCGCGGGCAGCGGTCGGTCGTCGCCGCGGGCGGCGGCCCGGACCGCGCCGACCAGGCCCAGCGCGATCAGCAGGACCGGGGACAGGTCCACGGCCCACGCCCGGGCCCAGCGGAGGATGTTCGGGACGTCGAGCAGCGGCCGGCCGGCCTGCACCTCGGACCGCGAGAACGCGATGAGGAACGCGACCACCCACGCCGCCAGCATCGCGCCCGCCACGGCGAGTGCCGCGCGGCGGCCGGCCAGACGCCGCTCGATGGGCGGCAGGACGCGAGCCCGTCCCGGCCCGCTGCCCAGGGCCACCAGCGCCACCCCGAGCGCGGCGAGGGCGCCCGCCAGCGGCAGCAGCATGCCCGCGCCCAGGCCGAAGGCGTAGACCCTGCCCGTCTGCCCGGCATACCAGCCGAACCACCACGAGACGAGGGGCACGGCCGTCAGCAGCACCAGGCCGCCGGCACGGGCGATCGATCCGAGCGGCCGGCGGCCGGCGACGGCCGCCAGGAACGGGGCCGCGAGCAGGACGAGGCTGGCCTCCTTGACCAGGAAGGCCCATGCGAACAGCGCCCCGGCCAGGACCCCCCGCCGGACGGTGCCGGCGTCGATGGCGGACGAGGCGACGGCGAGGTAGGCCAGGGCGAGCGCGGCCTCGGGCACGTCGAGGCGCGCGGTCCGGGCGAGGCCGAACAGCGACAGCCAGGCGACGAGGCCCGCCTCCGCGAGCAGCATGGCCCGCTGCCCGAACGGTCGCGCGAGCCATGCCGTAAGCAGCAGCGTCGCCGCGGCGGCGATGGCGTTGAGCAGATGGCCCCAGGGCCACGCGGACGCCCTGAGGGCGGCCTGCGGCGCGGCGAAGACCATCGGCCAGAACGGCGAGTGCGGCAGGAACAGGATGCCGAACGCCGTCCGCGGCCCGTGGCCCTCGAGGGCGTTCACGCCGATGGCCAGGTACTTGGCCTCGTCGAACGTCGGCGCCGGGTGCGGCAGCAGCATCGCCAGCGCGCCGTAGCAGACGGCGATCAAGACCGCCGCGGCGACGGCCGGGCGGCGGAGCAGCGAGCCGCGCACTCGATCCGGCGGGGGATCCGCGAGCAGGGGCCACCTCAATCCTGGGCGCCGGGATGGTAGCGCATCGCGGGACGTCACGGCGGGGGCCATCGGCCCGCGGAGCCCGCCCGCCGGCGCGGGGATGCCAGCCCTTCGGATCAGCCCAAGGGGTGCCAATGGCCCGTCACAATGGCCCTTGCCCGGGCACGGCCGCCGCCCGAGGGTAGAACCCCACGCCGCGCCGGAGGGATACTACGGGGTGGCATGATCAGCGACCGGCCGCGGGGCGGCCCGGTCCGAAGCTCCCGCGCACGGAAGGGCGAGCATCGATGACAACCATGGAGCGAGAGGCCGCGGGCACTGATGCGCAGGTGGCCCGGCTGCAGGTCGGCGACAAGGAACTCGTGCTGCCGATCGAGTCCGCAACCGAGGGGCAGTCGGCCGTCAACATCGCGCCGCTGCTCAAGGACGCCGGCCTCGTCACCCTCGACTACGGCTACGCGAACACCGCGCCCACGCGCAGCGCCATCACGTACCTCGACGGCGACAACGGCATCCTGCGCTACCGCGGCTACCCCATCGAGGAGCTCGCCGAGAGCACCACGTTCCTCGAGGTGGCCTACCTGCTCATCAACGGCGAGCTCCCCAACGCCGAGCAGCTCGACGCCTGGGTCAACGAGATCCGCCACCACACGCTGATCCGCGAGGAGTTCCGCCGCTTCTTCGACGCGTTCCCGATGGACGCGCACCCGATGGCGATGCTGAGCTCCGCGGTGAACGCCCTGTCCACGTTCTACCAGGACGGCGGGGACCCGCTGAACCAGCAGGACGTCGAGCTGTCGACGGTGCGCCTGCTGGCCAAGCTGCCGACCATCGCGGCCGCCGCCTACAAGAAGTCCGTCGGCCAGTCGTCCGTGTACCCGGACAACTCGCTGGACTACGAGGCGAACTTCCTCAAGATGATGTTCGCCGTGCCGTCGGAGCCGTACGTCAACGACCCCGAGGCGGTCAACGCCCTGCGCGTGCTGCTCATCCTCCACGGGGACCACGAGCAGAACTGCTCCACCTCCACGGTGCGCATGGTGGGCTCGAGCCACGCCAACCTGTACGCGTCGATCTCGGCCGGCATCGCGGCGCTCTGGGGTCCGCTCCACGGCGGGGCGAACCAGGAGGTCCTCGAGATGCTCGAGGCCATCGCGCGGGACGGCGGCGACGTGGCGAAGGCGGTCAAGCGGGCGAAGGACAAGGAGGATCCCTTCCGGCTGATGGGCTTCGGCCACCGGGTCTACAAGAACTACGACCCGCGGGCCAAGATCATCAAGGCGGCCGCCGAGCCGCTGCTCAACCGGATGCACCAGGACGACCACCTGCTCCGGATCGCGCTGGAGCTCGAGCAGGTCGCCCTCTCCGACCCGTACTTCATCGACCACAAGCTGTACCCGAACGTGGACTTCTACAGCGGCCTCATCTACCGAGCGCTGGGGTTCCCGACCCGCATGTTCACGGTGCTGTTCGCCATGGGCCGGCTGCCCGGCTGGATCGCGCAGTGGCGCGAGATGATGCAGGACCCGCAGGCGCGGATCGGCCGGCCGAGGCAGCTGTACGTGGGCAGGCCGAAGCGGAGCTTCGTGCCGCTCGAGAAGCGGTAGGGCCCGCAGCCCGGAGCCGCTCTGGGCAGCGCCCCGAGGCGAGCCGACTCACGGCCCTGGCGACCTGCCGTCGCCAGGGCCGTACCGTGCGCGGCCCGTGCCCGACGGGACGCCGGCTCGCGGGCATCGAGGCCTGGAGGCCGGCGGGCCCGACGCCCAGGACGCGTTCCCCGGCGAGGGGCGATCATCCGTGCCATGAACGACGGTCGATTCCGCACCCCCAGCCCGGAGATCCGGCGCACCTCCACGGTCCTGTTCGACAGCATCGCCCAGCTGCGCGAGACGCTGGCGGCATCGCGGTCGGGCGATCGCCGCTACTCGAGCTACGGCACGCACGGGACGCCCACGACCGCCGAGCTGGAAACGCTCCTGCTGGAGGGCGAGGGCGGCGCGGGCGTCGAGCTGGCCTCGAGCGGCCTGGGCGCCATCGTGACGGCGATGCTGGCGGTCGTCCGCGCCGGCGACCACCTGCTGGTCACCGATTCCGCCTACGGGCCAGCCCGCGACTTCAGCAGCGGGCTGCTGGCCGGCCTCGGCGTGGACGTGGAGTTCTACGACCCCCTCGCCGGCGAGTCGATCGGCTCGCTCATCCGCCCCAACACCCGGCTGATCTGGATGGAGAGCCCCGGCACGCACACCTTCGAGGTGCAGGACGTGCCCGCGATCGTCGCCGCCGCCCGGGCGGCCCGCCACCGCGTGGTCACGGCCGTCGACAACACCTGGGGGTCGCCCGGGCTGTTCCGGCCCTTCGACCACGGCGTGGACCTCTCGGTCGTGGCGCTGACCAAGTACTGGAGCGGCCACGGCGACGTGCTGATGGGCGGCACGTTCGCCGATGCGGAGCTGCTGCCCGCGGTCCGCGAGGCCGCCCGCCTGACCGGCACGGCCGTCAGCGGCGAGGACGCGTTCCTGGTGATCCGGGGGGCCCGGACCGCAGGCTTGCGGATCCGCGAGCAGGGGGCAGCGGCGCTCGAGCTGGCGGGGCGCCTGGCAGCCCATCCTCGGGTGGCCCGCGTGCTGCACCCAGCCCTCCCGGGGGACCCGGGCCATGCCGTGTGGGAGCGCGACTTCCGCGGGGCCTCCGGGCTGTTCTCGTTCGAGCTCCGGCGTCCCGACGGCTCGCCCGCCGACCAGGATGACGCCGACGAGTTCACCGATCGCCTCGTCGGGCGCGGCCGCTTCGGGCTCGGCTACTCCTGGGGCGGCTACGAGAGCCTGGTCATGCCGGCCCGCTGGTCCGGCCTCACGCGCGCGGTCCGGCCGTGGGCCGGCGGCCCGCTCCTGCGCCTGTCCGTCGGGCTGGAGCCGGTGGAGCTGCTGTGGGCCGACCTCGAGGCGGCCCTCGACGAGGGCTGACCGGGAGGGCGGGCAGGAGCCGCGGCGCGGATCCCCCGCTACTCCCCGATCACCGTGAACCGCGCGGTGCGGTCCCGCTGGCGCATGCCGTCGAAGTCCGCGAAGTAGATCCTCCCGAACTCGCCCAGCTCCAGCCTGCCGTCGATGACGGGGATCGTCTGCGAGCGGCCGAGGAGCACGGAGCGCAGGTGGGCGTCCGTGTTGAGGCTCCACCAGCCCTCCTCGCCGAGCGTCCCGGTGGCGTACTCCAGGTGCTTCGGGCCCGGGTGGAGGTACTGCCCCTCATGGCGGCAGGTGGGCACCAGCGAGGTCAGGTAGTTCACCATGTCCTGGAGGAGGAACTCGACGCCGTCGAGCGTCTGGTCCATGGACTCCTCCTGGATGAGCACCGCGCAGGTGGTGTGCTGGGAGTAGACGGTCAGGATCCCGTTCCGGACGCCGGAGGCGGTGACCGCGTCGCGGGCGGCCCCGGTGATGTCCTCGAAGCCGGGCTTGTGGAGCGGGAAGTGCAGCGCCGTGGCCGCATGGTGAACGGTCATCGCGGTAGGTCCTTTCCGGTCAGCGGGTGTCGGCCCAGGCGCGCGCCTCGGCCTCGAGCATCGCCCGCATGGCGCCGACGGGATCGGCGGCCCGCAGGATCCCGGACGAGGACCCCGTGCCGTCGAGCCCAAGACGGATCATCCGGTCCACGTCGTCCGGCCCGTTCACGCCGGCCCCGGACATGACCAGGACCGCCGGGTCCACGGCCTTGACCGCGGCCACGGTGCGGGCGACGAAGTCGGCCATCACGTTGCCGGCCGAGACGCCGGTGGCGATGAGCTCCGGCGGCTCGGCCAGGACGATGTCCGGACCGAGGTGGGCGAGCGCCGCCGCTTCGGCCGGCGAGTCCGCGAACACCAGCGTGAACAGGCCGACGGCCTGCGCCCGGGCGATCGCCCGGGCGACCGCCCCCACGGACATCGGCTTCTCGGAGTGGTTGAGCAGCGTGCCGGCGGCGCCGGCGTCGCGCAGCGCCTCCGCCAGCACCGCGCCGACGCCCCGGCCAGGCTCCACGGGGTCCATGTGCTGGGCGAACACCAGGATCCTGCTGGTCGCCGCGGCCACGGGGCGGATGTCGACGGCTTGGGGGTTGTAGACGATCGACACCCCGAGCCGCTCGGCCAGTCGGTCCGCCTCCACGGCCAGCCGAACGGCCTCGGCTCCCCAGCAGTACCCCTTCAGGCCGATCTCGAACACCGGCGGCCGGATCCTGGCGCGGTCCATCGCGGCGGCTCAGACCACCACGGCCTCGATGCCCAGCATGTCGGCGAGGTGCATCAGCTGGGGCGTCCAGCTGCCGTACGCCGCACCCTGGTGGTGGGTCGCGCCCGCCCGGAGCCAGCCGTCGCACCAGTCGGCGATCGAGAGGGTGTCGTGGCGGAACAGCGTCTGCGGCGCGCTGATCTCGCGCGGCGGGAACGGCAGCAGCTCCCCCTCGCTGATCACGAACCGCCACTGGTTGAGGCCCGTGGTCACCAGGGCCAGGTTGGTGATGTGGCCCGGCTTGTAGGCGAACTCGAAGCCCGCGCCGAAGCCGTGCACGCCGTGGTAGTAGATGGAGTGCTTGACCTTGACCTCGCCCGGCGTGCCCATCGCGGGATTGCCATGGCCGTCGTGGCTGAACATCACGGCGTCCTGGTCGTAGTCGATGACGTAGTTCTCGAGCGTGGTCGCGGTGCCGGCAAGCTCCTGGAGGATCACCTGGGCGACCGCGGTGTTGACGTCGCCCTCGGGGGCCGCCGGGATGCCGATCTCGCACAGGCGCCCGGTGCCGTAGGAGGGGATCACGCCCACCCGCGGGTCGGACAGCCAGACCTGGTCGAAGGCGCAGAACGCGTCGAACTTGTTCTCCCTGACCAGCTGCTCGAGCGCGACGGCCAGGCGCACGGACCGCTCGAAGACCGCGGGGTCCATGTCCACCGTGTACTTGGCGCGCTCCTCGGCCATGACCCGGTCCACCAGGTCCTGCGACAGCTCGCCCGCGCGGACGGCGACCTTCTCGGGCTCGAGCGGCCAGTAGACGGGGCCCAGCGTCTCGCGCATCGAGAGGCCGTCGAACATGAGGTCCGTCATGCCCTCGAAGTTGTGGCCCACGAGCGCCACCCGCGTCTCGCGCAGCTTGCGGCGGACGGCGGCCGCCTGGACCACCTCCTGGACCCTGCGGCGGCCATCGGGGTCGTCGAACAGCGAGGTCACCAGGGCGTAGTCGCGGCCGGTTCGGAGCAGGACCGCGGTCAGCTCGGGCATGCCCGCCATCCCCGAGTTGAGCATCACGACGTCGAAGCCGTCCTGCTCCCCCAGGCGGCGGATCTTCTGCGCGTTCCAGACCAGGACGGGCGCCGTGGTGTCGATGATCAGCCGGGCCGGGACCAGGCCCTTCGTGTAGGCCAGCTCCATCATCACGATGAGGTCCACGTCCGCGGCGTTGAAGGCCCTGGCCGCGGCTGCCGCCTGCCACTCCTCCTCGACCAGACCGGCATGGACCACCTCGCCCCACTGGGCGAACGTGTCGGCGATCTCCCGGGCCGCCGCCGTCGCGGCCTCGCGCATGTGGCCGGTCTTGTTGTAGTCGTCCTCGAGCAGCGCCATGACGCAGACGCCGATCTTCGCCTTCACCGCCACTTCTGGGCCTCCGTGTCTTCTCGTCCTGTCTCGTCGTCGGGTTGGATGGTCATCGTTCAGGTGCTCGCGACGGGGCGCTCGAACTCGGGCCGGAGCGCCTCGAACAACCGCTGGTACCGGCCGTAGGCCGCGTCGTAGACGCCGCGAAGGGCGGGGTTCGGCTCGAAACGCCCCCTGGGGGCGACCAGAGCGGCCCGAGCGGCGCCGAGGTCGGGATAGACGCCGACCGCCACGCCGGCGGTCATCGCGTCGCCGCGCACGGCGGCGTCCTCGCCCTCGAGGGTCACGACCGGGAGTCCGCACACGTCCGCCTTGATCTGGTTCCACAGCGCGCTGCGGGCCCCGCCGCCGTGGGACCGGATCTCGTCGGCCGTCGCCCCGGCGCGGCCCAGCAGCTCTACGTTGCGGCGCAGCATGAACGCCACGGCCTCGAGCACCGCCCGGACGAAGTGGCTGCGCGTGTGCGCGAGGGTGATGCCGATGAAGGCGCCGCGCGCCGAGGGGACGTACTCCGGGCTGAACGCGCCCGCGAGGTGGGGCAGCATGGTCAGTCCATCGCAGCCGGGCGGGGCGTCCTCCGCCTGGGCGGTCAGCACGTCGTAGGCCGGGCCCCCGTCTCGGCGGGCCCGGTCCACCTCCGGGCCGCCCAGCGCGTCCCGGAACCAGGTGAGCGCCATGCCCCCGGTCGGGCACACTGGGCAGTAGAGGTACTGCCCCGGGGCTGAGTGGATGTAGACCGGGGTCTGCCGGGAGGGATCGCCCCCGTGCCGGGCCACGGCGGCCTGCACCGTCAGCGCGCCCCCCGTGCTCTCCGACACGACCCCGCTGCCGGTGTTCCCCACCCCGACCGCTCCGGCTCCCTGGTCCATCCCGCCGGCCACGACGGGAAGCCCTGCGTAGAGGCCCATCGCCTCGGCGGCCCCGGCTGCGAGGCCGCCCACGACGGACGCCGGCGCCGCGATCTCGGCAAGCCGGTCCGGATCGATGCCCACGGCGTCGAGCGCCTCGGTCCACCAGGCACCCCGCACGATGTCGAACAGCATCGACGTGCACTGGATGCCGCCCTCGGTCACGAAGCGACCGGTCAGCCGATGGAGGATGAAGTCCTCCACCAGGAGGAACTTGGCGGCGGCCCCGAAGACGTCGGGTCGATGCCGGCGCCACCACAGCAGCTTGGCCGCCGGCCAGGTGGGGTTGACGTCGGGGACGCCGGTCCGGTCGTAGACCACGGCGCCGGGGAGCCGGTCCGCCAACTCGCGGGCCTCCGTGACCGCCCGGTTGTCCAGCCAGACGAGCGCCGGTGCCAGCGGCCGGCCCGCCGAGTCGACTGCCACCACGGTCTCGCCCTGGGACGAGACGGCCATCGCGGCGACGTCTCGAGGGTCCACACCGGGCGCGGCCAGGACACCGCGCACCGCGGCGACCGACGACGACCACCAGACCTCCGCATCGATCTCCACGTGGTCCGGGGCCGGGTGCGCGAGGCGGTACTCCCGACCGTCGGCGGCCAGTTGCCGCCCCGCGGCGTCGAACAGCCCGGCCTTGACCGAGGTCGTGCCGATGTCGAGCCCCAGCAGGAGGGTCACAGGACCCGGCGCCTAGGCCAGCCCATGCGCGGCCGCGGCCGCGCCGGCGTCGGCGCCTGCCTTGACCACCTCGCGCAGCGCTGCCATGAAACGGGCGGGGTCCTTCGCGCCAACCAGGTTGCGGCCGAAGACCACGCCCCGGGCGCCGTCTCTGACCGCGGTCGCGGCCAACTCGAGGGCGTCCACCTCGTGGGGCAGCTTCTTGGCGCCTAGCGCCAGCACCGGCACGGGCGTGGACCGGCAGACCTCGCTGAACCGCTCGCCGGTGTGGAACGTCTTCACCAGATCCACGCCCAGCTCCGCGACGACGCGGCAGCCGATGGAGATGACCTCGTGGCGCTCCTCGGGGGTCACGTCCTCGTGCCCGGCCGGGTAGACCTCACCGATGATCGGGACGCCGGCGGACCTCGCCTCGTCCACGCACCGGGCCACCATCTCCACGTTCTCGGCGTCGACGGCCTCCGAGCCGGTCTTGATGCTCATCCCCACGAGCACGATGTCGGCCCCGAGAGCCACCGCCCCGGCGGCCGAGATCATCGGCACGCTGCGGCTCTCCCGGTAGCCCCACTGGGTCGCGTACTGGGTGCCCCAGTTGAGGCGGACGATCATGGCCGGGGCTCCGCGGCGGCTGAACGCCGGCGCGAGGTGCGGCGCCATGCCGGGACTCAGCAGGATCGCGTCGGCGCCCGTCAGGTTGCCGATGACGGCCGAAAGGTCCTCGAATCCCGGGCGCGGCCCGTTGTACAGACCGTGGTCGATGGCGGCGATGATCGCATTCGATCCCCCGTCGAACAGCCGCGCCAGCCGGATGTCGCCACCAGAACCCACCGGGATCGCCTCCAGCCCCTGAGTGCCCGGCGACCGTGCCGGCCCGCCCGATGGCACCGATTCTGTGTTCGGTTTGATGCACACATGCTATGCGGAGGGTGTCGAGTGTCAAGCGATTCCGGCGCCTGCCACGGTCGATACATGCATGAGTTGTGCGCAGTATCGCCCGAATGGTGCAGAAAGTGTATTGCGACTTGCGCAGTGATCGGCGTAGGATCGTGCACGCAGCCGCGCCCAGCGGGGAACGGCCTGCTGACGACCCGCGAGACGGGACGGCCAAGGGCCAGCGCGCGTTCGGCGGCCCGAGGCACGGAGGATGCCCGCTCCGCGAACTGCGTCGGAAAGGAGACAGGGGCTTGAACCGAAGGCTGCTGACGCTCGCGGCGTCCGCGATGTTGATCGCGACCGCGTGCTCAGGCTCCACATCCACCACGGCGCCGTCCACCGCCGCAACCAGCGCCCCGTCGGAGGCGGCGTCCACGGCCGCCTCGGCGGCGCCCACCACTGCGGCGCCGGTGACCCTCACCCTGTGGCACAACTACGGCACCGAGGCCAACGCCTCGGTCACCAACGCGCTGGTCAAGGCCTACATGGCCAAGAACCCCAACGTGACCATCCAGGTCGTCAGCCAGCCGGCGGACAACTACTTCGCCCTGCTGAAGGCCGCGGCGGTCGCCCAGTCCGGGCCCGACATCATGACGATGTGGACCGGCCTGTTCGCCCTCCAGAACCAGACCTACCTCGAGCCGCTGGACTCGTACATCCCGGCAGACACGCTCAAGTCGTTCAACGGCATCGACTGGTGCTCCAAGGGCCTGCAGCTCTCGCAGGGCGCCATCTGCGTGCCGCTCGACATGCAGCACTACAACGGTTTCTACAACAAGGACCTGTTCGCCAAGGCCGGGATCACCTCGTTCCCGACGAACTGGGCCGACTTCTTCACCGCGCTCCAGAAGCTCAAGGCGTCGGGCGTCATCCCGATCGCCTACGGCCCGGGCGGCCAGGCGCTGAACGCGGGCTTCTACCCCTACTACGACCTCAGCTACATGATGATGTACCTCTCGGTGGGCGACTGGCAGAAGCTCTACAGCGGCCAGATCCCGTGGACGGACCCGGCGATCGTCGCGCAGCTGCAGCAGTGGGCCAAGATCAAGTCCGAGGGCTACACGAACACCGACGTGCTCAACGGCGACTCGGTGGGCATGTTCGAGGCCGGCAAGGCCGCGATGGTGATGGAGGGCAGCTGGGACTTCCAGGAGTTCTCCCAGAAGCTCGGCAACAGCGTCGGCGTGTTCATCCCGCCGTTCAACACCCAGCAGGTGAAGGGCGTCGTGGAGTTCCCGGGTGACGGCTTCGGCATCACCAGCTACTCGCAGCACAAGGCCGCCGCGGCCGCCTTCCTCGCCTGGATGGCCACCCCCGAGGCGCAGCAGATCATCGCCACCGGCGGCCTCATCCCGGTCGTCGCCGGGACGCCCGCCACCAACCCGCTGGCCAACGCCATGCTCGACTATGCCGCCAACCAGGGCTACACCCGGTACCCGATGATCGACAACGTCATCCAGCCCGAGGTCCAGGACGTCGCGACCAAGCTGCTGAACGGCGTGTTCAACGGGACCACCTCGGCGCAGGACGCCACCAAGGCGATGACGGACGCGCTCAACGCCCTGCCGGCCGATCGGCGCGGCAGCACGTACACGGCTCCGGCCGCCGGCGGCTGAGTCGAGATCTGCGGGGGCCGACGGTGATCCCCCCTTCGCCGTCGGCCCCGCCCGCAACCATGACCACGACCCCGAGGCGGCCGCTCGACGGCTCCACACCGGCCGCCGCACCCCGACCTCGGGGTCGGGGCGGGCTCCGCCGGTCGCAGCACATCGCGGGGGTGGCGTTCGCCCTGCCCGTGATCATCCTCGAGCTCGCCCTGCTCGCGATCCCGATCGGGCAGGCCGTCTACTACAGCTTCACGCGCTGGGACGGCATCCAGTCGACCTGGATCGGCACGGCCAATTACCAGCGGCTGTTCGGCGATCCCAACTTCTGGCGGGTCGTGCTGAACAACGTGATCCTGCTGGCGGCCGTGCCGTTCGCGATCCTGATCCCACTGCTCGTCGCCTACCTGCTCAACGAGCACGTGCTGGGCTGGCGCTTCTTCCGCTCGGCCTACTTCCTGCCGACGGCCATCAGCTGGGTCGTCATCGGCATGGTCGCCATCCGGGTGTTCGCCGTCGAGGGCATCCTCAACCACCTCCTGGCCGCGATCGGCCTCAACATCCAGACCGACCTGCTCAGCGGCGAGTACTCGGCGATGGTCGCGGTCGCGATCACGTTCATCTGGTCCGTGTTCGGCACCAACACCATCATCTTCATCACCGGCATGGCGACGCTCGACCGGGAGGTCTACGAGGCGGCCCGCGTGGACGGCGCGAGCGGCTTCACGACATTCCGCAAGATCACCATCCCGCTGCTGATGCGGTTCGTCCAGTTCGCGTTCATCCTGACGCTGATCACCGCCTTCACCGCGCTGTTCAGCCTGATCTTCATCATGACCGGCGGCGGGCCCGGCTTCGGCTCGACGACCCTCGAGTTCTACGTCTACCAGCAGGGCTTCACCGTGGGCGCGTTCGGCTACGCGGCCGCCATCGGCATCGTGCTGTTCGTCGTGGTGTTCGGGATCAGCCTCGCGCAGCTGCGGCTGTTCCGGAGCCGGCTGGACTAGGGGCGCGAGATGGACCCCCGCCTGCGGCGCCGGGCCAGCCGGCTGGTGATGTTCCTCATCCTGTGCGTGGTCGTCGTGATCATGCTGTTCCCGTTCGTCCTGATGATCGTGACCTCGCTCCGGTCCAAGGACCAGTACATCGCGGGCAGCGGCTTCAGCCTCGATTCCTGGCAGCAGCTGTTCGTGCAGATGCCGGTCTTCCAGCAGCTGCTCAACTCGAGCCTCGTGACCGCCGGCGGCGTGGCCCTGATCCTGGTCGTGAGCACGACCGGGGGCTACGCCTTCTCGAAGCTGACGTTCAAGGGCTCCGGCCTGGTGTTCCTGGCGATCCTGTCCGGGATGATGGTCCCGGTCCAGTCGATCATCATCCCCGTCTACGTGGACATCGTGAACGTCGCGAAGGCGCACGTGGACGTGCTGGGCCTCGACTTCGCGGTCAACCAGGTCTTCGGGATCAACAAACTCCTGAGCGCGATCGTCGTGTACGCGGCACTGGGCGCCCCTTTCGCCACCTACCTCATGACGACCTACTACCGCGGCATCCCCACCGAGCTGGTCGAGGCGTCGGTGATGGACGGCGCCAGCTACTGGCAGATCTTCCGCAGGGTGATGCTGCCCCTGGCGATCCCGGCCATCACCACGGTGGCTGTCCTCCAGGTCATCCAGATCTGGGACGACCTCCTCGTGGGCCTGCTGTTCCTCCAGACGCCAGCCGTGCGCACGATCACGGTGGGGCTGGCGGTGCTGCAGAATGGGCGGGTGGTGAGCATCCCGCTGCTCATGGCCGGCTCTCTGGTGAGCGCCCTGCCCGCGATCATCGTCTACCTCATCTTCCAGCGGAACCTGATCCAGGGCCTGACCATGGGGGTGAACAAGTGACCCTCTCGGTGCACGCCGCCCCCGACCCGTCGGGGCTGCCGGCGCACGAGCGGCGTGAGCAGATCGCGAGGCTCGTGGACGAGACCCAGCGGGTGAGCGTGTCCGACCTCACCGTCCGGTTCGGGGTCACCGACGCGTCGATCCGGCGCGACCTCATCCTCCTCGAGGGGGTGGGCCGCCTCCGGCGCGTCCATGGCGGCGCCGTCAGCCTGGCGGCGAAGCTGGCTGGCAGCGTGTACGCCAACAAGCTGCGCGTGCACCGCGAGGAGAAGGCGCGGATCGCCGCCGCAGCCGCCCGGCTCGTCCGCCCGGGCGAGATCGTCCTGTTCGACTCGGGGACCACCGTCGCCCAGGTCGCGATGCAGATGCCGCCCGCGCTCCGGGCGCCAAGCGCGATCACCGTCGTCACGTACTCGCTGCCCGTCATCGACGAGATCGGCGGCTGGGAGGCGCCCCACCTGGTGGTGGTGGGCGGGCTCTACCTGCCCGACTACCGCGCGTTCGTGGGGCCGGGGGCGATCGACGGCCTCAGGACGCTGACGGCCGACACGATCTTCGTGGGCTGCGACGGGCTCAGCGTGGAGTCGGGGCTTACCACACCCCACGTCCTGGTCGCCGAGGTGGGCGCCGTCGCGACCTCGCGGAGCCGGCGGGTGGTTGCGGTGGCCGACTCCTCCAAGCTGGGGCGGCAGGGCTTCACCACGATCGTGCCGCTCTCGCAGGTCCAGGTCCTAATCACCGACACGGGCGCCGAACCGGAGCGCATCGAGGAGATCCGCGGGGCGGGGGTCGAGGTGCTGCTGGCTTGACCGCCGCCGCGACGGTCCGGGAGGCCGCCTGGGAGGGACTCCCGGCCCTGACCCTCGACAACGGGCTGGTGTCGGTGACTCTGGTCCCCCAGATGGGCGGCCATGTGGCCTCCCTGTTCGACGTCGCCGGCGGCCGCGAGCTGCTGTGGCGGAACCCGCGGCTGGCGCCTAGGCTCGCCCCCTACGGCGCCTGGTTCGACGACTGGTGGTCAGGGGGATGGGACGAGATCTTCCCGGGCGGCGAGGAGTCCACGCTCCACGGCGAGCGGCTCCCGTACATGGGCGAGCTGTGGTGCACGCCCTGGACCGCGTCCTCCGCTGTTGCGCCGGACGGATCCGAGGCCGCCGTCACCGCGACGGCGCTCGGCAACGTAGCCGCCGCGCGGTTCACGCGGCGGCTCGCGCTGCGGGCGGGGCAGCCGGTGCTGTGGGCCAGCTACCGCATCGAGAACCTCGACGTCCGTCCGCTGCCGTTCACGTGGGGCGTGCACCCGGCGTTTGCGGTGGGCGCCGAGCACCGGATCGACCTGCCGGAGAACGCCCTCATGGAGGTGGGCGTCGCCTCCGCGCCGCTCATGGGCGCGGTCGGACAGCGGTACGCATGGCCGTCACTGCCGGTGTCGGCTCCGGAGCCCTCGCCAGGCGTCCGCGACGGCGTCCGCGACATGTCCGCCGTCCTCGGCCGCGAGGTGGGCGTCTTCGGCGGCCACTGGGCCACGGGCCTCAGTGACGGCTGGTTCGCACTCACGGACACGAGGGCCCGGCGTGGGGTCACCGTGGTCTTCGACAGTGCCGTCTTCCCGGACGCCTGGCTGTGGCAGGTCTACGGCGGCTGGCGGGGTCACGAGCTGCTCGCCATGGAGCCGTGGACCAGCCATCCGCAGGAGCTCGGGGGTGCCCTCGCCGCGGGCCGCGCGCAGATGCTGGCGCCGGGCGAGCGTCTCGAGACCTGGGTGGCCTTCGTGCTCCACGAGGGCCTCGAGCGGGTGACCGGTGTTGACCGGGGCCCTGACGGGCTCGTCGTTCGGTAGCGGGACCCTCCGTCAGGGCGGTCCAGGATAGCCGGACAGGTCGCGCAGCACTGCCAATCGGCCCTCCGTCGGGAGCTCCCTCGCGGGCGTCGGCCCCACCCCTCACGCGCGTCGGACGCGCCAACCGCCCCCGCTTCCTGCCGGAAGGTCCCGCGTCTCTCAGCCCACGGGTCCAGTGCTGCGCGACAGATGGCCCCTAGGAGGCGCAGCCCTCCTTGGGCACAGTACCGGTGCGGTCCCGGGGCGCAGGCTCCGGCTCGGCCGCGGCAGCCACGAGGGAGCGGTGAGGACGAGCGGCGCAGGGCCCGGGGGCGCGAGGATCGCAGTGCAGCTGGCGATCTTCGACTTCCCGCTGCTCGTGGCCGGCTTCCGCTCCATCATCGACGCCGAGCTGGACATGGAGGTCACCGGCACGGCGGGCACGCTGGAGTCCATCACCGAGTCGCTCGCCCAGGCACCCGCGGACGTGGTCATCGCCGAGTGCCAGCCTCTGTCGGCCCCGGGCAGCTCCGCCTTCGAGGCGATCGAGCGGGTCCGCGCCGCGGCGCCCGGGGCGAGGATCATCGCGCTCGAGTGCCGGAGCGGCAGCGGCAGCGAGCAGTTCTCGATGGCCCTCAAGGCCGGAGCGGACGGATTCCTCACCCGCGAGGCCGAGCCGTCCGACCTGGTGGCGGCGTTGCGGTCGGTGAGCCGGGGCCAGACCTACGTCTCGCCGTCGATCGTGACCAGGATGGTCAACACGTACGTGCTCCGCAGCCCCGACGCCCCGGCCGAGGACGCCTACGCCACCCTCTCCGAGCGCGAGCGCGAGGTGCTCCTGCTGGCCGCCGTCGGGCACACGAACCGCGAGATCGCCAAGGTGTTCCACCTGTCCGAGCAGACGGTGCACAACTACCGCGCGAACATCATGGAGAAGCTGGGCTTCCACGACCGCACCGAGCTGCTCAAGTTCGCGATCCGCCGGGGGATCATCAGCGTCGCGGACCTGTAGCCGGTCGCGGCCCGAGACCCTCGGCTGCGCGGCGTTACGCCAAGGGCGGCCACGCGTCCTGAGGGCGGAGGCGAAGCATGCGGGCGAAGCGTCGATGGCGACCGCGGCGACGAGACGACCGCGCCCGGGTCGGCAGCACGGACCTCGCCGACTGGATGCTGCAGAGCGAGATCGGCTGGGGCATGCCGCACTGGCTGTTCGCCGTGCCGGGGATGCTCCGCCAGCTGGCGCTCGCGCTCGGCCGGGCGGCCGCGTGGCCCTCCCGGCACCGCGGTCCGGGGAGCGGCATGGCGCGCCGGCGACGCGCTGGGCTTGACGACGCGGCAGGGCCGGCTCCCCCGGCGGGACAGTGCCGGAGGAGCCGCGACCGGACGGGGAGACGTCCGAACGGGTGGGGAGGCCCGTCGATACCCTGAGCCGGCGCCAGGCGGGAAGGTTTCAGTCGGTCGGCGCCGCTACTTCGCGGCGGCGTCCACGGCGGCCAGGACCTTGGTCGGGTCGAGCGACGAGCCTGAGAACCGGGCGACCTCCTTGCCGTGGGCCCGCACCACCACCGCGGGCGCCGCCTTCAGGCCCATCCCCGTGCCGACCGCCGTCTCGGCCTCGATCGCCGACGCCGTGGCCGGACTCGTCATGCAGGCGTCGAGCGCGGTGACGTCCCAGCCCAGCTTGGCTGCCAGCCAGAGCAGCCCGCGCGTCGTGAACACGCCGGTCTCGGCCCCCTGCGCCGAGACCGAGAGGATGTCGTGGGCGAACCAGGCGGTGCGCTCGCCGTCGTCGGCGCCGCACCGGATGAACGATGCGGCGAGGGCGGACTCGCTGCCCAGGGCGGCGAGGTCGCGCAGGACCAGCCGCACCTTGCCGGCCGCGATCCGCGTGCGCAGCTCGGGCTCCAGGGTCTGGGCGATGGCGGGCATGCCGGTCGCCTGGTAGTCGACCCAGAGCTCGACCGTGACCGGGGCCGAGGACGGCCCGGCCGTCCTGCCGCTGGTCGCCGTGTCCGCCCACGGGTCGCCTGACGGCCGCACCGACGGCGCGGGGGTCGGGGTCGCGCCGGACTTGGCGGCGGCGTCGACCGCCGCGATCAGCGCGGTGATGTCGGGGACGCCGGCGAAGGTGCGCCCCGGGATGTCCACGGTCGGCGTCGAGGTGACCGACGCCCGGACGCCGGCGGCCGTGTCGGCGAGCACCTCGACCAGCACGTCCTGGCGCTGGGTGCAGGCGGTGTACGTCGCCTCGTCGGCGCCCACGCCGGTGGCGAGCCGAGTCAGGGTCGCCTGGGAGAAGGTGCCCTGGTTCTCGCCGTTCTGGGCGGCATAGACGGCGTCGTGCATCTCCCAGTACTTGCCCTGCTCGCCGGCACAGCGCACCGCGATGGCGGCGTCGAGCGACTCGGGCCCGAGGAACACGAAGTCGCGGTGCAGCACGGCCACCGTCCCGTCGGCGATCCGCGAGGCCAGCAGCGGCAGCGCCGTCTCGGCGAAGCGCGCGCAGAACGGGCACTGGTAGTCGGCCCAGTAGGTGAGCAGGACCTTGGCAGACGGGCTGCCCAGGAGCGGGCCGTTTGACGGGAGGCCCTCGATCGGCGATGTCGGGGAGGGCGCGGCCGACGGCGGCGCGGACGGCGTCGACGACCCGACGGCGGCGGCCTCCGAGCTGGCCGGCGCGCTCGACGCTGCCGGGCTCCACGCGGGCGCGGTGGCGCGCCCGACCACGATGCCAGACCCGAACACCAGCCCGACGATGAGGATCGCCGCGATGGGCCGCACGAGGCGGCCGCTGCCGCGGGCGCCTGAGGCGGGCCGGAGGCGGCCGGGCCGGGACGGGAGTTCGTTGCCCTCGGCGAACCCCTCGTCCTCATCGTCGAGGGCGTCGGGCGGGTCGATCCGCTCCGGGTCAGCCGGCCTCGCTCCCTCTGGGAAGGGCTCGCCGGGGCCCGGGTCGGGCGCCGGGACCGGATCGGACGGCGTTCGATTGCTCACGGGTCCATGGTGCCCCATCCGACCGGCGTCCGACGCCTGATCGCGACGTCCCGCGCATACTCGGCACCGTGAGCAGCATCCCGGCGCCCGACCCGATGACCGCGGCGGCGCGCGCCGACGAGCAGCGCCGCGTGCTGCAGCGCGTCGCCGACGCTCTCGCCTGGTCCCTGGAGCCGTCCGAGGTGGCCATCCGGCTCACCGACGCCGCCTGCTCCGTGCTCGACGCTCCGCACGGCTGGTGCGCGGTGCGCACCGAGGACGGCAACGAGGTGCAGATGCTTGCCTCGCGCGGCTACGACGCGGAGACCGTCGCGGCCTGGCGCCGCGTCCCGATCGATGCGGACGTGCCCATGAGCCTGGTGGTGCGCACCGGGCAGGCCGTCGTCCACGCGTCGGCCGCCGACCGGCTGCGCGACTACCCTGCGCTCGTCCAGGGCGGCTCGACGCGCTACGCCGAGGCCTCGGCCGTGGTGCCGATGGTGTTCGAGGGCCGCACGACCGGCGCGCTGGCCGCGACCTTCGACCGCACGATGGAGATCGACGCCGGCGACCGCTGGTTCCTCGAGGCGCTGGCCGCCCTCGGCGCGGGCGCCATGGAGCGGGCGCGCCTGTTCGAGGCCGTCCGCCAGCGCGACGAGCGCCTCAAGCTGGGCCTGGAGGCGTCGGGGACGTGGATCTGGGAGTGGGACCTCGCCGCGGACCGCGTGCGCTGGACGCCGGAGCCGCCGGCCTTCGCCGGGCCGGCGGGCAACGGGGCGCCGGCCGGGGCCTGGCTCCGCGGCGTGCACCCGGAGGACCGCGAGCGCCTGCGGCAGACCATGGCGGACTGCGTGGCGAACGGCGGCCCGTGGGAGCTCGAGTTCCGGGTGGGCAGCGCGGGCGGCCCCGAGCGGTGGCTGTCTGGCGTCGGGCGGCGCCTCGTCGACGAGCAGGGCAGGGCGACCACGATCATCGGCACCGCTCGGGACATCACCGAGCGCAAGATGGCCGAGCTCGAGCGCAACCGCCGGCTCGAGGCCGAGCGCGAGGCCGCCCGCCTGCGCGACGCGTTCATCAGCGTCGTCTCGCACGAGCTGCGCACGCCGATCACCACCATCTTCGGCGGCACGCGCGTGCTGTCGCGGCGCTGGCGCGAGATGGAGCCCGACGCTCGAGACGCGCTGCTCTCGGACGTGGCGGGGGAGGCGGACCGCCTGTTCCGGATGGTCGAGGACCTGCTCGTGATCACCCGCGTCGAGCGCGGACGGCTCGACGTCGGCGACGAGCCGGTGGCGCTGCGGGCGGTGATCGACCGCGTCCTGGCGTCGGAGCGCACCCGGTCCCCCGACCTGACCATCGCCTCCAGGATCCCGTCCGACCTCCCCTCGGTGGGGGGCGAGGAGATGTACATCGAGCAGGTGCTGCGCAACCTGCTCGCCAACGCGGCGAAGTACGGCGGGCCGGGATCGGTGGTGGAGCTCGAGGCGACCGCCGACGGCGAGAGCGTGAGGCTGCGCGTGCTGGACCGCGGACCGGGCATCGCCGAGGCGGAGGCGGAGCAGCTGTTCGAGCTCTTCTACCGCTCGCCGTCCACCGCGGCCGCGGCGGCCGGCGCCGGCATCGGGCTGTTCGTGTGCCGCCAGCTCGCGATCGCCATGGGCGGCTCCATCCGGGCGTCCAACCGCCCGGGCGGCGGCGCCGTGTTCGAGCTCACGCTCCGGCGCTCGGCCGACGACGGGATCGCCTGAGCGCCGCTGCAGCGGACTGGGCGGGGCGCCCGTCCTCGACCAACTTCGGGCCGGTTGGAACGCCCAAGAAGGGCCATCCGGTACACTCGCCCGGTTCACCCGAGATTCTCGCCCAACGTTGGATGGTGATGCCCATGAAGGTCGGCGTCGCCAGGGAGTCCGCGGCCGGAGAGCGGCGCGTCGCCCTGGTGCCCGAGGCGCTCGGCAAGCTGCAGGCTGCCGGGCTCGAGGTGCTCGTCGAGGCCGGCGCCGGCGCCGGCGCCATGATTCCTGACCAGGCGTTCGCGGACGCCGGCGCGACGGTCGTGTCCACGGACGAGCTCTATGCCCAGAGCGACGTGGTCCTCCGCGTCCAGAAGCCCGCGGGGCCCGAGGTGCCCAGGCTGCGCAGCGGGCAAGTCGTGATCGGCCTGCTGTCGCCGCTCCTGGACCCGGCCCTGATGCAGACGCTGGCCGACGCCGGCGTCACCGCGGTCAGCCTGGACGCGATCCCCCGGACGCTGTCGCGGGCCCAGACCATGGACGCGCTGTCGTCGCAGGCGAACGTGGGCGGCTACAAGGCCGTGCTCATCGCGGCCAACACCTACGGCCGCTACTTCCCCCTCCTGACCACCGCCGCCGGCACGGCCAAGCCGGCCAACGTGCTCGTGCTGGGCATCGGCGTCGCGGGGCTCCAGGCGATCGGCACGGCCAAGCGCCTCGGCGCCGTCGTCTCCGCGTACGACGTGCGCCCGGAGACCGCGGAGCAGGCCGAGAGCCTCGGCGCCCGCTTCGTCAAGCTCAAGACCGCGATCGACGCGACCGGGACGGGCGGCTACGCGCGAGCCCTCACGCCCGAGGAGCAGGCCGCCCAGCAGGCGGAGCTCAACGAGGTGATCGCGAGCCAGGACGTGGTGATCACCACGGCCCAGGTGCCGGGGCGCAAGCCGCCGGTGCTGGTCACAGCCGCGGCGGTCGCCAGCATGCGGTCCGGCTCGGTGATCGTGGACATGGCGGCGAGCGCCCTGGGCGGCAACTGCGAGCTGTCCGAGGCCGGGTCGACCGTGGTCACCGAGAACGGCGTCACGATCGTGGCGCCGGAGAACCTGCCGGCGTCCATGCCCGCATCGTCCTCGCAGTTCTACGCGCGGAACATCTCCGCGCTGCTGCTCAACATGGTCAAGGGCGGCGCCCTCGCCCTGGACTTCGAGGAGGAGGTGACCAGGGCCACCGTGATCACCCACGGCGGCCGGGTCACGTCCGACGCGGTGGCCAAGCTCTTGGCGCCGGCCGGAGGCAACGCGTGAACGGCAGCCAGCTGACGATCGACCTCGCGTTCACGATCTTCGTCCTCGCGATCCTCACCGGGTTCGCGGTCATCTCGAAGGTCCCCGCGACGCTCCACACCCCGCTCATGTCGGGCGCCAACTCCATCCACGGCATCGTGCTGGTGGGCGCCATGATCATCGCCACCAGCGCCAACGACCCGATCACGTACCTCCTCTCGTTCGTCGCGGTGGCCTTCGCCTCGCTCAACGTGGTGGGCGGGTACGTCGTGACCGACCGGATGCTCCAGATGTTCAAGCGCAAGCCCGCGGCACCCAAGGCCGAGAAGGCGGAGGGCTGACCGTGACCCTCAACTCCACCACCCTCGACCAGATCATCCGGCTCATCTGGCTGGGCGGCGCCGTGGCGTTCGTCCTGGGCCTGATCCGGATGAACTCGCCCGCCACCGCCCGCAACGGCAACCTGCTGTCCGCCGGCGGCATGGCGGTCGCCATCGCGGCCACCGCCGTGTGGCTGCTGGTGCTGCCGCCGAGCGGCTCGTTCAACCCGCTCGGCTGGCTGGTCATCGTGCTCGGGATCGCGATCGGCGGAGGCTACGGCCTCTACTCCGCCCGCACGGTGAAGATGACCGCGATGCCCCAGCTGGTGTCCCTGTTCAACGCGATGGGCGGCGGCGCGGCTGCGCTGGTGGCCATCAGCGAGTACGTCGGCCACGCCAGCGCGGGCACCGTCCCCGGCCTCCAGGACAACGTCGCCACCGTGCTCGACGTCGTGATCGGCTCGGTGACCTTCACGGGCTCGCTGATCGCGTCCGGCAAGCTGATGGGCCTGCGGATCACGCCGTCGCGACCGACGAGGATCCCGGGCGGCCAGCTCGTGACCGTGCTGCTCACGGTGATCGTCATCGTGGGCGGGCTGTACATCTGGCTCGGCAACGTGAGCCTGCCGGTGCTGCTGGCGATCCTGGCCGCCGCGCTGATCTTCGGCGTGACCATGACCCTGCCCATCGGCGGCGCGGACATGCCCGTCGTCATCAGCCTGCTCAACTCGTTCACCGGGACCGCGGTGGCGATGGCCGGCTTCGTGCTCAACAACCCCCTGCTGATCATCGCGGGCGCGCTCGTCGGCGCGTCCGGCGCGATCCTCACCAAGCTCATGGCCGACGCGATGAACCGCTCCGTGCTCAACATCATGGTCGGCGGCTTCGGCGGCGGCGAGGGCTCGGTGGCCGAGGCCGGCGGCGCCGGCGGCTCGGTCCGCGAGGTCTCCATGGACGACGCGGCGATCCAGCTCGCCTACGCGTCCGAGGTCATCATCGTCCCCGGCTACGGCCTCGCGGTCGCGCAGGCCCAGCACGGCGTCCGCGAGCTGGCCGAGATCCTCGAGGGCAAGGGCGTGGACGTGAAGTACGCGATCCACCCGGTCGCGGGCCGGATGCCGGGGCACATGAACGTCCTCCTGGCGGAGGCCAACGTCCCGTACACCCAGCTCTGGGAGATGGAGGACGTCAACCCCGAGTTCCAGCGCTGCGACGTCGCCCTCGTGGTGGGCGCCAACGACGTGACGAACCCGGCGGCGCGTCGCCCCGGATCGCCCGTGTCGGGGATGCCCATCCTCGACGTGGACCACGCCAAGAACATCATCGTCATGAAGCGCTCGATGGGCCGCGGCTACGCGGGCATCGACAACGAGCTGTACACCAACCCCAAGACCGGCATGCTGTTCGCCGACGCGAAGGCCGGTCTGGCCGAGCTGGTGGCGGCGGTGAAGGCCCTCTAGCCCGCACCCGCGCACGACGACGGCCCCGGCGGCGCGAGCCCCGGGGCCGTTCCGATTCGCGGCGAGCCGGTGGCGTTCGGCCGCTCGCACGAGCCGGCGCCGCAGGCGACGGGCGGGCGGTCGAGCGGCGTGCCCGGGGCCACCCGCGCCGCTGCCGGGGGATACGCTTGGCCCATGCCGCGCAGGAACCCTCGGGCATCGACCGCGCCGCCGGCGGCGCAGGCGTGGCCGCGCCACGCCAAGATCGCGTTCATCGGGTCCCACGGGATCCGCAAGACCAGCGCGCTGCTGGCGTTCGCCGCCGAGGTGCAGCGGGCCGGGCTGTCGGTCGAGCTGGGGCGCGAGGTGGTGCGCGACAACCCGCTCGGGATCAACGAGGGCGCCACGGGCGAGGCCCAGCTCTGGGTCCTCGTCTCGCAGGTACGCCAGGAGCTGGAGCTGGCGCCCAAGGCCGACGTGCTGGCCACCGACCGGGGCGTGATGGACAACTACGCCTACTACCTGCGGTCCTGCGGCGGCGCTGACGAGTTCGCGGCGGCGCCGCTGGTCAGGCGCTGGTCGCAGACGTACGACCTCGTGGTGCGCCTGCTCCCCGACGTGGCGCTCCAGGCTGACGGCGTCCGCTCCACCAGCGACGCGTTCCGCGACGAGGTGGAGGCGATCCTCGACCGGGTGCTGCCCGAGCTCGTGCCGCCCGACCGCCTGGTCACGATCCGGGCGTCGGAGGTCACCAGCCGCTTCGACTGGTTCGCGATCCTCGCCCGGCTGGCCGAGCTGATCGGCGGGCAGGTGAGGGCGCCGGACCTCTGGCGGTAGGGGCGGCGCTGGCCGGCGCGGGGCGAGCGCCCGCCACGCGTCCTACCAGCCCTCGGCGGGTGCGGTCCGGCCGGCAGCCGTGAGCTCGACCGCCGCCAGCCGCCGCCCGGTCTCGTCGAGGGCCACGCGGAGCAGCGCATCGCCGCCGCGCTCCGTCTCCAGCGCCCACGTGGCCGTCGTGGCCCCGTCCCCGGCAACGGGCCGGCCCAGGCGCATGGCCCCGAAGTGCTGCCGGCCGGCGAGGATCCCCCGCCCACAGCTCTGCGGGTCGAACCCCTGGGCCGCCGCCACCCCGCGCGGGAGCGACGGCCACGGAGCATCGAGGGCCGCCTGGGCGGCCTCGACCAGCGCCCAGGACGGGTCGAGGACGGCCTCGACGGTGAGCGACTGCAGCCGGGGGGCCGGCTCGGGCGTCATCAGCGCGCGGAGCCGCAGCCAGCCGCGCACCCCGCGGCGCCACCACGTGCGCTCGGCCGGGGTGGCGGACGTCGCGGGCCGGGCGGGGTCATCTCGGAGCGGGCCGCGCACCGACGCCACGGCACGCTCGAGCGCGGCTCGCCGCGAGTCCCGCGGCAGGTCGAGGTCCATGTTCATCGCGAACAGCGCGTCGGCCTGGGCATCGTCCCACGCCTCGAGCAGCCGGTCCACGGCCTCGACCGCGCGCTCGGTGGCCGGCAGCGGGACGGGGCGGCGGCGGGGGGCGGCCTCCGCCAGGACGAGGGCGCGCAGGGCGTCGGCGGCCGCCGTGCGCATCGGCGCGTAGCGCAGGCTGCCGAGCGCGATCACACCGAGGCCGGTGGCCGGGTGCCACGCCATGTGCGACCCGTAGCCCGGGTAGCCGCCGGCGTGCGAGACCACGGTGCCGAGCTCGGCGTCCTGCGCCACCTCGAGCCCGAAGCCGTAGGCCGAGGCGACGATCCTGGGCGCCTGGTCCGGCGCGTGCCCCGGCACGCTCAGCCCGACGGGACGGTGGCCCTGCTGCATCTCGCGGCGCGAGGAGCGGCGGAGCGGATGCGGACCCTCGGGGCCGGAGCGGGCCGGGAACGCGTCGAGGAACCCGAGGACCCAGGCCGCCAGATCGCGGACCGTCGAGTAGACGCCGCCCATCGCGGCCAGCGCGCCGTACCCGTCGCGGCCCTCCCGCACCAGCTCCTCGTCCCGGCGGACATAGCCGTGGACGAGCCGGCCCGCGGGCACCTCCTCCTCGAGATACCCCGAGGAGCGCATCCCGAGCGGCGTCAGCAGGCGGTCCCGGACGACCTCGCGGTACTCGCGCCCCGCGACGGCCGTGACCACGCGGCCCAGGATCCCGTAGCCCAGGTTCGAGTACTCGAACGCGACGCCCGGCGGCAGCGCGAACGACGGGCCCGCTGCGAGCAGGCGCTCGAACGCGTCCAGCGGCAGCCCCTGCTGCCGGTCGCCCCACGGGTCGTCGGTGGCCAGCCCGCCCGACATCGTGAGCAGGTCGCGGATCGTCACCGGCGCGGCGTCGGCCGCGTACGGCCGCCAGCCCGCCAGGGCGGGCACGTGCTCGGCGACGGGGTCGTCCAGCCGCAACCGCCCCTCGTCGCGGAGCAGCAGGATCGCCGCCGCGGTGAACGACTTGGTCATCGACGCGATCCGGAACACGTGGTCGGCCGTGGGCGTCGTCTCGTCCTGCCGGCTCACCGTGCCGGCGCCGCCGGCGTGGGCGAGCCGCCCCCCGGCCACCACGCCCCACGCCATGCCGGGAACGCCGCGCTCCTCGCGGATGCGCGCGAAGCGGGCGTCGAGGTCGGCGAGGGCGGCGTCGAGGTCGGTCATGCCGCTGATGATGCGGCATGCCGACCGTCCTGCATCGGCGCGGCCGGATGCGAGCCCGGCCGCGCCCCGGGGCCGTCAGCCGGGGATCTGGCCGAGCGTCACCTGGACCGTCCGGGTGGACCCGGTCGCGGTCTTGACCACGACCGGGACGGTCTGTCCGGGCTGCAGCCCCGCGAGCACCACCGCGAGCGTGCTCGAATCCGGGGTCGGCTTGCCGGCGATGGACGTGATCAGCTCGCCCGCCTTGATCCCCGCCGCGGCCGCGGGGCCGCCGCCGACGACCGCGTACACCAGCACGCCCGGCGCGCCGAGGACGTCCGCCGACTGGATGCCCAGGTAGGCGCGGTGGGAGTTCGTGACCTTGCCGTCGCGGATGAGCTGGCCGGCGAAGTCCGCCACGTCATTGGACGGGATGGCGAAGCCGATGCCGGCCGCCGCGCCGCCGATCTGCTGGTCCACCGCGGCGAGCGTGGGGATGCCCACCACGGCGCCGTTGATGTCGACCAGGGCGCCGCCGCTGTTGCCCGGGTTGATCGCGGCGCTGGTCTGGATGGTGCCCGGGAGCGTGGCGCCGCCCGGCTCCACGACGGTCCGCCCGAGCGCGCTCACGATGCCCTGGGTCACGCTCGTCTGGAGCCCCAGCGGGTTGCCGATCGCCATCACGATCTGCCCCACCTGGAGCCTGGAGGAGTCGGCGAAAGTGGCCGGCCTCAGTCCGGTCGCGTCGATCTTGACCACGGCCACGTCGTTGGCGGCGAAGGTGCCCACGAGGCTGCCCTTGAACTGGCGACCGTCCGCGAGCGTCACCGTGAACGTGGTGGCGCTGCCCACGACGTGGGCGTTGGTCACGATGTCGCCTGCAGCGTCGTAGATGACGCCGGAGCCCAGGCCTTGGCTGGTCTCGATCACCACGACCGAGGGCGCCACCTTGCGGACGACGGCCTCGTACTCCTGCTGGAGCTGGCCCAGCGCGCTGCCGGTGCCCGCGATGGCGGCAGGCGACGCGCTGGGGGCGGCGGACGGCGCCGTGGACGCGGCGGTGGCCGTCGCGCTGGCGGCTGCCGCGGGCGCGCTCGACGCAGGCGCGGTGGTCTGGACGGCGGTGGACCCGCAGGCGGCGACGGCGACCATGGCTGCCACCAGGAGGGGCGCGACGCGCACGAGACCGTGGCGGTCGGACGGCCGGGAGGAGGCGGGGGCCGCGTTCAGCCTGCGCGGCAGGAACGGGGGATGCATACGCTGCTCCGATCTCGCGACGCGCGGGCGTCTTCGCGCTCGCGCTCTCGCACGCGCCGCGATGCACCGGCCGCCGCGTCTGGCTGACCGCCCGTGTCCGAGGATGGTTCGGCACTCTGTCGGGCGGTGACGACTTCCTCGTCGTTCTGGTTCAACTCCGATTCTACGCACCACTCTTGCGGCACTCTGAGAACGACGCCGTCGAGGGCGCTCGGGTCGAGCCGCCAGCGAGATCCCGGGCGCGGCAGGTCTCCGGGAGGAGCGGACTGCCCGGACGCTGACGACGGCCAGACCGGGGGCCGGTCCCGGCCCCTACCCCTCCGGGTCCACCAGCTGCAGCCGGATCCGCTTGTTGATCCGGCCCTTGGACTCGTACCCGGTCACCCGGATGCCGCCGACCTCGCGCGTGTTCGCCACGTGGGTGCCGCCGTCCGCCTGGAGGTCGAGCCCCACGATCTCGATGGTGCGGATCTGCTCGATCCCCTCGGGCAGCAGGTTGACCTTGGTGCGGATGAGGTCCGGGGTGGCGAACGCCTCGGCCCTCGGCAGGACGTTGACGCGCACGTCGCGGGCCAGCCGGAGCTCCTCGTTGACCTTGGCCTCGATCTCGCCGACCAGCTCGCCCGACATGCGCTCGAACTCGAAGTCCATGCGCCCGGCGCCCGGCTCCATGTTCCCGCCGGTCACGAGGGCGCCGTAGTCGCGCCAGACCACGCCGCACAGGGCGTGGAGAGCGGTGTGCGTCCGCATCAGCGCGTAGCGGCGCGCCCACTCCACGTCCACCGCCACCACGTCGCCCGCCTGCGGCAGCTCGCCGTCCTCGGGCGCCTCGAGCTCGTGGACGATCTCGCCGCCCATGCGCCTCGCCGACCGCACGGTCCACGAGCGGCCGTCGGCAGAGCGCAGGATGACGCCCCGGTCCGACGGCTGTCCTCCGCCGCCGGGGTAGAACGCCGTCGCGTCCAGGACCACCAGCGGGGGGCCGTCGCTGGCGGCCACCTCCAGGACCCTCGCCTCGAGACGGCGCGCGTAGGCGTCGCGGTAGCAGACCTCGTCCACGCGCGGCGTCATGCCGGCACCGCCACGTGCCGGCCGCGCCGGCGGCGGGCTGGGGTGCGGCCAGCGCAACGCCCTTCGAGGGGAGCCGCTCCGGCGCCCCGGCGGCCGTCCACGCGGCCACGATCGGCACCTCGGCGAGCGGGGCGGCGGGAGGCGAGCGGGTGGCGCATGGGGACCTCGGGCACGGACAGCGTCGGTCTCCGGAATCTACCGAACGACAGCCGATCTCGTCCCCGGGTGTTCCGGGGGCGGGCTCAGCGCCCCCTCGCCGGCGGCAGCGGGCCGTCGAGGCCCAGCCGGATCGCCACCGACGCGGCCTCGACGCGGCCGGACACGCCCAGCTTGGCCAGGATGTTGCCCACGTGGACGCCCACCGTCTTCTGGCTGATGAACAGCCGGTCGCCGATCTCGCGGTTGGTGCGCCCCTGGGCGATGAGCCCGAGGACCTCGAGCTCGCGCCGCGACAGGCCGAAGGTGTCCTGGCTGGCGGCCGCGGGCTGCGGGGCCGG
>JAJYLZ010000094.1 GCA_021787395.1 Chloroflexota bacterium
CCCCACCGGGCGGGCGCGGGCGAGGGGCCACGAGTCTGCCGACGGGCAAACGCAACGGCCCCGCGTCGCCGCGGGGCCGTCAGCAGGCGGGGCGAGCCCGCCGGTCAGCTTGGCGCGGCGCTGGGCGACGCCGCCCCGCCGGTGGCCGGGGTCGCGGAGCCGCCCGCCGCCGGCGAGGACGAGGAGATCGCCGCGTTGACGGCGGCCTGGATGGCGTCGAAGGTCGCGTTCACGATCTGGCCGTTCACGATCGTGGTGGGGGTGCCCGTGACGCCGTTCGGCAGGCTCGACTGCTCGGCTGCGATCTGGGCGTCGTGCGTCCCGTTCTCGACGCACGGCTTGAACGTGCTCATGTCCATCCCGGCCGCCTGCCCGATCGCGAGCAGCCGGGGGATGGTGAACGCGTCAGCCGCCTCGGTCGGCGACTGGTTGGCGTACAGCCAGTCGTGCATCGTCCAGAACTTGTTCTGGTCGGCCGCGCACCAGGCGGCGTTGGCCGCGTCGCGCGAGGCCGTGGCGCCGTCGTTGTGGTCGATGATCGTGAAGTCGTGCCACACGATCTTGGCCTTGCCGGTGGCGACCAGGATGTTGTCGATCTGGGCGGCGGTGCCCATCTCGGTGAACTGGTAGCACGCCGAGCAGCGGAAGTCTCCGTACAGGTCGATCGTGACCGGCGCGTTGGGGTCGCCCAGCGTCCGGCCGTTGCGCGGGATGCTCGCGGGCGTCACGTTCGAGCCGCCGGGCGTGATCAGCGCCGAGGTCGACGAGGCGGTGCTCGAGCCGAGCTGCTGGGCGGCCACGAACCCGACGATGGCGAGCCCCACCACCACCGCGGCGATGGTGTAGATGAGCGTCCGGTTGGGCCCGCTGCGCTTCTTGGACGCGCTCACGCGGTTCGGCTGCCAGGCGCTTGACGACTTCTGGCCCGACGGCCGCTGGCCGGACGGGCGGTTCGATGACGAGGCCGACGCGGCGGGACGGTTCTGCGCGCGGCTGCTGCCGCGCTGCTGCTTGGCCATGGTCTCCTCTAGCCCAGGTTGACGACGACGGTCTTGAGCTCGGTCAGCCGCTCCATCGAGAAGCGGCCGCCCACGCGGCCCACGCCGCTGTCAGCTCCGGCTCCGCCCCCGAAGGGGAGGTGCGACTCCCAGTAGTTGGTGCCCTCGTTGATGTTGACCCATCCGGTCCGCACCGACTCGGCGAACCGGAGCCCCCGGGCCAGGTCGCGCGTGAACACGGCGGCCAGGAGCCCGAACGGCGAGTCGTTGACGATCCTCAGCGCGTCGTCTTCAGATTCGATGACAGTGATCGGCGCCACGGGGCCGAACGTCTCGTCGAGCGCGATCTGCATCGCGTCGGTCACGCCGTCGATCACGGTCGGCTCATAGTAGAGGGAAGTGGCAAACCCGCCCGCCCGGCGGCCTCCGGCGATCACGCGGCCTCCCTTCGCGATCGCGTCCGCCACGTGGGCGTCGGTCTTCTGGGCCTGCGCCTCGTTGTTGAGCGGACCCATCGTGGTCGCCTCGTCCGACGGGTCCCCGACCCGGATCCGCGAGGCGATCGCCGCCGCCAGCCGCTCCACGAACGCGTCGTGGACGGCGGCCTGGACCAGGATCCGCTCCCCGGCCGTGCAGCTCTGGCCGGCATTGAGGAAGCAGGCCGTGAGGGTGGCCTCGACCGCCTTGTCGAGATCCGCGTCGTCGAGCACCACGAGCGGGCCGTTGCCGCCCAGCTCGAGCAGCTGGTCCTTGCCGGCCGCACGCGTGGCCACCTTCTTGCCCGCCTCGACGGAGCCCACGAACCCGACCGCGCCCACGTCCTCGTGGCCGGCGATCTCGTCGCCCACCTCGCGGCCCGGGCCGGTCACCAGGTTGAACACGCCGGCGGGCAGACCGGCGTCGGCGAAGCACCGGGCCAGCTCGATCGAGCACGCCGACGTGTTGGACGCGGGGTTCCAGACCACCGCGTTGCCGGCCGCGAGGGCCGGCAGCATGAGCTCGCCCGCCATGGTGTACGGCCAGTTCCAGGGCGTGATCACCGCCACCACGCCCCTCGGGACGCGGTACACGAAGACGCGCTTGTTGGCGTCGTACGAGGGCAGGATGAGTCCCTCGATCCGGGTCGCGTCGGCGGCGGCCATCCGGAAGTAGACGAGGAGCTCCTCCACCTCGCCCCGGGCCTCGGTGATCGGCTTGCCCTGGTCCTGCGTGAGGGCCCGGGCGAGGGCCTCGCGACGCGCCTCGACCAGTGCAGCGACGCGCTCGATCGCCGCCGCCCGGTCGAACGCGGACAGCTTCGCCCAGCCGGCCTGTCCGGTCTTGGCCGCCGCGATCGCGCGCCGGGCATCCGCGCGGCCTCCCTTGGGGATGCGCGCGAACACCTCGCCCGTGGCCGGGTTGACCGCCTCGAAGGTCTCGCCGCTCTCGGCCGCGCACCACGCGCCGTTGATGAACATCACCCGCTGCTCGGCCGCCATACCGCCTCCCGCGTCGCCGTTGTCGATGCCCGCTCAGGCGGGCGTGTGCCGGTAGAACTCGATGCGCTCAGGGGCGAGCGGCGTGTTGCCGAGGATGAGGTCGGCCGACTTTTCGGCCAGCATCATCACCGGCGCGTAGATGTTGCCGTTGGTGACGTACGGCATCGAGGACGCGTCCACGACCTTGAGGCCGTCCGTGCCGTGCACGCCCATCGTGAGCGGGTCGAGCACGGACCCCTCGTCCACGCCCATGCGCGCCGTGCACGACGGGTGGAGCGCCGTCTCGCCGTCGCGGGCCACCCAGTCGAGGATCTCCGCGTCGGTGGCGACCTTCGGCCCGGGCGAGGTCTCGCCATTGTTGAACGGCTCGAACGCCGGCTGGTTCAGGATGTTCCGGGCGACGTGGATCGCCTCCACCCACTCGCGGCGGTCCTGGTCGGTGGACAGGTAGTTGAAGCGCAGCGCCGGGTGGACGGTCGGGTCGGTGCTCTTGATCTTCACCGAGCCCCGCGCGTCGGAGTACATCGGGCCCACGTGGACCTGGTAGCCGTGGCCGCCCTCCGGCTTGCTGCCGTCGTACCGGATGGCCAGCGGCAGGAAGTGGAACATCACGTTGGGGTACTTGACGTCCTGGTTGCTGCGGACGAACCCGCCGCCCTCGAAGTGGTTCGTGGCGCCCGGGCCCCTGCGCAGGAACAGCCACTGGAAGCCGATCCAGGGGCGTCGCCAGGTCTGGAGCGCGGGCTGCATCGACACCGGCAGCCTGCACGCGTACTGGACGTACACCTCGAGGTGGTCCTGGAGGTGCTCGCCCACGCCCTTGACGTCCGCCACCGGCTCGATGCCCAGCGTCTTGAGCTCGTCGGCGTTGCCCACGCCCGAGAGCTGGAGCAGCTGGGGGGAGTTGATCGAGCCGCCGGCGAGGATCACGGTGCCCGCCCTCGCCACATGGCGCTCGTCGCCGCCCTTGCCGGTCACGTACTCCACGCCCACCGCCCGGGTGCCCTCGAACAGGACGCGGGTCACGAGGGCGCGCGTCTTGACCGTGAGGTTCTTGCGGTCCATCACGGGGTGGAGGTAGGCGCGGGCGGCCGACAGGCGGCGGCCGTCGGCGATGTTCCGGTCGAACGGCGCGAAGCCCTCCTGGCGATAGCCGTTGACGTCGTCGGTCAGCTGGTAGCCGGCCTGCTGCACCGCCTCGAAGAACGCGCCGAACAGCGGGCTGCTGGCCGGGCCGCGCTCGAGGTGCAGCGGTCCGGCATGGCCGCGCCACGGGTCCCCCAGCCCCGCCGCGGTGCAGCTCTCCATGCGCCGGAAGTACGGCAGGCAGTGCGCGTAGTCCCAGGTCTCCATGCCCGGGTCGCCCGCCCAGCGCTCGTAGTCCATGGGGTTGCCGCGCTGGAAGATCATCCCGTTGATCGACGAACTGCCGCCGAGGATCTTGCCGCGGGCGTGGTAGATCCGGCGGTCGTGCATGAACGGCTCGGGCTCGGACTCGTACTGCCAGTCGTAGTACTTGGAGCCGATCGGGAACGTCAGCGCGGCCGGCATGTGGACGAACACGTCGAACCGGTAGTCCGGGCGTCCTGCCTCGAGCACGAGCACCTTGGTGGCCGGCTCCGCGCTCAGGCGATTGGCGAGCACCGAGCCCGCTGAGCCACCCCCGACGATGACGAAGTCGTACTGCGTGCGTCCCATGGCTCGATCGTAGCAGCGGCCCGGGGTCGCGGGCACGGTCACGGTCGCGCGGCCGCGCGCGCGGCGCGGCGCACGCGACCGGCGGCCAGTCTCCGCGCCGGATCGCTGGGGCCGGGTCCTGCCAGTCAGTCCGAGTACGTCTGCACGTCACACGGCGGCGAGCTCCGCCCGCGCCAACCCCGCGCAGGGGCCGGGGGCACGCCACGTGCGTGTTGTCCGGCAGTCATGAGCGGCAGGTCCTGACACGGGCCTGGCGACGGACAGACGTCCTCTGACTGCGTGTCAGGGGCCGGGCGCGGGCCGGGGTACCCGGCGCGCCAGCACGACCGCTGCCGGCAGCCCCTGGCTCGCCTGAGTCGGGCCAGCCCCGACGGCTCAGACCGGGCCGAGCACCGCCCAGAACGCCCCGACGATCAGGAACGGCCCCATCGGGATGAAGCTCCGGAGCGTGAGCCGCCGCAGCGCGAGGAGCACCACGATCACGACGCCCGCCAGCAGGAACCCGTACACGACCCCGACGATCAGCCGGTACGCGCCGACCATCAGGCCGACCGAGACCAGCAGTTTGACGTCGCCCTGGCCGAACGCCCCCGCGCCGAACGGGATCGAGAACAGCAGCAGCAGCAGCGGCAGGGCCACCGCCAAAGCCGCGGTGACCAGCAGCGCCCCCGGTGACACGAGCGGATTGGCGCCGGCGACCAGGAACACGAGCGCCAGGGGGATGGCGGGCAGGGTTACCTCGTTCGGGAGCAGCCGCTGGTCAAGGTCCGTCGCGAGCAGCAGGGTGAGCGCGACGATGTAGGCGCCGAACGCCACGACCTCGACCGGCTGCCCGAAGCGCAGCGGCACGAGGCCGAGCCCGACCGCGCCGACGAGCACGGTCACGGCGGTCCGCCAGCCGGGCCGACGGCCGCCGGGCAGGCCCTCCTCGTCGTGCTCCGGCCAGCGCACGGCGATCCGGTCCGAGGCGAGGCCCCACGCCCCGCCGGCCAGCGCGAGCAGGATCGCGAGCGGCGTCACCACGGACCGGAGTCTACGGGCTGGCGACGCGCGCCGGGATAGCCCGATCGCCGGTCCCGGTCCCGGTGGTCACCCCGCCAGGGGCCAGTCCGGTCGCGTTGTGCCCCTGCGGTCGTCAGTCCCGCCCGGCCAGGGCCAGCTCCACGAGCGTGGCGTGGGTCACGCCGCCGGCGCCGCGGGCCGCGAACGGGAGCGCCTTGCGGTAGTAGCCCGTGCCGCCGATGTCGAGGTGGGCCCAGGGCACGGTGTGGAACCGGTCGAGGAACATGCCGCTCTTGACCAGCGAGCCCTCGGCCGAGCCCGAGTTGGTGACGTCGCCGTACCACGAGTCCATGTCCGGCGCGTAGTCGGGCACCAGCGGGATGCGCCAGTAGCGCTCGCCCGCCCGCTCGCCCGCGGCGGCCACCTGGCCCCACCAGCCGTCGTCGGAGGCGAAGCCGCCCGTGACCTGGTTGCCGAACGCACGGCTCACGGCACCGGTGAGCGTCGCGACGTCCACCAGGTGCGTGGCGCCAAGCTGCTCGGCGTAGGTCATGGCGTCGCCCAGGATGAGCCGCCCCTCGGCGTCGGTGTTGATGATGTCCACCATCGTGCCGTTGAGCGCCCTGACCACGTCGCCGGGGCGGGTGGCGTGGCCGCCGGGCATGTTCTCGACCGCCGGGGCGACCGCGAGCAGCGGCAGGCCGGGGGCGAGCCGCGACACGGTGGCGATGGCCGCGATCACGGTGCACGCACCGGTCTTGTCCATCTTCATCTCTTCCATCCGGTCAGCCGGCTTGATGCTGATGCCGCCCGAGTCGAAGCAGACGCCCTTGCCGATCAGCGCCAGACGGCGGCCGAGGCTGTCGTGCACGCCGTCCTCGCCCGAGCGCATCACGATCATCCGGGGCGGGTTGTCGCTGCCCTTGCCCACGGCGAGGAACATGCCCATGCCCATCTCGGCAGCGCGCCGCTCGTCGATCACGTCGATGGCCAGGCCGTGGGCCTCTGCGATCGCGCGCGCCTCCTCCGCCAGGACGATCGGCGTGACGTCGTTCGCCGCGCGGTTGGCGAGGCGGCGGGCGATGTTGGCCCCCTCCCCGATGATCTGGCCGCGGTTCGCGCCCGCGGCCAGGGCCGCCTGGTCGGAGCCCGGCGCGCCGATCAGCACCAGCTCATCGAGCTGCGGCGGCGCGGCGTCGGAATCCTCGCGGTAGATGGTCTTGGGCTCGAAGCCGCCCTCCACGATGCCGCGGGCGACGAGCTCCGCGGCCAGCGCCTCGTCGCCGCCCAGGCCCGTGGCGATCGGCGCCAGCCACACCGCAGCGGCGCCCACCCTGCGGCCGACAAGCCGGCGCAGCGCCGAGGCCGCGAGCCGGCGGGCGACCTCGCGGTCGAACTCGTCCGCCTTGCCCCCCGACACGGCCAGCAGGCGGCGCACCGGCAGCTCGCCCGGGGCGCCCAGCGCCGCGTTGTACGCCTTCGTGCGGAGCTCTCCGAACGACTCCAGGGCCGCGAGCTCACCGCCGCAGCGTCGATCCAGTTCGCCGAGCTCGTCGGCGAACACCGGATCCCCCACCACGGGCACGATCAGGAGGTCGGCCGACACCTCCCACGGACGAGCAGCGACGACGCGAATCTGCACAGGAGACCTCCGGAACCGGCACGTCGGCGCACCGCGCGCCGACGAACTGGGCGGCTCGAATGAAGACGTGAAGGAGTTCGTCG
>JAJYLZ010000038.1 GCA_021787395.1 Chloroflexota bacterium
CAACCGCCGGTGTCGGCGTGGCAACCGCCGGTGTCGGCGTGGCAACCGCCGGTGTCGGCGTGGCAACCGCCGGTGTCGGCGTGGCAACCGCCGGTGTCGGCGTGGCAACCGCCGGTGTCGGCGTGGCAACCGCCGGTGTCGGCGTGGCAACCGCCGGTGTCGGCGTGGCAACCGCCGGTGTCGGCGTGGCAACCGCCGGTGTCGGCGTGGCAACCGCCGGTGTCGGCGTGGCGGCGGGGCAGCCGGACGAGGCTGGGCTTGCTGCTTGGGCCGATGCGGTCGGGTCTCCCGCGAGCGCTGAGCTGACGAGGGAAGGGTTTTCGCTCGGCAGTCCGGCGATCGTGAGCGTGGCCGAGATCACGAGTGCGAGTGCAAGCAGGCGTTCGGCCCGCGAGGTGCGGCGCGGGGCACTGGACAGACGGTTCATGGTCCGAGGCTCATCCCACCTGGGTTGGCTGAAGGAGGGTGGCCGGCGCGGCGTCCGTGCCGGCCACCGGGGGCTCCGCCGGTGGCGGAGCGTCATGACGACTACTTGTTGTGGCAGGCTTGGCAGACGCCGCGGTTGTCGAGGCGGAGCAGGGTGCTGTCGAGGTTGGGCGTGCCCGCGAGGCTGATGCCCGGCGACGTCTGTCCGGTGATATTCGGAACCGTCCCGTTAGCAGGGACCATGTATGCGTTGGACCCGTGCGCCACGTGGCAGGTGAGGCACTTGGGGCCGTGGCTCAGGGTGCTGTGGTCGATGGTGCCCGTGGACACCGTGGAGGACGTGTAGGTCAGCCAGGTGGTCACAGTGCCGATGGTGCCGGGAAGGTTGCCCGGGGCATTGGGATCGATCAGCCCGTAGATGGCATGGCGGTAGTTGAACACCGCGTCGCCGCTCGAGGTCGTGCCCGAGCCAGTCGGCGCCAGGTAGCGCGTGTGGCAGGTGGCGCACCACTGCGACGAGAGGTTGGTCCAGTTGCCGTACCAGTTATGGGTGCCCGTGTTGTAGGCGATGATCGAGTTGTCCTGGGGGCCGCCGTTCCAGCCGTCGCCGTTGTACGCCACCAGGGGCTGGTCTGCGACTGCGTAGGCAGCGTTGACGTTCGACTGGCTGTTGGGGTCGATGACCCCGTAGTTGGTCGTGGTGTAGTCCTTGGCGGTGCCGCTGGCGACGTCGTTGACGTACACGCGGCCGCCGTTCGAGTAGCCTGTCTCGAACGAATAGTCGGCGATCCCGCTGTCGTCCGGGCCGGGCCGCAGGATGCGGAACGTGTGGTCGCCGTGCGGGTCGTGGCAGGAGCCGCACGAGAGGGTGGTCTGCGTGCCGAGGTTGACGCTGCCCGAGATGGGGCCGTTGCCCCACATCGTCACGGCGCCCGTGAGGCTGTGGTGGGACGTGGTCGCCGCCGCGGTGGTCACCCCGATGGCAAGAGTTCCCCTCAAGGGATTGCCGGTGTAGCTGGCGGTCTGGATCAGCGCGAAGCTGAAGCCGCCGCCCCGGAGCGCCTGGATGCCGCCGCCGCTGAGCGAGCCGTCCTGGACGTCAGTCGTGGCGCCGATGGCGCCGGACCCGTGGCACTGGTAGCAGAGGGCCGGCTGGGCGTTGACGAGCAGGTTGGCCGCCACGGCGCTGTGGGCGCGATGGCAGCTGGCGCATGCGGCGGGTGTCTGGCCGAAGTTGCCCGCGATGTGCGGTCCGTTGTCGGCGAAGACTGGAAGAGCGAAAAGGAACAGCCAGATGGACGCGCCTGCGACCAGGAGCATCAAGCGTCTCACTGTCCTTGCCTCCTTTCTTGGAACGATGAACTGCCGTCCCCTCGCGGGGGTTGACTCCTCTCCTCTCCTGTGGCGTCTCCTCCTTTCCGGCCGACACCATGCCCGGACGTCAGTAGCTCCAGACCTGGTAGCGGTCGTTGTACATGTCGGCCACGTAGAGGCGGCCGCGCGTGTCCGTCGCCACACCGTTGGGGTACTCGAACTGCCCGTCGCCACGCCCCTCGGCGCCTAGGCTCCCGACGTACGAGAACTCCTTGGCGGCAGGGTCGAGCTTGTAGACCTGAACGACGTGGCCGGTGGCATCCGCGACCTCGACGCGACCCGCGGTGTCTATGGCGACGCCGCGTGGCAGGCCCAGCTCCCCGGGGCCGAGGCCCTGGGACACCTGACCAATCTGGGAGCCGTCCGGCGCGAAGGCGACCAGGCGGCCGTGGCTGCCGTCCACGACGTACAGGTTGCCCGCGGCATCCAGCGCGAGGGCGTTCGGGGCGCTGAATGATCCCGGCTGCCCGAACGTCCGGACGATGCGGCCCGAGGCGTCGAGCTCGATCACGCGGTTGTTGTTGTCCTGCGTGTCGGAGACGTAGAGGTTGCCGGCGGGGTCGAAGGCAAGGCCGAGCGGCCGCCAGGCACCGACGCTCGGATCGGGCTTGTAGAGGTGCTCGAACGAGCCGTCGGCACCGAACACGTCGATGGACGAGGTCACGCGATCAGTGACGTAGACCTCGCCGGTCGCCGGATTGACGGCGATGTAGGTGGGCACCCGACCCGCGACGGTGGTTTCGGGCGGGGCCGACTTCTTGAGGAGGTTCCCCTTGCCGTCGTACACCATCAGCATCCGGTCGCCGCCCGTCTCGGCGACGTAGACGCGGTCGCCGCTCGGGCTGACGGCGATGCCGACCGGCTTGGAGGGACCGTCGATGGCGGCCACGAAGGCGGGCAGCGGCGTGCTGGCGCCGGGCAGCGGAATGGGCAGGGTGTCAATGGGCTGGCGAAACAGCAGATACCAGCCTGAGATCGCGAGCAGGACCAGCAGCAGCAGGCTGAGGACCAGCAGGATGATCACTCGCATCCTGTGCCCCCGCTGCTCACGGGACGGATGACCGTCCGCGAGGGGCGTCGGGGGCTCGGGAGCCGGGACGGCGGCAGACGAGTCGGCCATGGAGGTCATCTCAGTTGCTCCCTGGAGCGGTGGGGCTGGGGACGGTGAGGGACGGCGGCGCGCTCTCGCCCCCGCTCGGCTTCGGCGCTACGCGCGAGAGGCCGCCCTGGGCGATGAGGTCCGAGGGGCGCGCGGCGAGCGCCTGGCGGTACCAGTCGGCCGCCCCCTGCGGGTCGTTGCTGAGCTCAAGGGCGAGGCCCATGCCGATCTTCGCGTCGATGGCTGCCGGCCCGCTGGTCAGGCCCTTGAGGCTGGCGATTGCCTGGTCGATCTGCTTGTTGGCCAGCATCGCCATGGCGTTGGCCCAGGCCGCCTCCTCCGGCTGGCCGGCATTCGAGTAGGCCTTCGCGAGCGTGGTGTACGGGTCGGCCCAGCCGGTGGGCACGAACGACACCGCCGCTCGGAGCGCCTCGATGGCGTTGGCGGTCTGGCCCGTCGCGGTGTACGCCTGGCCAAGGAGGTCCAGCGTGTCCGAGTCGGTCTTGTTGTTGGCGAGCGCCGCGAGCAGCGGGGTGATGGCGGCGGCCGGCTTGCCCAGCGCGAGGTCGACGGCGCCGAGGCTGTAGTAGGCCTGGGTGAGCTCGGTGTCCTCAGCCGCGAACTCGCCGCCCCTGGCGATGTCGATCACGGCCTGGAAGTCCGCCGCGGCCTTGTCGAGCGTGCCCTGGAGCTGGTACGCCTCTCCACGCCCCAGCAGGGCCGACTTGTAGTTGGGCTGCATGGTCAGGACGGTGTTGAACTGGCCGATGGCGTCCTGATACCGCTTTCCGGCGGTGTACGCGCCGGCGAGCTGAAGGCGAGCGTTCACGTTGTTCGGCTGCTGCCGCACCGCCGCCTCGAGCATCGCGGTCTGCCGATCCACGACGTCAGTCCCGTGGGGAATAAAGCGGTCGCTGAGGTAGAACGCCGTGAACGCCAGCACGCCGATGACCAGCACGGCCGCGAAAGCGACGATCAGGCGGTTTAGGCTGCGGTCGGAGATCGTGGCGCGGCTTGCGGCTCTCTGCATCGGTTGACCCTTCCAGATGGAACTCAGGAACGCTCGCTGCGGACGCGCCGGAGTGCGCGGGCGGACGAGTCCACGGACATGCTCGCGTACGCGGGCGCGCGTTCCCATCCGCCATGGGATAGAAGTCCGATACAGGGTGTCGCGGCCCGGCACCGGGGCGCCTGTATCGACTGGCCCAATCGTGCGGGGCCGGGGGCCCGGGTGGCTGCGGGACGGTGCGTCGGCGCACCGCGCGGGGCGTCAGCTGCTGAGCGAGGCCCTCGGCGTGACGAAGTCGCCCGGCACCTCGACGGTCACGACGCCGCCCTGGTCGGTGATCGGCAGCTTGTTGAGCGGCCGCGGGGGCGGTCCGGCGAGCACGGTGCCGTCGAGCGCGAACTCGCCGCCGTGGCAGTTGCACTTGAACATGTTCTCGGCCGCGACCCACTTGTAGGCGCACATCGCGTGGGGGCAGCGCGGGTCGTAGGCGGTCAGCGAGCCGTCGGCGTTCTTGAGGATCCACATCGAGGTCTGGACCACCGCCCCGTTGCTGTTGGTCATCGAGAACGGGACCTCGACCGGCACCCCCGGCGGCATCGTCGCCGGGTTGACCTGGAGCGTCACGGCGACCGGCGCCACCGAGCCGCACGCCTCGAGGATCGCGCCGAGGCCGGCGCCGGTGGCCAGCACGCTCGCGCCCAGGAACAGCAGCACCCGGCGGCGGGGGATCGGGGTCTCGAGCGGGTCGGGCGCGCCCGGCCGGGGCGCGCGCTCAGGGGCGCGGTTCGACGAGTCCATGTCGGGGTTCAATGCTAGCCCGAGACGACCGCGCGTGGTGTCCTGAGGTCCGGGTCGTAGCCGCCGCCCCGCTCGACCACTCGGTTGACGACCGTGCGGAGCGAGGCCAGGAAGTCGTCCGGGCGGGTGGACAGCGCCTCGCGGCGGAGCGTCCAGGCGTTGGTGGTGGTGATGTCCACGTCGAGCACGACGGAGCAGGTCGAGCGCCGGACGACGTCGGCGGCGTCGAGCGGACCGCCCTCCTCCACGATGATCACGTCAGGGCCGGCGGCGAGGGCGTCGTCCACGGCGCCGGGCACCGCGACGTCCACCGCCTCGACGGCCAGCCCGGGCTCGGTCTCGAGCATGCGACCGAGACCCTCGCCCATGAGCGGATGGCTGTAGAGCAGCAGGACGCGGACCACGACAGGCGACACCAAGGCTCCCACTCCCACGGGCTTCCCCGCCCGTGGGAGGATGCTAGGCGAGCCCCGATGCGCTGCCCATCCGTCGTCTTGCACACGGGCCTCGCGCGGCACCTGTATCAGACGGGGGATTCGCGCCGGCTGCCGCTCGTCGTGCTCGAGGCTGGGGTGCCGACGCGGGTTGCGGCGCGCGGGGAAGGCGTGGCCCGCGGGCCGGCGCGGGGCCCGAGCCGCGTCAGTCCCGAAGGTTCTCCGGGCTGGTGAGCCCCTGGCGCACGGCGTAGGCCGCTGCCTGCACCCGGTTGGTGAGGTGCAGCTTCTCCAGCGCGTTGTGGACGTGGTTCTTGACGGTCCCCTCGGTGATCGTCAGGGCGTTGGCGATCTCCTTGTTGGACAGGCCGTCGGCGACCAGCTGGAGGATCTCGGACTCGCGCCGCGTGAGCGCGGTCTCGCCGGGGTCGGCCGCCGGCACGGCGGGGCCGCGGGCGGGGAGGCCGCCGGTCCGTAGGGCGTCGAGCAGCTTGGACGCGACCGCCGGGGCGATCGGCGCCTCGCCGCGCATGACGCCGCGCAGGTGCTCGAACAGCTCCTCGGGGCGCACGTTCTTGAGCAGGTAGCCGTTGGCGCCGGCCTTGATCGACTCGAACAGGTCGTCGTCGTCCTCGGACACGGTGAGCATCACGATCGGCGTCGCGAACCCGGCGCCCCGGATGGCGTTCACCCCGTCCACGCCGCTGGCGACCGGCATGTTCACGTCCATCACCACGAGGTCGGGGTGCAGGGCCCGCACCTTCTCCAGCGCGTCGCGGCCGTTCTCGCCCTCGCCCACGACGGTCATGTCGAACTGGGCGCTGATCAGGGTCGCCAGCGCCCTCCGGAACAGGGGCTGGTCATCGACGAGCAGTACTCGGAGCTTCGGTGGAAGGTGTGCCACGGGTGACCTCAGCGTCGAGCTCGACCCGGATGGTCGTGCCCTGTTTCGGCGCAGTATGAACAGCGATCCTGCCGCCGATCTGCTCGACCCGCTCGCGCATGGAGGCGAGGCCGAAGCCGCCCTCCATCGACCGCGCCACGGTCGAGGGGTCGAAGCCTACCCCATCGTCCGCGATGGTGATGGTGGTGACGGGGCCCACGCAGTCGAGGGCCACGGTCACGTGCTTGGCGCGCGAGTGCTTGCGCGTGTTGGTCAGGGCCTCCTGGACCACGCGCAGCAGCTGGACCTCGGTCCGGGGCGACAGGACGGTGCGCGTCTCCCCGTTGCAGCTCAGGGTCGCGACGATCCCGGTCTGGCGGCTGTACTTGCGCAGGTACTCGCGCAGGGAGCCCTCGAGGCCGTCGTCCTCCCGGACCGTCTCGCGCAGGCCGAGGATCGCCTCCCGGACGTCCCGGTACGCCTCGTCCGCCGTCTCGGCGATGTCCGACAGCTCGGCCGCCATCAGGTGGCTCGCCTCGTCCTTGGCGCGGCCCTCGAGGGCGCGCAGCTGGAGGTGGATGACGCCGAGCACCTGGGCGAGGCTGTCGTGGAGCTCCCGGGCGATGCGATCGCGCTCGGCGTGGATGGTCCACTGCTCCTCGGCCTCGTGGAGGCGGGCCGTGCGCACGGCGATCGCCGCCATGTCTGCGAGGGCCCCCAGCAGGGTGCGCTCCTGGGGCGTGAACGCCCGGCCCGCGCGGACCACGCACAGCTCGCCCAGCAGCCCGTCCGGTCCCCGCATCGGTCGGGCGGCCCAGGCTCGCCGGTCGGTCGCGGTCACGACCGGGCAGTCGGGGTTGCGCGGGTGCTGGGCCGACGTGATCTCGTGGGCGATGAGGCAGGAGCTGCCGTCGTCCGCCATCGCGACGCGCTCGCTGGAGGGCGTCTCCCGGGAGGCCGCGGCGCGCGGGTCCGCCAGGCACACGATGGCGCGCTCGGCGTCGAGCAGCTCCCGCGCGTGCGCGGTGATCGTGTCGAGCACGTCCCGCAGGTCGTTGCGGCCGGTGAGCTGCAGGGCCACCGAGTACAGGGCGGCCCGCTCCCGCTCGCGGCGGTGGAGGTCGGCGACCGTGAGGCCGAGCTGGGCGGCGCCGGCGATCTCGCCCGCGATGTCCGCGAGGGCGGACTGGCTGATCTCGGGCTCCACCGGCGGGTGGAACACCAGGCGGACGTGCCCCATCCGCTCGACGCCGCGGATCAGCGGGATGTCGAGGATGCCCGTGTCCAGCGCTGCCCGCGCCGAGTAGCGCGGGGCGTCGACCGTCGGGTCGGCCGGCTCGTCGAGGATCGCCCCCACCCAGGCGAGGCCGGGCGCGAGCTCCGCCGGGCGGCGGATCGCCAGCGGCTCGTCCGATGCGCTGATCGTGACCCGACCGGCCAGCGCCCCGGTCTGGGTCACAAGGCGGTCGAGCGCCTGCTCGAGGAGCTCGGGCACGGCCAGGCCGCCGCGGACGGCCGAGCTCACGGCGTGCGTGGCCGTCAGGTCCCTGTTGTGGGCCACCAGCTGGCGCTGCGCGCGGTCGAGGTACACGCCGACCACGAACGCGAAGACGAGGATGGCCCCGCCGATGATCATCAGCGCCGCGAGGCGGCTCTCGTCGGCCGCCAGCGTCCGGTCGAGGAAGGTGTCGCGGAACACCTCCAGCAGGACCACGAACACGAGGGGGCCGACGACCGTCGCCCACTTGAAGCGCGACAGATCACCGTCGGGACGCTGGCCGTTCACGACGCGCAATGTATCGTTCGATATAGGGCCGCCGCAGGGCCGAGTGGCCCGTCAGGTGCGGGGACAGAGGGCCCACAGGCGGCTCCCACCCGCACCAGCGCGGCCGAAGTGGTGCGCGGGCGCACCGCCAGCGTGGTGTCGCCGCGCCGCACGCTCGCCGCAGGGCGCACGCGTCGCCGTCCGGTGTGTCGCGGTGCGCCGAACGGTTGGGTCGCGGTTCGCGTGTCCCCAGGTGAGCCAACGGTTCGCTTCGCGGGACGGGCGTGTCGTCGGGCGACCCGTCTGGTGACCCTGGCCGCCGTCCCGGGATGAGCGGTACGCCGGGCGACACGCCCGTCCGGTGCGCCGAACGGTTGGGTCGCGGCGCGCACGGCGGCGCAGCCTCGAGGCGGAGCTCCCCGCGGGAGTCGTCTCGCGGCGCGCACGGCGGCGCAGCCTCGAGGTGGAGCTGCGCGCGGGCGTCGTCTCGCGCGGAGCCGCGGCATCAGGCGACGGAGGTCGCGGGCCGCCTCGCGTCCAGTCAGAGCAGCACGATTCCGCCCACGGCCGGCACCTGACCGCGGCGCAGCGACGCGAGGATCGCGCCCCCGTCGAGAGGGAACCGCTCGCGCAGCCCCTCGCGGCACGCTGCGAGCGCCTGGCGGTTGTGCGCCGTGCGGTTGACGACGAGGATGACCGCGCCCGCCCCTGGGTCGTCGCGTTGCTTGCCGGCGATGCGCCGCTCCAGCGCCTGTGCGTCGTCGATGCGCGACTCGGCCTCGATCGAGGCGACCCGCCTCCCGTCCGAGATCCGGGCGTCCCAGGCCCGGAGGTCGCCCGAGACCGGCAGCGGCACCTCGCGCAGGATTGAGATCGGCGGTGCCAAGGTGGCGGCGAAACGGGCGAGCAGCGCGAGCTGCGCCCGATCTCGGACCGGCGGACCGGCCGGATAGAGCTTGACCGATGCTGCAAGCCCAACGGCACGGGCGGCCCGGCAGATGACCCGGACCGACGGCTGTCGGATCACGCCCCGCTCGAGGCGCCCGAGCTGGGGCGCTGAGAGACCCGCCCGCAGCCCCGCCTCCCTGAGGCTCAGGCCCGTGGTGCGGCGCGCATCGCGAAGATCGCGGCCGACGGTCGAGCTGATCCGGCGCGCGTCTGCCTCACCCCGGTCGCCCGGTCGCTCTCTGGTTCCCACGACGACATGGTGCCGGCCGCCCCTTATGCGCCACTTGGCATCGGCCGCCGACACCGGCATCTGGCCAGACCAGGCGCAGGACCGCCCGACCGTGACCTGGAACGTGCTGGGGTGCGTGCCCGCCGGCGCGCGATCCGCCTGCGCGCGGTCGCCACTGCGGCCGGGCGCCCGACGCGGGGATTGGCGGCTACGGGGTCGTCACCGCCACCTTGTCCATCGCCACCGGCGAGGTGGCGAGGTTGTAGGGGCTGCCCGAGTTGGGCATCGCCGCGATGGCGTCCACCGCGCTCATCCCGGACGTCACGTGGCCGATGATCTGGTAGTTGTCCGCCTGCGGGCTGCCCAGAGCGGACTCGGCGCTGTCCGACAGCACGATGAAGAACTGCGACGTCACCGAGTTCGGCTTGCTGGTCCGGGCCATGGCCACCGTGCCGCGCAGGTACTTGGCCGTCACCGGCTCGTCCTGGATCGTGTACGGGGCGCCGCCGAATCCGGCGTAGTCGAGGCTGACGTTGGGCTCGCGGCCGTACGTGCCGTCGCCGCCCTGGAGCACGAAGTTGGGCACGATCCGGTGGAAGATGACCCCGTTGTAGTAGCCGCACTCGGCCAGCGCGACGAAGTTGCCCGCCGCGATCGGCGACAGCGCGCCCTCGACCTTGATGACGATCGTGCCCTTGCTGGTGGAGATCGTGACCGTCCGCGTCTGGCCGGCGGGCAGCGCGGCCGGCTGCTTGGTGGGGCACCCGGGCGGGTAGCTGGCCTCCGGCGGGTGCGACTCCGACGGGGCCGCGCTGGCGCTCGGCTCGACGGAGCTCACCGGGGGGACGGTGGGTTGGCTGGCGATCGTCGAGCAGCCCGCCGCCAGGAACAGGGCGACTGCGGCGACGGCGAGCAGTTGGGGGCGCGCGTGGCGGGTCATTGCGTTCGGCTGCGTCCTTGGTTCTCGTGCGATGGCGCGCGGAGCATAGCCCCGGGCTCGGCGGACCGCCGTCCCCCGGTGGGTACAAAGCGTCTGTGCCTTCCGTTGGGGGGAGCCTGCATGCGCCCCTGCGCGCGCCTGCGGGTCAGCTGGCCTTCCAGGTCACCTTGAAGCCGCTCGACGTGAGCGAGGACGGCGTGGCCAGGGTGCGTCCTGACCGGCTGATCGCGGTCCGCAGGTAGGGGAAGGGGGCGCTGGACAGCCGGTAGCGCGTGCCGCTGATGGTGACCGCCCCGTTGACGGCCACGGTCGCGAAGTGGGCGAGGGCCTCGAAGGTGCACGTGCTGGCCGAGCTGCCCGAGCAGGAGGCCGCCGGGTCCTCCACGATCCACTCGGCCGTGAGCAGCGGGGCCGCCTTCAGGTTCCACCGCTGGGTCGCGCCCACGCGCTGGGTGAGGTTGATCAGCGTGGCGATGAACTCCCCCTTGCCCAGCCAGCGGACCTGCGCCCAGATCTTGTCGCCCGCCGCCACCGCCAGCTGGAACGGCTCGATGTTGCGCAGGTCGGGCAGGAACTCGTACCAGGCCCCGTACTGCGCCTTCCCGCTGTCGCAGTTGGCGAACGTGCCGGTCTGGGCCAGCGTGGCCGACGAATCGGGGATGCTCCCGATCGCGGTCGACCCGTCGATCCCCACCCACACGGCGACCGACGTCCGGCCGGTCGTCGGGCAGCTGATCTTGGGCTGCGTCCAGGTGCCCTCGACGCAGGTCACGTGCCCGCGCGTGGCGCCCAGGACGTAGCCGGCCCAGTTGCGCGAGACGCCGCTGGTCACCGCGCCGCGGCGGGCCGTGCGGGAGCGGCCCGGGCAGGCCGTCTGCTTGGCCCCCGCGATCGGCGGCACCGAGGGGGAGGGCGTGGCGGCCGGGGACGCGGTGACCTTGGGCGTCGCGGTGATGGTCGGCGGGGCGGTGGGCAGCGGGGTTGCCAACCTATCGGTCGTCCCGGTGCGCGAGGGGACGGCGGCCGTCGGCCCGGGCGACCCGCAGCCGGCGAGCAGGGCGATCAGCAGCAGGACGGTCAGCGCCGCGCGGAACCGCGTGGCGGAGCGCGCCAGCAGACGGTGGATCGACCGTATCGCCTCCATGGCCTGAGCGCGACCCCTCGGCTAGACCTCGCGGGAGGAACCCTTCGGGCGGACCTGGACGAAGTCGAATCCGAACCGCCCCTTGACGCACAGGTTGCCGCTCGTGATGTCGGCATCGAGGGGCGACAGGACCTTGACGATGCGGTTGTCCTGCACGTGGAGCTCGAGCGTGCAGCCCACGCCGCAGTACGGGCAGATGGTCCGCGTGGTGGTCTGGTCCTGCTCGCGCCAGTCGCCGGCCCGCCGCAGCTCGTACTCGGAGCGGAACATCAGCGCGCCCGTGGGGCAGACGTTGATGCAGTTGCCGCAGAACACGCAGGCGCTCTCGGCCAGCGGCAGGTCGAACTCGGTGGAGATCCGCGCCGCGAAGCCGCGCCCCGCCACCGAGATCGCGAACGTGTTCTGGGCGTCAACCCCGCACGCCTCCACGCACTTGTAGCAGAGCACGCACTTGCTGTAGTCGCGGACGAACAGGTCGTTGTCGATCTTGGCGGGCTGGCCGACGTTGGACGCGGTCGCGCCGTCGGGCACGCGGTGGTGGCCCGCCTCGGCGGCGTCGCGCTCGCCTGCGGCAGCGGGGGACGACGGCGGGCCGAACCGTGCGGGGTCGGCCCCGTAGCGCTCCAGGTACTTGTGCAGCGTGCCGTCGGGCAGCTCCGGTCCGGCGAGGTCCAGATCCACCGACGACGCGAGCAGCTCGAGCACGAGCCTTCGCGAGTGGCGCACGCGCTCGTTCTCGGTCTCGACGGTCATGCCCTCCGCCACCCTCGCTGAGCAGGACGGCGTGAGGGCCCGGGCGCCGGTGTCCACCACGCACAGCCGGCAGACGCCCTCCGGGTTGAGCGTGGACAGCGTGCACAGGGTGGGGATGTCGATGCCCTGGGCGCGGCACGCCTCGAGGATCGTGCTGCCCGACGGCACCGAGACCGGCGCGCCGTCGATGGTCATCTCGACCATCCTGGGCGCCCGCCGCTCGGGCGCCTGGGCGAGCCCCGGCGAGCGGGCCGGCGGGGTGGTGAGGATCTCGGGGTCGACGCCGGGGTAGGGGCGCGGCGGCGGGAAGGCCGTCTTGGGCGGCAGCTGCTCGCTCATCCCAGCACCCCGGGCAGTCGAATGCCACTCGTCACCGCGCCGCTGGCCGTCTGGCCGAGACCGCAGATCGAGGCGTCGCGCATCGCCCGGGCCAGTTCGTCGAGCAGGGCGAGCTCGTCCTCGACGGTCCCGTGCGGGTGTCCTGCGATGAGCCGCGCGAGCAGCTCCTCCTGGCGCACCGTGCCGACCCGGCACGGCACGCATTGCCCGCACGACTCGTCGCGGAAGAACTCGGCGATGCGCCGGAGGATGTCCAGCACGTCCGTCGTCTCGTCGAGCACCACGATGGCGCCCGAGCCGAGGGTGGCGCCGGCTGCCCGGGCGCCCTCGTAGGTGAGCGGCATCGAGAGCGCCTCGGGTCCGACGAAGCGTCCCGCTGCGCCGCCCACCAGCACGGCCCTGACGGCGCGCCCGCCCGGGACGCCACCGGCCATCTCGATCACCTCGCCCAGGCGGGCCCCGAACGGGACCTCGAACACGCCGGGGCGGGCCACGTGGCCGGACACGCTGAACAGCTTGGTCCCCCGCGAGCCGCTGGTGCCGAGCTCCGCGTAGGCCAGCCCGCCGTCGAGCACGATGTGCGGGATGTTGGCCAGGGTCTCGACGTTGTTGATGATGGTCGGCCCGCCGAACAGGCCGACCTCGACCGGGAACGGCGGCTTGGACCGCGGCTCGGGCCGGTCGCCCTCGATCGACTCGAACAGGGCGGTCTCCTCGCCCGCGATGTAGGCCCCGGCGCCGCGCCGCACCTCCATGTCGAAGGCGAACGCGGAGTCCATGATCCGCTCCCCGAGCAGTCCCGCCTGGCGCGCGAGCGCGATGGCGTTCTCCACGCGCTCCTCCGCCAGCGGGTACTCGCCGCGGAGGTACAGGTAGCCGCGGTCGGCGCCGATCGCGAGGCCGGCGATCGTGACGGCCTCGACGAGGGCGAACGGGTCCTCCTCGAGGATCACGCGGTCCTTGAACGTCCCGGGCTCGGCCTCGTCCGCGTTGCACACGACGTACTTGGGCCCGAGCGGGGCGGCCGCCGCCGACGCCCACTTCCGGCCCGTGGGGAACGCCGCGCCGCCTCGGCCGAGCACCTCGGCCGCGATGACCTCCTCGATCACGCGCTGCGGGCCGTCGGCGATCGCCTGGCCCAGGGCGCGGTAGCCGCCGTTGGCGAGGTAGTCGGTGAGGCTGGTTGGGTCCACGCGGCCGACGCGGGCGAGCAGGCGCAGCCCGGGCTGGCCGGCCTGGGGGGCGAACCGTCGCAGCTGCTCGAGCCGCTCCGGCGACGGAGCGGTGCCGACGGGCCGCTCGAACGCCTCGAGGTCGTCGCGGCCGCGCAGGCCGTCGTCGAGCCGCGACAGGATGGCCGGCGCGTCCAGCGGGCCCGTGGACACGCGGATCGCCGGATCTCCGGCGACGGTGAACAGCGCCGCCGGCGCGCGCTCGCACTGGCCCAGACAGGGGCTTCGGTGCCAGGTGCGCTCGGCCCCTGGCCTCGGGTGGCCCGCGGGGCCCAGCTCGCGCTCGAGCTCCTCGCAGACGCGCTCCGCGCCGGCCAGCCGGCAGGCCAGGTCGTCGCACACGTGGACGGACGCGGGCGGGCGCTCGACCGTGGACAGCAGCGCGTAGAACGAGGCGACGCCGAAGATCTCCGCCGGCGGCACCGTGAGGCGCCGCGCGATGTGGGAGACGGCCCCGGGGGAGATCCAGCCGACGCGGTCCTGGACGGCGTGGAGCGCGGGGAGGAGCAGCTCGCGGTGGGAGCGCGCCTCGTGGCCGCCGCGGGCGACCCGGCCGTCGACAGAGATGTCGCGCTCGCCCCCGTCCCAGCCGCCGCGGGAGGGCCCGAGCCGCGGGTCGAGGTAGGCGTCGATCGCCCGGCGCTCAGCTGTCGTGGCGGCTAGGTCGGCGATGCGCAGGTCCATCCTTGGTGGAGTGTACGACTTGGCGGCGCTCGCCGGGCGAAGGCCCCTCGGCGCCCTGGACAGCGCTCGTCGGGGAGGGCTGGCGCCTAGCCGGCCACCGGCGGCCCGTACCAGACGGACGCCGCGATGATCAGGTACAGGCCCACCAGCATCAGCCCCTCGAGCCAGGTCGCCTCGCCGTCGAACACCACCAGGGCGCCCAGGACGGCGGCCAGCGCCACCGCCACCAGGAGGGTTGGCGCCAGGACGAGGGTCATCGCCGCCGGGGCCAGGAACAGGCTCACGATGACCAGGACGGGCGTCAGCGCGATGGCAACCTGCAGGCTGGAGTTCTGGATGAGGCTGATGCCCAGGTCGATCCGGCCCCGCAGCGCGGCCTGGACGCCGGCCACGTTCTCCACCGCGTTGCCCGCGATCGCGACCACCACGAGCCCCACGAACGCCTCCGACAGGCCGAGGGTCGCCATGGCCGGCCGCAGCGCCTCCACGAACCAGTCGGACACGAACGCGGCGCCGACGCCCGCCAGCGCGAGGACGACGACCGCGGCGCGCATCGGCCAGCGCCGTCCCTCCTCCACGGCCGCCTCGGGCATCGACGCGCCCGGCCCGCCGCCGAGCGAGTAGGGGATCGACGCCGCGAACACGACCAGCAGGACCAGCGACACGAAGACGCTGATCTCGGTGGCGTGCCCGGCGTCGGGCCCGCCCGGCGACGTGGCGACCGTGGGGATCACGAGCGCGGCGACGGCCAGCACCAGGGAGATGGCGATGGTCCTGACCGGTCCGGCGTCGAACGTCATGCGACCGTGCCGCATGCCGCCGGCGACGAAGGCGAGGCCGAGCACGAGCAGGCTGTTGCCCAGGATCGAGCCGATGAGCGAGGTCTGGACGAGGACCACCAGGCCCGCGCGGAGGGCGAACAGCGAGATGAACAGCTCGGGCAGGTTGCCGAGCGCCGACTGGAGCACGCCCGTCGTGGCGGGGCCGAGGCGGCTGCCGAGCTGGTCGGTGGCCTCGCCGACGAGGCCCGCCAGGCCGGCCAGCGTGATTGAGGCGACGACGAACACCGCGACGTGGTCGGCGGCCGCGGCGCGCAGCCCGACGGTGACGGCGCCGCCGACGAGGCTGACCGCCAGGAGCACGATCGCGCGCCGGCCGAGGAAGTAGAGCCGCTGCATGGGCGCAACGGTACTGGCGCTCGACACCGCGCGGAGCATCATCGGGTCATGTCGCTCCGCCTGCACGAGATCGCCGAGGCCAGGCACCGCATCCTCAACCCGCTCGTCGAGCCGCAGCTCCGCCTGCTGGGCGAGATCGCCCGGGTCGGGCCTGGGACGCGGGTGCTCGACCTCGCCTGCGGCAAGGCGGAGCTCCTGTGCCGGTGGGCCGAGTGGTTCGGCAGCACCGGCGTGGGGGTGGACATCTCGACCGTGTTCTGCGCGGGAGCCCGCGCCAGGGCGGCCGAGCTGGGCGTGGCGGACCGCATCGAGATCGTCGAGGGGGACGCGGCCGCCTACCGCCCCGAGCCCGGGGGGTTCGACATCGCCGGCTGCATCGGGGCCACCTGGATCGGGGGCGGCCTGGCGGGCACCGTGGAGCTGCTCCGGCCGGCCCTCCGGCCCGGGGGCCTGCTGCTGATCGGCGAGCCGTTCTGGAACGAGACGCCCCCCGACGAGTGCGTCGACGCCCACGGCTTCCCATGGGACCTGTTCGCAACCCTCGAGGGGACGTTCGACCGCCTCGACTATGCGGGCCTGGAGCTGGTCGAGATGGTGGTGGCCACGGCCGCGAGCTGGGACCGGTACGAGGCGTCACAGTGGATGACGATCACCGACTGGCTGGCCGCCCACCCCGACGACCCGGACCACGACGCGATGGTCCGCTTCCGCGACGACCGCCGGCGCACGTATCTGCGCTGGGGACGCCGGTACCTGGGCTGGGGCGTGTTCGTCACGCAGCCGAGGTAGCGGCGGGAGCCTCACGCCGCCCCGCCCGTTCGGATCGTCCGGAATGCGGCCCTGTCGGGTGGCGGACGCCTCTCACCCGATGCGCCGGAGCGCGTCCGCCGCGTCCGCATAGCCCCGGTAGCGCGAGTCCACCCGTTGCGCATCCAGCAGCGAGGCGACCGTCCGACGGCGCGATCCGAACGGCACCGCCGGGTCGAGCAGGACGAGGGAGCTCGTGACGCCCCGGGCTGGCTCGACGCCAGCAATCCACGCCGCGAGCTGGTCCGGAGGGTCCGGGCAGAGGGAGCCGAACGTCGCCCGGCGGAGGCGCAGCACGTGGAGGACCTCCGCCGACCACAGGCAGGCCATCACGTGGGTCACGCTGCGCCATCCCTCCGGGCCGATGCCCGCTCGCTCCGCCAGCGCGCGGGCGAGGTACTGACGCTTGGCGTTGTAGCTGCCGGCCGCCTCCTGGACGTTCGGGAATCGGGTGCGGTTCTCGATGTGGAGCAGGTCGCGCCCCTGCCAGGCCAGGAAGTCGGCCCTGCCCGCGAACTGGAAGTGCTGGTACGGCTCGTCCATGGCGACGGTCCGGCCGGCCCTGCCCATGGCGCGCGCCTCCATCTCGCCCATCGCCGCGTGGACGAAGTCCTCGGCCTCGACGTCCCTGCTCGCGGCGGCCGAGCGGCGGCGTTCATGCTGGAACGAGAGCGACGGGCGCAGGCCCAGCGCCAGCCCCAGACGCGCGTAGGACTCGAGGCTGGCGGCGTTGCCGGCTTCGATCCCGTGGACCCCCGCGAGCGCGACCCCAGCCCGGCCGGCCGCCTCGCGCAGGGTCCAGCCCCGGCGCCTGCGCTCCTCGCGGACCAGCGCGCCCGCGTCCATGGCCATGCGCGCGAGAGCTGCTGCGGCGGCGGGAGACATGGGCTCGGAGCGACGACGGGGCGACATTCCGAACCGAGTGAACACGGGATCGCTTACCCGCCGCTTAGAGCCCCCTGGGAGCGCCGCCCGGGCGACTTGCCCGGGCACGGCGGTGCGCGCCGAGGGGTGGCGGAGCCCGCGAGGCTGCGAGCGGGCGTGACCCGAGGGCGCCGAAGGGCCGGCTCTGCCTCGCCCTGTTCGGACCATTCGGAAAGCGGCCGCACTGGTCGCGGCGCCCGGGCGACAGTGGCGGCTGCGGCCCCGCGGCGTCGCAGCGGGCTCAGGCCCAGTCGAGGTCAGCCCGCCGGGGCCGGCTCCAGCTTCTCGATCCTGACGGCGGCCGCCTTGTACTCGGCGGTGCCCGCGCGGGGATCGGTGGCGTCGATCGTGAGCAGGTTGACGTCCACCTCGTCGGGGAAGTGGAAGGTCATGAACGCGAGCCCCGGTCGCAGGCCGCGCTCGGTGCGCACGGGCGCCTTGACCGCGCCGCGGCGGGTGACCACCCGCACGACCTCGCCGTCGGTGAGGCCGAGCCGATCCATGTCCTCGGGGCACAGGTCGAGCGTTTCGCCCTTGCGCTTCGGGTAGCGCAGCAGCCCGGACTGGACGCCCGTGTTGTACGAGTCGAGCCGCCGCCCGGTGGTCAGGCGGATCGGGAACTCCTCGCTGAGCGCCTCGACCGGCGGGTCGTGGTCGACCGGGCAGAACGGGGCGCGCTTGCCCGGCACCGGGTCCGCCCACAGCCGCGAGTGCAGGAAGCGCTCGCCCGGGTGGTTCTCGTCGTAGCACGGCCATTGCAGGCCGCCCTCCGACTCGAGGCGCGCGTAGGTCATGCCCCGGTACGCCCCGGCGAGGCCGCGGAGCTCGTCCCACACCCGCTCTGGCGAGGCCTCGCCCCAGTCGTGACCGAGGCGCTTGGCGAGCTCGAAGATGATCCAGAGGTCGTCCCTGGCGTCGCCCGGCGGCTCCATCGCCTTGTGCACGCGCTGCACCCGGCGCTCGGAGTTGGTGAACGTGCCGTCGCTCTCGGCCCAGGCGGCGGCGGCCGGCAGCACCACGTCCGCCATCTCGGCGGTGGCGGTCAGGAACACGTCCTGGGCGACCATGAACTCGAGGCCGGCCAGCAGGCGCCGCACCCGCTTGACGTCCGCCTCGGACTGGGCCGGGTTCTCGCCGATGCAGTACAGGGCGGTGAGCTCGCCCCGCTCCATCGCGTCGTACATGGCGGTCAGGTTCCAGCCCTTCTTGGGCGGCACCGTCACGCCCCACGCGCGGTCGAACGGCTCGCGGAGCGCGTCGTTCTCGACGTGCTGGAAGCCGGGCAGGCGGTCGGGCAGCGCGCCCATGTCGCCGCCGCCCTGGACGTTGTTCTGGCCCCGGATCGGGCTGATCCCCGAGCCCCACTTGCCCACGTGGCCGGTCAGGAGCGCGAGGTTGATGAGTGCGAGGACGTTGTCCACCGCGTTGTGGTGCTCGGTGATGCCCAGCGTCCAGCAGAGCACGGCCTTGTCCGCGGTGGCGTACACGTGGGCGGCCTCGCGGATGGCCGCTGCGGGGACGCCGGTGACGCGCTCCGCGTACTCCAGCGTGTACGGCTGCACCTGCTGGCGGTAGGCCTCATAGCCCGACGTGGCGCGGCCGATGAACTCGTCGGCCGCGAGGCCCGCCTCGATGATCTCGCGGCCCATCGCGTTGGCGAGCGCGATGTCCGACCCGACGTCCAGGCCGAGCCACAGGTCGGCCCACTCCGCCGACGACGTCCGGCGGGGGTCCACCGCGATCAGGCGCGCGCCGTTGCGGATGCCCTTGAGCAGGTGCTGGAAGAAGATCGGATGCGTCTCCCGGGCGTTGCTGCCCCACAGGAGGATGACGTCCGTCTCCTCGGCCTCACGATATGAGCTGGTCCCGCCGCCAGCGCCGAACACGGTCGCCAGACCGACGACAGAGGGCGCGTGTCAGGTGCGGTTGCAGCTGTCGATGTTGTTCGTGCCCAGGACAGTGCGGGCGAACTTCTGGGCCGCGAAGTTGACCTCATTGGTCGACTTGCTGCACGAGAAGATCCCGAACGTCTTGGGCCCGTGCGCCGCGCCGGCCGCCCGCAGCCCGTCGGCGACCCGGTCCAGCGCCTCGTCCCAGGTTGCGGGGCGGAGCGGGGAGCTGCGGTCACCGTCGCGCACGAGCGGCGTGGTGAGGCGGACGTACTCCTTCGGCACTTGCGGTACCTCGGTTGCTGGAGGGTCCGACGGGTGCAGTGTAGTCGCGCGGGCGGCGGGGGCGTGGCGACAAATGACGCACCGCGCGTGTCAGATGCGCTGCACCTCGGTCGGCAGAGCGGTCTGGGCGCGGCCGATGGCGCAGCCGAGGGCCGGCCGCCGGAGCGGTCGCGGCGCGGCCGACGGGCGGGTGGGCCCGGCCCGAGGGACCCATCGGGTCGCGAGTTGGGGCCGACCGGACCGGGTCGCACGCCCCTGTCCGCGGTTTGCTAGGCGGGCGTCCGGGCTTCGTCGAGGATGGGGATGTGAAGGCTCAGGTCGCACTCAGGGCAGCCGGGGTGGAGCGGCCCGGCTACGTCTGGATCGCAGTGGCGCTCGAGGTGGTCACGGGCGTGATGGCCATCCCGGTGGGGGTCATGTTCCTGCTGGACCCGACCGGCGTGATGGTCCAGCTCCCGCCAGGCTGGATCGAGGCGACCCCGTTCGGGTCCTACTTCGTCCCGGGCCTGTACCTGCTGCTCGTCAACGGCTTCGGCATGCTGGCCCTCGCCGCCCTGTCCGTGCGGCGGCACTGGCTGGCGCCATGGCTGACCGGGACGCTGGGCGTGGGCCTGATCGTGTGGATCGCGGTCGAGATCCTGGTCATGCCCGAGACCATGGTCTTGACCTGGGTGTTCCTGGCCATCGGGCTCGGGCTCGGCTTCGCGGCGCTGTTCTGGCTGCGCCAGACCCGCCAGCTTCGTATCTGGTAGCGCCTCCTCGCCGGGCCGGAGGCGACGCCGACCGGGCCGGTCTACTGGCCCGCGGGGATGCCGCCGCGCCGCCGAGCATCCCCAGACCGCTCGTCGCGACCCGGCAGCCCGGTGGCCAGCCCGCTCTGCTAGCGTCCGCCCAGCGTCCGCGATCGTCCCGTGCTGGAGCTGCCATGACCACGTCCCTCCGCGTCCTGTCCGACGCCGAGATCGCCGAGATCCACGAGAAGAGCCTGGCGGTCCTGGCGCGCACCGGGATGCGGATCGACTCGGAGCGCGCCCGCCGGATCCTCGCGGAGGCCGGCGCGCAGGTGGACCACGCCGAGCGGAGGGTCCGCTTCCCGCGCTCGCTCGTCGAGGCGTCGCTGGCCGCGGCGCCCCGCCGCTTCTCGCTGGGCGGCCGGCGCGAGGGCTTCGAGCTGCCCATGAACGTCGGCGAGTGCACGCTCATGCCCGACGGCGAGACGACGACGTTCTACGACCCGGCCACCGGCGAGCGCCGCGCGCCGACGCACCGGGACTGGGCCGACGCGACCCGGCTGATCGACACCATGGACGAGGTCGGTCTGTACTGGCAGATGGTCACCGCCGGCGAGGAGGGCCCGGACCCGGCCCGGTCGGCGCGCCAATGGCGCGACAAGCACACGCTGTTCTCCAAGCACGTCCAGGACGAGATCGCGAGCCCCCGCGAGACCGAGTGGCTGCTGCGGATCCTGGACACGATCCACGGCGGCCGGGAGCGCGTGCGCGCGCTCCACCCGTTCAGCGTGCTGTTCTGCCCCGTGTCCCCGCTGGCGATGGAGGCAGCGCACACCGACGCGTACCTGGCCACCGCGGGCTGGGACATCCCGATCGCGGTCATGCCCATGCCGATGATGGGCACGTCGGCGCCGGTGGGCCTCACCTCCACGGTGGTCTCCGGCAACGCCGAGGTGCTGGGCGCCCTGTGCCTGGTCCAGGCGATGGCGCCGGGGACCCCGTTCATCTACGCCCCCGCCCTGGCGGCGATGGAGCCGCGCACCGGACGCTGGGCCGGCGGCGGCCCCGAGCACGCGCTGCTGGGCGCGGCCACGACCGAGATGGGCCGCTTCTACGGCCTGCCGGTCACCGCGTCGAACGGCGGCACGGACCACTTCGCGGCCGGCATCCAGTCGGCCTACGAGCGGACCGTCAACTGGCTGCTGCCGGTGCTCTCGTGGCCGGACATCCTGATCGGCCCCGGGTCGCTGGGCGGCGCGTCCACGCTGTGCCTCGAGACCATGGTGATCGACGTCGAGATCTACCGCGCCTGCCGGCGGGTGGCCCGCGGCTTGGGCGGCGGCGTCGGCGAGGCGGACGTGGTCGAGGCCCTCGACGAGGTGGGGCCGGTCGGCGACTTCCTGTCCCGGGCGGCCACCCGCGACGCCGTGCGCGGCGGCGAGTGGTTCATGCCGCGCCTCGGCTGGCACGGCACCTGGGACCGATTCGAGGCCGCCGGCCGGCCGGACATCCTCGACGAGGCGCGGGAGAAGGCGTTCGCGGCCATCCGGGCGCACGAGCCGCTGCCGTTCGCCGAAGGCGTGGCGGAGGCGCTCGACGGGATCGTGGCGGCGGCCGAGGCGGCCACCGCGGGCTGACCGGCCCGAGCCGCGGGCCGGGCGCCCCGGATCGCCCGGTGTCCGGTCGGGATCCGAGCAGACGCGCAGTTCGCGACGGGCCGACGACCGGTGGGGGGCCCGGCCGAAGGCCCGCCGCGGAGCGCCCCGAGTCGTCGGGGCGCCCGTGGAAGCGGATGGAGCGGCTCAGACGGCCGCCGGCTGCCTCGCCGGGGCCACCGCCGCGAAGTTCTCCACCATGTGCCTGACGGCGCGGTCGAGGCCGCCGTGGTACACGAAGCGGTCCACGACGCCCGCGAACAGGCCCTCCCGCTCGTACTCGACGTCGATCGTGAACAGCGTGCCGCCGTCCGCCCGCTCGAAGCGGTACCACCAGTCGGAGCTGTCGTGCTCGGCCACGAGGCGCAGGTGGAGCAGCTCCGGACGGGCGGCCTCGAGGACCGTGACGCCGTAGCTGGTGCTCTGGCCCACGAGGTCGATGACTCCGTCGAACGTGGCGCCGACGTGGTCGAGCGGCTGCACGACGCGGAAGTACTCCAGGTAGGGGCTCCACTCGCGCAGGCGGTCGGCCTGCAGCAGGAACTCGAACGCGTGCTCGATCGGCGTCTCGACTCGGATCTGCTGGTGCACGCGGTTGCTGATGGCGCTCATGGCCACCTCCTGCGTTCCACGCAGGCCGGTTCCGCCAGTGGCTCGGCGCGGCCCCGGCGGCGCAACGGTTTCGGGTCGCGCGTCGTCGCCTCCTGCGTGGCCCCACCTTCGTGCCGCCGGCGGTCCGCCGCCAGAGGCAGAGGTAGCGAACAGGCCGGTCCAGCGAACCCCGGCGAGGGCGGGGCCAGCCCCAGGGCGGACGACCCGGCGGGGGCACCGTGCGCTTCGGGGCGCCCCCGCCGCGGGGCGGGTACGCTTGGAGCGATGACTGCCGAGGGAGACGCGCCGGCCGACGGCGGGCCGATGTTCTGCTATCGCCACCCCGACCGCGAGACGTGGGTGCGCTGCGGCCGCTGCGACCGGCCCATCTGCACGCAGTGCGCGATGCAAGGCCCGGTCGGCCTCCGCTGCCGCGAGTGCGGCAAGCCCGCCCGCGACCCGATGAGCGCGTTCACGCCCGCCCAGCTGCTCGGCGGCTTCGCCGCCTCGTTCGGCGGCGGGCTGCTGGCCGCCTACATCTCCGGCATGTTCGGCTTCTTCGCCCTGTTCGTCGCGTTCTTCGCCGGCGGGCTGATCGTCGAGGGCATCACGCGGATCACCGGCTACAAGATGGGCACGACGATGGACGCCATCGTGTACGGCGGGATCATCGCCGGCGCGGCCGTGGCGTTCTGGTTCGCCAACGCCCACCTGATCGACCTGTTCCTGCGCCTGGGGGCCGACGCCGGCTCGGCCAACGGCGGCACGGGCTTGGGCGGCATGCTGGCCCAGCAGGCGTTCTGGGCAGCGATCGGGGCCGCGTTCACCGTGCTGGGCGCTCGCGCGCGGGGCCGCTGAGCGGCGCTGGCGGTCGCTGGCGACGGCGCGACGGCGAGCTCCTAGCGCAGGGCGACGCCCGGCGCCTCGCCGGGCCCCAGGGCCTCGACCGTCCCGACCCGCCACGCCTCGACGCCGGCCGCCGCCAGCGCGGCCTCCACCGCCGCCAGCGACGCCGCCGGCACGGCCGCCAGCAGGCCCCCGGAGGTCTGCGGGTCGTGGGCGAGCGCCACGAGCTCGGGGGCGACGCCGGGGGCGACCGCCAGGGACGTCGCGGTGAACCGCCGGTTGTGGCCCGCCCCGCCGGTCTCGACCCCAGCCCGGGCCGCCTCGAGCGCCCCGCCGAGCGCCGGCAGCGCCGCCGCCTCGAAGGCCAGTCGGGCCCTCGAGGCCCGTGCCATCTCGAGGCCGTGGCCGAGCAGCCCGAACCCCGTCACGTCGGTGGCGCCGGCGATCGCGTGCCGGGCGAGCACCTCCGACGCGGCGCGGTTGAGCCGCCGCATCTGGGCGACGGCCGCGTCGAAGTCGGCCTGTCGGGCGCCCGGCGCGCTCCTCCCGCTCACGAGCAGGCCCGTGCCGAGCCGCTTGGTGAGCAGCAGGATGTCGCCCGGACGGGCGCCGCCCTTCCGGAACAGCCGGTCGGGGTGGGCCGCGCCGATCACCGCCAGGCCGTACTTGGGCTCCGCGTCCTTGATCGTGTGCCCGCCCGCGAGCACGCCGCCCGCCTCGCGGACCTTGTCGGCGGCCGCCTCGAAGATGGCCGCCAGCACCTCGCGCGGCAGCTCCTCCGGGAAGGCGGCGATGGACAGGGCGAACAGCACCCGGCCGCCCATCGCGAACACGTCCGACAGCGCGTTGGCGGCCGCGATCTCCCCGAACGCCGCCGGGTCGTCCACGAGCGGCGGGAAGAAGTCGAGCGTGCCCAGGACGGCGAGGTCCTCGGCCACCCGATAGGCCGCCGCGTCGTCCGGCGGCTCGAGCCCGGCGATCAGGCGCTCGCCGTCGGGCAGGCCGTCGATCGCCCGGGCCCCCAGCCCGGCCAGCGCGTCGGCGAGCAGGTCCGCCCCCAGCTTCGCGGCGCAGCCGCCGCAGTCGGTGAAGTCGGTGAGCCGGATCGGCGGCAGGTCGGGACGCGCGGTCATGCGCCGATGATAGTGGCCCGTCCGGACGGGCCACTCGAGCGCCGGCCGCGGGCGCCGACCTCGGGCGCGCCCCGTATGATCCGCTCGGGGGAGCGGATGGGTCCCGGTGGGCCTCCTGGTCTTCAAAACCAGTGGCGCGGCGCCCGGCGTCGCGCGGTGGGTTCGACTCCCATGCGCTCCCGCCACGGCCCGGACCGCTCACCCGTCGGCCCGCGGACCTCCGACGGCCGGGTCCTGGGCGTGGCCGGGAACCGGATCCGGGTGCTCGTGCGAGAGCGGCTCGTCGGAGTTGTGGTGCTCCGCGTCGTGGGCGTGCGCGTGGCGGACGCCTCCGTGCTCGTGGAGGTGCTCGTGGATCAGGTTCGCGCGGATGAGCAGATCGCGGTCGGCGAGGATGGCGTCCGCCGGCCCGTCGGCCAGCACGCGGCGGTCCTCGCCCAGCACCACCACCCGGCTGGCGATGATCGGCACGATGTCGAGCTCGTGGGTGGCGGTCACGAGCGTCTTGCCGCCCTCGCCCAGCCTGCGGATGAGGTTGACCAGCACCCACTTGGTCCGCGGGTCGAGCGCGGCCGTGGGCTCGTCGAGGAGCAGCACCTCGGGGCCCAGCGACAGCACCGAGGCGATCGCCGCCCGCTTCTTCTCGCCGCCCGAGAGCTCGAACGGCGCGCGGTCGGCGAGGTGGGCGATCTCCATCTGGGCCAGGGCGCCGTCGACCGCGGCCCTGACCTCCTCGATCGACCAGCCCAGCTGCAGCGGCCCGAACGCCACGTCGTCGCGCACGGTGGCGCTGAACAACTGGATGTCCGGGTCCTGGAACACCAGCCCGACCTCGCGGTGGAACCGGAAGGCGTCGTGGCCGGCCGCCACCGCGCTCACGTCCCGGCCCATCGCCCGTATGGTGCCGCCGGTCGGCGCGGCGATCCCGTCGAGCAGCTTGAGCAGCGTGCTCTTGCCCGAGCCGTTGGCGCCCAGCAGGGCCACCCGCTCGCCGCGGTCGATGCGCAGGTCCACGCCGTCGAGCGCCACCTGGCGGCGGCCGTACACGTACCGGATGCCGTGCAGGTCGAAGGCCGGCTCGCCGGGCGCCAGGGCCGGCTCGCCGGCGGGGGCCGTCGAGGCCGATGCCGCGGAGGCCGCGGTCCCCGGGCCGCGTCGCCAGGTCACGGGAGGCCCCGCTGGGCGGCCACGGCCGCGAGGGCGAGCACCAAGGTGCCGGCGAGGGCCGTCCAGTCCGAGCGGGTCATGCGGTAGTCGGCCAGGGTCCGGATCGTCCCGGTGAAGCCGCGCGCGACCATCGCCGCGTACACGTCATTGCTCATCTTCACGCTCCGGTTCAGCAGGCCGCCCATCGAGGCCGTGATCCAGCGGCGCTGCTCGCCCCCGCTGGTCCGCGCCACGATCCGGCTCTTGCGCGCCTCGAACATGCCGTTGGCGAGGTGCAGGAACAGGAAGATGTAGCGGTAGGCCATCGCGAGCACCAGGATGAACAGCTGGGGCACGCGCAGCGCCTGCAGGCTCTTGAGCAGGTCGGCCCAGGGCGTCGTCATCACCAGCAGGACGGCCAGCGACACGCTGACCCCCACTCGGCTGACGAACAGGACCCCGCCCGCCACCCCCGGCACCGTGGGCGCGAGCGTGATCGGCCCGAGGGCGAGCTCGATGGCCGGCGGTCCGGGGACGAGGAACACCGCCGGCAGCACGATGACGCCCGCGAACAGCGGGATGCCCAGCCAGACGCGCTTGACGAAGAAGTCGAACGGGATGCGGCTCGCGCGGGCGGCGGCGAGCACCGCCGCGTAGAGCCCGGCCAGCACGACCACCGAGCTCGACAGGCTGGCGGCCAGGACCGCCGCGAGGAACATCCCCAGCTTCGCCCGCGGGTCCACGTGCTGGAGCCAGCCGTCGGCGCGGGCGTGCTCCTCGGTGAAGATCGAGCGCTCCACCGACTGCGTGATGCCCGCGACGGTGTGCTCGAGCCAGCCCGCGCCGTCGTCGTGGCCGTCCGCCTCGTGGTTGGCCCGGGCGAGCAGCCGGCCCACGGCGTACATCGTGCCGCCGAGCAGCAGGATCCCGACGATGCCCGCCAACTCGTAGCCCACCGCCTTCTGCCACAGCGCGGCGTTGGCCCCGCCGAGGAAGGGCAGCGGCACCTCGTAGCCCGACAGCGGGGCGCTGAACACGCTGCCCAGCTGCTGCAGCCCGGACGGGACGTAGCCGAACGCCTGCTGCACGTCCTGCGCCGTGCCCTCGCCATAGGCGAAGCCCGGGGCGATCAGGCCCAGGGGCGCCAGGATCGCCGCGGCCGCGAAGGCGGTGCCGATGCCTCGGACCCGTCTCGGCAGCACGAGCCACGCGATGGGTATGAGGATTGCCGCGATGAGGGCGGTGGCCAGCAGCATCGTCGCGACGCTGGCCCAGTCGACCGCGGCCCAGTCGGCCCCGAACGCGTGGGCCGGGTGGCCGCCCCCCGTCACGAGGCCGGCCGCGCCGATGACGAGCAGGCTGATGGCGATCAGCGCGGCGCCGGTCTGCCGCAGCGGGCGCGGCGGGGCGGCAGGCTCGGGCCCGCGGTCCGGCGTCTCGACGTCCGCCGCGGGCGCCTCGGGGTCGCCGGCCACGCCCCGGGTCAGGTACTCCGGGTGGCGGCTCTGGATCCAGGCCACGCCCAGCGCGGTGATCAGCGCCTCGACGATCGAGGCGCCCAGGACGTGGGCGAGCAGCATGGCCGGGATCGCCGCCTCGAGGCCGTACGGGCTGTAGAGCGCGTGGCCGTCATGGGTGAACAGGATGGGCTCGATGCCGAGCTGGATCCCCACCGCCAGCGCGGATGCGGTGATGCCCACGTAGGCGCCGATGCCGGCCGCCCAGACCCGCCGCTGCGAGAGCATCGGGGAGCGGCCGGCGAGCAGCCGGTACACCCCGTACCCCACGATCGGCAGGATGAACGCCATGTTGAGGCAGTTGGCGAAGATGGCGAGCACGCCGCCGTCGCCGAAGAACAGCGCCTGGATGATCAGCGCCACGCTCACCGCGATGGCCGCCGCCCACGGGCCGAGCACGATCGCGATCAGCGTCCCGCCGACGCCGTGGGCGGTCGTCCCGCCGGGCACCGGGATGTTGAACATCATGATCGTGAAGCTCATCGCGCTGAACACGGCGAGCAGCGGGATCGTCCGGTCCGAGAGCACCTTCTGCACCCGGTTGGTCGCCACCGCCCAGCCCGGCACGGTGACGGCGCCGAGGCCGACGGAGACGATGGGGCTCAGGTAGCCGTCGGGGATGTGCATGGAGGACCTCTGTCCGCGGCACCGGGTTCTCGGCGTGCCCCCGGTCCCTGCGAGGGGACTCGCGGCACAGATGAGTATCCTTGTTCTTGCGACGCTTTGCAATAACCGCCGATACAGGCGGTTCGGAGGGTCCGACGAAGCGTAGATCGCGCACCGGGCGGATCTATGGGCGGCTCGTCGGGTGTGCGAGTCGGCCCGTGCCGTATGCGAGGGCCGCACGCCCTTGCCTCGCGCACGGGGCGGCTCGGAGGGCCGACCCTCCGCTAATGGAGCCGCCCGGTGCACGCCGCGGACGGGCCGACCGCCCTCGGGCCGACCGCCATCAGCCGCGCGGCGGGCCGAACCTCGCCGGGGAGAGCGCCGCTGGGATGTCCGGCGAGCGCCCCAGCACGAGGTCGGCCACGAGCCTCGCCGAGCCCGGTCCCGTGGAGACGCCCCACGGCCCGTGGCCCGCGCACACGAACGCGCCGCGGAGGCCCGGCACCTCGCCGACCAGCGGCCGGCCGTCGGTCGACTGGGGTCGGGCGCAGCAGCGGACGCCGCGGATCGGGGCGTCGGCCACGGCCGGGATGAACTGCATCGCGCCCAGCAGGATGCGCTCGGTCCAGGCCTCGGGCGAGGGCTCGTCGGGCAGGAACGTGGACCCCACCGAGCCGGCGCCGAGCTGGGGCACGAAGCTGAACTCGACGTCGCCGTCGCCGTCCTGCGGCCCGGGGACGGCGGGGAGGGTCGCGTCCGCGTCGAGGACCTCCTCGATCCCCGCCTCCTCCAGGACGTGCCGAGGGGCTCCGGGCACCTCCGCCTCGACCACCACGCCCCACAGCGGGGCGATCGGCGCCCAGCGCCCGGACGGGTCGAGCAGGGCCGGGGTCCACGGGAACGAGGCGGCGACCACCGCGCCGGCCGGCACGAGGCGCCCCTCGATCCGTACGCCGACGACCGCGTCGCCGGCCAGCTCGAGCTCGGCCGCTCGGCCCAGCCGCACCGTCACGCCGCGCGCCTCGGCCCGCGTGGCGAACGCGTACGTGCCGGAGCCCGGGGCCACCGGGTAGCCGATCGGCACGCGGCACGCCCACAGTCCCGGCGCCAGCGCGGGCTCGAGCGCTCGGAGCGCCTCGCCGCCCAGGACCTCAGCCCCGAGTTCCGGGAACGGCCCGTCGATCAGGGCGGCCTGCCGGCGCGCCGCCGCCTCGTCGGCGGACACGTAGAGCATGCCGGCCGGCTCCGCGCCGATCCGGAACGCGTTGCTCTCGGCGGCCAGCTCACGGTAGAGGGCCAGCGATGCCCGGTAGAGCTGCGCCATCACGGGGTCGAACGGGTGCTGGACCACGCCCGAGTTGGCGCCCGACGCGCCCGAGGCCAGCCCGTCGCGCTCGACGAGCAGCACGCTGGCGCCGGCCTCGGCGAGGAACGCCGCGGTGGACGTGCCGACGATGCCGCCGCCCACGACGACGACGTCCGGCGCGGGATCGGCTGGCGCGTGCATCGGGTGGCAGCCTACCCGAGCGCCGCCTCCGCCGCCGCGAGGAACCGCGCCAGCTCGCCCGTCTGCTCGGCCGTCTGCCCGGCCGTCTGCGATGATCGGGGCGTGAGCGATCCCATCCCGGCGCGACCCCGGCCGCCGAGCGTGGAGCGCGTGCTCGCGCTCGTGCGCGGCCGCCTCCCCGACGCGGACGCGGCCGCGCTCGCCAGCGTGGTGCGGGACGTGGTGGCGGCGGAGCGCGCGCGTCTGGCGGCCGGTGAGCCGGCGTCCGGCCCGGCGGCGCTCGCGGACGAGGCGGTGGGGCGCATCGCGGCGTTCACCGACCCGGCGGCCGAGCGGGGCCCGGTCCCGCCGCGCGTGGTCAACGCCACCGGCGTCGTGCTGCACACGAACCTCGGCCGGTCGCCGTGGCCCGCGGCGGCGATCGCGGCGGCCGAGGCGGCGGCCGCCAGCTACGGCTACCTCGAGCTGGACGAGGCCACCGGGCGGCGCGGTCCGCGCTTCCGCGTGGCGGAGGAGCACCTGGCGGCGCTCACGGGCGCCGAGGCCGGGCTGGTCGTGTCCAACGCGGCGGCAGCGCTGCTGCTGGCGGTGGGCCTGGCCGGACGGAGGGGCTCGGTCGTGGTGTCGCGCGGCGAGCTGGTCGAGATCGGCGGCGGCGTCCGGATCCCGGAGGTCATCGCCCGCGCCGGGGCCCGGCTGGTCGAGGTGGGGACCACCAACCGGACGCGGGCCGCCGACTTCGAGGGGCCGCTGGCCGAGGGCCGTGCGCGGCTGGTGCTCCGGGTGCACCCCTCCAACTTCGCGCTGACGGGGTTCGCCGAGGTCGCGGACCAGGCCGAGGTCGCGGCGATCGCCCACCGCCACGGCGCCGTCGTCGTGGACGACCTGGGCTCGGGCGCGCTGCTCGACACGGCGGCGTTCGGGCTCGCCCACGAGCCGATGCCGATGGAGCGACTGGCCGCCGGCGCCGACGTGGTGGTGTTCAGCGGGGACAAGCTGGTGGGCGGCCCGCAGGCCGGGCTGCTCGCGGGGCGCGCGGACCTCATCGCGCGGCTGCGGCGCGACCCGCTGGCGCGGGCGATGCGCCCCGACAAGGCGATCCTCGCCGGCGTGGCCGCCACGCTGGGGCTGTACCGGGCCGGGCGGGCGGCGACCGAGGTCCCGGTCTGGCGGGCGATCGCGCGGACCCGCGGGCAGCTGCTCGACCGGGCCCGGGCGGTCGAGGCGGCGGCGGGGCCCCACGTGACCGCGGTCCCGCTCGAGAGCGCCGTCGGCGGTGGATCGCTGCCCGGCCAGGCGCTGCCCTCTGCGGGGGTGGCGGTGCGGGTCGCGTCGCCGGACCGGGCGGCGGCCGTCCTGCGTCGGGGCCCCGATCGCGTGCTGGCGAGGATCGAGGACGGCCGGCTGGTGTGCGACCTGCGGACGGTCGAGCCCGAGGACGACGCGCTGCTGGCCCGGCGCCTCGCCGCCCTGGCGGGCCGGTGAGCCGGGCCCGCGCCGCATGAGCGTCGTCGTCGGCACGGCGGGGCACATCGACCACGGCAAGACCACGCTGCTGCGGGCGCTGACCGGGATCGATGCGGACCGGCTGCCCGAGGAGCGGCGCCGCGGCATGACGATCGACGTGGGGTACGCCCACCTGGCGCTGCCGGGCGGCGCGACGCTGGACTTCGTGGACGTGCCCGGGCACGACCGCCTGGTGGGCAACATGCTGGTCGGGGCGGGGGAGGTCGACGCCGCCCTGCTGGTCGTGGCCGCCGACGACGGGCCGTCGGCGCAGACGCTCGAGCACCTCGAGCTGCTCGACGCCCTCGGGCTGCGGGACGGCGTGGTGGCGGTGACCAAGCTCGACGTGGCCGGGAGGGCGCGCGCCGCCGAGGTCGCCGGCCAGATGGCGGCGCTGGTCGGGCGGACGACGCTGGCCGGCGCCCCGGTGCACCTCGTCGCGTCCACGACTGGTGACGGGATCGAGGACCTCCGCGCGGCGCTCGGTTTGCTGGCCGAGCGCGTCGCGGCGCGTCTGGCGGCCGAGGCGGCCTCGTCTGGCGGCGCGCGCCTGGCGGTGGACCGCGCATTCCGGGTGCGCGGCCGCGGCGTCGTGGTGACGGGGAGCTTGCGGGGCGGGCGCGTGGCGGTGGGCGATGCGCTGCGACTGGTCCCGGGCGACCGGGACGTGCGGATCCGCGAGGTGCAGGCCCGCGGCGCGTCCGTGGAGGCGTCCGACGGCGGGCGGACCGCGCTCCTGCTGGCCGGCGTCGAGCTGGGCGACGTCCCGCGCGGCGCGGTGTTGACCGCCGATCCCTCGGTGGTCGCGACATCGCGGGTCATGGTCGCGATGCGGGCGGCTGCGGCGCTCTCGCCGTCCGTCGGCGGCCGGTTCGCGGTGCCGGTGCCGCCACGCGACCGCGACCGCCTCCGCCTGCACCTCGGCACGGCCCAGGCGGGCGCGCTCGTGGTCCGCGGCCCGCGGGAGGCGATCGAGCTGCCCGACGGCGCCGCGGTCGCGATCCTGCGGCTGGACTCCCTGGTGGCCGCGGCGCCGGGCGACCGGTTCGCGTTGCGGCGCCCGTCGCCGGGCGTGGCCGCCGGGGGCGGCGTCATCCTGGACCCGACGCCGCCCCGAGGGGTGTCGCGCCGGCGGCTCAACCCGCTGCGCGCCGCGGCCCTGGCCGCCGATCCGGCGAGCCGCGAGGCCCGCCTCGAGCTCCACGGCAGCCTGGCCGACGCCCACGGGCGCGCCCTCGCCGCCGATGTGGCCGATGCGCTCGGCGCCACCGCCACGCAGCTCGTCGCGGTGCACCACGCGACCCACCCGGAGGCGCTAGGGCTGCCCCTTCCCGCGCTCCGCGCCGAGGTCGCCCGGGCCGTCCGGCGGCTCGTCACGCTGGACCGCGCGGGGGCCGACCTCGCCGCGCACGACGTCGTCGCGTCGCTGATCGCCGGCGGCGCACTCGCGCGTGACGGGGACGCGGTCCGGGATGCCCGGCGCGCCGCCGGGCTGCCGCCGGACGTGCTGGCCGCGATGGACCGGCTGGAGGATGCGCTGGCCGTGGCCGCCCCGCCGCCGCTCGCCGAGGCGGCGCGCGCCGCAGGCTGCCCGCCCGTCGGCGTCAAGGCGCTCGAGGCGGCCAATCGGATCGTCCGGCTGGAGGACAACCTCGCCTGGGCCGCCTCGACGTACCGGGAGCTGAGCCGCCAGGCGCTGAACATGGCGGCCGCTGGCCCGCTCACCCCGGCGGCCTTCCGCGACGCGACCGGCACCAGCCGCAGGTACGTGCTCGTGATCCTCGAGGACCTGGACCGCCGGGGGCTGCTCCGGCGAACCGACGCCGGGCACGTGCTGGGGCCCAAGGCGCTCGCCCGGCTGGCGGAGCGGGCGGCGAGGCAGGCGCCCGGGGGCGGGGCGTGACCGCGCGCGAGGCGACCGCGGCGATCGTCCTCGCCGGGGGCGCGTCGTCGCGCTTCGGCGGCGACAAGCTCGCGGCGGACCTTGACGGGCGCCCACTGCTCCACCACGCGCTGGCGGCCGTGGACGCGGTGGCGGCGACGCTGGTCCTCGTGCTCGCCCCGGGTGGCGCGATGCCTCCCCTGCCGGCGCTCCGCGGTCGGCTGGTGGTGGCGCGCGACGCG
>JAJYLZ010000039.1 GCA_021787395.1 Chloroflexota bacterium
CGCTCCCGACCGAGTTCGGCCGCGTCCACGCCGCGCTTGGCCGCGAGCGCGAGGAGGGCGCCCTCGGTGGGGTCGCCGGTGATCGACCAGGGGTCGCCTCGCCTCGCCGGCGCCCGGAGCGTGGCGTCGTTGCAGGCGGCGGCGACGCGCGCCAGCCGGTCGAGTGCCGCGTCGTGGGCCGGCGGCGGCTCGAGGTCGCCCTCGGGGGCGTAGCCGTCGCCCGCCACGCGGTACTCGCCCGCGGGCGTCCACACCCGCTCCACCAGCATGCGGTTCTCGGTGAGCGTCCCCGTCTTGTCGCTGCACACCACGGTGACCGAGCCCAGGGTCTCGACCGCCGGCAGCTTGCGGATCAGCGACCGGCGCCGGGCCATCCGCCGGGCGCCGAGCGCGAGCGCGATCGTCACGACGGCCGGCAGGCCCTCCGGGATCGCGGCCACCGCGAGGCTGACCGCGGTCAGGAACATCACGTCGGCCGGCTCGCCGCGGGCGATGCCGGACGCGAACACGAAGGCGCAGACGACCACGGCGGCGCCCGCCAGCCGCTTGCCCAGGACCGACAGCCGCCGCTGGAGCGGGGTCTGGCCGCCGGCGTGCTCCTGGAGGAGGTCGGCCACGCGGCCGAGCGCGGTCGCCATGCCGGTCGCGACGACGACGCCCAGTCCGCGCCCGTAGGTCACCGCCGTGCCGCTGAAGCCCATGTTCCGCTGGTCGGCGAGCAGCGCGGCGGTCACGCCCGGGAGCGGCGCCGTCGACTTGCCGGCCGGCTCGGACTCGCCGGTGAGGGCGGCCTCGTTGACCCGCAGCGCCTGCGCCTCGAGCAGGCGCAGGTCCGCGGTGATCACGTCCCCGGCGTCGAGCCGCACCAGGTCGCCCGGCACCAGCTCGGCGGCCGGCACGACCAGGGTCTCGCCGCCGCGGACGACGCGCGAGGACGGGCTGGTCATCCGCTTGAGGGCGTCCATGGCCCGCTCGGCCCGGTACTCCTGGACGAACCCCACCACGCCGTTGAGCGCGACAATCGCGAGGATCACGGCGGTGTCCTTGAGGTCGCCGATCGCCGCCGTGACGACCGCCGCCCCGACCAGGACCAGGATCATGGCGTTCGTGAACTGCTCGAGCAGCAGGCGCCACACCGGCTTGACGGCCCGCACGCGGAGCGCGTTGGGCCCGTGCCGGGCCAGCCGCAGGGCGGCCTCCGCCTGGGACAGCCCGGCCGTCGAGTGCGAGCCGAGCTGGGCCACGACCTCCTCGGCCCCGTTCGCCCACGGCTCGGGCGCCCGGTCGGCCGGCGCGGGCTGGCCGGTCACGTCGTCGCCGCCCATACCGCACCGAGGGCGACCCAGTCCTCTGCGATCCGCGCGGAAGGCGAGTCGTCGGTCACCAGGAGCACGGCCAGACCCCGGCGCGCCTGCTCGGTCATCTCGCGCCTCCTTCCGCTCGATCCGACAGCCGGTTCGGCCCTACCGGCGGCGCAGCCGTCCCGACCCGCGCGTCGCCAGTCCGATGAGTCCGCCGCTTGGCTGCCTTCGCCGAATGCCCGGACCCCGCCGCTCACCTGCCCCGGCGAAGCGCCCCCGCGATCAGGATGCCGCCCAGCGCGATGATCGCGACGGGCCAGACGAGGTCCCAGTTGATCGGCACGTAGTCCCGCACCAGGAGCCAGGCGCCCAGCACGATCAGGACCGCGCCCGCGACGACCCCGGCGCGCCCAGAGGAGAACGTGTGGTCCGGCGACGGCTGCTGGGAGCGGTCCCACCCCTCCGGCCAGCTCGTCGGCGGGCCACCCGGGGGCGTCTCGGCGGAGGGCTGGCCGCCCGCGGGAGGCGTGCCCGCGGGGCCCGTGCCGCCCTGCCAGCCGTGCGGCCCCGTCCAAGCCCCTCCGGGAGCGCCGGCGCCCCAGCCCGGGCCCCAGCCGGGCGGCTGGCCGGAGTTCTGCAGGCGGCCGCGGGGCATCCAGCCCGGCGGCGCGTCGGGCACGACGATCGCCATGACGATGTACAGGATCACGAAGATGCCGCCCGAGACGAGCGCGAGCAGCACCCAGGCGATGCGCACCAGCGAGGGGTCGAGCCCGAGCCACGCGGCCAGGCCTCCGCACACGCCGGCGATGGACCGGTCCGTGGTGGACCGGTAGAGGCGGTCATCCACAGCCGTTCTCCGGATCGAGGGTGATGGACCCCAGGTTGACCGACACGTGGAGGTCGAGGCGCGAGGGCGACGAGGCCCACGCACCCCGCGTCCAGATGCTCCCGTCCTGCGCCATGCCGCGCTGGCCGAAGTTGACCGAGCCGAGCGCCTCGCCGTCCACGGTGATCCGCAGCGGCACGCCGCTCGGCGCGCAGATGCTGACGCTCCCGACGTTGGCGGCGAACGTCCCGGAGAGGCCGTCCGAGGGCGTGGGCAGCGTCACGCGCAGCGAGCCGGCATTCACGCTGCCGGACACCGAGCGCGTGCCGATCGCCCCGCCCAGGTCGAGGCTGGCGTCGGCGCCGTTGACGGCCGCGTCCAGGGAGGCGATGTGCGCACTGCCGAAGGCGGCGCGAACGGAGCCCGCCCCGACCTCCAGCGAGAGGTTGATCGACGGGTCCTCCGGCAGCACCACGTCCCACCGCGCCGCCGGCTCGCCGACGGCGAAGCCGTGGCGCTGGCCGAACTCGGCGTCCAGGTTCGCGCCGTCGGGGGAGCCGATGTCGGGCGCGGTGACGCCCTCGGCGGGCCATGCGATGGACCAGCCGCTCCCCGCCGCCGTCGTCACGTTCAGCGTGCCGCAGTCCGCGGCCAGGCGCACCGATGCCTCGGGCGCGAGCGTGCCCGTGACCGGCGCCCCGTTCGGGCCGGCGGACGCCGTCCCGGGCACTCCGCAGACGGAGAGGGGTGCGCCCGGGCTGACCCCGCCGGCCACGACCCCGCCGGCCATCAGCCCGAAGGCGAGCCCGACGACGACGTTGCCGACGGCGGCCCAGCCCGTGTTCCGCAGCGCCAGGGCCAGGCCGGCGCCGATCAGCAGCATCGGCCACAGCTGCCACGCCTGGCTGGCCGTGCCCGCGCCGACCACCCCTCCCCGCACGGCGATCGGCACCGCGCCGAGCGCGATGAAGAACACGCCCCAGCCCAGCAGCCCCCGATTCACACGCATCGCTCCCTCCCACCCCGAGTCGCGGCACATTCTGGAGCAGGCGTCAGGCGGGGGCCCATGTCGAGCGGCCCGACCAGTGGGCCCGACCGGCCCGAGCCGGTCGCGACACCCGTCTCGGGTCTTTCGTGGCCCAGCGGCTCGGTCCAGCGGCGTCGGGCTGGTCGGGCGGGGTCAGCCGCCGGTTCCGGGCGGCCCCCTCCGGGGCTCTCGGGACCGCCATACTCGCGACGTGCCCGAGATGCTGCTCCCCGAGCCCGAGTACCGGGCGTTGCGAGTCCGGCTGCTCCGGCTCGCCTGCCGGATCGTGGTCGGCGGGCTCCTGCGCATCCGAGTGGAGCACGCCGAGCGCTGGGCCAGCGGGCCGGCCATCTACTGCTTCAGCCACCTCAACTGGGTGGACCCCCTGGTCCTGATCGCCGTGCTGCCGCCGCGCCCCCGCTACGCCATGTTCGGGCCGAAGGAGGAGGACATGACCGAGGGGGCCCGGAACCGGCTCATGGCGTGGGCCGGGTTCGGGATCCCGTACCGGCCCGAGAAGACGGACCTGCTGCCCACGACCCGGCGGGTCGGCAAGGTGCTGGACCGCGGCTGGGTCATCGCGATCGCGGGGGAGGGGAGGATCCACCGCGGCGAGCACGAGCTGACGCCGCTCCAGGACGGGACGGCGTACTTCGCCCTCCGCTCGGGCGTGCCGGTGATCCCGCTCGCCGTCAACGGGACGTCGTGGCTGGCGTTCCGGCGCGGCGTGCGGGTCAGGGTGGGCGAGCCGATCCTCCCCTCGGGGCGTCCCACCCGTCCGGCGATCGAGTCGCTCACTCGCCGGATCGAGGCCGCGCTGCTGGCGATGACGGCCGACTTCCCCGACCCGCCGCCCCCCGGACGACGCTTCCGGCGCCTCACCGAGTGGTTCAACGACTGGCCGGAGGGCGCCCGGCCGAGGCTGGGCGAGGGCGACGGCGCGGCGTACCTGCGCCGGCTGCGCGAGGACGATGCGGCGGGCGGGGCCGCGGGCTGACCCCCGTCTGTGGCATCCTGCTGGGGACACCGCACCACCTAGGAGATCCTGCGTGGGAGCCACCGGCCTCTCAGCCGACCGCACCGAGTACCGCGCCCGCCTCGCGGAGCAGCCTGACGCCCAGATCGACAGCTGGGCTGCCGAGATGATGCGCGACGTCGCCGTCCGCCGCGGCGTCGTCCGCGTGATCGACGACTTCCGCACCGCCGCGAAGCTCACGGAACGTGAATTCGAACGTGTGTTCGCATCTGGCGGCGGGCCGCCCGCGACGATCGGGCGAGACGCCGCCGGGCGCCTGATGGTCCCGGCCGTGGCGCTGTGGGCGCTCGTCCCCGGCATCCGCGCCGAGGTGGACGACGGCCGCGCCCGGTTGATCGAGTACCTCGTCGCCTCGTTCGACGAGCTCGTCTACGTCTGATCGCCGCTCCGACACGAGGCCCTTCAGGCAGGCTCACCCGATCGGGGAGGCACCGCCCCCCGAACCCCACGCGCCACCCGCGCGACCGTCGGCCCCGGCCGGGACTTGGCGTCGCCACCTTCCGTCCGAGCTCCCGCCCGAACCCGTCGCCCAGGGGGCGTCCGCGGGGCCGTCGTCGCCCGAGGCGCCCGGGCTGACCCATCGCCCCGCCCCGCCGGAATCGCCGCACCCGGCGTCCGTTCGCCTCCCGGCGGGCCGCCCGCGCCGAGCCGCCACGCCAGAGCCCTTGCCGCCGCCCTCGATCGTCGCCCCAGTGCGCCGCACGCGGCTGCTCCGCCCGGCGCCCAGCGCAGAGCCGACGGTCAGCGTCCACGGCGCAGGGGGGCCGGAACGGACGGCCGAGCGGGAGGGGAACGCTGGGCGGGGCCTGCCCGGTCGCGCGGTCGAGGACGGTCGGCTCGTCCGCCTCTTCCCGCCGCTCCTGGGCGGAGCCGTGGTGGTGGTGGTCGCGACCGTCGCGGGCGGGCCGGCTGCCCGCTCCCTGCTGCTGGGGGCCTCGATGCTGCTGCTGCAGCTCGCCGTCGGCGCGCTCAGCGGCCCTGTCCTCTCGCCACGGGTGTCGGCGGGAGGGCGCGAGGCCCCCGTCCGGCAGCCGGCCGCGGGGATCTTCGCGGCCCGGGTCGCGCCTGCCGCCAGCGCTGTGGCCGGGCTCCTGCTGGCGCTCGCCGCCGGCCCGCCGGTCGTGCTCCTGGCGGCGATCGCGCTGGCCATCGGCGCCTGGCACGCCCTGGTCGCCGACGGCACCCGGCTCTCCTGGGTGGCGCCGGCGCTCTGGGCTCCGCTCCTGCCCGTCTACGGCTGGCTCGGGGTGACGAGCGGCCTGCCGTCGGCATTCGCGGTGCTCGTCCCGGGGGCCGCGCTGGGCGCCGCGGGCCTGGCGATCGCCAGCTCGACGGTCGACCTCGAACGGGACGCCGCCGCCGCGCGGCGATCGCTGGCGAGGGCGCTCGGCCCCGTTCGGGCGGCCGAGCTGGTGTTCGCCATCGAGGTCGCGGTCGCAGCGCTCGCCGTCACCTCGGCGTGGAGGCTCGGGGCTGCCGGGGCCTGGCAGACGATCGCCGCGGCCGCGGCCGTGGTGCCGGTCGCCGGGGCGCTCATGGGGCTGGCGGCCGCCGGCCGCGGCCCGGGCGCCAGGGAGGTGTCGTTCGAGCTCCAGGCGGTCGGCCTGGGGCTCCTTGTGGTGGCCTGGGTCAACGCGGTGAGCTTGGCGCCCGCCTGACAAGCGCCTGAAACCCGGCACCCCCTCCGTGCCTCGGAGGAGCGAGGACAGGGCGGTGCGGACCCGCAAACCCCGTGGTCCCATCGGCCGCCCAGGACCACCGTACCCCTAACGGATCTCGTCGCGAGGTCGTTATCTAGGGCGTCACGCCGCACACGGTTGGAGGACACCAGCGTCTCATGACATCACTGCTTCGTCGCTTCCGGGGTCTGGGCATCGCACTCGCGGTGTTGGCCATCTCCGCGGGGGCGGTCTTCGCGGCAGCTCCGTCGATGACCCCCGTCTCGTCGCACGCTGCCGATCAGGCCCGGAACCACACCGTCACCGCCGATCCCACCGAGACCCCCGAGCCGTCTGAGAGCCCCTCGGCGAGCCCGTCTGAGAGCCCCTCGGCCAGCCCCCTGCAGGCTCCGGCGAGCCCGAGCCCGGACACCCACGGTGCCCTGGTCTCTGCAGCTGCGCAGATGCCCACGCCGTCGGGCTTCCCGAACCACGGCTCCTTCGTCTCGTGCGTCGCGCACATGCCCGCCCCGTCCCCGACGGCGAGCTTCGACTGGAGCACCGTGACCCCCGCGTCCTGCGGGCTCGCCCCCGCCAGCACTGTCCAGCCCGGGGCCACCGCCGGCACCGGCACGACCCACGGCCGGAGCGGATCCCACAGTCACGGCCACGGCAACCCGAACAGCGGGAGCTGACCGCAGCCGTTTCCCCGCTACGCAGCGAAGCCGGCGCCACTGGCGCCGGCTTCTTCGTGCCCGCTGCCGCTTCGGGGCACCAGGAGGAGGGGAGTCGCCTAGCGGTCGGGGTCGCCGCTCCGTACGACGGCGATCGCGTTCTCCAGGCGGAGCTTGGCGATGGTCAGGTACTTGGCCAGGTTGGCCCGGTCGATGGACCCGATGGAATCGAGCAGGCGCGGGTCGCGGATCACCCCCAGCAGCCCCTCCACCGCCTCGTTCAACTGGGCCTTGGCGGTGTACAGGCTGTCGTCCTTGAGGTCCTGGTGCGGGCCCCCGGCAGCCCAGCCGATCTCGGCCGCCTGCGGGTCGGGCAGGGCGGCTGCCGCGACGGGGGCCTGAGGTGAGGCCGCCGGGGCGAGCTCCTCTTCGCCGCCATCGGGGTGTCGGGAGGGTCGGCCCTCGATCCGCTCCCGGAGCTTGACCAGCGACAGCTCGTTCCGGGCCACGGCGTCCGCCAGTCGCTTCCGCTTGCGCGGGTCGGCGACTTTCATGAGCTCGTAGGCGTGGGACAGGGTGTCCTTGCGCAAAGACACGAGCTCGCGAACCTCAGGAGGCGCATCCGCCAGTCGGAGCCGGTTCTCGAGGTAGCCCTTGTCCTTGCCCAGCTTGTCCGCCAGCCGCCGGATGCTGTAGCCGTGCTCCTTGATCATCCGGTCGTACATCACCGCCTCGTCGAGAGGGGAGATGTCCTCGCGCTGGAGGTTCTCGATGATGGAGATCTCGAGGGCCGTGGAATCGTCGATGTCCTCGACGAGGGCGGGGATCGTCGCCTGGCCGGCCAGCTTGGACGCCCGCCAGCGGCGCTCGCCGGCGATGAGCTGGAATCGGTTCTCGTCGATGGGCCGGACCAGGACCGGCTGCAGGACGCCGTGCTCTCGGATGGACGCGGCCAGCTCCTCCAGCGTCGCCGCGTCGAACGCGAGCCGGGGGTTCTCGGGGTTGGGCTCGACGCGGTCCACCGCGACCAGCTTGACGCCGGTGGAGCGATGGGTCGTCTCGGGTGACAGCAGGCTGACGATGGCGGGGGACAGCTCCCGCTCCTCAGACAGCCGGCGGGCGGCGGCGGCGCGGAAGTCAGGCCTGGCCAAGCTCGATCACCTCCCGGGCGAGCTCGCGGTACGTCCGTGCCGCATCCGACGAGCCGGCATATGCGGTGATCGGACGGCCGACGAGCGGCGCCTCGCCCAGCTTAACGCTGGTCCGGACGATGGACTTGAAGACATGGTGGTCGCCGACGATGCGCAGCTCGTCGAGCATGTCCTTGGCCAGGTTCGTCCGGCCGTCGAAGAAGGTCGGCAGCAGGCCCAGGATGCGCAGGTCCCGGTTCAGCTTCTGGCGGATCGCGCTGATCACCTTCACCAGGTTGGTGAGGCCCTTCATCGCGTAGTACTGCGTCTGCACCGGGATGATGACGCTGTCGGCGCCCACGAGCCCGTTGACCGTCAGCAGGCCCAGGTTCGGTGGGCAGTCGATCAGCACGTAGTCGTAGGCGTCGATGGTGTCGCGCATCGCCTCGCGCAGGATGGACTCACGGCCGAGCGCCGTGAACAACTCCCCCTCGGTGCTGGCCAGGTCGATGTGGGCCGGCGCCACGTCGATGCCGGCGGTCTCCGTCGGGAGGATGACCTCGGCGAGCGTCGCACGGCCGTCTGCGAGCACGTCCGCCATTGACCGCGCGACGGTGTTGAGGTTGATGCCCACGCCGGCCGTGAGGTTCGCCTGCGGATCCATGTCGACGAGGAGGACGCGACGCCCCTCCTCAGCGAGGGCGCCCGCGAGGTTGATCGCGGTCGTTGTCTTGCCGACGCCGCCCTTCTGGTTGGCGATGGCGATCACGTGCGTCAAGGGCATTACCTCGGTGGGCTGCGATCCGCGACGGGGAGCAGGGGTGGGGCGAATGCTACAGCGCCGGGCTGGACTGCGGCCCTCGTTTTTCCACACTCGACGTGAGTTGTGCACCATTCTGTGGATATGTGCAGCGTCCGCGCGCGCGAGGGCGCCGATCGGGCGCTGTCACGGACCGACCGTTGCGGCATCTTTACGAACTGTTCACGTGCAGATCACAACGCCGGCCTCCGCGGGCAACCCGTCCGTCGGGCCGGTCCGGGCTGCCGCGATGCCATCCGGCCCTCACATGGGGCACCTCCCGGGCGCCTATGATGTGGCCATTCCCCGACGTCTTTGTGCAAAGACGGCCTCAGCCCACACGGAGGTAGGCCCGGCGTGTCCAGCAACTCGGAGCGGATCGAGCGACTCGAGCGGATGCGCCTGGAGGCGCAGCAGGGCGGGGGCCCCGTACGGATCGAGCGCCAACATGCCTGGGGCAAGCTCACGGCGCGGGAGCGCCTCGACCTGCTGCTCGATCCTGGCTCGTTCGTCGAACTGGACGCGTTCGTCACCCACAGGGCGACCGAGTTCGGACTCGACCGGCAGCACTTCTTCGGCGACGGCGTCGTCACCGGCCACGGCACCATCGACGGCCGGCTCGTGTTCGTGTTCAGCCAGGACTTCACGGTCTTCGGCGGGTCGCTGTCCGAGGCCTACGCCGAGAAGATCTGCAAGATCATGGACCTGGCCATGAAGGTCGGCGCCCCGGTGATCGGCCTCAACGATTCCGGCGGGGCGCGGATCCAGGAGGGTGTCGCGTCGCTCGGCGGCTATGCGGAGATCTTCCTGCGCAACGTCCTGGCCTCAGGGGTGATCCCGCAGATCTCGGTGATCATGGGCCCGTGCGCTGGCGGGGCGGTGTACTCGCCGGCGATGACCGACTTCACCGTCATGGTCGAGGGCACGAGCTACATGTTCGTGACCGGGCCCAACGTGGTGAAGGCCGTGACGCACGAGGAGGTGGACTCGGAGGCGCTGGGGGGCGCCAGCGTCCACACCGGCCGCAGCGGCGTCGCGCACCTCGCCGCCAAGGACGAGGCCGAGGCGCTCGAGCAGGTGAAGACGCTCTTGTCGCACCTGCCGCAGAACAACCTCGCCGACGTGCCGGTGGTCATGACGCACGATCCGGTGGACCGGATGGACCCGGAGCTTGACGGCGTCGTCCCGGACGACCCGCTGCGCCCGTACGACATGCACGACGTGCTCCGGCGGGTCGTGGATGACGGCGACTTCTTCGAGATCCAGCCGCAGTGGGCCGGCAACATCATCATCGGCTTCGCGCGCATCGGCGGCCGGTCCGTGGGCATCGTGGCCCAGCAGCCGGCCGTGCTCGCCGGGGCGCTGGACATCGACGCATCGGTCAAGGGGGCGCGCTTCGTCCGCACCTGCGATGCGTTCAACGTCCCGCTGGTGACGTTCGTCGACGTGCCGGGATTCCTGCCCGGCGTGGCGCAGGAGCACGGGGGGATCATCAAGCACGGCGCGAAGCTCCTCTACGCCTACTGCGAGGCGACCGTCCCGAAGGTCACGGTCATCACGCGCAAGGCGTACGGCGGCGCGTACGACGTCATGAGCAGCAAGCACATCCGAGGCGACCTCAATTTCGCCTGGCCGACGGCCGAGATCGCGGTGATGGGCGCCGAGGGCGCCGTCAACATCATCTTCAAGGACGCCATCACCGCGGCGGAGGACCCGGCAGCCGAGCGCAAGCGGCTGGTGAGCGAGTACGAGGCCGAGTTCTCGAACCCGTACATCGCGGCCGCGCGCGGCTACATCGACGAGGTGATCCTGCCGCGCGAGACACGCCCACGCCTGGTGCGCGCCCTCGAGATCCTGGCCGACAAGCGCGACACGAACCCGCGGAAGAAGCATGGCAACATCCCGCTCTGAGTCGCCCCGTTCGTCTTTGTGCAAAGACGCCCCTGCCGGGAGCATCCGATGACCATCAGGGAAGCGCCGTTCAGGCGCGTGCTCATCGCCAACCGCGGCGAGATCGCCGTGCGCATCATCCGTGCCTGCCAGGAGATGGGGATGGAGGCCGTCGCCGTCTACAGCGACGCCGACGTGGAGGCGGCGCACGTGCGGCTCGCCGACCGGGCGGTCCGGATCGGGCCGCCGGCGCCGTCGGAGAGCTACCTCCGGATCGACGCGGTGATCGAGGCCGCCAAGGCGACGGGCGCCGAGGCGATCCATCCCGGGTACGGGTTCCTCGCCGAGCGGGCCGCCTTCGCGCGCGCCGCGGAGGAGTCCGGGATCGTGTTCGTCGGGCCGCCGAGCCAGGCGATCGAGGAGCTCGGCGACAAGCTGCACGCGCGGCGCCTGGCCGCCAAGGTCGGCGTCCCCTCCGTGCCGGGCACCCTCGAGCCCGCCCCTGTCGACCACCCCGACAGCGTGGCCGATCTGATGGCCACGGCGCGGGGGGTCGGCTTCCCGCTCCTGGTGAAGGCGGCGGCCGGTGGCGGCGGCCGGGGCATGCGGCGCGTCGTGCGCGAGGAGGACCTCGCGGCCGCGCTCGTGTCGGGCTCGCGCGAGGCTTTGTCCGCGTTCGGGGATGGGTCCGTGTACCTCGAGCGGGAGATCTTGCCGGCACGCCACATCGAGGTGCAGCTGGTGGCCGACAACGAGGGGCACGTGGTCGCGCTGGGCGAGCGCGATTGCTCGCTCCAGCGGCGCCACCAGAAGCTCGTGGAGGAGGCGCCCGCGCCGGGCCTCACGGAGGACCAGCGCCGGTACCTGCACGGCCTGGCGGTGACGCTGGGCAAGGCGGCCGGGCTGCGCAATGCCGCGACGTGCGAGTTCCTCCACGACCGCGACGGCCACTTCTGGTTCCTCGAGGTCAACACGCGACTCCAGGTGGAGCACGGCGTGACGGAGATGGTGGCCGGGGTGGACATCGTGCGCGAGCAGTTCCGCATCGCAGCCGGCCGACCGCTCAGCCCGGAGGTGCTCGCAGCGGGGGAGCGCGCGGCGACCCCGTCCAGCCACGCCATCGAGGTCCGCATCTCGGCCGAGGACCCGGCGCGCGCGTTCGCGCCCACGCCGGGCCGGGTCGGGCGGTGGGTGATGCCGGCAGGCCCCGGGATCCGCGTGGACACGCACATCGAGGCCGGGGACCGCGTGCCCGCCGACTACGACAACCTGATCGCCAAGCTGATGGTCCACGCCCACGACAGGGACGCGGCGATCGACCGCCTCCGGCGCGCCCTCGACGAGACGGAGATCGGCGGCGTGCAGACCACGCTGCCGTTCCACCGGGTCGTCGCGACGAGCGCGGCATTCCGCGACGGGGAGCTCTCGACCGGCTGGGTGGACGAGCACTGGGACGGCGAGGCGGCTCGGGCCGAGGCGGTGCGACGTGCCCTCCTTGCGGCCGGACTCGCCTCGATCGCCGCCGGGCCTGCGGCGGCCGGGATGCTCGCCTCGGAGGCGCTGCCGTGGGACGGCGGGCCCAGGCCCGCCGGCCGCAACGGCTGGCGGAACGGCGGGCGTGCACAGGGAGCGGACCGATGGCCGATCTGACAAGCGATGCCAGCGAGAGCGGGGCCGCCACGGCGTCGCGCGGCGCGGCGGTGACGGATCCGCGAGCCGTGAGGGTTCGTCTCGCCGCGGTGTCGCGGACCGCGGATGAGCCGGCCGTGCGCATCGCGCCCGTGCCCGAGCCCCTGCGCATGGCCAATCCGACGATCGGGACCGGGCCGCTGGGGGGCGCGGCGATCGCTCCCGGGGCCACACCCGAGCCGGCTGTCCTTGCGCAAAGACAGATGCTCGTGGACGGCGAGCCGTGCGACGTCTCGATCCGATCGCTGGGCGGCGGGCGGCATCTCCTGGTGGAGGGGGCGGACGCCACGAGGGTCGTGCTCGAGCCCGACGGTCCGGGGGAGGGTGGGAGCCGCGCCCGCGAGGTGCTCGTCGACGGCTTCCGGTTCGTCATCGAGACCGAGGCGGAGCGGATCGCGTCACTGCGTGAGCGGGCCAGTCAGGGTCGAGCAGCCAGCGCCCACAGCGGGCCGCTCCAGGTCAAGGCCATCATCCCCGGCAAGGTCGTAGCCGTGTCGGTCAAGGTGGGCGACAGCGTCACGGCCGGCCAGCACCTGCTGGTCGTCGAGGCGATGAAGATGCAAAACGAGCTCCGGGCGCCGCGCGACGGGACGATCGAGCGCGTCGGGGTCGCTGTCGGTGTCAACATCGAGATCGGCGACCTGCTGGTGGTGATCAACTGAAGGAGGGATGGGTGAACGACGAGGCCGGGGTGCCTGACAGCCGCGGGGCAGGCGGCGACGCCGCGAGCGGGGGAGGGGACCCGGAGGTCGAGCGCTGGCGCTCCACGACGAGGGCGAGGGCGCTCGCCGCCTCGCCGGAGCGCCGGCCCGCCTTCGCCACCACGTCCGAGCTCCCGATCGACGACGTCTACACCGCGGCGGACGTGGCCGGGCTCGACCCGGCGTCCGACCTCGGCCTGCCGGGCGAGTACCCGTTCACCCGGGGCGTCCAGGCCACCATGTACCGGTCGCGGTTCTGGACGATGCGCCAGTACGCGGGGTTCGCGACCGCCGCCGAGACCAACGAGCGGTTCCGCTACCTGCTCGAGCAGGGTCAGACCGGGCTCTCGGTGGCCTTCGACCTGCCGACCCAGGTGGGCTACGACTCGGACGCCCCCGAGGCCGAGGGCGAGGTGGGGCGGGTGGGCGTGCCCGTGAGCTCGCTCGCGGACATGGAGGCCCTGTTCGACCGCATCCCGCTGGGTGAGGTCAGCACCTCGATGACCATCAACGCCACGGCGCCGATCCTGCTGGCGCTGTACGTGGCGGCCGCCGAGCGCCAGGGCGTCCCGCGCGCGGGCGTCTCCGGGACGACGCAGAACGACATCCTCAAGGAGTACGTGGCCCGCGGGACCTGGATCTACCCGCCGCGCCACTCCATGCGCCTGGTGACGGACGTGTTCGAGTTCGCGTCCCGCGAGCTGCCGAAGTGGAACACGATCAGCATCAGCGGCTACCACATGCGCGAGGCGGGGGCGACCGCGGCCCAGGAGCTCGCGTTCACGCTCGCCGACGGCATCGCCTACGTGGAGGCGGCAGCGGCGCGCGGGCTGGCCGTGGACGACTTCGCCCCGCGGCTCTCGTTCTTCTTCGCGGCCTGGTCGGAGCTGTTCGAAGAGGTGGCCAAGTTCCGGGCCGCCCGCCGGATGTGGGCCCGGATCATGAAGGACCGCTTCGGGGCCAGGAACCCCAAGTCGATGATGTGCCGGTTCCACACCCAGACCGCCGGCTCGTCGCTCACCGCCCAGTCCATCGACAACAACGTCGTCCGGACCACGCTGCAGGCCCTGGCCGCGGTCCTGGGCGGCACCCAGAGCCTCCACACGAACTCGAGGGACGAGGCGCTGGCGCTGCCCACCGCCGAGTCGGCGCGGCTGGCGCTGCGGACCCAGCAGATCCTCGCCTACGAGGCGGGGGTCACCGAGACGCCGGATCCGCTGGCCGGCAGCTGGTTCGTGGAGTCGCTCACCGACCAGCTCGAGGCGGCCGCGACCGCATACCTGGCCGAGATCGACGCGATGGGCGGCACGCTGTCGGCCATCGAGTCGGGCTTCCAGCAGCGGCAGATCCAGGAATCGGCGTACCGGGTCCAGCGCGAGATCGAGCGCGGGGACCGCATCGTCGTGGGCGTGAACCGGTTCCGCGACGACGAGCCCGGCGCACGGCCCTCGATCCTGCGGATCGACCCCGAGGGGGAGCGCCGCCAGGTCGACGGGCTCCGCCGCGTCCGCGCCGAGCGCGACCCGGCAGCCTGGGCCGCAGCCCTGGCCCGACTCGAGGACGCCGCCCGCGGGGAGGACAACCTGATGGCGCCGATCCTGGAGGCGGTCGGGGCCTACGCCACGGTGGGCGAGATCGCCGATCGCCTGCGCGCCGTGTGGGGCGTGCACCGCGAGCTCATCACGGTCTGAGGAGGTGCCGCAATGACCGACCCGATCGCGAGCGTCCCCGACCACGTCCGCCGGCTCGGCCGGATCCACCACGTCGCCGTCGTGGTGCGCGACGTCGAGGCCTCGCTGGGGCTGTGGCGGGACACGCTGGGCCTGCCCGTCGAGCTCGTCCTGCCGATCGAGCACGACCGGGTGACGATCGCGTTCCTGCCGGTGGGGGAGAGCAAGATCGAGCTGGTCCAGCCCACCGACGACAGCACCGGCGTCGCCCGCTTCCTCGCCAGCAGAGGCGAGGGCTTCCACCACGTCTGCTTCGAGGTGCCCAACATCGCGGAGGCGCTGGTGCGCCTGGAGATGGACGGCGTCGAGCTGATCGACACCGCCGCCCGGAAGGGTGCCGAGGGGCCGGTGGCGTTCCTCCACCCGCGTTCCTGCCAGGGCGTGCTCGTGGAGCTGATCGAGGCCCCGGGCGGGCCCGCCTGGGCGACGCTCGGCTACGAGGGCCTGTAGCCGGGCCCTGGCGCCGCCAGGCACCGGCTGGTCAAGGCCGCCGGGCCACCATCAGGAACAGCGGATAGGTCCGTCCGTTCTTCGCGATCTCCCACACGGTGCTGAACACCGGCGGCTCGAAGCCCGCGGCGACCGCGCGCGAGCCGAGGTCCGCCCGGTCGTAGCCGTGGAGCACCGGCGCGGCCGGGTCGCTGTGGAACGTGCCGTCCTCGGTGTCGAGGTCCGCCACCGCCAGGTGTCCGCCGGGGGTCAGGATGGCGCGGAGCGCGCTCAGCGCGCCGTCGGTGTCGAGGACGTGGTGCAGGGCGGTGAGACTGCACACGAGGTCGAACCGCTCGGCGGGCAGCGGGTCCACGAGGAGCCGGTGGCGGAGCAGCTAGACGTGGTCGAGTCCGGCGTCGGCGAGCTTGCCCGCGGCCACCTCGAGCATCCCGGTGGACGCGTCCGCCAGCACGAGCGACCCGACGTGCGGCGCGAGGGCCATGCCCAGCAGTCCGGTCCCGGCCCCGAACTCCAGGGCGCGCGTCGCTCGGTTGACGGGCACGGCAGCCCGGATGGCGGACGCCACGGCGATGGCCCGGTCGGCGCGCTCGGGGCTGTCCCAGGTGGCCGCGCGCGAATCGAAGGACGACATCGGCGCATGATGCCCCACGCGGGCTGGGTGCGTCGCCTGGGCCTGCGCCCGCGAGTCCCGGGTTCCGTCGGGGGAGCAGCGCCTCCGGCAGCCTGTCTTTGTGCAGAGACACCGGGGCCGCGGGCGTGGCTCGGCGAGAGGGACCACTCGGGCCGCCCGGGTGCCGACCTCATCCGCCGGTCCGGTGCGCCGATCAGCCCCCGCGACGGATCGCCGTCGCCAGGCGCCAGCCGGCCAGCGCCACCGCCATGACCACCGCCTGCCTCCAGATCCAGGCGCGCCCACCAGGGTCGTCTGGGCCGGCCTCGAGCGCCGAGCCGTCCCGCATCCGGATGCGGACCAGGGGCACGAAGCCGGTGGCGTCGAGGACGTCCTCGTCGGGGGCGATCCAGGGGGCGGGCACGACCATCGTGCCGGGAAGGCCGGTCGCCCGGACAAGGCGCGGGATGACCCGGGCCCGCACGGCCGGGTCCAGGATCTCGTCGGCCGTCCCGGCGAACCGGCGTCCGGGCAGCCGGACCTCGACCGCGGGGTCCGCCAGCAGGTTCCGGTACCACTCGGTGCGCCGCCCGAACCCGGCCATGACCCAGACGGCGCCGTCCTCGATCAGGTAGTTGAGGGGCGTGTCGCGCATGCGGCCGCTCTTCCGGCCGCGGACTCGGAGCACCAGGATCCAGCCGCCGAGCGGGGTTGACACCCACGGCCCGAGCCCGACCCGGTGGGCCGGGAGCATGAACCACTGGTTGAGGGCCTTGAACGCCGCGCGCAGGAGTGGGGCCGCGAGCGTCCAGCCGCCACCCGACGGCGGCTCGGCGAGCGGCGGGAAGGCCGCCGCGCCCGGATGTTCGGCCATGTGCAGCTCCCCGGGACGCTAGAACCCCCAGGCGAAGATGACGACGCGGGCCTCGGCCGCGGCCCGGCAGAACGCCACGATCCTGCCGGCGAGGTCACGGATCCAGGGCTTGTCCTCGCGGGGCAGCCGGACGCCCTCGGTCTCCTCCAGCAGGGCGATCCAGCGCCCGGCGACGGCGCCCACCTGCTCGTCGGCCACCGCGGCCACCGCGGCGACCCAGGACGGGTCCACGCGCTCGACGATCCGCTCGGTGGCGGCGGCCCTCCCGTCCACCTCGGTCCGGGCGTCGAGGAAGTCCACGGGCTCGGCTCGCCCGGTCGCGTCCCGAACCGCCTCGCTGAACGCGTCGAGCCAGGTGGGGTCGAGTCCGCCGCCGAGCGAGAGGTGGGCGGTGAAGCGGTCGGGATCGGCGAACGCCGCCAGGTCCTCGACCGCGAGCGCCAGCAGGATGTCGCGCTGGTCGCCCGCGATCAGGTCCATGAGGCTGCCCATGGCGGGTGAGCTGGAGCGGCGGCGGGGCGTCAGCCCCGGTAGCCGGCCTCCCGCAGCAGCTTCGGCAGCTCGGTGGGGGAGGTCGCCACGCGGAACCCGGCCGCCTCGAGCGCCGCCACCTTCGACGCCGCCGTCCCCTTGCCGCCGGAGATGATGGCGCCCGCATGGCCCATGCGCTTGCCCTCGGGCGCCGTGCGCCCGGCGATGAACGCCACCTTGGGCATGTGGGGGAGGTGCTCGGCCGCCCAGGCCGCTGCCTCCTCCTCGGCCGAGCCGCCGATCTCGCCGATCAGCACGAGCGCGTCGGTCTCCGGGTCCTCGGCGAACAACTTGAGCACGTCGACGTGCTGCGTGCCCACGACCGGGTCGCCGCCGATGCCCACGCAGGTGGACTGGCCCAGCCCCGCGTCGGTCATGGCCTGCACCGCCTCGTAGGTGAGGGTGCCCGACCGGGACACGACGCCGACCCGGCCCTCGCGGTGGATCGAGCCGGGGATGATGCCCACCTTGGCCCGGCCGGGCGAGGTGGCGCCGGGGCAGTTGGGCCCGACGAGCCGGGCGCCGGCGAGCCGGACCGCCTCCACCACCGGGATCATGTCCAGCGCCGGGATGCCCTCGGTGATGCAGAAGATCGTCTTGATGCCGGCCGCGACCGCCTCGAGGACGGCATCCGGAGCGCCGCCTGCGGGCACGAAGATGCACGACGTGTTGGCGCCCGTCTGCTTGACGGCCTCGGCGACGGTGTCGAACACCGGCACCCTGCCGTCGAGCGCGGTCTGGCCGCCCTTGCCCGGGGTGCAGCCCGCCACCAGCGGGGTGCCGTACTCGAGCATCGCGCGGCTGTGGAACTCGCCCTCGCGGCCGGTGATGCCCTGGACGACGAGGCGGGTGTCGCGTCCGATCAGGATGCTCACGAGGCGACTCCCTTCGCCGCCGCGACGGCCTTGGCCGCGGCCTCGTCGAGGCTGTCCGCGGTGACGAACCGGGCCTCCTCGAGCAGCTTGGCGGCCTCGGCCGCGTTGGTGCCCACGATCCGGACGACCATCGGGACGTCGCGCTCCTGCTGGGAGCGGGCCTCGATCAGGCCGCGCGCGACCTCGTCGCCCCGGGTGATGCCGCCGAAGATGTTGACCAGGATCGCCTTGACGTTCGGGTCGTCCAGGATCAGGCGCATGGCCGCCGCCACGCGGTCCGCCTTGGCGCCGCCGCCGATGTCGAGGAAGTTGGCCGGCTCGCCGCCAGCGCGCTTGACGAGGTCCATCGTGGTCATGGCGAGGCCGGCACCGTTGACCATGCAGCCGATGTCGCCGTCGAGCTTGATGAACGTGAGGTCGTAGCGGCGCGCCTCGATGTCGGCTGGGTCCTCCGCGTCGAGGTCCCGCAGCTCCTCCAGCCCGGGGTGGCGGCCCAGGGCCGAGTCGTCGAGCGTGACCTTGGCGTCGAGGCAGACCAGCCGCTCCACCGGCGTGCCGTCGGCGTTGTGCTCACGGATCACCGCCAGCGGGTTGATCTCCACGAGGTCCGCGTCGTTGGCCAGCATCGTCTTGAGCAGGCCCTTGGCGATCGCCGCCCCGGCCTTCCAGTGCTTGCCGAAGCCCACCTTGAACGCCAGCTGGCGGGCGGCGAAGTCCGGCAGGCCGAGGAGCGGGTCGACGTACTCGTAGACGATCGCGTCGGGGTTCTCGACCGCGACCTGCTCGATCTCGACGCCCCCCTCGGCCGAGCCGATGAACATGAGGCGCTTGGTCGCCCGGTCGAGGAGCACCGACAGGTAGTACTCCTTGACGATCTCGGCGGCGGGCCCCACCAGGACGCGCCGCACGGGGAGGCCCTTGATCTCGAGGGCGAGGATCTGCGCCGCGACGTCCTCGGCCTCGTCGGCGGTCGCGGCGAGCTTGACGCCGCCCGCCTTGCCTCGTCCGCCGACGAGGACCTGGGCCTTGACGACCACCTTCTTGGTGGCGTTCGAGGGATCCGCCAGGAAGCGGACTGCGGCCTCGCGGGCCTGGGTTGGGGTTCGGGCGACCGCCCAGGCCGGCACGGGCAGGCCTTGAGCGACCAGCAGCGACTTGGCGTCGGCTTCGTGGATCTTCACGCGACGGGCGAGACCTCCGGGCGGACTGGTAGGCCGAGGGCATGGCGGCGGGAACTGGCCCCGAATCATAGCCCGGACGGGCGGTCGCCTTGCGGCGCGGGGCCGGCCGGGTCGGGCGCCCCGCGGCGAACGACGGGAGCAACGGCAGGGGTCCGGCCGGTCCGGTCGGAGCCCCGCCGGGGCCCCGGCCGCTCGCTACAATGGCCGTCATGCCCTACCGAGTCACGCTCATCCCCGGCGACGGCATCGGCCCGGAGCTGGCGGAGGCCACCCGCCGTGTCCTTGACGCCTCTGGCGTCGCATTCGACTGGGAGGTCCAGGACGCCGGAGAGGGCGTCATGGCCCAGTACGGGACGCCGCTCCCGGAGCACGTCCTCGATTCCATCCGCCGCAACAAGCTCGCGATCAAGGGGCCCATCACCACCCCCGTGGGGTCTGGCTTCCGCAGCGTCAACGTCGCGCTCCGCCAAGCGCTCGGCCTGTACGCGAACCTGCGTCCGGCCCGCTCCATCAAGGGCCTCACGACGCGCTACGAGGACGTGGACCTCGTGATCGTGCGCGAGAACACCGAGGACCTGTACGCGGGGATCGAGCACCGGGTCGGCCGGGATGCCGCCGAGAGCATCAAGATCATCACCCGCGAGGCCTCCGAGCGGATCGCCCGGTTCGCCTTCGAGTACGCGGTCGCCAACGGCCGCCACAAGGTCACGGCCGTCCACAAGGCCAACATCATGAAGCTTTCGGACGGCCTGTTCCTCGAGAGCTGCCGCACCGTGGCCGCGGACTACGACGGCAAGATCGAGTTCGAGGACCGGATCGTCGACAACATGTGCATGCAGCTGGTGCAGAAGCCCGAGCTGTACGACGTGATGGTCCTGCCCAACCTCTACGGCGACATCGTCAGCGACCTGTGCGCGGGCCTGGTCGGCGGCCTGGGCGTCGCGCCCGGCGCCAACATCGGCACCGAGGCCTCCGTGTTCGAGGCCGTTCACGGCTCCGCGCCCAAGTACGCGGGCATGAACAAGGCGAATCCAACGGCACTCATCCTGTCCGGTGTCCTCATGCTGCGCCAGCTGGGCGAGCAGGAGGCTGCCGTGCGGGTCGAGACGGCCCTGCGCGACGTGATCGCGGAGGGCAAGGCCACGACCTACGACCTCGGCGGCCCGGCTGGGACCAGCCAGTTCGCCGATGCCATCATCGCGCGGCTCGGCTGAGGGCCGGTCGGCGCACGCATAGCGACCCGCTGCGCGGGCCGGGAGGCAGGAGGCTCCATGCTGTTTCGGTACCGGGGCAGCGAGGGAATGCTCGCCTGGGCGTTCCACCGCATCTCGGGTGTCGCCATCTGGGCGTTCATCCTGCTCCACGTCCTCGACATCTGGCTCGCCAACGTCAACCCGCCGGTCTACAACGACCTGCTCTCGTTGTACGGGAGCCCGATCGGACGCCTGCTGGAGACGGCGCTCGGCGCGGCCGTGCTGTACCACGCCCTGAACGGCGTGCGGATCGTCGTCATGGACTTCTGGCCGTCGACGACCCGGTACCACAAGCAGCTCTGGTACGCGAACTGGGTGGTGTTCGTGGTCATCGGGATCCCGTTCGTCCTCCAGATCATGGCCCCGGCCTTCGGGCTGGCGGCGCCGTTCTCGTTCGGAGGCTGAGGCGATGGCCCGAACCACCCTCGCCGGCAGCGCCCGGCCCATGACCGGCGGCTTCGAGCTCGCCGTGTGGTACCTGATGCGCCTCACGGCGCTGGCGCTGTTCGTGCTCGTGCTCGCGCACTTCACGATCGTCCACTTCATCTACGACCCGGCGGTCCAGAACGCCAACTGGATCGCGGCCCGCTGGTCGGGCGCGGCGTGGCGGACGGTGGACTGGCTGATGCTGGCCGCGGTCGTGTTCCACGCGTTCATGGGCATGCGCACCGTCATCCACGACTACACCAAGGGCCCCGCCCGGATGGCGCTCACGATGCTGGTCTACCTGCTGGCATTCCTGATCTTCGCGATGGGGACGATGGCCCTCGTGACCTTCCCCGACGCAGTCAAGGTGGCGTCATGATCCGCGAGCACGAGGCCCTCGTCGTCGGCGCCGGCGGCGCCGGCCTGTGGGCCGCCCTCGAGCTGGCGAAGGCCGGCGTCGACTCGGCGGTCCTGACCAAGCTGTATCCGACCCGCTCCCACACCGGCGCCGCCCAGGGCGGCGTGTGTGCCGCCCTGGGGAACCAGGAGGAGGACCACTGGGAGTGGCACATGTTCGACACCATCAAGGGTGGCGACTACCTGGTGGACCAGGACGCGGCCGAGGTGCTCGCCCGCGAGGCCATCGAGACGGTGATCGAGCTCGAGCACATGGGCCTGCCGTTCAACCGGACGCCCGACGGCAAGATCGACCAGCGGCGGTTCGGCGGCCACACGCGCAACTACGGCGAGGGCCCGGTCATGCGCGCGTGCTTCGCCGCCGACCGCACCGGCCACATGATCCTGCAGACGCTGTACCAGCAGTGCGTCAAGCTCGGCGTCAAGTTCTACGACGAGTACCACGTCGTGGACCTGCTGACCGAGGGCGGCGAGCTCGGGTCCGGCGGGAGGGCGGCCGGCGTCGTGGCGTATCGGATCGCCGACGGCCAGCTCGCGGTGATCCGCTCCAAGGCGGTACTGCTCGCGACCGGCGGGTTCGGCCGGATGTTCCGGGTCACGTCCAACGCCTGGAGCCTCACCGGAGACGGCGTGTCGCTGGCCTACCGGCACGGCCTGCCGGTCCAGGACATGGAGTTCTACCAGTTCCACCCGACGGGCATCGTCGGGCTCGGCATCCTCCTGTCCGAGGCCGCCCGCGGCGAGGGCGCCTACCTGCTCAACAAGGACGGGCAGCGGTTCATGGAGCGGTACGCGCCCAAGCTCATGGAGCTGGCGCCGCGCGACATGGTCAGCCGGGCAATCGTCCAGGAGCTCCGGGCCGGCCGGGGGATCGACGGCAAGGACTACGTCTACCTCGACGTGCGCCACCTCGGCCGCCAGAAGATCGACGAGAAGCTGCCCGACATCACCGACTTCGTGCGCGTCTACCAGGGGATCGAGCCCTACACGGACCCGATCCCGATCCAGCCCACGGCGCACTACGCTATGGGCGGCATCCCGACCAACATCCACGCCCAGGCGACCTGCGACGCGGCCAACACGGTCGTGCCGGGCCTATACGCCGCGGGCGAGACGGCGTGCGTGTCGGTCCACGGCGCGAACCGGCTGGGGACCAACTCGCTGGTGGACCTGCTGGTGTTCGGCCGTCGGGCCGGTCGGCAGATGGTGCTCGACGTGAAGGGCCAGGACATGCCCGACGTGACCGACGCGGCCGCGGAGCCGGTGCGGGCCGAGATCGAGGCGCTGAGGGCGCGGCCGAAGGGCGAGCGCAAGGAGGCGATCCGCAAGGAGCTGGCCGACGTGATGATGGATGACGTCGGCGTGTACCGGACGGCCGAGGGCCTCGAGAGCGCCCGCACCAAGGTCGCCGAGCTGCGGGACCGCTACCAGCACGTCAGCATCGACGACAAGGGCACCACCTTCAACACCGACCTGCTCGAGGCCCGCGAGGTGGGCTACCTGCTCGACTGCGCCGAGACGATGGTCGCGGCGTGCATCAACCGGAAGGAGAGCCGCGGCGCGCACAGCCGGGAGGACTACCCGGAGCGGGACGACGTCAACTTCCTGACCCATTCGCTCGCGACCAAGGGCGCGGACGGGGCGGTCGCACTGGACTACAAACCGGTGACGATCACCAAGTTCCAGCCCAAGCCGCGCGTCTACTGAGCGGAGGAGCACGACGATGCAGATCGAACTGCGCATCCTCCGCTTCGACCCGGAGAAGGACCAGAAGCCGCACGAGCAGACCTACACGGTCGAGGCGGGTCCCATGGACCGCGTCCTGGACCTGCTGCACAAGGTCAAGTACGAGCAGGACGGGACGCTGACGTTCCGGCGGTCCTGCGCCCACGGGGTGTGCGGGTCCGACGCGATGCTGATCAACGGCCGGAACCGGCTGGCCTGCAAGATCCGCGTCGACCAGCTCAAGGCCCGCCGGATCACCGTGGCGCCGCTGCCGGGCCTGCCGGTGATGAAGGACCTCGTGGTGGACATGGAGGCCTTCTTCGCCAAGTTCCGGAGCGTCCAGCCGTACCTCCAGGCCGACAGCCTGGACCCGGACCGCGAACGCCTCCAGTCGCAGGCCGAGCGGGCGGTGTTCGACGACACCACCAAGTGCATCCTGTGCGCGGCGTGCACGACCTCGTGCCCGTCGTTCTGGGCCCAGCCCTCGTACGTGGGGCCGGCCGCGATCGTCAACGCGCACCGGTTCATCTTCGACTCCCGCGACGACCACGCCGACGACCGCCTGACGATCCTCGCCGACCGCGACGGCGTGTGGCGGTGCCGGACGATCTTCAACTGCACGGACGCCTGTCCGCGCGGCATCCACATCACCCAGGCGATCCTCGAGGTGTCCTCGAGGATCGTGGAGCACCAGGCCTGAGCGAGGCGACGCTCCCGGTCATCGAGCACCTGGTCATCCGCACCGACGGCGCGGCCCGGGGCAACCCGGGCCCGGCGTCGCTGGGCGCGGTCCTGATCGACGGTGCGCGCGCCGACGCCCTGGACCCGCTCGCGCCCCCCGATGCGACGATCAGCCAGGCGCTCGGCGTCCAGACGAACAACGTCGCCGAGTGGACGGGCCTGGTCGAGGCGCTCAAGCTCGCCCATCGGCTGGGCTCGTCGAAGGTGGACCTGTTCCTGGACTCGAAGCTGATCGTGGAGCAGCTCCACGGCCGGTGGCGCGTCAAGGACGCCAAGCTGGCGCCGCTCCACGCGGAGGCGAAGCAGCTGCTGGGAGCCTTCCGCCGATGGTCCGCCACCCACGTGCCGCGGGCCCAGAACGCCGCCGCGGACAGGCTGGCCAACGAGGCCCTGGACCGGGTCGCGGCCGGCGGCCCGGCCCGCGTCGCCCGAGCCCGGCGCGTCGCGCCCGGCGGGGGCGGAGGAGGAACGTGATGCCGGGACTCCCGGTCGTGCTCTGCTACGGAGACTCGAACACGCACGGGGCGGACCCGGCCACCGGGAACCGCTTCCCCCTCGACGTCCGGTGGCCGGGCGTGCTGGCGGGGCTGCTCGAGGGCGAGGCGCGGGTGATCGAGGAGGGGCTCAACGGCCGCACCACCGTCCGCGACGACCCGTACTCACCCGGACGCAACGGCCTCGTGTACCTGGTGCCCTGCCTGGACACCCACGCCCCGATCGACGTGGTGGTGATCATGCTGGGGACCAACGACCTCAAGGCCACGTTCGGCCTCGCGGCCAGCGACATCGCCGCCGGGGCCGCCACCCTCGTCGACGCAGCGCTGCTGTCCGGCTGCGGGCCGGACGGCGGGGCGCCGCAGGTGCTGCTGGTGGCGCCGCCCGCCCTCGGCGCGCCGAGCGACCTGATGGAGCTCTGGGGCTTCGAGGGCGCCCACGAGCGCAATTCGGCGCTGCCCCGCCTCTACCGGACCGCAGCGCTGAACGCGGGCTGCGCGTTCCTCGACGCCGCGGCGATCGTCACCGCCGACCCGGCGGACGGCGTCCACCTCGCTGCGGACGCCCACCGCACGCTCGCGCACGCCATCGCGGGAGCGGTGCGGCCCCTCCTGCCGAGCCGCTGAGGCCGTCAGCGTCGCCGAGGGCGGGCGCCGCGTAGAATCGGGGAGCCAGCGAGGCGGCCGGACGGCCGCGCGCCGACCGGGCCACCGGCAGGCGTGAGGAAAGTCCGAGCTCCCCAGCGCAGGGTAGCGGGTAACGCCCGTCCGCCGTGAGGCGAGGACCAGTGCCACAGTGACGATGCCGGCCCTCCGGGGCCGGAGTGAAACGCGGCAAACTCTACCCGGAGCAAGGCCAAATAGGAGGGCGCAACCCCGGTCCGCCGGGGGGAGAGGTGCGCTGCCCAGCCCTCGGGTCGGCTGCATGAGCCGTCGGGCGACCGGCGGCCTCAGATGGATGGCCGTCGCCGCGGCGCGAGCCGCGGTACAGAACTCGGCTTACAGGCCGCTCTCGCTGGCGCCTCCCAGGCGGCTGAGGCCCTGGCCCGACGCCGCCCGCACGGACTTGCCGGACAACACGGAAGCGGGGGGCGACCGGTCAGGCCGCCCCCCGCTGTTCGACTGGGTTCGAGCTAGCGCATCGAGCTGCTGGTGGTCCGGCGAGGCGTCGTGCTCGTGTTCATCCACGCAGCGGCCCTGGCCGCGGCCCGCAGGAGCCACGACCGGTGAGGTGACTGGTCGTGGCGCTGTGCCGCGAGGGCGGCCATCGCCTCACGGCTGGCCTGACGATTCCGGATCCCCTCCTCGAGGGCGATCCGCCGGCTCTCGGCGTCGAGCTCCCATGCCATCCCGGGGATCATTGCCTTGCCCTCCAGCGCCTGCGACATCTCTTGATGTCAAATTTCTCGATCTGGAGGGATCATACAGCTATGATGATTTGATGTCAAGAGACTTTGTATGAAGATGCTTGACATCAAGATGGTGTGGGGCCATACTCCCGTCATGAGCGACACCCGCAAGAAGGGACCGGCGACGGGGGTGGGCATCCTCGACGCCTCGCTCGCGGGCGACCCCGACGTGCCCGACGCACTGGACCAGATGCTGGAGGTCTGGGCGCGGGAGATCCCGGCCCTGGACCCCCTGACGGAGGGGATCGTCGAGCGGATCCAGACGCTGGCCCACGACTTCGACGCGTCTCTGGCTGAGACGCTGCGGGCGTTCGACCTCGACCTCCGTTCCTACCACCTGCTGGGCCGGCTGCGCGCCGTGGGCGCGCCGTATCGACGGAGTCCGGGCCAGCTCGCCGAGGACATGCGGCTCTCGAGCGGTGCGATGACCAACCGGCTCGACCGGATGGAGGCCGCCGGATTCATTCGGCGGCTGCCCGACCCGGACGACCGCCGCGGGATCCTCGTCGAGCCGACCGAGCTCGGCCACGCCACCTGGGACCGGACGGTCGACGTCCAGGCGCATCGCGAGGCCCTCTTGGCCTCCGTGCTCGACCCGGCGGACCGCGAGCAGCTCCACCGGCTCCTGCGGCGTCTGATGCGGGCCTTCCCGTCACACTGCAAGCATCCGATCCCAGACGCCGAGCAGGCCTAGGCGCGCCGCGGCTCGCGGTTCCGCAACCGCGCGCGGGGGATCGGCACGGGCGTCCCGCAACCGCAAGCCCGACCGGCCCAGCTCGGTTGCTCGGCCGCCGACCCGTCCCGCCTAGTCCTCGTCCGCCCGGAAGATGTGCGCGGCCGTGCAGGCGTTGCAGATGGGCATGGCTGAATCGAGGTCGCCCAGCGGGATCGGCAGCTTCCGGTCCGGGTACAGGCACTCCACCTCGTACACACGCTCCCTCGGCCGCTCCAGGGAGATGAGGCGCCGGTAGTTGCAGCGCTTGATGCGGTGCGGCGCCAGGCGCGTGGCATCGGCATCGCGGGGCGCGGTGACGTTGGCGGGGGGGGACAGCGGGAGCGCCATGACCGGTCCGGGCGGGTGCCTCGTGGGTGGGCTGAGGTGCGGCAACTGTAGCGCCGACACCTTCTCGAGGTCGGCTCGGCGGAGCCTAGCACTGCGGAATCGAGGCGGACAAGGTCCCCAAGGTACTAGACTCCGGCCGTCGAGGACGCCAGCACGTCGCTCGACGGAGCCAGCTGGAGGCACCAGTCCTGAGCGAGCCGCTGATCGTGGGATCGCCCGCCGGGTCGGGCCCAGACGCTGGCCAGCCCGAGCGGGGGCGCGGGCCGTCGGCCGTGCCGCGCTCCGTCGACTGCCCGTTCCTCCGGCTCGAGTCCGACGGCCTGCTGGTCGACCCCGAGCCGCTTCCCAGCGACGACCACCGCTGTGTCGCGATCGGCGGCTCGCGGCTGCTGTCCCGCCAGCAGCAGGAGCTGGTGTGCCTCGGCGCGGCCCACGTGGACTGCCCGCGCTACCGGCGGCGGGTGGCCCCGCCCGGCGGGTCGGTCCACGGCTCGATCCGGACGCCTCCCGTACCGCGGGCGATCGCGGCCGCGCTGGTCGTGCTCGCGCTCTCCGCCGGCATCTCGTTCGGATTCGTGATCCAGCGTGGCGGCATCGACCTGCCGACGTCGGCGGTGCCGCCCGGTACGGCGTCAGGCGCCGCCGGGCCGGTGACCACCCCGGCGTCCTCGCCGGCTGCCGACGCGGTCGCGACCCCGGCGCCCACGGGGGCCCCGACCGGCCAGCCCGCCTCGTCCCCCGCGCCCACGGGGGCGGCATCGCCGCCGCCGACACCCGGCGCGACGACGGCGCCGACCCCGACGCCGAGCCCCCGGCCGCCGGCCTCCGGCGGCCCCTCGGCGTCGCGCCTGGCCGTCCTCAAGCCGTGCCCGGGACAGTCGGGCTGCTACGTCTACACGGTCCGCACCGGCGACAACCTGTACAGCATCGCCCACTGGTTCGGCGTGCCGCTCGACACCGTCTACGCGTGGAATCCGGCGTCGATGCACGGCATCCGCCCGGGGGAGCAGCTCAAGATCCCCACGCCGACCCGCTAGCTGCCGCCGGGGCGGCCACGCCGTCCACCGCCGGCCCGCACCCCCACCTCGCCCCACCCCGTGCCGGCCTGCGCCCTGAGCGGCCGGATCGTGCCGCCGCCGGCTGGCCGGACGCGCCCTCGAGGTGCCCCCGCGACCCCTGGCCGTCCCGGCAGCGAACTCCAGAAGGCGCGATTTCAGCGTTGACGCCCCGAATCGGCGCTGTATCATGCCCGGAGTGGGGCGAAGTGGAGGAAAGTGGGGGAAGCGGGACCGCAGGGCCGCCGTGACCGCCTCCTGAACCCCGCCGACGTCAGGAGCGAGCCAGCTCACGTGTCCAGCGACAACGAGTTCGTGGGCCTGTACCGGCACCAGATCGACGACAAGGGCCGCCTCGCGGTCCCGTCGAAGATGCGTGCCCAGCTGGCCGGCGCGTTCCACGTCGCGGAGTGGCTCGACACCTGCCTCGCCATCCTCCCGGACGGGGAGTGGGACCGGATCACGGCCCGCATCGCGGCGCTGCCGATGACCGATCCCAGGACCCGGGCCCTCGAGCGCCGGCTGTTCGGCAACGCGGTGCGGCTGGAGCTGGACCGGCAGGGCCGGATCCTGCTGCCGCAGCACCTCCGGGAGTTCGCCGGCCTGGACGGCGAGGTCGTGGTCGTGGGCCTCCAGAACCGTGTCGAGATCTGGTCGAAGGGCCGCTGGGACGCGCAGAGCGCCGTCCTGGACGACGAGTCGGCCTTCGCGGAGCTCGTCAGCGGGATCGGGATCTGACGTCGCACCAAATGCGCTTCCAGGGTCCGCTCGGGATCCGCCGCCAAGCTGTTGGAGGAACGATGGAGGTAGGGCACCAGCCGGTGATGCCGGACGAGGTCCTCGGGACGCTCGCCCCGCAGCCCGGCAGCCTCCAGATCGACGCCACGGTCGGCGGCGGTGGGCACACCGAGCGGATCCTGGAGGCCGCCAGCCCCGACGGGCGCGTCCTCGGGCTCGATGCCGACGAGGCGGCGATCGAGCGCGTGGGCAGGCGGCTGGCCCGGTTCGGCGACCGGCTCGTGCTGCGCCAGGCGAACTTCCGCGAGCTCGCGGACGTGGCGCCGGCCGCCGGCTTCGGCGCCGTGGACGGGCTCCTGTTCGACCTCGGGCTGTCGTCCTTCCAGTTGGCCGACACCGACCGCGGCTTCGGCTTCCGCGCCGGCGGGCCCCTCGACATGCGCTTCGATGCCAGCCGCGGCGTGCCGGCGGGCGAGCTCCTCGCGACACTGTCCGCCGACGAGCTCGCCGCCCTGTTCCGCAGGTACGGCGAGGAGCCGGCTGCGTGGCGCATCGCCAAGGCGATCGTCGCGGCCCGGTCCGCCGCGCCCGTCCGGACCGCCGAGGAGCTGGCGGCGGCCGTGGAGCGCGTCGTCCCCGACAACCCCCGCCAGCCGCGGCGCACGCACCCGGCCACGCGCGTGTTCCAGGCGCTGCGCATCGCCGTCAACGGCGAGCTCGACGCGCTGGAGGCGGGCCTGGCCGCAGCCGTCGACCTGCTCCGCCCGGGCGGACGGCTGGTCGTCCTCTCGTACCACTCGCTCGAGGACCGGATCGTCAAGCAGTTCCTCAACACCGAGCGGCGCGGCTGCGTCTGCCCGCCCGAGGTGCCGGTCTGCGTGTGCGGCCGGTCCCCCCGCCTGCGCCTCGTCACGCGACCGTCCATGACGCCCACCGAGGCCGAGATCGCCGCCAACCCCCGGGCGCGAAGCGCCCGCCTCCGAGCCGCCGAGCGGCTCGCCGCCTGACCAACCGCAAGACAGGAGCCCACGCCCGCAGCGAAGGAGGAGCCGCCGACCACACCGGAGCCGCCAGCGCCCCGCACCCATCCATCCGGCAACCGCCGGCACCGCCCACGGAGGAGGAGTCCCGTGAGCAAGCGCCACCAGTCGTCACGCCGCAAGAGCTACGGCCGCCGCCAGCACGAACTCTCGGAGCGTCGCGGCCGCGAACTCGCCCAGGAGCCGTTCGAGGCCGACCTGGACGAGATCGGCCACAACGCCCTCGCGGACCGCTTCGCGTTCCTCGATCCGCGCTTACCGCGCCTGTACTTCTCCCTGGGCGACTGACCCATGGCGGTCTACCAGGGTGCGCGCCAGCGCACCGTCGCCTTCCCGCGCGCCCCGCGGCTCGACGTCGGCATCGGCGTCGGCACGGGGGCGAGGCCCGCCACCCCCGCCGTCTCCCGCCGTCGCCGCCGGGCCGCTGTCCGCGCCCGCCGGGGCCCGTCGCGGCTGGCGTTGCTGCTGGCCGCGATCGTGGTCGCCTTCGCCGGAGCCTTCTTCTCGCTCTCGCAGGACATCCGCGTGTCCGCGACGGGGTACCAGACCGACCACCTTGCCAGCGAGGCGCGCCAGCTCCAGGACCAGGCCGCCGACATCGAGAACGACCTCAACCGCCTGGGCAAGGCGCCCGCCATCAAGACGCTCGCCGTCGGCTACGGCCTCGGGCCGCTGGCCGCGCCGCTCGTCGTCCAGGCCCGCTAGCGAAGGACTGCGACCGTGCTTGGCCGGACGGACTCACGGGTCCGCGCGCTGCTCATCCTGCTCGCGTTCATCCTCGTGGCGGGGACGCTCGGCGTGCGCCTCGCCTACTGGCAGGTGACGCGGCGCGACGAGCTCGCCGCCATGGCCGTCCGGGAGTCGTCCACGACCTACTCGATCGCCGCCCAGCGGGGCTCGATCTACGACCGCACCGGCACGGTCCTGCTGGCCACCAGCGTCTCCCGCGACCTCCTGGCCGTCGACTCCAAGGACCTCACGCCCGGCCAGCAGGCCTCGACCGCGGCCACGGTGGTTCGGATCCTCGGGCTCACCGGCGACGCGGCGCAGCTGGCCACCCAGCTGGTGACCTCGGGCAGGCCGTACGCCGTGCTCGCCCACGACCTCACGCCGGACCAGTCCGACGCCATCCGCGCCGCCAGCAGCGGCTCCTCGCCCACGGCCTTCGGGCTGATCCTGTCCCCGGAGGAGCTCCGCCAGTACACGCAGCCCGGGGGCGCGCCGGGCACGACGCTGGCCGCCCAGCTGCTGGGCTTCGTGAACCGCGCGGGGCAGGGCCAGTACGGCGTGGAGGAGTACTACCAGTCCGTGCTGGCGGGCAAGGACACCGTGGTCGCCGCGCAGCAGGACGGAGCGGGCAACCTGGTCCCGGACACCTCGACCGTCTTGGAGCAGGGTTACCCCGGCAAGGACCTCGAGCTCACGATCGACGCCTCGCTCCAGGTGGCCGTGGAGCAGGAGCTGCTCGCCGCCTGGATCGCGGACCGCGCCAAGCGGGTCTCCGCGGTGGTGATGGACCCCTACGACGGCGAGGTCTACGCCTACGCGAGCTACCCCTCCTACAACGCCAACGACTACATGCAGCTCGCCAACACGAACCCGGGCGTGTTCGTGGACCCCATCGTCTCGACCGTGTACGAGCCCGGCTCGGTGTTCAAGATGATGACCGCCGACGCGGTCATCGGGGCGGGCGTGGTCAAGCCCACGACGATGTTCAACGACCCCGGGCACCTAGTGCTGGACAACGGGGCCACCCACGTGCACGACGCGAACAAGCAGTCGATGCCACGGATGACGTTCGCCAAGGGGGTGGCGTGGTCGCGCAACGTGGTGGCCACCGAGGCGGCAATGCGGCTGGGCACGACGGCCCAGGCCGCGCGGATCCTGTACAACACGTGGCTCACCCTCGGCTACGGCCAGAAGACGGGCATCGACGTCGCCAACGAGGTGGCCGGCATCCTGCACGACCCGTCCGTGACGCCGTGGCGCCAGATCGACCTCGCCAACGCCTCGTTCGGGCAGGGCATGGCCGTGACCCCCATCCAGCTCGCGCAGGCCTACGCGGCCATGCTCAACGGGGGAACGCTGGTCCAGCCGCGCGTCGTCAAGTCGATCGGCAACCAGGACACGGCGGCGGTCTCGAAGGGCCGGGTCATGACCCCGCAGCTCGCCCAGACCCTCATGCAGATGATGAAGGAGGTCGTGACCTCCGTTCCGTACTACGCCTCCGGGACCCTGATCCCGGGCTACGAGGTGGGCGGCAAGACGGGCACCGCGCAGATCTGGGACACGGCCACGAACGCCTGGAAGGTCAACCTGTTCAACTACTCCTTCATCGGGTACATCGCCCGCAAGCCCGGGCACCCGGACCTCGTCGTGGCGGTCCGAATCGAGGAGGGCCGGCCGACCGTCATCCGCCAGGGCGAGCTGGAGATGCCGGTGATGTCGTTCGAACTGTTCCGCCGCATCGCGCACGACGCGATCACCACGCCCTACCTGATCCCGGACACGCAGCAGGTGCCCCCGCCGCCCCAGGTCGCTCCGTGAGCGTCCATGCGACACTCGAGCCCGTGACCCGCCCTCTCCAGCCGCCGGCCGACGCCGCCGGCCCCGTCCCCGACCCCCTCCGCCTCACGGCCGACGACCTGGCGGCCGCCACCGGCGGCCGGCTGCTCCAGCGCGGCTCGCGCGGGGTGCGCCGGGGCGCCGTGGACTCTCGGCAGGTCGAGCCCGGCATGCTGTTCACGGCCCTGCCCGGCGAGCGGACCGACGGCCACCGGTTCCTGGCCGACGCGGCGCGGGCGGGGGCCGCGGCGGTGCTCGTCGGCCGCGAGCCGGACCTCGCGGCGGGCGAGCCGCCCCTCGACGCGCTGGGCGACGTCACGGCGGTGCTCGTGGCCGATCCGCTCCGGGCGCTGCAGGCGGTGGCCGCGTCCTGGCGGGCGCGCTTCTCGC
>JAJYLZ010000040.1 GCA_021787395.1 Chloroflexota bacterium
GACACCCTCCCGTCGCGTCGCGTGTCGCCAGTCGAGATCCAGGTGATCCGCCGATCCTCTTCCTGCTCGACGATCCGGAGGTGGCCCGAGGCTCCGGGCCCGCCGATCGCGGCGTCCGCCCGCGCGGGACCGCCGGCGTCGCGATCGTCGTCATCGGCGGGCTCGCCGACAGGGCTGCGCCCCGTCCCCGAGGCATCGAGGACCTTGAGCCAGGCGGTGTAGGCGTCGTGGAGCGGTGCTTTGACGACGATGCTCTGATCGATGACGGCCATCGGCTGGGCGCCTCGTGTGACGACGTACCCGTCGTGCCGCCAGCGTCCCATCCGGAACGCAACACCTGCAGGCGTCAGCCTCCTGACGTGCTTGCAGCGGCCTCGCAGCGGTCCCTCGCGCGGCCGGGCTCGCCGGACGCCCGACGGCGGCCGTCAGGGCGGCCGTCAGTCGGCAGCGGGCGCTTCGCCACTCGCGGAGTCCGCCGACGCCTGGGCCGTCGGGCCGTCCACGTCCAGCAGGTAGCCCACGCCCTGGAACGTGCGGATCCGACCAGCCTCTCCTGGCTTGGCGCCCAGCTTGCGGCGCACGCGCGAGATCCAGACCCGCAGGTACTCGAGCTCGTCACGGTACTCGGGTCCCCAGACCCGGGTGAGCAGTTCGGAGTGCACAACCACCTTGCCGGCGTTCTCCGCGAGGTACTGGAGGAGCAGCCACTCGCTCCGGGAGAACTGGACGAGCTCCCCGCCGCGGAGCACGATCCGGCGCTCGAGGTCGATCTCGATGTCGTCGAAGCGGATGATGCCGGTCGCCGGGGCCTCCGCTACGCTCCGGCGCAGGACGGCGCGGATCCGCGCGGCCATCTCGTCGGGGTGGAACGGCTTGGAGATGTAGTCGTCGGCCCCGACGTCCAGGCCGCGGGCCTTGTCGGCCGTCGAACCCTTGGCGGTGACCAGGATCACGGGTACGGGCCGCCGCTCGCGCAGCCGGCGCATGACCTCGATGCCGTCCAGGTCGGGCATGACGATGTCCAGGAGCACGACGTCCGGGCGGTAGTCATCGGCCAGCCGGAGTGCCTCGAGCCCGCTCGACGCCGCCACCACGCGGAAGCCCTCCTCCGCCATGGCGATCGAGACGACCTTCGTGATCCGCGGCTCGTCGTCCGCGATCAGGATCAGCGGCTGCGCGTCCATGGAACTCCTCCCGCCGTCGCGCCTGCGCGGGATCGCGCCGTCTCCAGCATGGCGGCTCGCGTCAAGCACGCGGCTTGCCGCCAGGGCGGGTCTCGTTGCGAAGGCGTTGCGGAGCCCGCTGGCTCGTCCCGCGCAGGCCCCGCGCGCCGGGGTGCCCGAGCCGCGGCGGGTGACGGCGCCCGGCCAGCGGGTGGTGGCCCGAGAAGGCCCCGGATGGCCGGGGACGGCCCATCCGGGGCCTCCCCCTAGACATCCTCGGTGCGCCGCGGGATGCGCACGATGCCGAGCAGCAGCACCTCGACCAGGGTCAGCCCGATCAGCGCCGTGATCGCGGCAGTGTCGAGCACCGAGGCCCCCGTGCCGATGGTGTTCACGCGGAACATGCCCTGGAACGGATCGACCACCGGTCGGGTCACGTCGAGCACCGCCGCGACGATCTCGTTGCTGCGCAGGGCGCCGAGGCCCTCGAGGGCGATCCGGGCGATCAGCAGGGCCTGGACGACGCCGAACACCGTGGCCACGATGCGCGCGGCGATGGTGGAGCCCGACGGCCGGTAGACGACCCGGTCGCGCTGCTCGACGACCTGGGCGGGTGCTCCCTGCTTGTCCTGCGCGCCGTCGGCAGGCGACCCTGCGGGGCGCAGATCACGCTGGATGGTGGTGTGTTCCTGTTCGTAGGTCATCACGCATGGCCTCCTGCGTTGGGGGCACAGGACGGCGCCCTGCGCCGATCCGTCATGAGGAGCTCGGGGCTGCCGACGGTGCCGTGGACATCGCCGGAGCGGAGGACATCGCCGGAGCGGAGGACATCGCCGGCGCGACCGACGGGGCTGTGCTCACGCCGGGCAGGCCCTCGGAAGGCGAGGCGGTCGTCGGCGAGCACGCCGCCAAGACGGCCGACGCGACGAGAAGGCACAGGAACAGCAATCGCTTCATGGAACGGCTCCCGGACGATCGCCCGATCGGGCGAGAGGGGGAGGACCAGCAGGCGCGGGTCCGTTGACGCCTCCCATCTAGGCACGCGTCTCGGGGCGCCGGCGCATCAGCGGCCGAGCGATACCTTGCAGGCGCCTGACATCCGGAAACGGCGTGGCGCCTCGCGTTCGGGACTACGCCGCCTCGTCTGCGTGGGCCCTGGCGTCCGAGTGGCGCGGCAGCACGAAGGCGAACTCGCTGCCGCCGCCGTCGGGCGAGTTGGCGGCGATGCGCCCTCCCATCGCCTCCACCAGGCGCCGCGACACGTACAGGCCGATGCCCGCGCCGCTGGCCAGGCCAGCCGTCGAGGGCGACCGGTAGAAGGGGTCGAAGACCTTCTCGGCCTCGCCTGGGGCGAGCCCAGGCCCCTCGTCCCTGACCGCCACCTCGACCCCGTCGGGGACGCCCCGGATGGCCACCTCGACCCGCCCGCCGGCGGGGCTGTACTTGGCGGCGTTCGAGAGGAGGTTCCGCACGACCTGCGCAATGGCGGTCTCGTCGCCCCCCACGGTCGCTAGGTTGGGTGCTGCCTGCCAGCTGAACTCCACGGCGGGCCACCGGCCGGTCTCCGAGCCGACGACAGCCGGGACCAGGTGCTGCAGCAGGACCGGCTGCGATCCCAGCTCGATCCCCTCGTCGAACTTGGCCAGCACCATCAGGTCCTCGACGAGGCGATACAGGCGGTTGGCCTCGGCCGCGACATCGGCGAGGATCTCCGCGGCCAGCTCGGGCTTGAGCGTCCGACCGGGGCGCGTGAGCACCGCGGCGGCCGCGTAGATGGTCGTCACCGGCGTGCGGAGCTCGTGCGACAGCAGGCTCAGGAAGGTCTCCCGCAGGGCCTGGCCGCGCCGGAACGCCGTCACGTCGCGACAGGCGACGACCACAGTTGCCTCGCCCAGCCCCGAAGACGGCTCGACGCGATAGGCGGACACCTCCACCCACGCGTTCGGCCGATCGCGGAGCCGCACCTCAGCGGGTCGCTCGGGGAGCGCCTTGAGCCCGTTTCCAGCGGAGTCCAGGAACTGGTTCAGCAGGTCGTCGAGCGTCACGACGGACTCGCCGATCAGGCCCGTCGCGGCCCGGTTCGCCGCCCGGATGACGCCCTTGGCCTCATCGACGAGGAGGAATCCCTCACCAACCGCACCGAGCACCGTCTCCATCTCCGCGGCGCGCCGGCGATCGAGCTCGGCCAGCTCCTCCACCCTCCGGTGCAGTCGGGCGTTCTCGAGCGCACGCCCGGCCCGGCGGCCGAGCTCCTCCCCGACGTTCAGCTCGGCCAGCTCGAAGGGGCGGTCGGCGTGGCGGATGAAGGTCAGCACGCCGCACGTCGTTCCCTGGACCGCCAGGGGGAGCTGGAGCATCCACCCCGGCGCCAGATCCTGCAGGGTCGCCCCGTCGTGGGGGGTCTCGGCGAGCTGGGCGATGGTCTCCGCGTCGAGGCGATGCGCGACCGCGTGCCCGAGCTCCAGCATTGCCGCGCCGCGGCCCATCCGGCTGATCGGGAGGGGGTGCTGCTCCAGCTCCGCGCCCGCCGCCTGCAGCGCCCGGTCATGGGTGAACACGAGGCGACGGGGTCCGTCCGGCTCGTCGAGGTCGAGCATGCCCAGATCGCCGAGCTGCGGGATGGCGATCTTCGGCAGGACGCGCACCAGGTCCTCGTAGTCGAACGTGGCCCCCAGGGTGCGTCCCGCGTCAGCGAGCACATTGAGGAAGCCCGTGGCGGCCTCGGCCCGGCGCAGGGCGGCGACCTCGGCGGTGAACATCCGATGCCGGTCCAGCGCCGAAGTGCCGACGCGCGCGAGGGCTGCGATGAAGGCACGTCGATCCGCCGCGAGGGCGTGGGCGCGGTCCCAGATGAAGGCCAGAACCCCCGGACCCGAGGGCAGCTGGATCGACACCGCCGCCACCGCTGGCCCGGCCCGGTGGCCCGACGCCGGCAGCCCGTCGTCGAAGTGCGCCCTCCCCGTCTGCGCCACCGTGAGCAACAGCGGCTCGAGATCGCCGAGCACCACGGCTTCTGTACGGCCCCCGGCCGCCAGGGCCGCGACGATCCGCAGGCCGGCGCCGCCTTCTGCCGGGACGCCGACCAGCGCCTGGTCAGCCCGCAGGGCGACGGCGCCCCGCTGGACCACCGCCTGGAGCATGTCGTCCGTCGTCTCGCCGTCCGCCAAGTCCGTCGCCAGGCGCTCGAGCGCCTCCAGCCGACGTGCCGCGGTATTGGCGCGGTCGAGGAGCTGCTCGGCCTCCCGGCTGGCCGCGACGGAGCGGCGCTCGGCGCGGGCCCGAACCGCGGCCAGGCCGTCCACGAGCAGGCCCGTTCCGGCCAGGATCGCGATCGTCAGTCGGTCGGCGCTGGTCACGTCGGCGAGCTGTCCACGCTCGGCCGCGACGCCTGCGGTTTCGAGGATGACGGCGAGGACGGTCGCGAGCAGGCCGGGGCCGGGGCCGCCGATCCAGGCGGCGATCACGATGGCCGCCACGGTCGGCAGGGCCGTCGGCCTGCCGTCGAGCACGGGCATCAGGTCGATCTCGACCAGCATCGCCACCGCCGGGGCCAGCACGGCGATCAGGAACGCGAGCGCCCTGCGCGCAGCCGGCGCGTGACGTCGCAGCCTGCCCCTGTCACCTGTCCGCAAGGCGGTGGCCCCGTCCGGGGATCCCAAGACCGTCTCGCCGACCTGAGGATTCACGAACGCACCCGATGCAGGAGGGCACCGCCCATGGTCCCGGACGACAGCACCGAGCCCGCCCGCCAGTACACCAGGCCGGGCTCCCGGCGCCACCGCGGCGTGGCCGCTGCCAGCTGGCCGGCTGGCGGGCGCCGAACGGACGAGCGATCGATGCGGGCGCTGGAGATCCTCGTGGCGAGCGCCGTACTGGCCGGGGTCGCCGTCACCGCGCTCAGCCGGCCCGTGGACGGGCGCACGGTCGCACTGCTCGCGGGCGCACTCGTGATGCTGCTCGCGGCGCTCATCGCGCTGTTCCGCTGACCGCCCTCGAGGGCACGGCCGCAGTCGACAGCCACGGCATCGGCCGAGGTCATGTTCGCGTCCTTCGCTGGACGGTCGGCGAGACTGCGTCCGCGTCGCCGGGCCGCCCGCTAACGATGCCGCAGGCGGCCTCGCGTTCACACCCGGCGATGCGCCACCCCCGTTACGGCAGCATTGCGACGACCGGGGACTACCCGGTCGCCTCGGCGACCAGGATCTCGAGGATCGCGCTGCCCAGTGACCTCGCCAGCCGATCGGCCGGTCGGTGCGCCAGGTCGCTGGCGCGGCTCGACGCCGCGACGAGCACCGTTCTCAGCCGCGGGTGCTCGCGCTTGGCGGCGCATCGGCCGGGGCTGTCGGTGACGAGCCAGCCTGTCGCGGTGCGCCCCTCGCCGGCCGGCCAGCCCTCCGGCGCGACGGCGACCTGACAGCGCGGCGGCAGGGACTCGCGCGCCGCGCGGACCTGGTCGGCCTCGCCCAGGAGCAGCACCTCGTGCCCGCTGGCCAGGAGGTGGCCGATCAGCCGAGCTGCGTCGTCACGCAAGGTGAGGCTGCGCGAGGCGGCCATTCCCCCGGCGATCATCAGGACGCCGCTGTCGAGGTAGATCGTCGTCATGGGGGCGACTCTAGGCGATCCGGCCATGCACGGTCGTTCCAGGCGCCGCCGGGAGTGCTTGCAGCGAGGTGGCAAGCGAGGTGGCAGAGGACGCCGGCGCTCGCGGTCAGCAGCCGTTGTTGCGCTGCCGAAAGGCCCCCCGGCGACCCGGCGGCGTCTCAGCAAGGCCCCGTCCGGACCATAGGAGGTCCGCTAACCGCAAAGGAGGCGCAGTGATGAGCATGACGGTGAGGCAGTGCATGCGGTGTGGCCGGGAGGATCTCCGCGAGCGCTGGCCGTCCATGGATGACGCCATTGAGGCGGGGGCGCTGAGCGAGCCGTGGACGTGTCCGGTGTGCGCGTGGGTGGAGGCCGACCTGGTCGAGGCGACCACGGGCACCTCGGCGAAGGCGCCCGGTGACGAGGCCCCTCCCCGGAGCGAGGCGGGCGCCGACGGCGACATGGCCGACCAGCGCGGCGTGGACCGCGGCGTGGACGAGGCCCGGCGCGCGGCCGACGACAGGATCCTGTTCCGGTACCCCCACTGACCGGGCGGCGGCTTGACCGACGGCGCGGCAGCGTGCATCGTCCGCGCATGCGTCCCGCCCGTCAGCCAGCCGACCCGTATGCCGTGCTCGGCGTCGAGCCCGGCGCCACGCGTGCGGACATCCGGCGCGCCTACCGGCGCCGCGCCCTCGAGGTCCACCCCGACGTGGCCGGAGCGGACACCACGGCCGAGATGGCGGCCCTCAACGACGCCCGCGACCGGCTCCTGGCGCGTACCCCGGGACGGCGGCCGCGGGCGGCCAGCGCGGCTGGGGAACCGGGCGACGAGGGCCCGGACGCGCCCGGCGACCCGGCCAGCCCGAGGCGGAGCCGGCCCGGGGAGGAGCCCTCGTTCAGCCACGCCCCCACCTGGGACGACTACTGGGCGGCGTGGAACGACCCGCCGCGGCGGCCGCCCTCCTGATCGGCGCACCGGCGGCGACGGCTGCGCCCGCCCGGTCCGATGGTCCCGACCGGCGGGCCCGATCGGCCCGGCACCCGTTCCGAACCGCGATCGAGCATGGGGTCGGGCGGCAGGATCGGCTGTCGTTGGCCCTCGCCTACCGTGACAGCCGGCTCGGTGCGAGGCGGCGCCGGGCTGGCGGCAGTCGTCGCCTCGCCTAGGAGGGCTGAGGGTGCACGAGGTCGGGATGGTGGCCGCGCTGGTGGACGCGGTCGTCGCCAGCGTCGGCGGGCGTCGGGTGGACCTGGTCCGGGTCCGCCACGCGAGCACCGTGCCCGAGGACGTGCTGCGGCAGACGTTCGCGATGCTCACGGCCGAGGGGCCGCTGGCCGGCGCGGCGCTCGAGACCGAGGTATTCCCGGTCCGACTGGCCTGCCCCTGCGGGTTCGACGGCGCGCTCGGGCACGACGACGTGATCGGCCCGGGCCAGGCGGTTTGCCCTTCGTGCGGGGGCCTCCGCGCCTTCCCGCCCACGCCTGAGCTGGAGCTTGTCCGGGTGCTCGCGACCACCTGAATGGGGCACGGCCGGTGCGGAGGGAGGTGTCAGGCGGTGCCAGGACGCACCGGAGTTCAGCCGAAAACCCGTGCACCGCGCCCGTCGGGGCCGCACAATCCGTGCGGCTTCCCGGTCCGGACCTCCAGACCGGGTGAGCGCCCGGGGGCCGGCGATCGCGATCGATCGACGCATGGATGTGCCCCCACGCGCCGTTCGCGCGGTCCCGGCCCGCCGGTTCGCGCCGAGATCGGCTCGTCTGGGCCCCGGCCGGCCCATCTGGGGCCTGCGGCATCCTCCAGTCAGCCCCGCGTCCGGGGGACTCCTCGCGACCCCACCCCGTCGCACCCCTCGACCCCGATTGGTACCACCGGGTCACCGAGAGTACGGCTTGTCCGAAGTGCCCCGCACCCCGACACTCCGGCCTGCAGCGAGTCGGACTGCACTGAACTGTCCGCCAGAGCCTTGCCCGGCTCGGACAAGAGGGAACCTGCCCATGGCGTCAATGGCCATCAATGACCTGGGGCCGATGCTCACCGCGAGCGAAGTGGCCGAGATGCTCCACCTCCACGTCAACACCGTGAAGCGGCTGGGCGACCGCGGCGAGCTGCCGTACTACCGCGTCTGCAAGCGCGGCGACCGCCGCTTCCGGCTCGAGGACGTGATGCAGTTCCTCGCCCGCAACCGCTGATCGGCGCTCGCGGACGACAGGCTGCGGGCGGTCCGGGCGGGCTCGACGGCCCGCCTCGGCGACCCGGGGCTGACCAGGCTCAGCCCCGCAGCGCCCCCTCGAAGATCCGGAGGGACTCCTCCACCTCCGCCACCGTCACGTCGAGCGGCGGGATCCACCGGATCACCTGGTGCGCCATCCCGCACGACAGCAGCAGCAGCCCGGCATCCCGGGCCCGCTCGATGACCGCGTCCGCCGTGGACCCGTCGGGGATGCGCGAGGCTCGGTCCTTCACGAACTCCACGCCGATCATCAGCCCGCGCCCGCGCACGTCGCCGATGGCGGGGCTGTCCGCCATCAGCTCCCGCAGGCCGCCGAGCAGCTCCGCGCCGCGCGCCCGGGCGTTCTCTAGCAGGCCCTCCTCGGCGATCGTCTCTAGCACGGCGACGCCGGCCGCGCAGGCCACCGGGTTCCCGCCGTACGTGGTGCCGTGGGCCCCCTTGCCCCAGGCCTGCATCGTGTCCTTGGACGCGACCACGGCCGAGAGCGGCAGCCCGTTGGCGATCGCCTTGGCCACGCACACGACGTCCGGGACGATGCCGGACTCCTGGAACGCCCACATGTCGCCGGTGCGGCCGTAGCCCGACTGCACCTCGTCCGCGATCAACAGGATCCCGTGCCTGGTGCATCGTTCGCGGAGGCCCTGGAGGAACGCCGCCGGGGCCGGGTAGTAGCCGCCCTCGCCCTGGACCGGCTCGATGACCACGGCCGCGACCTCGTCGGGGGAGACCGTGGTCGAGAGCAGGCCGTCGAAGTGCTTGAGCGAGTCGGCGACCGCCTTCTGCTCGTCGCCGCCGTAGTAGCGGTACACGCCCGGGTAGACCGTGATGTACACCGCCGGCAGCAGCGGCTCGCAGCCGCGGCGGTAATTGAGCGACGAGGTCGTGACGCTCATGGCCCCGATCGTCCGGCCGTGGAACGCGCCGCGGAACGCGATGACGGCGGGTCGCCCGGTGACCCGGCGGGCGAGCTTGATCGCGGCGTCGATGGTCTCGGAGCCGGAGTTGAGGAACAGCACGCTGTCGAGCGGGTCGGGGAGGGTGTCCGCGAGCATCTGCGCGAGCTTGACCGTGGGCTCGCTGAAGCCGATCGCATGGACCGGCCCCATCAGCCGGTCCACCTGGGCGTGCACGGCGGCCGCGACGCGCGGGTGCGCATGCCCGAGCGCCGTGACGGCGATGCCGTTCGCGAAGTCCAGGTAGCTGTTGCCCGCGGTGTCGTACAGGCGGTGGCCGATCCCGTGGGACCAGCTCTTGTCCATGTACCGGCCGAGGATGGGGCTCATGTTGGCGTCCGCCAGGGCGGCGAGGTCGAGCGCGTCGGAGGTGTCCACGGGCCGAGTATAGGCAGCGCGGAGCGTGCGCTGGGAGACGCCGCGCGGAAGCCCCTCCGGCTGCCTCGCCGCCGTCGTGTGCGCGGCCGACGCCATGTTCCGGATCGTTCACCAATCGCGGAACGATCTCCGCCGCGACTGTTGCACCGGCCGGGCCAGGGGCCCGCCGGTCCCGGCCGGCGCCTGCCGGGACCGGCACCCCGCCCGGGCCATTCGCCCCGCGCTCCACGGGCGCACCGCCGCGCATTGCCGCGCCCCGCCCGGGCCATGCGCCTCCCGCCAGGGCCATGCGCCGCGCCCGGAGGAGCCCACCGGCAGGCGCCCCCCGGCAGGCGCCCCCCGGCAGGCGCCCCCCGGCAGGCGCCCCCCGGCAGGCGCCCCCCGGCAGGTTCATGCGTCCAGCGGGTCCATGATGCAACGAGCGCACGAACCATCTGTGGGCTGCATGGCCCGGGCGCGGAGCCGTCCGATCCGGACCCACCAGCGCACGGGCGACTCGCCGGGTGCATCCGCCGTGCGGCGTCGGCACGATGGACCCGCTGGGCGAATGGCCGCGCTGGGCCGACGCACGGCTGCGCGCACCGCGACGCACGGCTGCGCGCACCGCGACGCACGGCTGCGCGCACCGCGACGGATGGCCGCGCGCACCGCGACGGATGGCCGCGCGCACCGCGACGCACGACCGCGCTGGGCCGAGGCACGGCCGCGCTGGGCCGCGACGCACGGCCGAGCGCATCCCCGCGCGCATCCCCGCGCGTGGCCAGCACGATGGACCCGCCGCACGCTCCCGCGCGCATCCCCGCGCATGGCCGCATGCGCCACCCGCGCGCCGCCGTGTCGTCCCGGTGTCGAGGCCCGGGACGGCTCTCGGGCCGCGGACGGACGGCGGTAGCATGGGTCCACCGACCGCCGCAGCCCGAAACCCCGAGGCAACCAGCACCGTGATCGACTTCACGCTGACCGACGAGAACAAGCTCGTCCGCGACGCCGCGCGGGCGTTCGTCGAGGCCGAGATCCTGCCCTACATCCGCGAGTGGGACGCCAGCGGCGAGACCCACCGCGAGGTGTTCGCGAAGATGGGCGAGCTGGGCTTCCTGGGCGCTCCGATCCCCGAGCAGTACGGCGGCTCCGGGATGGACTACATCAGCTTCGCCATCCTGTGCGAGGAGCTCGAGCGGGCCGACACGGCCTTCCGCGTCGTCCAGAGCGTTCACGTCGGGCTGAACAGCCTGACGCTCCTGCAGTGGGGCACGGAGGAGCAGCGGCAGCGCTGGCTGGTCCCCCAGGCCAAGGGCGAGAAGCTGGCGACGTTCGGGCTGACCGAGCCGGGCGTGGGGACCGACGCGGGCAACCTCGCGACGACCGCGCGCCGCGACGGCGACAGCTACCTGCTCAACGGCGGCAAGATCTGGATCAGCCTGGCCGACCTCGCCGACCACTTCCTCGTGTTCGCCACCGTGGACCGGGCGAAGAAGCACAAGGGCATCACGGCGTTCGTGGTCGAGCGGGGGATGCCCGGCCTGACCACTGGCACGCTCCACGGCAAGATGGGCATCCGCGCCGGCAACACGGGGCTGATCAACTTCGAGAACGTGCGGGTGCCGGTCGAGAACCGCATCGGCGAGGAGGGCGAGGGCTTCCTCATCGCCATGAGCGCCATCGACCAGGGGCGGTACACGGTGGCGGCGGGCGCCGTCGGCCTTGCGCAGGCCTGCCTCGACGCGTCGCTCAAGTACGCCCACGAGCGCCACACCTTCGACCAGGAGATCGGTCAGCACCAGCTGGTCAAGCAGATGATCGCCAACATGGCGAAGGGGACGGAGATCGGGCGGCTGCTCGTCTGGCAGGCGGGGGTGCTCAAGAACCGCGGCCTGCGCAACACCCGCGAGACCTCGCTCGCCAAGTGGCACGCCACCGAGCACTCGGTCCAGGCCGCCCTCGACGCCATCCAGATCCACGGCGCCAACGGCTACTCCAACGAGTTCCCCGTGGAGCGGTACCTGCGCAACTCCAAGGCCGCCGTGATCTACGAGGGCACCAGCCAGCTGCACACGCTCATCCAGGCCGACTACGCGCTGGGCTACCGCCACGACCGCCCGCTCCGCTGCGAGCCGTGGCCCGCGCAGGGCTTCGAGCGCGGCTGACGGGGCTGACGGTCCGGGCGTTCAGCCCGCCGCGCCGGCGACGCTCGCCGGCCACATCGCCTCGAGGCCCGCAAGGTCGAAGAAGTAGTCGCGCCCCCAGACGGCCTTGCCGCCCTTCATCTTGAGCACCGTGATGCCGTCGTGGCTGAACCGGCGCCCGTCGCGCGTCACCTCGTCCACCGTCCAGTCCACGTAGACCATGTTCGACAGCGTCAGTCCGACCGGGTTCGACATGGCGACGTGGCGAATCGTGAAGTGCATCGACTCCAGCTCGTCGAAGATGCGGCCGAAGAACGCCCGGATGGCCTCCTTGCCCTCGTGCCGGCCGCTGATCGGGGTGCGGCCCGGGAACTCGAACACGCCGCCCTCGGCCCACGCTGCCATCACGGCGTCGAGGTCCTTGCGGTTCATCGCCTCGTAGCTGTGCGCAATCTGCGCCTCGAACATCGCCCACCTCCTCGCAGGGAGGCTGGCACCGCAGGCCGTCGGACGGCAGTGCCGGGCGGGCCGAGTCGACCGCCGACTGACCCGACCGCTCCGCCGCGAGCCGCAGTCCGCCGCCCGTTCAGGCGGCCGGCTCTCCGTCGACCGCGTCGGGCCGGGGACCGGGGAGGGCAGCCAGCCTCCCCCTCGGCTCGACCGCGGTCGCGCGCCCGGTGGCCGACACGATCAGCGCGACGCCGGCCACGATCACGACGGCCGCCGCCGCGGTCTGGACTGTCACCGGTTCGCCCAGCAGCCAGCTGTACACCACGTAGCCAACCAGGCTGCCGACCAGGATCAGGTACGCGAGGCCGACCCACGCCTCCGGCGTGACGGCAGCCGGGTCGAAGGCGCGCCACTCGCCGATCGGGATCGCGATGAGGAGCATCAGCAGCCCGGCGGCCAGCATCTCGACGCCGGTCGCCAGCAGGGCGGGCTTGGGGAGCACCGCCCGTCGGGTGGCGTACAGCGAGCCCGTGGCCCAGCACATCGGGGACACGACGAGGGCGAGGACCCCGGTGGCCTCCGAGCCGCCCGCGCCCAGGGCCGGGCCGGCCAGGATGGCGACCCCCGCCAGGCCGATCGCGGTGCCGACGACCGCGCGCCGCGGCATCCGGTCGCCGAACACGACGCGGGCGAACACGCCCACCCACATGGGCATCAGCGCGATCAGCAGCGCGGCCACCCCCGACGCCACCGTCTGCTCGCCCCAGGCCACCAGGCCCATGCCGCCGGCGAGCAGGAAGGCCCCCACGATCGTGGCGTCCCGGACCTGCGAGGGGCTGGGACGGCCGACCCGTCCGCGCGAGGCCAGCACGACGCCGGGGATCAGGACCGCCCCCGCCGCCACGAACCGGATGCCGCCCATGACGTAGGGCGGCATGGACGCGACGGCGATGCGGATGCCGAGGTAGGTCGAGCCCCAGACGAAGTAGAGGGTCACGATCCCGGCCCAGACGGCGAGCGGGCTGGCGGCGCGGCGCACGGTCGGGCTCCTCGAGCGATGGTGTCAGGGCAGTCTAGCCAGCCGATGGCCCTTGCGCTAACCGACTAGGCCAACGGGTGTCCGCCGCAGGACGACAGCGCCTACGCCGCGTCGGCCGCCGTCGGGCGGCACGCCCGGCACGGGCGGTAGCCGAGGGCGTCGGCCTCCCGCAGGGTCCGGAACGTGACGCGGTGCCGCTGGGAGACGCGCCGAGCGTGACGGCAGGTCGGCCAGCAGACGACGTGCGTGGTGTCCGAGCCGACCAGGCGCTCGCCGCGGCGCGCGGCGTCCTCCAGGGCGCCGGGGTCCAGCCCCTCCGAGGCGAGGATCGCCCGCTTGTTGTGCGGGCCGCCCAGCGAGTAGTTGCCGATCAGCCCGTCGGCGCGCACGACGCGGTGGCAGGGGACGAGCAGCGGGACGGGGTTGTGGCCGAGCGCCGTCCCGACGGCCCGGACGGCCCTGGGCCGGCCGATCTCGACCGCGACCCAGCCGTACGGCCGAACCTCGCCGAACGGGATCTCGAGCGCCTTCTCCCAGACGGCCACCTCGAACGGCGTGCGGCCGCGGAGGTCGAGCCGGACCTGGGCGCGGCGGTCGCCGGCCAGGCGGCGCGCCACCGCGGAGGCCAGCCCCGACGGAAGGGCGTCCCGGACGTGCGTCCGGCGGCCGGTCCGGGCGGCGTGCTCGGCCGCGATGGCCACCCCGTCGTCACCGAGGTCCACGCCGGCGACGCCGCGGCCGTTCCAGGCGACCCACAGCGTCCCGATGGCGGACGGGAGCGGTGCGATCCGGTCGGCGAGGCCGACCTCCACCAGCACGTCGTCGGCCAGATTGGCGGGCGCGGACACCGCGAGCGCCGTGAGCCGTGCGGAATCGGCGGTCATGCCGTCACCTCCTCGAGCCCGGCCTCGGCCGCGGCCGCGCGCAGCAGCGCGAGCCCGCGGTGGACCTGGGCCTTGAGCGTGCCCTCGGGCCGGCCGAGGACCTCGGCCAGCTCCGAGTACGAGAGGTCGTCGATGTGGCGGAGGACCACCGGGACCCGATAGCGCTCCGGGAGCGTCGCCAGCGCCGCGGCCAGCCGCTCGCGGTCGTCGGCGGCCTGGGCCATCGCGGCCGGGCCGTCGCGGCTGGGCGCCGCCGGCTCGGCGCCGCCGCTCAGCCCGTCGAGCGCCAGCGCGGCCGGGCGGCCCCGCCGCGACCGGTTCCGGCACACGTTGACCACGATCGTCGCCAGCCACGGCCGGAGCCGGAGCTCGCGGATCCGGGCGGCCTCGTAGGAGGCGAGGGCCCGGTACGCGCGGACCAGCGCGTCCTGGGCCGCCTCCTCGGCGTCGTGCGGGTCGCCCAGGACCCGCAGCGCGATCGCGTAGCAGCGGTCGGCGTGGGCGCGCACCAGCGGCTCGAAGGCGGCGTCCAGATCGCGGGCGAGGGCTTGGGCGAGGGCTTGGTCGTCCATCACACCGGTAGAACACGGCCGGGGCCGGCATGGTTGCGCGGTTGGGGCGGACCGCAACCGCTACCGCGTCACGACCGCGCGGCATGGCATCGAGGGCATCGTCGCATGCCACAATGCAGCCATGCGCCTCGACGACCGCTTCGACGACATGGTCGCCAGCCTCCGCGGCTTCTACCGCACCTGGTACGTGTTCACCGGCCTCGAGCTCGGGCTGTTCGACGCCCTGCGCGCCGCGGGCACCCACGGGCTCACGGCCGCGGAGCTCGCCGCCCGGACGGGCGTGGAGCCCGCGCTCGCCGGCCGCTGGGCATGGGGAGCGGACGCCTTCTCGCTCGTGGAGAACGTGGACGGCCGGATCCGCGTGCCGGGCGACGTGGCCGCGATCCTGCTCGACGCGGACCGCCCCGAGTTCCTGGGCGGCCACTTCCAGTTCGCCGCCGTCGGCAGCCTCGACTACGACCGGCTCCCGGACGTCTTTCGGACGGGCAGGGCCGTGCTGTCGCGTCCCGACCGCTACCGGGTGGCGATCGAGCGGCTGACCGTCCAGGACGTGGCCGTGTTCTTCGAGGAGGTGCTGGTCGCGTTCCCGCAGCTCGCCGCGGACCTGCGGCCGGGCGCCAGGGTGATCGACGTGCACTCGGGCGGGGGCCGCTGGCTGATCGCGATGGCCCGCCGCTTCCCCGGCCTCCGTCTCACCGGCGTCGAGTTCGAGCCGGACTCCGTGGACCGGGCCCGCGCCAACGTGACCGGGGCCGGTCTTGCTGACCGGATCACCGTCGAGCAGGGCTCGATGCTCTCGGTGGGCCACGTGGCCGAGGCCGACCTCGTGTACTTCCAGTACGCGCTCCACCAGCTGCCCGACCCCGTGGCCACGCTCCGCTCGGCGTGGGCCGCGGTCCGTCCGGGCGGCTGGCTGGTCGTGCTGGACTGGTACCTGCCCACCGACCCCGACGAGCTCCGGAGCGCCCAGGGTGAGCTGATCGCCGGCGTCCAGCTCGACGAGGTGATCCAGGGGACGCGCCTGGTGACCGCCGCCGAGGCGCTCGGGTGGTTCGCCGCGGCCGGCCTGCCGGCCCCCGAGCTCGTGGACCTGCCGTCGGGTGCGAGCGTCATCGTCCTGCACGTCGGGTGACGCCGGCTGCGCCTCCGGGCGCGGCCGCCGCCCCGCGCGGCCCGTCTGCCGCCCCGCGCGGCCTTCCTCCGGCCCGTCCAGCGGGCCGCGCGGATGACGGCTCCGCGACTGCCGGGTACCGTGAGGCGGTGACCAGGCGCCTCGAGATCGATGCCGCCACGATGACCGCCATCGAGCGCCACGAGCTGCACGCGCACGCGATCCCGTCCCGGGAGACGCGCGACCTGGGCGACGCCCTGCTGCTCCACGACCCCCGCGACGGCGACCCGTTCTGGAACCGGCTGCAGGCCGTGCGCTGGCCGCAGGACCCGGCGGCGTTCGATCGACGCCTCGCCGAGGCCCTGACGCTGTTCGCGATCATCGGCCGCCAGCCGCACGTCTGGCCGTCCCCGGTCCACGCCGGTCCTCCCGACCTCGAGCTGCGCCTGCGGGGCAACGGCTTCGTGGACATCGGCGGCGGCCACGTGATGGTGCTGGCCCATCCGGAGGCCGCCCGCCCGGTGCGGGAGGGCGAACTCGCCGGGGACGTCGAGCTCCGCGTGATCGCGGGGCCGGGGGATGCCGGGCCCGGAGACCTCGAGGACACCGGCCAGGTGCTCGCCGGGGCGTTCGGAGCCCCCGCGGCGCGGGCGCCGGAGCTGGCGCTCGACCTCGCCCTGACGCTGCCCGACCGGCGCGTCGTGCTGGTGCTGGTGCGCGTGGACGGCGCCGCCGCGGCCACGGCCAAGGCCACCACGTTCGGCGGCTGGACCTACCTCTCGTCGATCGGGACCCTGCCCGGGTTCCGGGGCCGCGGCCTCGGGGGGCTGGCCACCCGGGCGGCCATCCAGGCCGCGCACGCCGTCGAGGAAGGGACGCCCTACCTCGGCGTGTTCAGCGGGAACGCCACGGCCATCCGCCTCTACGAGCGGCTCGGCTTCCGCTCGGTGGGGGAGTCGCCGGACCTGCTGCTCGAATGAGCGGCGCACAGGCCGGCCCGGATCGCGACCCGGCCGCAAGCGCCCGGTGGGCCCGGCTCACCTGGCAGGCCGGCGATCCCGCGGGCCTGGCGGCGACGATCGCGCACCGGCTGGGCGTTGCGGCCGAGCCGGACGGCCACGGCGCATGGCTCCTCCAGCTGGGAGGGGAGCGACTGGAGGTGGTGCCCTGGAGGGCCGAGGGTGCGCGCGACCGGCCGTCCACCGAGGGCCGGCTGGTGCTCGAGCCCCTCGAGGGCGGGAGTCCGGTGCCAGGCCGGGTGGCGGGTGCCCCGCTCGCGCTGGCGGGCGTGGCCTGGTGCACCGTCGAGCTGGACCGGGCCGAGGCCGAGCTTGACCCGTGGCTGCTCGACCGGGACGAGGCGCTGGGCGACGGCGACGCGGTCCCGGACCCGCACCTCGGCGCGTCGGCCCGCCGCCGGCGGACCGCGGCGCTCCCCGGCGGCACGCTGGTGCTGGAGGAGCCGAGCACCGAGGGCAGGCTGGCCGCCTCGCTCGCCCGGGACGGCGAGGGCCCGTGCGCCCTGTTCCTGGCGCCGTCGGCCGGGCTGGCGGCCTGGACCGCGGACGCGCGCAGGCGCGGGGTCCGCGTGTCGGCCCGGCGCCCCGGGCCGATGGGGGACGCCGTGCTCCTGCCGGGGCGCTCCATGGCCGGCCCCCACCTGCTGGTCGTCGACACTGTCGCGCCGCCCCCCGGCCCGAGTACCATCGCCCCATGAACGATGCCAACGTGACCGTCCGACCGGCGACCCCCGACGACGCGGAGCGCCTCGCCTCGCTGCTGACCGACGAGGGGTACCCGGCCGGCAGCTCGGACCTGGCGGCCAGGCTCGAGCGGTATTCGGGGCTCGGGTCGCCGGTGCTGGTCGCCGAGGCCGGCGGCGAGGTCGTCGGTTTCGTCACCCTGCTCGTCCTGCCGCGCTTCGAGGTGGACGACCTGTTCGCGCGCATCACCAGCCTGGTGGTGGACGCGGGCGTCCGCGAGCGGGGCATCGGCCGGCTGCTGATGGTGGCGGCCGAGGAGCAGGCGACGGCCGCCGGCGCGGCCTGGCTCGAGGTCACGGCCGGGCACCACCGGCCGGACGCGCGCCGCCTGTTCGAGTCGCTGGGGTACGACCCCGGGGTCGCCGCCTACCTCCGCAAGCGGGTCTAGCAGGCTGCGCCGCCCGCGATCGGCTCGCGTCCCGAGATGAGCCTGCCCCGACTCCGGCTGCGCGACGAGGTCGCCGGCCTGCTCGACCTGCCGTGGGAGCTGCCGCTCCGGGACTGGAGCGACGACGGCCGCCGGTTCCGGGAGCTGCCCGTCGGGCCCTCCCGCCACCTGGTCCGGTTCCTCGTCCACGCGGGCATCGTGTACGCGCTCAAGGAGCTGCCCGAGGAGGTGGCCGAGCGCGAGTTCGCGGTGCTGCGCCACCTCGAGGAGGCGCGGCTGCCCGGCGTCCGGGCCGTGGGGCTCGCCGTGCGGCCCGAGCGCGGCGACGCGATCCTGGTGACCGAGTACCTGCGCCACTCGATGCAGTACCGGCGCCTCCTGATGCGCCTCCGGGGGGTCTCGACCGCCTACCGCGACCGCCTGCTCGACGCGATGGCGCTGCTGCTCGTGGACCTGCACCGGGGCGGCGTCTACTGGGGCGACTGCTCGCTCGCCAACACCCTCTTCCGGCGCGACGGCGACCGGATCCAGGCATACCTGGTGGACGCCGAGACGAGCGAGCTCCACGCGTCGCTGTCCGACGGGCAGCGCGCCTACGACCTCGAGATCCTGGTGGAGAACGTCGCGTTCGGCCTGGCGGACCTCGCCGCCTACCAGGGGCGAGATGACGAGATGGAGGCGTCCATCGAGGCCGCCGAGTCGGTCCGGGCCCGGTACGCGGCGGTGTGGGCCGAGCTGCACGACCATCCGGAGCTCGTCCCCGGCGACCGCCAGGCGATCCGCACCCGGCTGCGTCGGCTGAACGACCTCGGCTTCTCGGTGGACCTCGAGGTTGACCCGGTGGCCGCCGGCTCCGTCCGGCTGCGGACCAGCGTCACCACCCGCCTCTACCACGCCAACGAGCTGGAGCGCCGCACCCGGCTGCGCACGCTCGAGGGCCAGGCGCGGATCCTGCTCAACGACCTCGCGGAGTACGGCGCGTGGCTCGAGCACGCCGAGGGGCGGCTGATCGAGCCGGACGAGCAGGCCGACCGCTGGCTGCGCGCCGTGTACCGGCCGACGCAGGCGCGGATCGCGCGCGAGGTGGGCCCCGACCGCGACCTGGTCCAGGCCTACTGCGACGTGCTCGAGCACAAGTGGCTGCTCTCGGAGCGGGCGGGGCACGACGTCGGGCTCGACGCGGCGATCGAGTCGTACCTCGCCGAGGGGGCGCCGGCCCCCGAGGTGGTCGTCACGGCGGCCGGGGCGGTGAGCGACCCGCTCGCCTCGCTCGACCTCGAGGCCGCGATCGCCGACGAGGACGGCCTGGTCAGCTAGCCGGCACGGCACGCGGGCCGCAGACGGGACGGGCGCAGCCCCGACGGGTTCGCGAGCTACCAGGCCTCGAGGTGGACGAGCTCCTCGGTCGGCCGCCGCCCGCCCTCCCTGTTGGGCCGCGTCAGCTCGTCGGGGTCCGCCGGGTACCCGAACGAGAGCATGAACTCACAGTGCTGGTCGTCCGGGTAGCCGAGCAGCTCGCGGGCGCGCTCGGCCTCGTAGACGGTCGCCGGGCAGCTGCCCACGCCCCGCTCCCAGGCGACCAGCATCATCTGCGCCGCGGCGCCGCCCAGGTCCCACGTGATCGACAGCGCCGCCCCCGGCAGGCGCGGGTCCGGCGTCACCAGCGCGACCGCCGCGGCCGCCCCGGCCACGTGGCCGCACCACGGCCCGAGCGTCGCCAGCTGCGCCAGGCGCTCCCGATCCCGGACCAGGATGAACGACCAGCGCTGGCGGTTCTTGGCGCTGTGGGCTCGTCGGCCGGCCTCGAGGATGGCGGCGAGGTCGTCGTCGGCCAGCGGGCGGTCGGCGAACTGCCGAACGGCACGCTTGCGGTGGACAGCTTCTTGGACGTTCACGGGCGGGCCTCCGGATCGGGGACGTCGGTCGAGGTGGTGGGCGTCTGGGTGCGGAAGACGCGGAGCAGGGACCGGACGCCGCCCGGCTCGTCGTCGAGGGCCGTCAGCCGCTCGGGCTCCGGCAGGCGCGCGGCCGGCACGGCCTCGGCGGCGCGCGCGGCGACGTCCGGGTCGAGCGGCCCGCCCAGGGACTCGGCGAAGAAGCGCGCGACCCGGGCCCGGAAGATGCCGAACTCGTACAGCCAGGAGTGGTGGCCCCCGTGGACGACCAGCGTCTGGGTCACCGCCGCCGGGCGGGCGGCGCGGCGGATCGACGCGAGCCGGACCAGGTGGCCCACCGGGACGATGGGGTCCTCGTCGCCGTGGACCAGGAGGACGGGCGCGCTGATGGCCCTGACGGCGTGCGCGGCGCTCACGCCCCCGACCGTGTGGCCGCGCGGCCGCAGGAAGACGCGGGTGGTCAGCCAGGCGAGCGGCCAGGCCAGCAGGCTCGGGATCGGCAGCTCGACGAGGCGGAACGTCTGGCGCGTGAGTCGGTACGGGTCCGCCGGGGTGGACACGGCCACGACCGCCTCGATGCGCGGCTCGGCGGCCGCCGCCACGAGCGCCCCGGCCGCGCCCATCGAGTGCCCGAGGAGGCCGACCCTGGTCACCTCGGCCCGCCCGGCCAGCCAGCGGACGGCGGCGGTCGCGTCGGCCGCGAACTCGCCCACGCTGATCGGCAGGGCCTCGGGCTCGTTGGTGCCGTGGCCGCGCACGTCGAGGGCGAGCACGTGGTACCCGGCGGCGTGGAGGAACTGGGCGTGGGGGAGCGTGCGGTCGCGGGCCGACTCCCAGCCGTGGACCAGGGCGATGCCCGGTGCCCTCGCCTCGCCCGCGGGCAGGTACCAGCCGGGCAGCGACAGGCCGTCGGCCGTCGGGACGGCAACCTCCTGGAAGGGGAGGCCCAGCGCCTCGGGGGTCCAGACGGGCTCGTGGCGGCGGGGGTAGCCGGCCCGGACGCGGTACACCTGCGCGAACCGGTAGGCCAGGGCGACGGGGATCGCGACGGCCGCTGCGGCCAGTCCCGCACGGCGGGCGCGTGAGGACGGGAGCATGCGGCTATCGGACCCCTGTCGACGCCGCGTGTCAAGCGGGCGGGCGTCCGCGCCGAGGGGAGGGCCCGGCGACTGGCCCGGAGGCGGCGGGGGTCGTCCGCGGCGCGTCGGTACACTGGCTCCGTGCCCTCCCGCGACCCGCACGACGTCCTCGGCGTGGAGCCCGGCGCCTCCGCTGAGGAGGTCCGGGCCGCCTGGCGCTCCCTGGCCCGCCGGCACCACCCCGACCTGACCGCCGACGACCCCGAGGCGGCCCGCCGCGCGACGCGGCGCATGGCGGAGATCAACGCGGCCTACGCGTCGCTGACCCGCCCCGACGGCAAGGGCCGCGGCCGCCGCCACGAGGGCCACGACGGCGGCCCGGCCGCCCGACCGGCAGCCCAGCCGCGTCCGGGGGGAGGCGTGCCCCCGCCGCCGAAGACCCCGCCGGTCACCGGTCGCTTGGACACGTCGCACACGTTCCGGCCGCGCAACCAGACCACGACGCCTCCCGGCATGCGGAGTCCGCTGCCCGGCCAGCCGCCGCTGCGGGTGGACCACTCGCGGCCCGAGCTCCGCGCCTCGCAGCCGTCCGGCCCGCTCGAGCGGGACCGTCTCGCCGGCCACGTGCCGCTCGAGCCCCCGACGCTCGACGAGGCGCTCGACGTCGAGCTGGCGTTCGGCAAGTTCCACGGCCACACGCTGGGCGAGGTGGCGGCCTTCGAGCCGTCGTACATCGACTGGCTGGCTGGCACGCTGACTCGCGAGCCGGACGTCACGCTCGCCGCCCGGGTCATCCGCGAGGAGCTGGACCGGCGGGGCATCCGCCGGGAGCACCGCCCGGCGCGGCCCGGCTGGCAGTCGAACCCGTTCCGCTGAGGCGGCCGCTGCCGCGACTGGACGGGACCCCGGCCGCGGTCAGGCTGTCGTCGTGAGCGGGGGCCGTCCGGGCGGACCCGATGGGCATAAGAGCGCCCCCGGCGGGACGATACCGGGGGCGCGGATGCCAGATCATTGCTGCCGCCCCACCCCCGGGCCTGCTGGCCGGCTGATCCATGGTTACTCGGCTCGTGGCGGGGGCTCCGGTTCCCTCGTGCCGCCGGGCGTCCCCGGCGGTCGAGTCGTCCTGCCTTCCTGCCCGTGACCGACGCCCCAGGGTTCCCCCGGTGTGGCGTGGGGTCGGCGCGTCTCGAACGCACCCCGAAGACTACGGTCGGCCCCGCGCCCCCGGAATGGGCCGGCGGTACGGCCCGCCGCACTCCTAGGTCAGGCGCGTTCGCGCAACGCCCGGACCTTCTCGCCAGCCGCGCGGCGGACCATCGGCCGGCCGTGCGAACCGCCCTGTCGTCCGCCGAGTCGAGCGCCTCGCAGACGCCGCCACGGCCGCGCCGCAGGTGTAGAGTCGGGGCCCATGAGCGAGCGCCTCGACCCCTGGACCGATCGCCGCCACCGCTGGCGCGTCGAGCGCCTCGACCCGGCCATCGCCCGCCTGCCCGAGCGGCGCGACCGGTTCGCCACGATGGGCGACCTCCCGGTTGAGCTGCTGTACGGGCCGTGGGACCTCGACACCGGCCCCGACGGCGGGCCGGCCGGCCCTGGCGGCCCCACTGCGGTGGACCACCGCGGCGAGCCGCTGCGCGACGGCGCGGGCGAGTACGCGGCGTTCGACCCGGTCCGCGACGTGGGCCTCCCGGGCGAGCCCCCATTCACCCGCGGCGTCCACCCGACGGGCTACCGCAGCCGTCCCTGGACGATGCGGATGTTCGCCGGGTTCGGCTCCGCGGAGGACACCAACGCCCGGTTCCGCCAGCTGCTCGACGCGGGCCAGACCGGCCTCTCGATCGCCTACGACATGCCGACCCTCTACGGCTACGACACCGACGACCCGGCCGCCGAGGGCGAGTTCGGCACCTGCGGCGTGGCCGTCAGCAGCCTCGCCGACATGGAGGTCCTGCTCGCCGGCCTGCCCCTCGACCGCGTCAGCACCTCGATGACGATCAACGCGCCGGCGGCGCCGATCTGGGCCATGTACATCGTCGCCGCGGAGAAGGCGGGCGTCCCGCGGGAGCGCCTCGAGGGCACGACCCAGAACGACATCCTCAAGGAGTACGTGGCCCAGAAGGAGTTCCTGTTCCCGCCCGAGCCCTCGATGCGCCTGGTCGTGGACACCATCGAGTTCGGCACCCGCGAGCTGCCCCGCTGGAACACCGTGTCCATCAGCGGCTACCACATCCGCGAGGCGGGCTCCACCGCGGTCCAGGAGCTGGCGTTCACGATCGCCGACGGCATGGCCTACGTGGAGGCGGCGATGGCCCGCGGCCTCGACCCCGACGCGTTCGCGCCGCGGCTGTCGTTCTTCTTCAACAGCCACTCGGACTTCTTCGAGGAGATCGCCAAGTTCCGCGCGTCGCGCCGGATCTGGTGGAAGCTGATGACCGAGCGCTACCGGGCGCGGGAGGAGCGGTCCGCCTGGATGCGCTTCCACACCCAGACCGCGGGCGTGTCGCTGACGCCCCAGCAGCCGCTCAACAACCTGACCCGGGTGGCCACGCAGGCGCTGGCCGCGATCCTCGGCGGCACCCAGAGCCTCCACACCGACGCCTTCGACGAGGCGCTCGCGGTGCCCACGGCGGAGGCGGCGCTGCTCGCGCTGCGCCAGCAGCAGGTGCTGCTCGAGGAGACGGGCGTGGCATCGACGGTGGACCCGCTCGGCGGTTCGTGGTTCGTGGAGGCGCTGACCAACCGCGTCGAGCGCGAGGTGTGGCGCTACCTCGACGAGATCGACCGCCGCGGCGGGATGCTCAAGGCCATCGAGGAGGGCTATCCCCAGCGCGAGATCGCCGACTCCGCCTACCGGTTCCAGCGCGAGCTGGACGCGAACGACCGCGTGGTCGTGGGCGTGAACCGGTACCTGACCGACGAGCGGATCGCGGTGCCGGTGCTGACCGTCCCGGCCGGGTCGCTGGAGCGGCACCTCGCCCGCCTGGAGCGCACCCGCCGCGAGCGCGACGCGGAGGCGGTGGCGTCGGCGCTGGCCGGGCTGCGCGAGGCGGCGTCGCGCCCGGGGACCTCTGAGACGAACCTGATGCCGCACTTCATCCGGTGCGCCGCTGCGTACGCCACCCTGGGCGAGCAGTGCCGAGTGCTGCGCGAGGTGTTCGGCGAGTACCGCGAGCCGGTTGCCGTCTAGCCCTGCCGCGGGCGGAGGGCGTTCGCGAACGCGAGGGCGTCGGCCAGCGAGCCCGCCAGCCCGTCGGCGTCCACCTCGCCCTTGATCCCGGGCACGCCCGCGATGCCGCCGCCGAGGAGCACGGGGACGCGCCGCCCGACGGCGGCCAGCCGGACCGCGACCACGGCGTCGGCCACGGCGGAGCGGCGCTCGGGCGCATTCGCGGAGATCGCCACCAGGGTGACGTCGTTGCGCCGGACGAACTGCCCGAGGTCCTCGGACGGCAGGTCGGCGCCCATGTTGGCGACCGTCCAGCCGGCGTCGGCGAGGCACTGCTCGAGGCACACGAGGCCGATCATGTGGTGCTCCCCCGCGACGCCGGCGAGGACCGCCTGGGGGCCGACGCGCAGCTCGGGGCGCATCGGTGGCCGGACCTGCTCGAGCGCGCGGAGCAGCGTCCGCGACGCGAGGTGCTCCTCGGCGATCGACCAGCGTCCGCTCTTCCAGCGCTCGCCCACCAGCACCATCGCCTGTCGCAGCAGGCCGTCGAACACCTCGACCCGGGGCGCCGCCTCGAGCGCGTGCCGGAGCGTCCAGGCGGCCAGCTCGTCGTCGCCGTCGGCCAGCAGCCCGGCCAGGAGCTCGGGCGAGAGGGAGTCCATGGGCACGCCGGCCTGGGACGGCTCCACGGGCGGCAGCTTGGGCAGCGGTTCGTCGCTCACGAGGCGGACTCTAGCAAAGGCGGCGGATCGTGCGGTGGTGAGGGCCACGGCACGTCTCGGGCGGACGCTCCGCCCGACACCCTCCTGTTCGCAGCGGGCAGCCCGGCGGATGGCGCCGGCGGGTCCCGCACCCGTGGCCACGACGGCGTTGAGGCACTACCATCGCGCGGCCGTCCCCCGCGCGACGCGACGCGCGCGAGGTCGGCACCCGTCGGACTTCCCGGGGCTCCCTCGCTCAGGCAGGTGACCATGCTGGACGCCAATCCGCCCCGCCGCGACGAGTCGCCGCGGCCCGAACCCGCGGCCGCGCGCGCCGCCGACCGACCGGTCCGGATCGTCGTGGTCGACGACGAGCCGCCGATCGTGGACCTGGTGGTCGGGTACCTCGAGCGGGAGGGCTGGTCCGTGACGACGGCCGGCGACGGGCCGTCCGCGCTGGCCGCCGCCCGGGCGCTCGAGCCCGACGCCGTCATCCTGGACCTCATGCTGCCGGGGCTGGACGGCCTCGAGGTGTGCCGCCAGCTCCGCACCTTCTCGGACGCGTACGTGCTGATGCTGACCGCCAGGAGCGAGGAGATCGACCGGATCGTGGGGCTCACGGTGGGGGCCGACGACTACCTCACCAAGCCGTTCTCGCCGCGCGAGCTGGTGGCCCGCGTCAAGGCGCTCCTCCGGCGGCCCCGGTCGTCGGGAGCCGCATCCGCCGGACCGGGCGTCCCCGCGCACGGGCTCCGGATCGACGAGGGCCGGCGCTCGGTGGCCGTGGACGGCCGCGAGGTCGAGCTCACGGTCATCGAGTTCGACCTCCTCGCGGCGCTGGCGCGGGAGCCCGGGATCGTGCTGCCGCGGCCGCGCATCTTCGCCGCCGTGTGGGGCGACGACGACTTCGCCGACGACCACCTGGTGGACGTCCACGTCGCCAACATCCGGCGCAAGCTGGGCGACGACGCGGCCAGCCCCCGCTTCATCGAGACGGTGCGCGGCGTCGGGTACCGGCTGCGCGAGGCCCGGTGATGCTGCCGAGGTCGCTGCGGGCCCGCCTCCTGCTCGCGTTCATCGTGGTCGCCGCCGCCGCGCTGGGCACGGTCGGGATCGCGGTCCTGCTGGTCGGGCCGGGCTACTTCGCGGATGCGATGGGCCACCTCCCCGGCGACCCGATGGGGGAGGCGATGGCCGCCTCGACCCAGGCGGCGTTCGTGGACGCGATGCGCCGGGCCCTGCTCGCCGCCACCGTGATCGCGGTCGCCACCGCGGCCGTCGTCAGCCTCGCCGTCGCCGCGCGCATCGCCCGGCCGGTGGCTCGGCTCGCGGAGGCCGCGCGGCGGATCGCGGCCGGCCAGTACGCCGAGCGGGTTGGCACCGACGAGCCCGGGGAGCTGGCCGACCTGGCTGCCTCCTTCAACGAGATGGCCGCGTCGCTCGAGGCCACCGAGCGCCGCCGGCTCCAGCTGGTGGGCGACGTGGCCCACGAGCTGCGCACGCCCCTGACCACGCTCGACGGCTACCTCGAGGGCCTCGAGGACGGCGTCTTCCGGCCGGACGCCCAGACGTGGCACCTGCTGCGCGCCGAGACGGCGCGGCTGTCGCGCATGGTCAACGAGCTCGCCGAGCTGTGGCGGGCGGAGGCGCGCCAGCTGCCGCTCCGGCTCGAGACGGTCGACGCGGCCCAGATCGCACGCGAGGCGGCGGCCCGCTTCGAGCCGCAGGCGGCCGCCCGGGGGATCACGCTCGTGACGCCCGGCGGCCCCGTGCTCGTCGTGGCCGACCGCGACCGGGTCGCCCAGATCGTGTCCAACTACCTGTCCAACGCGCTCCGCCATGCCGCCGACGGGTCGTCGGTCGAGGTGGCGGCCGTCGCCACGCCGACCGTCGGCCGGGTGTCGGTGACCGACCACGGTGCCGGCCTGGCGGCCGATCAGCTCGAGGCGGTGTTCGAGCGCTTCTACCGCGTGGACGCCGCTCGCAGCCGGGCGGAGGGGGGTGCCGGGATCGGCCTCGCCATCGTGCGGGCGCTGGCCGAGGCGATGGGCGGGCAGGCCTGGGCCGAGAGCAGGGGGCCCGGCACCGGGGCCACCTTCGTCGTGGAGCTGCCGGCGCCCGGCATCCGCGCCTGACGGATCGCACCCCTCCCGGCGGGGCGCCGGGACCCGGCCGGCCGCGCGCTTTGACCCAGTCTTGACGAAGCCTTGCCCGCGGATGGATGGCGTCGGGCGAGGGGGTCGGACACGCTCTGCGCAGACGCCGGGACGACCGGCCGAACGCCGATGAGGAGCCCCGCCCCGATGCCCAGCGCCAGTCGTCCGGCAGCCGTCCAGACGGCGTCCCCAATCGTGGCGCCCGGCGACCCGGGTGACGTCAGCACGGTCGCGAGTCGCGCCGATGAGCTCCACCGCCGCGCGGTCGAGCTGCGGGAGATCCGGATGGGCCTGCGCGCCGAGCCCGCGGCCCCGCGGTCCAGGGCGACGGGCGGCGGAGAGGTCGTCATGACCTTCCCGGTGCGGGGCATGACCTGCCGGTCGTGCGAGGTCCGGATCGGCCGGTTCGTCGGCCGGCTGCCCGGTGTCGAGCGCGTCGCCGCCTCTGTCGTCAGCGGCCAGGTGACCGTGGAGTGCTCGGCGCCGGTGCCTGCCGCCGACATCGCGCGCGAGATCGGCCGGGCCGGCTACGAGGTGGGCCGCGACCCGTGGGTCGAGCGGGACCCGGTGATCTGGGGCACCGCGGGCGCCGGCTCCGTGGTCCTGCTGGGACTGGTCATCGCCGTGCAGCAGGCGGGCGTCGGCGACGTGGCCGGGGCGGCCGGCGACCTGTCCACCGGCGGCCTCGCCGTGGCCCTCCTGCTGGGGCTGGCGGCCGGCGTCTCGACCTGCATGGCGCTGGTGGGGGGCCTCGTCCTGGGGCTCTCGGCGACCTACCAGGCGGGTCGCGCGGGCTCGGCGGGGCGCGGCGCGTCGATGCGCCCGGCGCTGGTGTTCGTCGGCGGCCGGATCGTCGGCTACGCGCTGTTCGGCGCGGTCCTGGGCGCCCTGGGGGCGTCGATCGCCATGCCGCCGCAGGTGACGGCCGTGCTGATGCTGGGCGTCGCGCTCGTGATGCTGCTCGTCGGCACGCGCCTCACGGGGCTGTCGCCCCGCCTCGCCGGCTGGTCGCCCACGCTCCCCATGGGCCTCGGGCGGCGGCTCGGCCTCGACGGCAGCGCCGCGGGCGGCGCCTACTCCCACGCGCGCACGGCCGTCCTCGGCGCGCTGTCGTTCTTCCTGCCCTGCGGGTTCACGCAGGCCGTCCAGGTGTTCGCCCTGTCCACGGGGTCCCCGGCCTACGCCGCGGCGCTGCTCGGCACGTTCGCGCTGGGGACGGCCCCCGGCCTGCTCGCCCTCGCCGGCGTGCCGGTCTTCGTCCCGTCACGCGCCAAGCCGACGCTCCTCCGCCTCGTGGGCGTGGTCGTGGTCGGGTTCGCGCTGCTCAACGCCAGCGCGGGCCTGCGCCTGTCCGGCGTCTCGCTCACGCTCGCGAGCTCGGCCGGGGCCGCCGCCGTCGACCCGGCCGTCCTGGGCGCGGACGGCGTCGAGCGCCTCACCACCTACCAGGACGCCGGCGGCTACAGCCCGTCGAACGTCGCCATCTACGCCGGCTACCCCGTGGAGTGGACCGTGGTCTCGTCCAACACGAGCACCTGCGCGGCGTCCATCTTCGCGCCGGGCGTCGACATCCGGTCGAGCCTCCACAAGGGCCCGAACACCTTCAGCCTGCCGCCGCTGCCCGCCGGGGTGCTGCGCTACACGTGCGCGATGGGGATGTACGCGGCGCAGATCACCGTCGTCCCCCGGCCCGCTGCCGCGGGCCAGGGCAGCTAGCTCTAGTTCCCAATCGGGTTGTTGACGGGGTGAGGGCCCCTATCGTTCGGCTGCTGGTGTCGAAGCCGCAGTCGAAGAGGGGACCCTCATGGCCCATGCTAGTGCGCGCCTGACCCCGAAGGGTCGGCAGCTCCTCGTCAACCGTGTCCGGGACGGCTGGACGATCACGAAGGCGGCCGATGCCGCGGGGGTCAGCCGCCAGACCGGCTCGAAGTGGCTCGGCCGCTTCCGGCGCGAGGGCGAGCCCGGTCTCCGCGACCGGAGCAGCGCCGTCCACCGCCAGGCTCGTGCCCACCCGGCCGAGCTCGTCGAGCAGGTCTGTGCCCGGCGCCTCGAGCTCCGGGCAGGACCCCATGTCCTCGCCTGGGAGGCCGGGCTTGCCCGGTCCACGGTCTACGCTCTCCTCCGGCGGGTGTCGCTCAACCGGCTCGACCGGCTGGAGCCACGGCCGCCGGTCGTGCGCTACGAGCGCGAGCGCCCGGGCGAGCTCGTCCACCTCGACACGAAGATGCTCGGCCGGATCGGCGAGGGCGGCGGCCACCGGGTCCACGGCCGCGGCGACGGGGTCGTCAGCAGGCACCGCGGGATCGGCTGGAACCGCGTCCACATCGCGGTCGACGACCACTCGAGGCTCGCCTATGCGGAGGAGCTGCCCGACGAGTCGCCCCAGACGACGGCCGCCTTCCTCCGCCGGGCCTGGCGCTTCTACGCCGGCCACGGCATCAGGATCGAACGGATCCTGACCGACAACGGCGGCTGCTACCGGAGCCGGGACCTGGCCGCGGCCTGTGACGAGCTGGGCATCGGCCACCGGTTCACCCGTCCGTACCGGCCCCAGACCAACGGCAAGGCCGAGCGGATGGTGCGCACCCTGCTCAACGAGTGGGCTTACGCCAGGCCGTTCGCCGACACGGCGGACCGGATCGCCCTGCTGCCGGTGTTCCTCGACTTCTACAACAACCGTCGGCCACACTGGAGTCTGTCAGGGCAGCCGCCGATGAGCCGCGTGCCCGTCAACAACCTGACGGGGAAGAACAGCTAGCGCCGCGCCCGGGCCGCCCGCCCCGGCCGCGGCGCCGCCTGGGCCACCGCAGGCCCCCGTGCGCGAGCCCGGTGGCCATTGCCGTCGCCCCGAACTCGCGAAGGGCGCCCAGCATCTAGGATCTCGACATGGACCAGATCACCGTCTACGGCGCCCCTTGGTGCCCCGACTGCCGCCGCAGCAAGTCGTTCCTCATGGACCAGCGGATCCAGTACCGCTGGGTGGACATCGACGCGGACGCCGACGGCCGGGCGTTCGTGGAGCGGCTGCAGGGCGGCGGCCGCACCATCCCGACGATCGTGTTCGGAGACGGCTCGTACCTGCTGGAGCCGTCCAACGCCGAGCTGGCGGAGAAGCTGGGGCTCCAGCTGCGCGCGAAGAAGTCCGCCTACGGCCTGCTGATCGTGGGCGGCGGGCCAGCAGGGCTGTCGGCCGCCGTGTACGCGGCTCGCGAGGGCGTGGACGCGCTGGTGCTCGAGCGGGGCGCACTGGGGGGCCAGGCCGGCGCCACCGAGCGGATCGACAACTACCCGGGCTTCCCGGACGGGATCCGAGGGCAGGAGCTGGCCGACCGCCTGGTCGCCCACGCCCAGCGCTACGGCGTGGAGCTGGTGTCGGCCGTGGACGTCTCCCGGGTCTCGCGCGAGCCGGGCTGCGTGGCGGTCGGGACGGCCGCCGGCGACGAGTACCGGGCGTCCGCCGTGATCGTCGCCACCGGCTCGCGCTACCGACGGCTCGGGGTCCCGGGCGAGGAGGGCCTGACGGGCCTGGGCGTCCACTACTGCGCCACCTGCGACGGCCCGTTCTACCGGGGCGCCGACGAGCTGGTGGTGATCGGCGGCGGCAACTCCGCGCTCGAGGAGGCGCTGTTCCTGACCACCCTCGCGGACCACGTCACGATCCTCGCCCGGAGCGGGCTGCGGGCGAGCGAGCTGGTCGCCGACAAGGTCCGCGGCCACTCGAGGATCACGGTCCGAACCGGGGTGGACCTGGACGAGTTCGAGTCCCGCGACGGCCGGCTGGGCGCGGTGCTCGCCCGTGACCGCGCGTCCGGCGAGGCCATCCGGCTGGAGCCCGCGGCCGCCTTCGTGTTCGTCGGCCTCGACCCCAACACCGGCTTCCTGCGGAACTCGGTGGACCTCGACGAGCACGGCTTCGTGGTCACCGATGCGCGGTACGCGACGTCGCTCGACGGCGTGTTCGCCGCGGGCGACGTCCGGGCCGGGTCGACCAAGCAGGTGGGCAGCGCGGCGGGCGAGGGCATCGCGGCCCTGCTCTCCGTGCGCCGCTGGCTCGAGGACCGGCGCGACGTGGCCGAGCACGCGACCGAGAGCGAGGGCTGACGGACCCACGTCGCTGGTGGCGGCCGACGCACCGGCCTGCCGCCCGGCGTCCGCGGGGGATCGCGGCGTGGCGTTGAAACGGTTTGACCGGACGGTGCCCCTACCGGTCTGGAACCTAAACCGACCACAGCCAAACCGAGGTCAACCGTGATCAACCCCCTCGCCCTCCACATCGCCCGCCCCGTCGCCATCGCCGCCCTCGCCATCGCCGGCGTCGCCGGCCCCGGCGCCGTCGCCGCCCACGCCCTGGCCCCGGCCCCGGTCGTCCGCACCGCGATGTGCGCCCCGGCAGCGCACGCTCCGATGCGCGCGGCGATGGGCAGCGCCTGCACCGTGGCGACCCGTGGCGGGGTCATGCACGTGTCGATGCCCATGGCACGCGGCCGCGGCGTGCACGGCATGGGGCACGGCGCCGCGCGCGGCGACTGAGCGGCCCCGTCGCGGCTGTCCCGCCGTCATGCCCGGCGGCCCGGGCGTACCCTCTGGCCGACGAAGCGAGGCGAAGCGCCATGACGCGACCCCCGTCCCAGCGCCGCTCCGCACGGCCCCGAGCCGGAGGGTCCAAGCCATTCCGCCCGTCCCTGCAGCCGCCGCCAGCCCCGACGCCGCGATCGAGCGCGACGAGCTGGCCGTGCGCGTCGTGCGGGCCGTCCTCGACGGCGACCGGGACGCGTTCGCGGCGCTCGTCGAGCGGGACCTCCCGGCCGTGACCCGCGTGTGCCACCGGGTCCTCGGCAGCGCGGCCGACGCCGAGGACGCCGCCCAGGAGGCGTTCGTCGCCGCCTACCGGTCGCTGCCCGACTGGCGGGGCGACGGGCCGTTCACGGCCTGGATCTCGCGCATCGCGGTGCGCATCGCCATCCGCCGGGCCCACCAGCGGCGGCCGGTGGACTGGATCGACCCGGCGGCGCTGGACGGCCCGGACGAGCTGCTCGACCCCGGGGGCCGGCGCGTCGCGCGCCACTTCGCCGGCGCCGCGCTCGACGCCGCCGCCACCGCCGATCCCGGGCGCGTCCTCCCGGCCGCCGAGGAGGCGGGCCTGGTGCGCGAGGCGCTCCGCGGCCTGGAGGAGCCCTACCGCGAGACCGTCGCCCTGCGCTACTTCGGCGGGCTCACCGTGCCGGAGATCGCCGAGGCCTGCGATCGGCCGCAGGGCACCGTGAAGACCCACCTGCACCGGGGCCTGCTGCGGCTGCGCGCCCGTCTCGATGCGCTGGAGGCCGGGCGATGACCGAGCGTGACGGGTTCACGGCCGAGGAGGCGGCGCGGATCCGCTCCGCGGCCGCCGCCCTCGAGCGGGCCGCCGGGGAGCCCGCCCCCGGGCCGCGCCCGGGCCTCGCGGCCGACATCATGGCCGCGATCGCCGAGGAGCCGACGCCCGAGCCGGTCGCCGCGATGGCCGCCTCCGCCCGGGCCCGCCGCCCG
>JAJYLZ010000095.1 GCA_021787395.1 Chloroflexota bacterium
GTCCCGTCGCCCGGGGGCGAGGCGGCTGCGGCTGCCAGGGTCGCGCAGGCTCACCCGGCCGATGGCGCGCTGCCCGGTGGGGCGATCTCGGCCCCCAGCCGCTCCGCGGCCGCCTCGAGCCCGGTGGTGCGCGAGGCCGCCGTGGGCAGGTCCCGCCGGAGGGTCCGCGGCCCTGTCCTCGCCGTGGTGCTGCTGCTCGCGGTGGCGCTCGGCTTCGGCGGGGCCGCGGCGGCGCTGGTGCTGCCGTCCGCCGTCATCACCGTCACGCCCGCCATGGCGGCGGTGGCGCCGGTCTCGATCACCGTGCGCGCCGACCCGTCGGCTGTCGGCGTTGACCAGGCCGGGCTGGTGATCCCGGCGACCACGGTGAACGTCCCGCTCAGCGCGCAGGGCGCGTTCCCGGTGACCGGGACCAGCGTCACCCAGACCGCCGCCAGCGGCGCGGTCACCTTCGACAGCATCAACACCGTGAACGCGATGCCGGTCGCGCGCGGCACCCGGGTGTCCACGCTTGACGGCGTCACGTTCTCGACGACCGCGTCGGTGGTCGTCCCCAGGGCGACGGTGAGCGGCACCACGATCACCCACGGCACGGTCAGCGTGGGCGTGACCGCGGTCGCCCCGGGCCCCGGCGGCAACGTGGCCGCGCAGGCGATCGACCAGGTGCCGAGCTCGCTGGCCGCCCAGCAGATCAGCGTCTACAACGCGGCGCCCACCAGCGGCGGCGCGCGGACCGAGACGCCCAAGATCCTCGCCGGGGACGTCACCGCGGCCATGGCCCAGCTGGCCAAGGACCTTGCCGACAAGATGTCCGGCGCCGTCGCCGACCCGACCATCGCGCCCCAGGGCGCCACGCTGTACCCGGAGACGGCGCGGCTGGGCCAGCCCAGCTACACGCCCGACACCGCCGGCCTCGAGGGCAAGGTGCTCAAGGCGGGGCAGACGACGTTCACCCTGCAGGCCGACGCGACGGCCACCGTGGTCGCGGTCGACGAGACCCCGCTGCGGGGCATGGGGGAGGCTGCGCTCCGGTCCGCCGTGACGCCCGGCGACGAGATCGTGCCGGACTCCATCGACGTGCGCGTCAGCGGCGGCACGGTGGGCGCGGACGGGACCGTGAGCTATACGGTGACCGGGACTGCGCTCGAGCAGCAGCCGCTGGACGCGGCGAGCCTCAAGGCGAGGGTGCTGGGCAAGAGCCCCCAGGAGGTGGAGGCGTCCCTCTCCGAGTACGGCAGGGTCCAGGTCTCGCTGTCGCCGTTCTGGGTCAGCACGGTCCCGGACAACCCGGACAAGGTGACGCTCACGGTGGGCCTGCCAGAGCGCCCGCAGGCCACCGCCACGCCGCTGCCCAGCGGCACTCCCGGCGAGACCGCGCCGCCCGGCGCCTCGCCGGTGCCGTCGAGCCCCGCCCCGCCGGCGGCCTCCGAATCCGCGCCCGCCGCGTCACCGGTACCATCGGGGTGATGCACGCCTCTCGACCGCGCGCCGTCCGTCATCGGCGCGCCGCACGTCGGTGACCGCCCGGATCCTGGGGGTTGATCTGGGCTCGCGCCGCGTGGGCCTCGCCGTGGCCGAGGCGGCGGTCGGGATCGCGCGGCCGCTCGCGACCCTCAACCGCGGCAGCTCGCTCGACGCCGACGTCGCGGCGCTCGGCCGGGTCTGCCGAGAGCAGGACGTGGCCGAGCTGGTGGTCGGGCTGCCGGTCGAGGCGAGGGGCACCGAGGGCGAGATGGCAGCGGCCGCTCGCGCCTGGGCCGCGGCGGTGGGGGAGCGACTGGGGCTCCCGGTCGCGCTGCGGGACGAGCGGCTGACCTCGTTCGCCGCCGAGCAGCGCCTCGGCCGCATGCCCCGGGGCCGGAGCGGGGGCGCCCCGACGCGCACCCAGCGCAACGCGCACCGGGCCAGGGTGGACCGCGAGGCAGCCGCGATCATCCTGCAGGACGAGCTCGACGCCCGGCGCGCCGCGACGCCGCCCGCGCCCGGCGGGTCGGCCGCGCCGGGTCCAGCAGTCCAGGAGGAGTGATGACGGTACGAGGCGGCCGCGGCCCGCGTGAGCCCATGGTCGACCCCGAGCCGACGCCCACGCCGGCGGAGTACGGCTACCGCCAGGCCGGCCGGTACGGCCGGGGGCCGGGCGACCAGCGGCGCTACCGGCGCTACGGCGACAGCGGCGGCGGCCTCGCCGGCCTGCTCCGGTTCCTGCTGTTCCTCGGGGTGCTCGCCGCCGCGGTCATGCTGGTCCTGGTCACCGTGGCCCGGCCGATCCTGCGGATGGCGGTGGCCCCGTGGGCCGAGCAGAACCCGGGCGCCCTCTCCATCGGCTTCATCGCCGAGCTCGTTCGCGAGGACCTGGGCCCGGCCCTGACGACCCCGGCGAGCAACGACCCCACGACCGTGGCCTTCGACGTGGCGGAGGGCGACACGCCGTCCACCCTGGCGCCCAGGCTGGAGGCGGCGGGGATCATCGTCAGCCAGCCGGCCTTCCTGTTCGAGGCCCGGGAGGCCAACCTCACCCCGCAGCTCACCGTCGGCACCTTCGAGCTGGCCAAGGACCTCACCCCCGCGCAGGTGGTCCAGGGCCTGATCAAGAACCGCGTGGTCGTGCAGACCCAGAGCGTCACGTTCCGGGAGGGGCTGCGGATCGAGCAGATGACGGCCAAGCTCGAGACGCTCCAGGGAACGCAGATCGACCCCAAGCAGTTCTACGACCTCGCCGAGCACCCCACCGACGAGCTGCTCTCGAACTACCCGTGGCTGCTGGATCCCAAGATCCGCGCGAAGGGCGCCAGCCTGGAGGGCTTCCTGTACCCGGCGACCTACAGCATCCGCACCGACCCGATCGCGCCGACCGACGCCGAGGGCCTGATCAAGATGATGCTGGACGCGTTCTACGCGAACGTTGGCCCCGAGCGGATGACCGTGCCCGCATCGCGCGGCGCCACCTTCCAGCAGGTGCTGGTGCTGGCCTCCATCGTGGAGCAGGAGGCGCAGCTCGACGTGGACCGGCCGCTGATCGCCGGCGTCTACGCCAATCGGCTGAACCCCAAGCTGTGGCCGACAGGCCTGCTCCAGTCAGACCCTACGATCTTCTACGTGAACGACACGCTGCGGCTGGAGCAGCTCCCCCTCCTGAAGTGGCAGACCTACGTGTTCTGGGACACGCTGCCCGCCGGCTACAAGCTGCCGGTGCCGCTGCCCCCCGCGCTGGCCGGCTACAACACCTACACCAGCAAGGGCCTGCCGCCCGGGCCGATCTGCTCGCCGGGGCTGGCCTCGATCGACGCCGCGCTCAACCCTGACACCAAGACCGGCTACCTGTTCTTCCTCGCCACCGGCCAGAACGGCAAGACGGTCTACGCCAAGACGCAGGCGCAGCACGACGCCAACGTGCAGAAGTACGGGCACTGACGTGGCCCGACTGCCCGTCCCGGCCGACTTCGCGCCGGCGCCCGACGACGCCGCCCGGACCCGCTGGCTCGACGCCGACCGGGCCGCCCGACCCGCCCGGCTCGGCCGCCTCCGGGCGCGGATGGCCGAGGAGGGCGTCGACGCCTGGTTCGGCGTCCGGCCCGAGCACATGCGCTGGCTCACCGGCTTCACGCTGGGCCCCGGCGAGAAGCCGTCGGCCGGCCACTCGGGCGAGTTCCTGGTGGGCGCCGAGTCCGTGACCGTCCTCGCCGATTCGCGGTACACGATCCAGGCCCGCCGCGAGGCGCCGGACGCGACCGTGGACGAGATCGGCTACGACCTGCCCGGCGCCTGGGAGCGGCTGCTGCGCTCGATCGGCGCGCGGCGGGTGGGCATGGAGGCGGACGCCATCCCGCACGGCACGTGGGCCAAGCTGGCCGAGGCGGCCCCGGGCGTCGAGCTCGTCCCCGCCGACGGCTGGGTGGAGCAGATGCGCGCGGTGAAGACGCCTGACGAGGTCGAGCGGATCGCCGCGGCCTGCGCGGTGGCCGACCGGGCGCTCGCGGCGCTGCTCCCGGAGATCCGGCCGGGGGTCACGGAGCGCGACCTCGCGCTGCGCCTGGAGTGGCTGATGCGCACCGGCGGCGCGGAGTGCCTCGCGTTCGACGTGGCCTGCCTGTCCGGCCCCGAGGCGGCCCTGCCCCACGGCTCGCCGGGCGACCGGCCCGTCCGCGACCGGGCGGTGCTGCTGTTCGACTTCGGTGCCCAGGTCGAGGGCTACCGCAGCGACATGACGCGGACGCTGTTCATCGGCGAGCCGACCGAGCGCGACCTCGGCGTGTACGAGACGGTGGCGCGCTCCCAGCAGGCGGCGATCGACGCGCTGGCGGCCGCGGTGCGCGCCGGCGGCACGCTGCCCGACGGACGCTCGATCGACGCGATGTCGCGCGGCGCCATCGAGCGCGACGGCCGCTGGCCCGCGTACGGCCACGGGCTCGGCCACGGGATCGGCCTGGCCACCCACGAGCGGCCCTCGCTGTCGCGGGCCGCCCCAGAGTCGCCGCTGCCCAGCCCCACCGTGTTCAGCGTGGAGCCCGGGATCTATCTGGACGGGCAGACGGGCGTCCGGATCGAGGACCTCGTCCACCTCGACGCGGCGGCCGGGGTGTGCGAGCTGCTGACCCGCTTCCCGCGGGACGTGATCTCGCTTCCGGCCTGACCGCCGCAGCCAGGACCGCCCGGCCGGCGAGCCCCTGCATTCGGCGTAGCGCGGCCTCTCTGGTAGCATCCCGAGGCACATCCACGTCCACGCGCGGGGGCCAACGGCGCCCTGACCGCGCCATGCGCCACCGGAGCAGCCCAACCCATGATCAGCACCGGCGAGCTGCGCAAGGGCGTCGTCATCGAGCTTGACGGCGACCTCTGGCAGATCCTCGACTACCACCACATCAAGATGGGCCGCGGCTCGGCCCAGGTCCGCATCAAGCTGCGCAACGTCAAGAAGGGCAGCACGGTCGAGAAGTCGTTCCAGGCCGGCGACAAGTGGCCGCGAGCGGTGCTGGACCGCCGCCCGATCCAGTACCTCTACCGGGACGGGAACGACCTGCACTTCATGGAGACCGACTCCTACGAGCAGTTCAGCCTGCCCGCCGAGAAGCTCGACGACGTGGTCGGGTTCCTCAAGGAGGGCATGCTACTCGACCGGACCGCGTACCAGGGCGAGACGCTGGGCGTCGAGCTACCGGTGACCGTGGACCTGCTGGTGACCGAGACCGAGCCGGGCTTCGCCGGCGACACGGCCCAGGGCGCCCGCAAGAACGCCACCATGGAGACCGGGCTGGTGGTGCAGGTCCCGCTGTTCGTCAGCGAGGGCGACACGCTGCGCATCGACACCCGGACCGGCGAGTACCAGACGCGGCTGTAGCCGCGCCCGGCAGCCGGCGCTGGAAGCCGCCGTGCCCCAGCCCGACGGGCCGCGCGACGCCCTGCTGCCGCCCTGGGACGCCGTCCCCGACGAGGGGGCGGGCGGCGCCGGCCCCGCGCCGGCCGACCTCGGCCCGCTGCGCGTGCGCACCGTGTCCGAGGTCGCTCGCGCCCTGAAGGACCGCGTCCGCTCCGACGAGGACCTGCGCAGCCTGTGGGTGGAGGGCGAGGTCAGCCGGTACACGGTGTCCACGGCGGGCCACGCCTACTTCACCCTCAAGGACGCCCGCGCCCAGCTCCAGTGCGTGTGGTTCCGCGAGGAGCGCCTGCGCTCGTCGTTCCAGCCGCAGAGCGGCCTGGCGGTGGTGGCGCACGGGCGGATGGACGTGTTCGAGGCCCAGGGCGCCGTCCAGCTCTACGTGGCGGAGCTCCAGCCAGCCGGCTTCGGGAACCTCGCCTTGCAGTTCGAGCAGACCAAGGCGCGCCTGGCGGCCGAGGGCCTGTTCGACGCCGCGCGGAAGCGCCCGCTGCCCGTCCGGCCCCGCGTCATCGCGCTGGTCACCTCACCGACCGGGGCGGTGCGCCACGACGTGTGCACGGTGCTCGCCCGACGCTGGCCGCTCGCACGCGTGCTGCTGGTGCCGTGCCAGGTCCAGGGGGCCGCGGCGCCCGCCTCGATCGTCGCCGCGCTCCGGGCCCTCGACGAGTACGTCCGGGACGAGGCCGCCGCAGGCCGCGAGTCGGAGGCGCCCTCGGTCGCCATCGTCGCCCGGGGCGGCGGCTCGCCCGAGGACCTGTGGGCGTTCAACGACGAGCGGGTCGTGCGGGCCGTCGCGTCCCACATCCTGCCGGTCGTGGCGGGCATCGGCCACGAGACGGACGTGACGCTCGCCGACTTCGCCGCCGACGTCCGGGCGCCCACCCCGTCGGCCGCGGCCGAGCTGATCGTCCCGGACCGGGTCGAGGTCGGGCGGGCGGTCCGGGCTCTGGGCGAGCGGGCAGACGCCGCGGCATCGCGCCGCGCCGCCGCCGCCCGACGCGCCCTGGACGCAGAGGGCCGCGTGCTCGCGCGGGAGGACCCGTCGTCCCGGCTCGCGTCCAGCCGGGAGCGGGTCGGCCTCGCGCTGGAGCGGGCCAGCCGCGCGGTGGACTCCCGCCTCGCGGACGAGCGGCGCGGCGTCGCCGCGCTCGCGGCCGGCCCGGCCCGCGTCGTGGAGACGAGGCTGGGCGCCGCCGCGGCGTCGCTGGCCGCCCACCGCGCGTCGCTTGCCGCCCTCG
>JAJYLZ010000004.1 GCA_021787395.1 Chloroflexota bacterium
ACCGGGTCCGTCTTCGAGGCCTGGGACCGCTGCGCGCCGATCGTCGCGGGGGAGCGCGCGCGGACCGCGACGCCGCAGAAGTACGCCGCCTTCGAGCGCCTGGTGGGGCTGCTGGAGAGGCACCTCGCCGAGCACGGCACAGCGCGGCCGGGTTCGGGCTGAGGGGTCTCCTCGCGATCGGCCGTCGGCGGGTCCCTGCCGGCATGGCGCCCGAGGCACGAGCGGATCGCCGCGGATGGCCGCGGAGGGCGGATGGCCACCCAGGCGGGCGCCGCCCAGCGGGCCTCAGCCCGGCCGCACCGCCCCGTGCTCCACGGTCAGCGCCACCACGTCTGCAGCGGGAACGTCCCGCGACGCCATCCCCCGCTGGACCGCCAGCGCCGCGGCCGCGCCCATCGCCTGGCCCATCGCCATGCAGGTGCACTGGGCGCGGATCCCCGCGAACGCGATCCGGTTGGCGGACACGTTCCGCCCCGCCACGGTGATCCGGCGCGAGCCCTTCGGGACCAGCGCCCGGAACGGGACCGTGGGGATGGCATCCGGGTCGTCGATGAACGACACCTCGCAGCCGATCGCCTGGCTGTGCAGGTCGATGTAGTTGTACGCGTTGCAGACGGCGTCGTCGAAGCGTGTCGCCCGCACGAAGTCGTCCTTGACCACCGTGTACTCGCCCACCGTGTGGTACGTCTCTCGGGCCAGCGTGAACGGGGCCATGTAGCGGATCGAGGCGCGCTCGGCGCCCGGGACCTGCTCGCGCACGAAGCGGAACATCCGCAGCATCCGCTCGCGGCCCTCAATGTTCGCCCACGTCTGCCCGTCGGCGTCGGAGGTGTCGGCGTCGTAGATGTGGGTGGCGTTGTGGCCGCCGTGGCGCAGGTAGTAGATGAACGGCTCCATGTTGGCGTACGCCCAGTCGCCCTTCTTGAGCGTGCCGTCGCGCATCGCCTCCTCGTAGATGGCCTGGACCTCCTCCTTCCAGACCTGCTCGTACTCGATGCCGCCGATCTGGTACTGGAGGGTGCCCGGCTGGCTCACCTTGGAGCGCGTGGTCCGCAGGCCGAGCGCCCGGACCGCGTCGGAGTCGCCCGACGCGTCGATCAGCTCCCGGCAGCGGGTGGTCCGCCGGACCCCGCGCCCCCGCGAGACCACCTCCCACCAGTCGCCGTCGGCGCGGACCTCGTCCACGAACTCGTGGTAGTGGAGGATCACGCCGGCCTCGACCGCCGCCGCCTCGGCGAGCGCCGCGTAGACGGGCACGTTGATGTAGGAGTAGTAGCCCGGCGTCTCGACCGGGCGGCGCTGGCGGTAGTCGGGGACCGGGAGGCCCTCGACCTCCTTCGACCGCGTGTGCAGCTCCCACGGGATGCCCTGGACCACCGGGCCGGTCTTGGTGAAGAAGTGGTTCGGCATCCACACGCCGCCCGCGGTCATGGTGCCGCCCAGCATCGTGCCGGCCTCGATCACCGCCGTGGTCACGCCGGCCCGCGCCGCCTGGATGGCCGCGATGTGCCCGGCCGTCCCGCCGCCCACGACCAGGACGTCCACGCTCTCCGCGATCTGCTTCATGCGGCCATTCTCGCAGCCCGTGGGCCCGGCGATGCGCGCCGCTCGATGAGCGCGGAGGCCGACATGCCGCGAAGCGAGCCCGGTGCGGCGGGAGTGCCGGCGCGAGGGATCGCCCGCGGCGTCGACGGCCGGGTTCTGCCAAATGATCGCGTGGCGGTCGCTATCCGCGAACGAGTGCGCCTCCGCGGCGACCCGCGCCTGCTTCGCCGCACGCCTGCCGCAGGCTCCCCTTGCAGATGCTCGCCACGCGGCCGCTATCCGAAAAGGCTCTGGACAAGGGCCGCACCACGGTCATCTGCAACTGATCCGCCCGGATCCGGACGCAGATGCTCGCCCCGTGGACCGCTGACCGAACCGCATCGCGCAAGGACCGCACAGCGAGCATCTGCAAGAGACCACCCCGCGCCGGGCGATACGGGGCCGCGGCGATACGGGGCCGGGGCGGCCGAGGCGATACGGGAGCTACAGCCGCCGAGGCGTCAGCCCCCGAACAGCGCCTGCACCTCGCGGAGGGCGGCGGCCAGCGCGTCGATGTCGGCCGGCGTGTTGTAGACGCCGAACGAGGCCCGGGCCGTCGCCGACAGGTCCAGCCGCTCGTGCAGCGGCATCGTGCAGTGGTGGCCGGCGCGGATCGCCACGCCGAAGCGGTCCAGCACCTGCGCGACGTCGTGCGGGTGGACCCCCGGCAGGTTGAACGACACGACGCCGCCGCGCTGGTCCGCCGCCGGGCCGTACAGCTCGATCCCCGGCACCTCGCGCGGCAGGACGTCGAGGGCGTAGGCCACCAGCTCCTGCTCGTGCGCGCGGACGCGGTCCATGCCCAGTGCCATCAGGTAGTCGGCCGCCGCGCCGAGGCCGATCGCCGCCGAGATGTCCGGCGTGCCCGCCTCGAACTTCCAGGGGATGTCGTTCCACTCCGAGCGGCGGAGGTGCACCTCCCGGATCATGTCGCCGCCGCCCAGGAAGGGCGGCATCGACTCGAGCAGCTCGCGGCGCGCCCAGAGAACGCCCGAGCCGGTCGGGCCCATCGCCTTGTGGCCCGAGAAGCTGTAGAAGTCGGCACCGATCGCCCCGATGTCCACCGGCATGTGCGGCACGGCCTGCGCCCCGTCGATCGAGACCAGCGCGCCCGCCTCGTGGGCCCTGCGGGTCATCTCCTCGACCGGGTTGACGGTGCCCAGCATGTTCGAAACGTGGGTGAACGACACCAGCTTGGGCTTGAGGCGCAGCAGCACCTCGAACACGTCCTGGCGCAGGACGCCGTCGTCGTCGATCGGGATGAACTCGAGGTCGGCGTCCTTCTCCTGGGCCAGGATCTGCCACGGCACGAGGTTGGAGTGGTGCTCCATCTCGGTCAGCACGATCACGTCGCCGCGGCCGATGTGGCGGCGGCCCCACGAGTAGGCGATGAGGTTCAGGCTCTCGGTCGCGTTGCGCGTCCAGACGATCGTGTGCGGGTCGGACACCCCGATCAGCCGGGCGACCTTGACGCGGGCTCCCTCGTAGTCGGCGGTCGCCCGCTCCGAGAGCGCGTAGATGCCGCGGTGGACGTTCGCGTTGTCGCGCCGGTAGTAGTCGTCCATCGCCCGCAGGACCGAGGTCGGCTTCTGGGAGGTGGCGGCCGAGTCCAGGTAGACCAGCGGGTGCCCGCGCACCTCCTGGTCGAGGATCGGGAAGTCGGCCCGGAGCGCGACCGGGTCGAGAGGGGAGGCGACCGGGCGCGTCTCGGTGGTCATCGGGGTCCCCTAGCGTCCCGCGCCGGCCGTCTCGGGCTGCTGCGGGACGGCCATCTCGTCGTCGGAGGCGCCGGCGTCGAGGCCGGCCTCGCGCAGGATCGGGCCGTAGCCCTCCTCCTCGAGGCGGAGCGCCAGGTCCTTGCCGCCGCTGGTGACGATGCGGCCCGCGGCCAGCACGTGCACCACGTCGGGCTTGATGTAGTTGAGTAGCCGCTGGTAGTGCGTGATCAGCAGCACGCCCATGTCGGGGTTGAGCTGCGCGTTCACGCCCTCGGCGACGATCCGCAGGGCGTCGATGTCGAGGCCCGAGTCGGTCTCGTCGAGGATCGCGAACTCCGGCTCGAGCATCGCCATCTGGAGCATCTCGAGGCGCTTCTTCTCGCCGCCCGAGAACCCGTCGTTGACGTACCGGGTGGCGAAGCTGTCCTCCATCCGCAGCAGGGCCATCTTGGCCCGCATCTTCTTGCGGAAGTCGAGCATCGAGACGCCGCCGCGCATGGGGTCGGTGGGGTCCACGCCGGGGTTCTTGTCGATCCCCTGGAGCCGGGCGTTGAGCGCCGACCGGATGAAGCTCGCCACGCTCAGGCCGGGGATGGCCGTCGGGTACTGGAAGGCCAGGAACAGGCCCAGCCGGGCGCGCTTGTCGGCCGACAGGTCGAGCAGGTTGTAGCCCTTCCAGAGCACCTCGCCGCCCTTGATGAGGTACGCCGGGTGGCCCATCAGCGCGTACGAGAGGGTCGTCTTGCCGGAGCCGTTGGGGCCCATGATCGCGTGGGTCTCGCCCTTCCGGATCGTCAGGTTGATCCCCTGGAGGATCTCGCGGTCGGGCTTGGCTGCCGGGGCGACCCGGAGGTCACGGATGACGAGCTCTCGGTCGGTCGCGTCGGTCACGAAGGTTGCTCCTGGTGGTTCGCGGTGCGCCGGGGGCGCGGCGTCGGCGGGTGAAGTGGCGTCCTCGACCTACGCGAGCCCAGCCGGGGACGCGGCCGGCTCGCGCGGGTCGAGGACGATGTGGCGGACCGGGACGAGATCCGCCAGGGTGAGTGAATCGAGGGTGTCCGCGATGGCGTCGCGCACCTTCACCCAGAGCAGGTTGACGGTGCACCGCGCCGAGCGGGCGCAGGCGGCGTGGTCGGGGTCGTCCGACGCGCAGAACATCGGGGCGAGCGGCCCCTCCAGCGCCCGGAGCACCTCGCCCATCCGGATCTCCGAGGGCGGAGCCGTGAGCTGATAGCCGCCGCGGGCGCCGCGGGTCGCGGTGACCAGGCCCGCCTCGCGGAGGCTCGTCACCAGCTGCTCCAGGTAGGCGCGCGGCAGCTCCTCGTCCAGGGCGATCTCGGACAGGCTTGCAGGCCCCTCGCCGTAGCGCCGCCCGAGCTGCACCATCAGGCGGACGCCGTACTCGCCCTTCGTGGAGAAGGCGACGGCCCCGGTGCCGTGGTGCTTGGTGCGGTGGGAGCTGGAGGCGGAGACGGAGGCGGTCAGGGGACGATCCTCGATTGTTGCGGGCGTCAGGGCGGCAGATGTCGTCGGTGCCGTTGAGCCGGATCGCCGGCCCGCGGAGGGCCGGCCTTCCCGGCGGCCCGACCAGCCGGAGTTCCCCAGGGGGACGCCCGCGGTGAGAGGGCCACCGCGCCGGTGAATTCCGACTTGTCGGGTCGGGATTGAGCATAATCCTTCGCGCGCGAGGTCGTCAACGAGGCCCGGGGGTAGTAGATAAGGGGGTCAGAAGTTGCCGCTGGCCAGGGCGCGACTCGACCTTAGGCGAGTCGTGGCCCTGGGCTGATCGTCACTGACAGGTGTACTGGGTGAGTACGTGGCCGGCGCCGTCGCCGGTGAAGGTGCAGACGTAGGACCGGCCGCCATAGGGCACGTGGAACGTCACGATCCAGTCACCCGGCTGAGCGGCCGGCGCCACCGTGAACGACGAGTCGATCGTCAGGACCCCGCTGGAGTCCTCGTGGGCCGCGAGGAACGCGTCGGCCGTGCCGTAGACGCCGCCACGGCTGCCCGATGTGTACCCCGGGCCAGCGTGGAGGACGAGCGCGACGATGATCGCCACCGAGATCAGCAGAAGCCAGTCGCCCAGCCGCATGAACCCGAGGCTCAGTATCCGGACCGGGACGCGGTTCAGCGCAAGTCGCAGGGCGTTGACGGGCCGGAGCGGGAGGCCGAGGACTTGGAGCACCAGTCGTACTCGATAGACGGCATCCACGCCGAGCGTGCGCCCCACCCACGAGTCCTCGGCCGACCGCAGGGGAATGGCGTTGAGCGATGGAATGTCGTCGGAAGCGAGCATCATCGGGAAGGGGTTGGCGGACTGACTCTGGGGGAGCCGGCTTCGGAAGGCACTTGCCCGTCGCGTGGCCAGTTCGCTCCATTGGGCCTGTCTCTCGGTGCCTTCGGCTGCCGCGCCGCGCGCGAGGCCGACCGCTACGGCCCCGTAGTCGGCCGCGAGGCCGGCCGAGAACCAGGCCGACCCCGCGTCGCCGCGAATCGAGTGGTGTGCCGCAGCCTCGGCGAACGCTGCGGCCAAGTACGCCGCGGCAGCCGAGGAGGTCGGTGACGCTGCTTCCTTGATGGCCCGATTGGCCCACTTCGCGCGGTGGTCCAGGGTGGAGTCCGCTTGGATCTCCTCCCCAGCCAGCAGCGCACGGCCACGCGCGAGACGGTCCCGAGCTCGTGGATCGGTCGGGTAGCGTGCTTCGTAGAGGTTCAGGACCCGCTCCCCGCAACCGACCGCCCATTGGGCTGCGATCGACGGGTCGCTCGCCGGCCCGGGTTGGTTGGCCGCGGCCATGAGCTTCGCAGCCGAGCTGAAGTCATGACTCACTCCCGGATCTCCTCGGGCACTCGTGCCCGCAAGCGGGGGAGGAACACCGGGCCGACGGTCCAGACCCCGACGTCCTCCGGGTTCACGTGGCGCATGGCGTTGACCGATGTCACCCGAGCAGCGAGCCCGAGCGATCCGAGGGCGCCCTTCGCCGCCGCCTCGAAGGGCCGGCTGCTCTCGCTCGCGGCGAACCTGGCCCAGACGGCGACGCTGCCATCGGCCCGGACCCGCGCGCTCGTCGAGCCCGGCAGCCCGGCCAGCCGGTCGCGGAGGGCCGTGAGGAGCGCCAGGGGGACGTCGGTGCTGCCCGTGTCCGCCAGGCGCAAGCCGAGGAAGCGAAGGCTCCAGTTCGGGCGCGGGCCCCGCGGCGGGCGCCGGGTCCGCAGGGAGGGGGCGGACAGCTGCGGCATCTCCCTCTGCCTCCTATCGCACCCGGCGGGAGCACCGTGCCGTCCTCGGAGGCGTCGGCCGGTTGCTGCGCCGTCGTCGAGCCGGGACTCTCGGGCGCTCTGGATAGGTGCGCGGTGCCACCCGCATGACGAGTGTAGATGCGGAGACCCAACGGGCGACATCTCGCCGGCCTATCAAATTACGCCGCAATGCCTCTCCCGAGAGAAGGTCCGGAAGCTGCCGCTGCGCGACGATCTAGTCGGACGGCCCGCCCGCCCCAGGGGCCGCCCCCCGCGGGGCCGGCCGGCCCGCGTCGGCGACCACCGTGGCCGCCCGGTCGGCGAAGGCGGCCGCGCTCTGGCGGTCCCGCAGGGCGATCGGGAGCCGGATACGATCGCCGGCGCAGTTGGTGATCGACACCTCGGCGACTCGGGCCGAGGCGATGAGGATGGCGCCCAGCACGGCGCCGAATCCGCCGAGGGAGAGGGCCGGCAGCTGGGACCCGCTCGAGCTCCCCCATACACCGAACGCCAGCAGGGCGGCCCCGACCGCGAGGAAGAACGCGCCGACGACGGCCGGCAGGGCCCGGACGCGGACGCCCACGGCGATCGCCGCGACGCTGTGCACCGGGAACGTCACCTTCGTGTAGCCGGCGGAGATGAGCCCGAGCAGGGTTCCCGGGCGTCGCGCCACGATCCGTCGGTCGGTGGCGAGGAGCCTGAGCCGCCCCCGGCCGAGGAGGCTCGACGTCCTCATGTCCGCCTGGGCCCCGACCCTCTCGTCCGGTGCCAGGTCGATCCAGACCCGATCCGGGTCCATCGCGCTCCTCCTGCTGCGGGGCTGCCCTCGCGGTGCCCACAGTGTCCTACAGCACCGGCGACGGTGCGGACGACCCGGTCCTGCGATAAGCGGCAGCTAATGCGCTGCAACGCCGCTCGCGATGACAGCACGGCCCTAAGAGGTGACCGTGAAGCCTCCCGCGCCCACCAGGCGCATGTCGCAGGTGCCGGGCCCGATCTGCGCGAGGAAACGGGGGCCGAACTGCCCGCCATAAGCGGCGCATACGTCTTCCTGTGGACACTTGGTGTCTGCGCGCACCGATTTGGGTCCCATCCGGCTCACGTGGGTGCCGAACGGCACTCCCGCGCCACCGGGCTCCGGTGCGAGGCTCGGCGCCATACGGCGGGGGGCGCTGACGTGCGGTCCGTGATCTCGGTCGCCAGGGACCGCACCGAGCCACTGGCGAGACCGATCCGCCCCTAACCTGCGCAGGCGCGCCCGAGCCCAGGGCGTTGGCCAGGTAACCCACGTCCCCCTAGCCACCCCCAACTCCCGCCATGTTGTCTGCGCGCGCCCCCCTCCGGGGGCCAATGTCCGATGTGCGCCTGATAAGCGCACACCCGATCTGTCTCGGGAGGGAGCACCAATCGTGCGAATGCGACTTACGTCCATGCTCGCCACCGCGATGCTGGTGGCGTCGACGATGATCGTCGTCACCGCGGGTGCCGCGTCGGCCGATGTCACGCGGTATCAGCTGGAGACGGCGACGTTCACCGCGACCCAGCCCGCGGGCCAAGTCGGGCAGTGGGTCTCAGTGTGGACCCACAACTTCGTCGTCACGGTCAACCCATGCGACGACACGTTCAGCGGCACAGCCAAGCAGTTCTATCCGAACGGGACCTTCTACGCAGACGAGACCGTGACCGGAACGCTCGGTGCGAGCTCGATCAGCATGACAGTGGTTCGAACCGTCGATCCCGTCACCTGGACGCTGACCAACGCGCTCTACGACCCCTTCATCAACCTCGCCACGACCGACCCGGCAGTGAACTTCCCGGTCGAGTTCAAGGTGACCCACCCGGTCATCACGGGCACCTCAAGCTACAAGAACCACGGCCAGTACGTGAAGGAGCAGGGCGGCGGGGACGACGCTGCCCACTCGTGCATCGGGATGCCGATCACGAACACGGTCTACCAATGGAGCCAGAACGGCACGGTCGACTCGAGCTCTATGGCCGGCACCGACGTGGCACTGCCGATGGCGGGCACCTACCGGATCGATGTGATCGGTGACTGGCAGGGCGCCGGCGCCGCCGACACAATGGACCTCGTCGATGCTGAGTACCTCACCAGCGACGCCTGGGCCACGGTGCGGTCGCCGAACATCGACCAGGGCGATCTCCAGATCAACGGGCAGTTCGTGGACTGGGGCGCGTACAGTCCCTACCACGCCTACACGCTGGCGATGTCCCTTTCGGGAACCGTCAACCTCGGCGTCTTCGACGGAGATTGGACGACCAACACGAAGAATTCCGCCTGGTACACGGACAACGTAGGCTCGCTGTACTTCACGATCACCTACGTCGGCCCGTAACGGGCGCTTCAGCCATCTCGGAAGTCGCGGGGGCACCGTCGGTGTCCCCGCGACTCGCTCCGCCCAGCCGCTCCCACCACATCGGGTGCGGCACCACGAGCCCCCTCTTGATCCGCCGGCAGTACTGCTCGGAGAGCCCAGTCGCCTCGACCAGCTCTCGCACCGGCACGCCCGTGAGCCGCGGCAGGACGTCCCGCCCGAACGCGCCAGGGTCGGACGGCCAAGCGTGCCCCCGCTGCCACTCACGCGCCTCGGCGACGCGGCCCGACGCCGCCTCCCGCAGCCGCCCCCGCCCTGCCTCGGTGAGCTCCGGCGCGGCCCCCGGCCCGTGGCGCGCCGACAGGACCCGCGTCCCGGCCGCCACGAACGCTTCGAGCCCGCGCGCCCGGGCCGCCTCCTCGCAGGCGTCGGAGCAGGTCGACCGTCTGCCCAAGGTCGGCGACCCGCACTCCGCGCACGACCGGCCCGCCTCGGGTTGCGTGTGGCGCCGCGGTCGTGACGACGCCCCCCGCCCCGCGCTTCGGTTCCGCCCGGACAGCGGCGTCGCGAGCTTGCCCGGCGCCTCTCCCGATCCCCCGAGCATCGCGCCGACGTCCTCGGCCACCGCCCCGACCGCCGGCCTCCACGCCTGCGCCGCCTCGGCGAGCTCGCGCGCCAGCCGCGTCGTGACGCGGCACACTCCCTGCCGGGTCTCGTGGAAGTCGGACAGGGCGAACCGGCGGGACGCGAGCAGCCGCAGGACGTAGCGGTCGACCAGCGGCCGGACCGGCTCCATCAGGTCGTCGGCGAGCGAATCGCGGTTGGGCTGATCGGCGTGGAGGACCCCGAGCCCCGGGTCGAGCCCGACCGCCCTCGCGGCGATGGCCGACTCCGCCTCGACGATGGAGTACAGGTAGTTGAGGATCGCGTTGGCGGGGCTGACGGCGAGCCGCGGTCCGCCGGTGATCACCGAGGACCGCGAGGTGAACGTGCGCCAGTGGGCCGGCGCCATCGCCTCGTCCCGCCGCGCGAACATGACCTCGATCCCCGACCACGCGCCCCAGTACGCCGCGGCCGCGCGGGCCTCGGCGAGGCGCAGCCCGCCGACGGCGTCGGCCGCCTCGAGCATCCCCTCGGCCGCCGATATCTCGATTCCTGCGGCGTCGGCGCCCGGGATATTCATTTCTTTCTTCTCGAGCGCGAGGCACTCGCGCTGCCGGCGCAGCTTCTCGCGGAGCAGGCGGCGCGTGATCTCCACTCCGATTTGTCTGTCTGCCGCCAGCGCCTGCGCGCGGATCAGGGCCGGGCGGTTCGTGCCTCTCGGGCCGAACGCGGCCACGACGCGGGAGTCCTCGTCGATCTGGGAGTATCCCGCGCCCACGTCGGCGAGCCACCGGATGGCGTCGAGGGATATGGCGCCGGTGTGCCCGATGACCACGAGCCGCTCGAGACCCGACACCGAGCGGTGGACGATCCCGTTCCGCCGCGACCTGCCGACGCCGTCGGATATCCGGAGATACCCGCGCCACACGCGAATGTCCACGCCATACCCGGAGATCACCAACACGCCATTTCGCGGCCGGATCTCGGGTAGCCATGAATTCGGGGAATCGATAGCCTGAGGGCGCATGCGGACTTCACCTCCGTGTGCCGCGCCCCCGGGCTGTTAGCGCAGCCGCGGGGGCCCTCTATTCGTGGCTCCAATTATCCCATTCCCGCCTCGCGGGCGCCTCGCTCGCTGTCCTGCTCCACGAGCAGGAGGCCGACGATGAGGAGCAGATCCCGGCATGCGTTTGCGGCCAGGTCCTGGAATGTGGGGGCCGGGAAGAGGTGGCCGAGGTCGGGATCGCGAGCGAGCCGCGGCTGGTCCTGCGCGTAGACCTCGCGGGACCAGCGGTACCGCCGGCGCGCCTCCTCCAGGACGGCGGTCGAGACGTCGGGGAGGGAGTCCAGGCCCCGGTCGAGCGCCATGACGCCATCGACGTAGATGTCGCCCGAGAGCGGCGCCCCGTCCGGGCCGCGCGCCGCTCCGCTCGGCGGATCGATGGCCGCTCGGGCGAACCGCCGGAGGAGGTCCTCGTCGATCGGAGACCCGGCCTGGATGTCCGCGATGAGCTCGCGGAAGCGCATCTTGTGTGCACGACTCGCGCTGTCCTCGCCGAGCCGGCCCAACGCGTCGCGAGCAACCAGCTCGGCCCGGGCCAGGCTGCTCGCGCGGGCTGATCGCCCCCACGTCGTGAGGGCTCGGCGGACCTGGCGGACCGGCGCGTACGCGTCGCCCCAGAGCAGCCAGAGGCTGACCGGGACGTTGCAGAGGGCGGGGACCGAGGCGCCCTCGTCCCGGCGGTGGCCCAGGAGCACCAGGAGGAGGTCCTTCTGGTTCTCGTCCCAGACCGCCGTCGTGCCCCGGCCGCGCCCGAGACCGCGCTTGCGCGGCCGGTCGAGCAGGCCGAGGTCCACCCAGTCCCGGATGAGCCGGGCCGAGGCGGGCAGCGCCTGGGCTCGGGCGATGCCGACGAGCTGCTCGGCCGTGAACTCCGCCACCCTGCTGACCTCGGATTACATCCGCCACCGGAATCGGCCCGCCCGAACATACATCCGCCACCGCGATCCGGGTGATCCGCGAGCCCCGCGGCGCGACGCTGTGCGACATGAGCAAGCACCGACCCCACAAGCCGCACCACGACCTCGCAGCCATCCAGCGGGCCCTCGACGCCCTCGCCCTGAGCCGCCGCGAGCAGGTATCGCTGACAGAGGCCAGCCGCCTGACGAGGACGACGCCGCGGACGGTGCTGCGCTATGCCGGGTCGGGCTACCGACGCGAGGGCCGCCGCTACATCCCCCGCGACTTCGACCGGATCCCGCGCGAGCTGACGGTCCTCACGGAGAGCGGGCCACGCGGCGTGGTCGCCCGCGACTCGCGCACCGCGAGCGCGATCGCGAGGCACGCCAGCGCGGTCGGCCACTACCTCGAGACCGGCGACACGAGCCGGCTCGACGCCCTCGGCCGGACCACGTTCCTCGTCAACGGCCGGCCGGTCCGCCTGCCGACCGACCCCGACGTCATCGACCGGCTCGCCGAGGGCGGCGAGCTCCACTACGAGCTGTACCGGGTCTAGCCGGCCCGGGGAGGACCACGACATGGACGAGATCGAACTGCCCGCCTTCGCCCAGCTCGACGACGGGGCGTGGCTGTGCGTCGACTGCGGCGAGCCGGCCGAGCCCGTCTACGACGCCGACGAGTGCGAGGTGTGCGGCGACCGGCGGGGCTGCGGCTGCGAGCACACCCTGCGCGCCATCGTCTGCCACTCCTGCGGCCTCTTCGTCGTGGCGGCCGAGCCGTGAGCAGCGATGCCGAGTTACGGGCGGAGGCCCGGGCGGCCAGGCGATCGCGGCGGCTGCCGCCCGGCGCCAGCTGCTCCGTCTGCGGCGCACACGACCCCGCCGTCCTGAGCGTGAAGCCCGGCGGCGCGGTCCGCTGCTACGAGCACCGGGACGGCGACACCCCTCGGGTCGAGGCCGACCACATCGCCGGCCGGGCGAACCTGCCGGGCCTGACGGTCGACCTCCACGCCAACGCCCACCGGCGGGTGACCGACCTCCGGCGGCAGCTTGGCCTCGACGAGCTGCCGCCCGCCGACGGCGACCCGCTGCTGGTCCTCGCCCACTTCGCCGGCGGCCTCGCGGCGGTCCTCGCCCTCCTGGCGGAGTCGCTCGCCGCCCTGGCCGAGTGGGTCGCGGCGCGGCTGGGCCCCCGGTGGTGGGAGCAGGCGCCGGCCCTCCCCCTGGCATGACCCGGAACGGGGCGGGGCCGGACGCGCAGCGCCTGCCGATCGCGGTCCGCGCGTACGCCCCGCCGGTCAAGAAGCCGCGGCCCAGGCGGCGGCGGCCCGAGCCGAGCCTCGTGCTGGTCCTCGACACGGAGACCCGGACCGACGCGGCCCAGGACCTGCTCTTCGCGAGCTACCGCGTCTACCGCCGCGGCCGGCTCGTCCAGGAGGGGCTGGTGGCCGGCGACGGCCTGACTGCCGACGAGCGCTCGGTCCTCGACTCCTACGCCCCCGGGCACGCCGCCGACAACGGCGGGGTGCTCCGCCTGCGCTCCCGCCGGGAGTTCCTCGAGGAGGTCCTCTGGCGCGTCGGGTACGTCGGGCAGGCGCGGATCGTCGGCTTCAACCTGCCCTTCGACCTGAGCCGCCTCGCGGTCGGCGCCCGGACCGCCCGCAACGGCGGCTTCAGCCTCCGGCTGTTCGACCGGGTGGCAGAGGACGGGGCGCTCCACCCGCACCCATGGCGCCCCGAGCTCACGGTCAAGTCGGACGGCTCGAAGCGCGCGTTCATCGCCTTCACGACGCCCGGCAGGCTCGACGAGGGCAACAGGGACCGGGGGCGTCCCTACCGCGGACGCTTCGTCGACCTCCACACCCTCGCCTACGCGCTGACCGACCGCTCCTCCCTGACGCTGGACGGCGCAGCGGCGGCGTTCGGCGTCTCGCAGCGCAAGGCCGAGGCCGGCGAGCACGGCGTCCTGACGCCCGCCTACATCGACTACAACCGCCAGGACGTCCGCACGACGCACGCCCTCTACCTCTCCCTCACGGCGGAGTGGGCGCGGCACGCGGTCGACCTCGACCCCGAGCAGGGCTTCTCGCCGGCCGCGCTCGCCAAGTCGTACCTGCGCGCGGCCGGCGTCGGGCCGCCGCTGGCGCACCGCGGGGCGGTCTCCGACGAGGACCTCGGCCACGCGATGGCCGCCTACTTCGGCGGGCGGGCGGAGGTCCGCATCCGCCGCACGCCCGTCCCGGTGCGCTACGTCGACTTCACCTCGATGTACCCGACCGTGTTCAGCCTCGTCGGGCTGTGGCGTCACGTGGTCGCCGACGGGTTCGGGGCGGCAGACGCGACCGGGGACGCCCGCGCCCTCCTCGAGCGGATCGATCGCGATTCGCTCCTCGACCCGGCGGCCTGGCGGGAGCTCGCCGGCGTCTTCTGCCGCGTCCGCCCCGACGGCGACCTGCTCCCCCTCCGTGCCCCCTACGGCGGCGGCGCGGCGGCGGCCCTCACCATCGGGCTCAACCGCGTCTCGGGCGAGGTGGGCATCTGGTATCCGCTCGCCGACCTCGTGGCGGCGAAGCTGCTGTCGGGGCGGCGCCCCGACGTCCTCGAGGCGGTGCGCATCGCGCCGGCCGGTACGGCCGCCGGCCTGCGGCCGGTCTCCCTGCGGGGCGACCTCGACGTGGACCCGGCCGACGACGACCTGTTCCGGCTTGCGATCGAGGAGCGGCAGCGGGTCCGCCGGGACCCGTCCCGGGACGCGGCGGAGCGCGACAGGCTGGAGCGGTTCCTCAAGACGTTCGCCAACGGCGGCGCGTACGGCGTGTTCGCCGAGTACCACCGGCTCGAGCCGGTCGCCGGCGGCGTCCCGGTCGACGCCTTCGGGCTGTTCCCCTTGCGCGCCCGGGTCGTCACCCCCGAGGAGCCGGGCGAGTTCTGCTGGCCCCCTCTCGCCGCGACCGTCACCGCCGCCGCCCGCCTGCTGCTCGCCCTCCTCCAGGCCGAGGTGGAGGCCGCGGGCGGCTGCTACGCGGCCTGCGACACCGACTCGCTGCTGATCGTGTCCTCCCGCGAGGGCGGTCTGGTCCCGTGCCCGGGCGGTCCGCACCGCATGCCCGACGGGCGGGAGGCGGTGCTGGCCCTCAGCTGGGCGCTGGTGGAGGAGATCACCGCAAGGATCGGCCGCCTGAACCCGTACGACCGCTCGGCCGTCCCGTCCCTGCTCAAGCTCGAGGATGAGAACCTCGATCCCGAGACCGGCGGGCCGGTCGAGCTGCGGGCCGTGGCGGTCAGCGCCAAGCGCTACGCGCTCTACACCGTCGGCCCGGACGGCCCGGTGATCCGCAAGGCGTCGACCCACGGCCTCGGCCTGTACCGGCGCCCGGCCCCCGACCCGCCCGGCTGGGACCGGCCGTGGCCGCACTGGGTCGAGGTGGTGTGGGACCGCATCGTCCGCGAGGCGGAGGATCTGCCCCTGCCCCCGGAGCCCACCTGGTTCGCCTACCCGGCGGTCAGCCAGCTCGCGGTCAGCAGCCCGCACGTCCTCGCGCCCTTCCGCACGGTCAACGCCGGACGGCCGTACGCGGCGCAGGTCAAGCCGTTCAACTTCCTGCTCGTCGGGCACGCGGACCCGCTCGCCACGCTGCCCGACGGCGTCGACCCGGGCGTGGTCCCGGTGGCTCCGTACTCGACCGACGCCGCGCGCCTCCTCGAGCAGCCGTGGCGGTCGCGCGCGACCGGCGAGTCCCTCAATGTCACCACCGCCGAGGGCGGCGCCGCGGGCGCCGTCCGGCTCAGGACGTACGGCGACGTCGTCCGCGACTACCGCCTCCACCCCGAGGCGAAGAGCGGGGACCCGCGAGGCGGGCCCGGCCACCGGGGCTCGACGGGCCTGCTGCCCAGGCTCGACGTTGTCGTGGCCGGCCTTCCGGTCCACATCGGCAAGGAGAGCAACCGCCTCGAGGAGGTCGAGGGCGGCGTGATCACCGACCCGGGCGACGTCTACGTCACCTACCGCGACGGGCGGGCGGAGTGGGAGCAGGTCGTGCCGGCCCTGCGCGCGCTCCGGGACGAGCGCGGGTGGCGGTACCTCGCCAATGCGTCTGGGCTGTCGGAGCGGGCGATGCGGTACGCGCTGAACAGCGGGCGGGTGCCGCGGAGGGAGGCGCGGGACCGGCTCACTCGGCTGGCTTCGGCGGAGCCGAGGCGCCGCCGGTGAGGGTCTGGTAGCGCGCCGCGAACACGTCCTCCTGAGTCCCCTCGATCAGGCCGCCAAGTTGCCACATGCGGAAGGCCGTCTCCGCCACGACGCCGAGGGCCCACCTCGCCTCCGCCACGGACGGCGGGGCGCCCCGGTAGATCGCGTCGTTGCCCGCCATATACCGCACGTGGGTGCCGATCACTCGCCGGAGCCTCCCGTACGACGCCGGCGCCATCCCGAGCGCGAGCGCAAGGACCCAGCCCTCGATTGCGTCCACCGACTTGTAGATCTCGTCGACAGCCCGTCGCGCGTTCCCGAGGTCGCGCAGGTCGAACGCGCCCGCGTGCCGCCGGTCGGTCCGCATCGGCGGCTCGAGGCGCAGGACAATCGCCGTGAAGGCGCGTGCCGCCTCGTCCGCGGCGGTAGCCGGATCGTCGGCTGCGACCGCGGCCTCGCCTGCGAGCAGGTGGTCGGCTAGGTCGGGTGCGTCAAGAAGGCTCGCGATCGCCGCAGCCGCCCCTCCTCCAGGCGGAAGCACGCCGAAGCCGGACCCGACCACCGGCAACAGCTCGAGCGCCCGACGCGCGCAGTCAGCGCCGAGCGCGGCGTCAGCCGGGGTCGCAGTCCCGCCGTGGTGGACGACCGTGTTCCGCCGCGCGTGGGATGCGCGGAGGTCGCTGAGCAGCGCCGCCGGGATCGGATGACCGGCGGTGGCGGCCGCGTCCACGGCTCGCGTGACCAAGTCCTCGAACCTCGGCTCGCGAGGCAGGGGCTTTGGCGACCAGGCGCCGAGGATGGCGAGCAGGGTCTCGCAGGCGCTGTCGGCCGCGATCAGGGCCGTCGAGCAGCTCGCGTCGTCGCCCCGCCGGGCGACCTCCTCGGCCGCATGCAGCAACCCGATGGCCGTGAGCCACCGGCGGAGCAGCGCGGCGTCCGGCCTTGGAGCGGGGTGCTCTGCCACCATCGGAGTCTTGCACCCGCGGCCGGTCGGCGGCAACAGGGGTGGGCACACGGGGCGGGCGGCGGCGCGCTCCCGCCGACTAGACTGAGCGGATGGGGGAGTGCCCATCGTGATCGGCGAGGCCGACACCTGCCGCCAGTACGTCGAGCCGAAGCTGAACGGGGCCGGCTGGGACGAGCCGCCGCATTCCTACACCGAGCAGGTCACCTTCACCGACGGCCGAATCGTCGTCACCGGCGGCAGGGCCCGCCGCCGCCCGGGACGCCGCGCCGACTACCTCCTGCGGCTCACCCGCGACTTCCCGATCGCCGTCGTCGAGGCGAAGGCGGCCCACAAGTCGCCCGGCGACGGGCTCCAGCAGGCCAAGGACTACGCCCAGATCCTCGACCTGCGGTTCGCCTACTCGACCAACGGCCACGGGATCGTCGAGTTCGACTTCGCCACCGGCCTGGAGCGCGAGCTCGACGCCTTCCCCTCGCCGGACGAGCTCTGGGCGCGATACCGCCGCGCGGCCGACCTCGACGACCCGAGGGCAGACCGCGTCCTCGCCCCGGCATACCACGACTCGGGCAAGACGCCGCGGTACTACCAGCAGATCGCCATCAACCGCACCGTCCAGGCCATCCTCGGCGGGCAGCGGCGCGCGCTCCTCACCATGGCCACCGGGACCGGCAAGACGGTCGTCGCCTTCCAGATCTGCTGGAAGCTCTGGTCGTCGGGCTGGTCGCGGGACGGCGGTAGGGCCAAGCCCCGCATCCTGTACCTCGCCGACCGGAACATCCTCGTCGACGACCCGAAGGACCGGATCTTCGCGCCGTTCGCCGACGCGCGGTGGAAGATCGAGGGCGGGGAGGCGGTCAAGTCCCGCGAGCTCTACTTCTCGACCTACCAGTCGATCGCGGAGGACGAGGCGCGGCCCGGCCTGTACCGCGAGTACCCGCGCGACTTCTTCGACCTCGTCATCGTGGACGAGGCGCACCGCGGGAGCGCGCGAGACGAGAGCCGCTGGCGCGACATCCTCGAGTGGTTCGCCCCGGCCCACCAGCTCGGGATGACGGCGACCCCGCTGCGGGAGGAGAACCGCAACACCTACGAGTACTTCGGCGCCCCGGTCTACACCTACAGCCTCCGCCAGGGGATCGAGGACGGGTTCCTCGCGCCGTACCGCGTCCACCGGGTGGTGACCTCCTACGACGCGGCGGGGTGGCGCCCGAGCCAGGGTGAGATCGACCGCTACGGCCGCGAGATCCCCGACGAGGAGTACGGGACGGCCGACTTCGAGCGGATCATCGCGCTCCGGGCGCGCACCGAGGCGATCGCCCGGCACCTGAGCGACTTCCTGCGGGCGACCGACCGGTACGCCAAGACCATCGTCTTCTGCGTCGACCAGGACCACGCCGACGAGATGCGGCGGGCGCTGTCCAACGCGAACGCCGACCTGGTCGCCGACGACGCGGACTGGGTGTGCCGGGTGACCGCGGACGAGGGGATGGTCGGGCGCGCGCACCTCGGCCACTTCCAGGAGCTCGAGACGGCGACGCCCGCGATCCTCACGACCTCGCAGCTCCTCACCACGGGTGTCGACGCCCCGACCACCAAGAACATCGTGATCGCGCGCGTGGTCAACTCCATGGTCGAGTTCAAGCAGATCATCGGCCGCGGCACGCGGGTGCGCGACGACTACGGGAAGCTCTTCTTCACCATCCACGACTACACGGGGTCGGCGACGCGGCTGTTCGCGGACCCCGCCTTCGACGGCGAGCCGGCGAGCGTCACCGAGGAGTCGATCGACGACGACGGCGCCACGATCGAGTCCACCTACGAGGAGGCCGACGAGCACGGCGGAGCCGAGGGCGGCACCGCGGAGGCCGGGGCCGGGCTCCAGGGCGGCGTCATCCAGTCCGACGACGTCGAGCCGGCGGGGCCGCGCAAGTACTACGTCGACGGCGGGACGGTCGAGATCGCTGCTCACCTCGTCTACGAGCTCGACCCGAGCGGCCGGCAGCTGCGGGTCGTCAAGTTCACCGACTACACGGCGGACCAGGTCCGGACGCTGTTCCCCTCGGCGGCCGACCTCCGCCAGGCGTGGCAGTCCGCCGACGGCCGGTCCGGCGTGATCGAGGAGCTCGAGCGCCGCGGCATCGACTTCGCCGAGGTTGCCGCGGCGGCGGGCCACCCGGACGCCGACCCGTTCGACCTGCTCTGTTTCCTCGCCTTCAGCTCGCCGCTGCGGTCCCGCCGGGAACGGGCCGACCGGGTGCGCCGCGACGAGGCGGCCTTCCTCGGCCAGTACGGCCAGGAGGCGCGCGCGGTCCTCGACGCGCTCCTGGACAAGTACGCTGAGCACGGCACCGCCCAGTTCAAGATCCCCGACATCCTGAAGGTGCCGCCCATCTCCGAGCGCGGCAACGTGCTCGAGATCGCGGCGGCGTTCGGCGGGGCGGAGCAGCTCCGCGGGGCCGTCGCCCAGCTTCAGTCGCTGTTGTACGCGGGATAGGAGACCGATGGCCGAACCGACCTACTGGGGCATCCACGCCAACTTCGGCCTGGCGAGCGCGCTGTTCCTCACGAAGGGCCGGATCGCGATCGGCTGGCCCGAGGTGGGCGACCTCACGCCCTACGCAAGCGACCGCGAGGCCCTCAAGGCGGCGCTCAAGTCCGCCTACCCCCACGCCAAGCCGGGGGCCATCCCCGTGTACGCCGGCGAGCTCCACCGGTTCGCCGCCGAGATGGCGGACGGCGACATCGTCCTCTACCGGCCGAAGGGCTCGTCCAGCGTCCACATCGGCCGGGTCAGCGGGCCGTACGTCTTCGACCCGGCCGCGAGCCCCGAGTACCCGAACATGCGGCCCGTCGCCTGGGTCCGCGAGGTGCCGATCACCGACCTGAGCCAGGGGGCCCTCTACGAGCTCGGCTCGGCGCTTAGCTTCTTCCAGATCAAGTCGTACGCAGACGAGTGGGCGGCGCTCGCCTCCGGCGGGAAGCCGGTGGTGGAACCGGAGGGCGACGAGAGCGTCGCCGAGGTGTCCGCGGCGACCGAGCAGAACACCCGGGACTTCATCCAGAAGCGCCTGGCCCAGATGCTCAAGGGACACCCCTTCGCCCACTTCGTGGCCGACCTGCTCCGCACAATGGGGTACCGGACGCGCGTGGCGCCGGTGGGGGCGGACGGCGGGGTCGACATCATCGCCCACCGCGACGAGCTCGGGTTCGAGCCGCCGATCATCCGCGTCCAGGTGAAGAGCTCCGGCGGGTCCGTTGGCGGGCCGATGGTCGCCGAGCTCCTCGGCAACCTGGGGCCCACCGACCACGGCCTCTTCGTAACGCTGGGCTCCTTCGCCCCGCAGGCGAGGCAGAAGGCCGGCAACCGGGTCCGACTCATCGACGGTGAGGAGCTCGTCGACCTGACCCTCGCCCACTACGAGGACCTCGACTCACGCTACAAGGCTGTAATCCCCCTCAAGCGCATGTACGTCCCGCAGCCGCCGTCCGAGGAGTAGGCGACCGATATGAGCCCGCGAACCAGGGCTGCGTCAGCCGCGCCCGTCACCACTGCTAATCGGCTGTCCAGCATTGTCAAGTCTGCCCGCGACATCATGCGGAAGGACAAGGGCCTGAACGGCGACCTCGACCGGCTGCCGATGCTCACCTGGATCATGTTCCTCAAGTTCCTCGACGACATCGAGCGGGCTCGGGAGACCGAGGCTGAGATGGCTGGTGAGCGATTCGTGCCGGCCATAGAAGCCCCCTATCGCTGGCGGGATTGGGCATCTCCGGACGATGGCATCACCGGGGAAGCCTTGATCGCCTTTGTAAACAACGAACGCGTGGTGCTGCCCAGCGGCGCGCCGGGCGCAGGCCTGTTTGCCTATCTACGGGGACTTCAAGGGGCCAATGGCGGCGATCGGCGTGACGTAATCGCGACCGTGTTCCGCGGTGCCATCAATCGGATGATCAACGGCTACCTGCTCCGCGATGTCATCAACAAGGTGGACGAGATCCACTTCGAAAGCTCTGACGAGATCCACACACTCGGCACGCTCTACGAGTCAATGCTCCGGGAGATGCGCGACGCGGCTGGTGACTCGGGGGAGTTCTACACACCTCGCCCGGTCGTCCGGTTCATGGTGGAGGTCACGGAGCCGACGCTCGGCGAGACAGTGCTTGACCCAGCGTGTGGGACGGGTGGTTTCCTCGTTGAGTCGTACCTACGGATGTTGCGGTCGGCCGCGACAGTTGAGGATCGCCAGCTTCTCGAATCGGCGATCCTCGGCGGAGAGGCAAAGCCCCTCCCGTACCTCCTCGCGCAGATGAACCTCCTTCTGCACGGAATGGACCTGCCACGGATAAGCCCCGGCAACAGCCTTGCCGTGCGCGTCTCGGAGATAGGCGAGCGCGACCGCGTCGACGTAATCCTCACCAATCCTCCGTTCGGAGGAGAGGAGGAGCGGGGCATCCAGGACGGGTTTCCCCCAGATCGTCAAACCGCCGAGACGGCGCTCCTTTTCCTTCAGCTGATCATGCGGAAGCTCCGGCGGAGACCTGGGCCAACTGGGCAGCCAAGTCGTGCCGCCGTGGTTGTGCCAAATGGAACCCTGTTTGGGGCCGGGATCGCGGAACGAGTTAGACGAGATCTGATCGAGGAATTCAACCTGCACACCGTCGTGCGACTGCCGGGGTCCGTCTTCGCTCCGTATACGCCGATCCCAACGAACATCCTCTTCTTCGACACGCGAGGAAGAACCGACCAAGTTTGGTTCTACCAGCAGCCAGGGCCGGAGGGTCGACAGCGCTACACAAAGACTAGGCCAATCACGTTCGCCGAATTCAATGCCTGCATAAGCTGGTGGTCGAAGCGGGAGGCTGGCGCCAACGCGTGGGTGGTCTCGGCCGAGGACCTTCGGCGTCAGGCATACAACCTCGACCAGTCGCCGCCCCGTGCCGAGGCAGTCAGACCCGGGACCATGTCCGAGGCAATCAAGTCCGCGGGACGACATGCCCGCGACCTGCTTGGGACTCTCGATGATGTCCACGAGCTCGCTGCCAGCTCCGCGGCGCGCGCAGGTGCGCCAATCGCGACCTTCGAGTCGATCATGACTCAGCGCAAGGAGTTCATCCGCATCTCAGACGACTCGGAGTACAAGCGATGTCGAGTGCGCTTGAGAGGACAAGGCGTCGTTCTCCGCGACGTAGTCAGAGGGGCGGACGTGAAGACGAAGTCGCAGCAGCAGTGCCGTCCGGGGGAGCTTCTAGTTGCTGAGATCGATGCGAAGCTTGGAGGGTTTGCGATCGTCCCCCCCGACCTCGAAGGGGCGATCGTCAGCAGCCACTACTTCCTGTTTGAGCTGGATGACACGAAGGTCGAACGGGAGTATCTCGGCTACTTCCTGAGGACCCGGGCGTTTCAAGAGCAGGTCTCGGCACAGGGATCGACGAACTACGCATCAATCAGGCCGGCCCAGGTCCTTGCCTATCAGATGCCTCTTCCATCCCTGCCAGAGCAGGCAAGGATTGCCCAGCAGGTCGGGGCCATCCTGCAACGTCTCGAGAGTCTGCGAGCGAACCTGGCGGATCTCACGAGCGATGCGGAACAGGCAGGCGAGCTAGCCCTCGCCGAAGCCTTCGAAATGCCTCGCACCTAGCGCGACGCCCTCCCACGGAGGTGCCTCGTCCCCGTGCCCGTCAACCGCTGAGGACAATTCAGGCCATGACCTACTTGGAAGCAGCCATCACAGTCCTTCGGGATGGCGATCACCCTCTGTCCACGCAGGAGATCACCGCCGAGGCGATTGCCAGAGGCTTGATTGCGCCGATTGGCAAGACACCGGCAAACACCATGAGCGCACAGCTCTATCTGGCAGCAAAGCGGAGCCCACATACTGTCCGACGCCTCTCCATCCCGGGTCGGACCAGGGCACGCCGTGACACGGTCAAGTGGACGGTGCCGTGAACGGACTGGGGGACCGAAGTTCCCTGCCATAGCCGCCGACCCAAGTTCTTGGACAAAACCACTCGCGACGACGCCGCCCGAGCGGAGGGCGGACATCGGAGCGGGTGGGAGAGTGCCGACCGGAGGGGAATCGCTGCTTGCTGGACTCTCGGTGTAGCGACTGCGCTGGGGATGCCCGTTATGGTCCCCGTTCCGATCCCACCCGGCGGGGCCGATCGTGCGCGGGAATTTGAACTCCTGGATCTCGCCCGAACGGCAGTCCCGGGCACGCGGCTGACCCTCGGCCCTCCATCCTTCGACCTGGCAAGAGCAGGCCTCGAGTCGGTAGGCGGGCGTCTGACGCCTCTTCCTCGGCCAGGCGGCAACTTCTGGGTGCCTTATCTACTACCCCGTCAACGAGGCCCGGGGGGTAGTAGTTAGAGCCTCCAGAAGTTGCCGCTGGGACGGCCGACCGCGTGTCCTGCGGCACGTGGTGTCTTCGAGCACCGACATGGGGCCATCCGGACCTACCTGCCCCGGCAAGGGCGGGGGTACGGTCGGCTCCATCGAAGGGGGGAGGCGTCGACGCGCGGTCCCCGAACACGGCCGCCTGGACCGCACCGAGCCACTGGCGAGACCGATCCCCCGCTCGCATGGGAGGGATCGCATGCGCCGCACCATCCTGGCCTCGCTGACGGCCGCCCTGCTCCTGGCAGGGCTCGTTCCTGCCGCCGTGTCCGCGTACGCGCCGCCCGGCAACACCGTGTCCTTCGTCTCCGGTGACTCCTGGACGGCGTACACCGACGCCGGGCTCACGAACTCGCTCGGGAATGCCGCGGTCGTGTGCGTGAGCGCCAGCGGCTGCACAGGCGACGAGATCAACTACGGGACCAACTACAGCAGCGCCTGGAGCGCCTCGCTCGCGAGCATCCCCGGCGCCGAGTGGATCTGGCGGCCGGACATCACGGCCAGCTCGCCCACGCCGACCACCGCCACCGCGTACTTCTCCCAGACGTTCGACCTCGCGTTCCCGGTCGCCTCGGACGCGACGATGTACATCGCGGCCGACAACGACGCCGAGGTCTTTGTCAACGGGACCAGCGTCGGGGTGGTGGGCGTCATGGCCGCCAACTCCGCGCCTCAGACGTCCTTCAACACCATCCACGAGATCACCCTGCCGGCGGCCGACTTCGTCGTCGGGCCGAACGTCATCACGGTCGAGGGCCTCAATGCCACGCAGGGCTACGGCCAGACGTACGCGGCCGGCAACCCGGCCGGCGTCGTGTTCGGCGCGACGCTCCAGCTGACGGGCTACGAGCCCGACGGCACGACCTGCGACGGCACCCCCGGCCACCAGATCCTGCCGCCCATCAAGACCGACGGCAGCAGCATCTTCAAGCAGGGCAGCACCGTCCCCGCCAAGTTCGTGGTCTGCGACGCGTCCGGCAACCTCGTCGGCACCCCCGGCGTCGTCACCGGCTTCGCGATGGTCAAGGTGATCGTGGGCAACGAAACTGGAGACATCACAGACGTCGTCTCCACGACGCCGGACACCGCCTTCCGCTGGACCGGCAGCCTGTGGATCTACAACATCAGCACGTCCAACCTCAAGGCCGGGTACACGTACTTCTACGAGATCACCCTCAACGACAAGTCGACCATCGACTTCAGCTTCAGCCTGAAGTAGGGGCCGCCCGAGCCGGATGCGGCGGAGCGGCGGCCCAGCGCGGCCGCTCCGCCGCATCCCCCGGCGACCCGGGCCGGCCGGCGCGCCCGTCCGCCCGGGCTACTGACCCGCCGCCCCCAGCCGCTCCCACCAGGTCGGGTGCGGCACCACCTGCCCCCGCTTGATCCGCCGGACGCAGTTCTCGGACAGCCCGTCGCCTCGACCAGGTCGCGGACGGACACATGCGCGAGCCGCGGCAGGACGTCCCGCCCGAAGGCGTCCAGCTCTTGTGCGAGCCCTGCAACCGATCGAAGAGCGCGAGGATTGGCGAGCCACACTCCGAGGCCCTCTGTATCGGACGCCCACCCTCACCAAAGTCCTGACAGGAACGGTAGATGGCCAAGAGGTTCTCGGCATTCCTCGCCACCAGCGGGCCTGTTCCCGGACGCTCGCGGACCCTCTCTGAGGACGACATCCGGTCGTTGGCGGGGAGCCTGACCCCTGGCGAACCGCTCACTTGGAACCATGACGATCGGACGCATGTGGACGCGCGGATCGTCGCAGCCGACCTTCGACGCACTCCCGACGACGAGCTCGGTCTATGGGTCGAGGTTGAGGTCGACGACCAAGTGTTTGAGGCGCTGCCGGACAGGTTCGGGTTCTCTGTGGGATTCGGCCGCGAGGACTTTCCGTTGGATCCCGAAAGCGACCTCCCAACCATTCAGCTCGCCGTCGACTCCGAGAACTTCTCGGAGGACGACCTCGTCGGCGCACTAACGGCCCTGCAAGCCAATTTCAATGTCAGCGCCGGATGGTTTGATCAGTACTCAGAGCTGCCGCCGCCGGTGGTCATCATCGGGCTGGGTCTCATGTTCGTGCAGACCATCGCCCCCGAGGTCCTGAAGTCAGTGCTCGTGGAGGCGATCAAGGATCGCCTGTTCCACCCGCGGAGTGGTCGCCCAACCCTCTTCCATGTCCACTTGAAATCGACCGACCGCGAGATCCGTGCGCACATCGAGACGTCCGACCCCGACGTCTTTCGCGAGGCGGCGGGCCTCCTGCGTGATCTCGTTGGGCGTGAGGGCGAGGCTTTCGACTTTCTCCCCGGCGAGAACGACTGGAAGCGGATCCGCTGATTGCTGGCGGCCCCCGTGCAGGCATCAGATCTCCCCCAGCCGGTCCCACCACATCGGGTGCGGCACCACCAGCCCCTTCTTGATCCGCCGGCAGTAGTTCTCGGACAGCCCCGTCGCCTCGACCAGGTCGCGCACCGGCACAATGGCGAGCCTCGGCAGGATGTCCCGCCCGAACGCGCCCGGGTCTGACGGCCACGCGTGCGTGCTCTGCCACTCGCGCGCCTCGGCGACCCGGCCCGACGCGGCCTCCCGCAGCCGCCCCCGCCCCGCCTCGGTGAGCTCGGACGCGGCCCCCGGCCCGTGGCGCGCCGACAGGACCCGGGGAGCGCGGCGAACGGCGGCTCGACGTGGTCGAGTTCCTCGAGGTGGCAGCGACCCTCGGGCTCGACGCCGACGCCGTCATAGCGGAGGTGCGGGCGCAGATGCGTTGGAGAAGTGAGACTAGGCAGTCTCGCTCCTCTCGCCGACACCGAGGCGTGTGCTCTTCGGCATCTTGACCTGGAGCGGCACGGAGACGACGCTGAACCGAGGTGACCCGCGTGGCTTGCGCGTTCGCGGCTGCAGAACGACCACTTCCACGTGGCCCGATGCTGACGGCGCGGACAGCGACACGACGAGGGAAGGGCGATGGGGGACAGCGAGCGACGCAAGGTCGAGCGGTCAGGCGCGTTCCTCGCCCCTGGCCGGCCCCTCGCCACGCCCATCAGGACGCTGTCGGACGAGTATCACGACCGACCGGAACCGGAGGATTCGGACGTCGTCCCGCCGCGTGAGCCGGAAGGCGCCGTCACGCGCCTGTTCCACCGGCTGACCGGCAAGCACCCGCACCTGGACTGACGAAGCCTCGTCCTACGGAGATGGCGTCCCGGGAGCCTCGACTTTCGGCCGGCGTTTGCACGCGAGCCGCTCGGCACCGCGTGAGATCATGGGGCCGTGCAAGACGGCGAGCCGCAGTTCGGGACGTGGAGCAGCTACAGCGGAGCCGACTCCCTCGCCCTCGCCCTCCTCCTCCTGGTGGCCGCAGTCGCCGTCGCCTACCTGTCGACGCGCCTCAAGGCGCCCCAGGCGGCCAGACGTCCGGGGCGCGCGATCACGACCCTGATCGTGGTTCTGTGGCTCCTCTCGATCCTGACCTTGCTCGTCTGCGCCGGTGTCGAGGGCCAGCAGGCGCTTACCGCCTACCCCGGCTACTTCAGCGCGGTTCCGGTCGACCCGATCAGCCCGGTCACGGACACGCTCGTGGTGGTGACCTTCGTCACGGTGTTCACCGTCGTGTTCTACCGGCCCGGAGGCGGGCTGCGCGTTGCCTTCGCCAGCGCGGCCATGGCTTCAGCGGCGGCGCCCATGCTGTTCGAGCTGCCGTTCGACCTCGTCGTTATGGGGCGGACCTACCCGCCGATCCCGCCCGACCCGACCCTGTACCGCCTGCTCTTCTTCCTGCCCCTGTTCCTGGTCGAGGTCTCGACCTTCGCGGTGCTCGCCCTGACCCCGATGGTCCGGATGACCAGGCCGATGCTGGTCGCGCTGGCTGCGATGCTCCTGGTGTTCGCCGCCTGGGCCGCGCTGTTCGGGTTCGCCTACCCCTCATCGACGGGCCCGTACGCCCTGAACATCACCTCCAAGGTCCTGGCCTTCGCGGCCGTCATCGCCATGTTCCTGCCCGAGGGCTGGCGTCGCGCCCGGTCCGCCGTCTCGGAGGGAGGCGTGCCGCCGCGGGAGGAGCGGGTCGGGCTCTGAAGGCCAGGCTTGCCCGCGCTGCCCTGAGCTCGCGTGATCGGAAGGGCCGGCGGTGTCGCGGGTCGGGACTAGATCCGCCCGAGGATGTCCTGCTTCTTCTTCTCGTAGTCGTCTGAGCTGATCAGACCGTCCTCGCGGAGCTGCCTCAGGTCCGAGAGCGCTCCACGAGGGTCGGCTGCCGCGTGCACGGCAGCTGGCGCCGGTGCGGGCGCACTCGGCGCGGCCGTCACCGCGCCGGCGATCGCGTCGAGGGCCGCCGCGATCCGGCCGCCGTCGCGCCCCTTGAAGCGCCTCCAGAAGCGAGGGGCGATGAGGCGGTTCCAGAGGAGGCCACCGACGACAAGACCTCCAAAGACGTAGACGTAGACCGGCGCCCTCGAGTCCGCGGGAAGCTGCGCGGCGTACCCCGCGAGGAGCAGCCCAACGACGGCAATCACCGCGATGAGGGTGAGCGGGTTCCTCCGGATGACGCTGAACGGCGACGAGGGGGCCATAGCCCAGTCGCGTGTCGAGTGGTTCCGCACCGCGACGAAGGGGCTGTCGCCCGCGGCCCTGCTCGCCCACACCGCCGAGACGAGGTGGCCGTCGGCGACCGCGACGTCCCACCCCTTCAGCTTGACGGGGTGCACGTAGCCGTCGGACCGGTGGACGAAGAACTGGTCGTGGACGGTGGTCTCGACGGGCTTGATGACGCCGCCGCCACCACCGCCGTAGACGTTCCCAAACGCGTCGGTGGAGACGTGGGACCCCCTGATGACCCCACCGCCGCCGTGGACGTCGGCCAGCTTGCCGGCGCCCTCGACGCGGCCCGTCACGTGATACAGCTCCACGCCATCGTCCCCGGCGTGCACCCGGAAGGGATCCGTCGCGTCCAGCTGCAGCCGGGCGCGAATAAGCAGGATCGGGAGGGCGATGGCTAGCAGGATCGACAGGATCGCGTCGTCGTTGGGACTCGCATAGTCAACAAACGAAAGGATCAGGCCGACGCCGAAGTACACCGCGACCGCGAGCAAGAGGAAGGCCGGGATGCCAGTCACCGTGCGAATGCGAGCCACAGCGTGTCCCTCCAGCGCTCTCTGGACACAGGGGCCGGGCTCGCCAGTGGCTCGACGCGGCTCAGGCGACCGGGACGCGGGCCGCGTGTCAATGCCTCCCCAACGCGCGGAGCATCCCATGCCCGCAGAACGCCGCCAAGCTTGCATTCTCGTTGCAGAACTGCAGGCGGCGCCGGCGCCGGTGCATCACATCGGACGGAACCGCGCGCCAAGAGAGGGTGCTTCCCGCAAGGGGCGTGCCGCCAGCGGGACAGCCGTCCGAAGGCGTGCGGGGGTGCCGAATGGGAACGGAGCACGCAGCGCGGACCTGCGCTCGGCAGCATCGACCGATACGTCGCGGGGTGTCGTGTCGCGCACAGCCGACGTGTCGTCGCGGCCCCATTTGACGCCCGCCGACCCGGCTCGTAGGGTGCGCTCCAGGGCCCGGTGCGCCGTGGCGCGGGGAGGCCCGGCCGACTGCTGTGCTTGGAGGGCGCGATGTCCAGGATCCGGGTCGTGCTGGCGGTGGCGTTCCTGCTCGGGGCGATGCTGCCTGCGGGCGTCCTCGCCGCCCAGACGTCCCCGTCGCCGCTCCGCCTGGGCTACTGCGGGGGTGACGACTGGGAGCCCACCCTCGCCCAGAGCGGCCGGCTCATCGTGGCCGCCATCACCCACTACCAGGGCGATCCCACGTGCGATCCCGCGTCGGCAAGCCCCCAGGCGATCTACATCCAGACCTCGACTGACGGCGGCGCCCACTGGACCGCGCCCCACGCCGCGTGGACCGGCCCGCTCGACGGCGTGACCTACCCCCGCCAGGCCGACCCAAGCCTGGCCATCGACGCGTCCGGCAACGTGTACCTCGCGTTCCTGGGCTACGGGCTGAACGGCGGCCACACCGACGTCGTCGTCGCCAAGTCCAGCGACGGCGGGGCCACCTTCTCCACGGCGGCCAAGACCAACGCGAAGGACTGCAAGAACTGCGACCACGAGAAGCTGGTCGCCGCGCCCAGCGGGCTGTACGTCGCCTACTCGCAGGCGGCCAACCACTTCATCGCGCTGTCCACCGACGGCGGCAGCACCTGGACGCAGTCCACGGTGCTCAAGGCCGACGTGGTCGCCTTCGCCGAGGGCGGCGTCGTGGACGCCCACGGCAACGTCGTGTTCGCGTGGGCCGACTGCCAGTCCAGCTCCTGCTCCGGCAGTCCCGCGGTGGACTACCGCGTCTCGAGGACGGCGCCGGGGACCCTCGCCACCAGCTTCGTGGTCGTCGGCACGGCCGTGCAGGGCCCCGACTGCCCGTTCAGCTCGTGCGGCTTCGCGTACTGGAGCCCGCAGGACGCCATCGGCATCGACGCCGCCGGCACCCTCTACCTCGCGGCGGGCCAGGGCCAGTCCTCGACCACCCGGAAGAGCCCGCCGATCGTGAACCTGTTCAGCTCGGCCGACGGCGGCGCCACCTGGACGGCGCTGGGGCGCGTGGACGACAAGGATGCCTCCGGCTGCGCCGACTCCACCTGCTATGCGCTCTTCCCGACCGTGATCGGCGGGTCGGCCGGCCAGGTGTCCGTGGCGTGGATGGACGACCGCGCCGGCAGCCCGATCGACCACATGAACGGCTGGAACGTGTGGCTGCGCTCGTCCTCCGACGGCGGCGTCTCCTGGACCGGCCCCTCGGTCAAGGTCTCCGGCTACGACCCGAGCCAGGCGCAGGAGCAGCCCAACGGGTTCCTGTTCCCGTACGGCGACTACATGGGCATGGGCATCAACCGGTGCGGCGCCCCGATGCTCGTCTGGGGCGAGGGCCAGGACTGGGTCGGCGGCGCCAGCCACCCCGGCCACGTCGAGTTCCGCTCGATGTGCTGAGCGGGCGGGGCATCGTGGACTCCTAGCTGCCGCCGACACGGCGGGCGCGGAGCCCGGCGAGCCGCCCGCCGCCCGGAGCGGCCGCCACGGCGCCGAGACACGCGGCCGCCGTGAGCACGAGCAGCGCGATCGTGAAGACGTGGAGCCCGGTGGCCTGGTCGACCACGACGAGGGCGGCCAGGCCCGCGACGCCCGCGATGGCGGCCCACCGCTCGGATGGGTCCGACTCCTCGGAGGCGAGGATCGGCACCACGAGGAAGACGAGCGTGCAGTCCTGGGTGAACAGGTTGGGGTTCGTCAGCAGGACGACCCCGACGCCCGCGGCGAGGACCCGGCGACTCCCCGGCGAGTCGAAGCCCGGCCGCTGGGCGGCGGCCGCGGCGAGCCACAGGCCGACGAGCGCGACTGACAGCACAGCCCAGAGCGCGTCGACCGCGCCGACCTGGCCCTGGCCGAAGGCGCCGACCAGCAGGCCGTTGAGCCCCTCGGTCGAGGCCAGCGAACCCTGCCAGGCCGACGGGGCGAGGGCTCCGGCGCCCTCGAAGTGGCTGACGCCGACCTGCAGCAGGTACGCGGCGTAGCTGGCGTACGTGTCGATCCCGGCGAAGGGCAGGCCGCCGACCGCGAGGACGAGGCCGCCGAGGACGGCCCAGGCGATGGGCGTCCAGCGACGGCCGAGCGCGAGCGCGACGATCGGCAGGACGAGGAGCTGCGGCTTGAGCCACCAGCTGGCGAGCGCGAGGCCGGCCAGCCGCCATGAGCCGCGGCGCGCGGCCAAGAGCGCCGCTCCGCCCCCGACCAGCAGCACGGCCGACCACTGGCCCTCCGCCAGCGACACGATCGCGGGCTCGCTGAGCGCGACCAGGAACGCGGCCGCGATCCGCTGCGGCAGCGGCAGCGGTCGCGCCAGCCACGCCCCGGCGCCGAGGAGCAGCGCGAGGCTGATGCCCGCCCAGACCGCCCGCGCCACCTCCACCGGGAGCGCTGCCAGCGGGGCGAAGGCGACGGCCGCGAAGGGCGGGTTGATGAACGGCATGTACCCGTTCGCGCCGATCGGGCTCGGGATCACCGTGCGCTGGATCGCCGTCAGGGCGGCCGGCTCGTAGAGCGCGCCGGGGCGGCCATCGAGAACCAGCCGTCCAGCCGCCCAGAACGCGAGGAAGTCGTGGTGCGAGCCTGGCCCCATCGGTGCGGCCAACTCCTCGACCAGGCCGACGAGCAGCCCGAGGCCGACGACGAGCATCGCGGCCGCCCCGACCCACAGGAGGCGACGGCCTCGGGGAGCCCGGGCGGCGGAGCCGAGCCGCGCCGGCAGCGCCGTCCGGCCCGGCGACCCGTAGCGAAGAGGGGAGGCCATGACCCTCGATGGTGCCACACGCCTCGCTGGGAGTCGGGGCCCCATTCGCCGCGCGCTGCCGCCCGGGCCACCCGGTGGCCAAGTGGTTCCGTCGCGGCGCAGACGGGCCATCCCGCGGTCCGAGCGACTCGCGGCGATCACAAGGAGGCAGCGTTCGGCCCACAGCGCGCCCGAGACATCCCTGCGCGGAACGGTAGGGCCACCCGCTGGCCCGCGGCTCAACTGCCCCAGCGGTACAGCGGGTGCAACTCAGCCCAGTCGCCGTGGTCGGTGTCGAGCACGTAGCGGCCCTCCATCCAAACGTGCTCGCCCACGGCGGGGAAGCGGTTCGGCAGCGGGTCGGGGTCGGATCGGCAGATCGGGATCGCGTCGGACTGGCTCACCTTCCCCACGCACACCGGCTCGATGACGAGGTCGCCCAGTTCCTCGCCCTGGTTCGCCGGCCGGAGGAGGCTTCGGTACGGCGCGTCGAGCCGCAGCAGGATGTGCAGGTCGCCGTCGGCCTCTCGGCGGATCGCGTCGACCGTGCCCGAGACGCGAATGCAGGCGCGGACCACCTGCAGCCGCCATGGGTGGTAGACGTACCGGTCCTGGTCGGTCGGCTTGCAGGCGGCTGCGGCCTGGGGCTTCGTCGTCGCGCGAGCGCGGGTGCCCGAGGGGGCTGCCGTCGCCGTGGTCGCGGTCGGGACGCCCGGGGGTGCCGACGCACCGGTCAGGTCACCGGGCGCCTCGCTTGAGAGTGTCGCCAGCGTGCTCGGTAGCGAGCCCGACGAGCCCGACGAGCCCGAGTCGGAGGAGCCGAGCACGTACAGCGCGGCGAGCGCGGCAACCACGACGAGGGCGGCCGGGGTGCGCGACGACGATCGGGCCACGGGGTCCCTTGTGGCAGCGGCGGCGCTCCGCGCTTGGTGCGGATCATAGTCCCCAGCCCCAGCCCACAGGGCGGCCATCGGGCGGCCCCGTCCATCGCACGCCCCCGCCCGTCGCACGGGATGGTGCCGGCCGGCGCTGGATCGACGTGGTCGATGCTCCCGACGAGCGGGTCGGTCCTCCGGTTGGTTCCACTGATCCCCAGGCGCACCTCCGCCGTTCGCCGGGCGCACCTCCGCCGTTCGCCGGGCACACCTCCGCCGTTCGCCGGGCGCACCTCCGCCGTTCGCCGGGCGCACCTCCGCACAACCAGCAGTTGTAGTTGCGCGCAGGACGGCCGGTCCGACGCCCGCCACACCACCCACAGTTGTGCGGCACACGGCAAGCCGGGCGACTGGGGCGTGCCGCACAAGTGGGAGTTGTGCGGGGGCGCCCAGAGCCCGGCGCCGACGCCGGACACAACCCACGGTTGTGCGGACATCCGCGCGGGCACTTGTGCGGGCACCCGGGCGTGCGCGTGTTGCGCGTGTGCTGTTCCCGCGCGGGCACTTGTATAGACGCCCTTGCGGGCTGACGGGGAGAGCGTCCATCGGGCCGCCGGGTGGCCCGTCTCGAGGAGCGAAGACCCCGCGGCCGAGCGGCGGACCACCGCGGCCCAGCGGCGGACCCCCGCGGACCCCCGGCCCGCTACCCCTCGGAGATCGCGAACGCCACCGTCCGGCCGTGGACCTGGGCGAGCGCCAGCCAGACCTTGACCATCTCCTCGAGCACCTTGGCGTTGGGCAGGCCGCCGGCGTCCTCGGGCCGGAACCCGATCTCCGAGGCCAGCGCCATGGCGACCCGCTTGGCGTCGGGGTCATCGCCCGCGACGAACATGACGGCCGGCACGGTCCGGGCAGCCGCGGTCGGGTAGTTCTCGAAGCCGGTCGTGTTGAACGCCTTGGCCAGCTTCGCTCCGGGCAGCAGCTGGGCAAGGTCCTGGGTCGTCGAGCGCGCGGCCGCCTCGGCGTCGAACCGGTTCATCGCGTCGATCACGATCCGGCCGGCCAGAGACGGCAACTCGGCGACCGTGGCATTGATCGCCACCGGGCGCACGGCGAAGACCACCACATCCGCGCCGTCAACGGCCTCGCCCGGCGGCAGGGCCACCGCGTCGGGGATCTCGGCGAGGGCCAGCTGGGTCTTGGTGCTGTCGGGGTCGCGCACCCCGAACACGACGTCGTGGCCGACCGCCGTGAACGCCTTGCCGAGGCCGCCCCCGACGTTGCCGGCACCGAGGATCGCGATTCGCATGGCCGCCTCCGCAGGGCCCGGCGCCCGGCGGCGCCGCGTCTGGCCATTCTCGCGCCCCGGACCGCGCCCTGCATCGACGGCGCGATGTGCCGCCGCTCTGCCCTGCCGCCGCCGACCTGGCGCCGCCGCCTCTACGCGTTCGCCCCTGACGCCCCTGCCGCTCCCTCCTGCCGCCGCTCTGCCCTGGCGCCGCCGCCCTGACGCGTTCGGCCCTGACGCGTTCGGCCCTGACGCTCGCGCCCCGCCGCTCCCTCCTGCCGCCGCTCTGCCCTGCCGCCGCCGCCCTGACGCGTTCGGCCCTGACGCGCTCGTCCCTGACGCTCGCGCCCCGCCGCTCCCTCCTGACGCCGCCCGCCCGCGGATGCCGGCGGCCGCCTGCGGCACCCGGGGCGACGACACACCCGCTTCGGGGGATGACCTCCGTACCGTCGAAACGGGCGGGCGCGGACCGGTACTGTGCACCGCAACACCCGCACGGGCTGCAGCCAGCGTGTCGGGTGGCCTCGGGGATCCATCGTCCAGGCATGGCGCTCGCGCTCGACGACACCGCGCAACCGAACCGACGCCGGCGTCCCGCCGTTGACGGGTCTCCCGACGCGCCGCCCGCCGTCCGCCCCTCACCGGACGCGCCGCCCGCCGCCCGCGCGCTGGCCCTCCAGCGGGTCCTGGGGCACCTGAGCCCGGACCTCGACCTCGACGCCGTGCTGCGCGACGTGGTCTCCGGCGCCCAGACCCTGTTCGGCGCGGAGCTCGCCGGCCTGTGGCTCGCGGGCGAGGGCGAGCACCCGCTGCGGCTCGCCGCCCACGAGGGCATCGGGCGAGAACTCATCGACGCGGTGGCGCTCGTCGCCCGGCATGACGATCTCCCCGGCGTAGGCGCACCGGCGCGGCACGGCACGAAGGTCGTCGAGGAGCCGGAGCGCGACCCGCACTTCGGCGACATCTACCGGCGCATGGGCGTCCGCACGGTGGCGTACGTGCCGCTCGTCGCGGCCGACCGGCTCGTCGGCCTGCTGGTCCTGGGCCACCACGCGCCGTACGCCTGGACCGACGCCGAGCTCGACCTGTGCGGCTCGTTCGCGGGCCAGACGGCGACCGCGATCGCGAACGCCCGCCTCTCGCTCTCCGTCCAGACCGGCGCCGCGCGCCTCAGCGCCATCGCGGAGCTGTCCGGCCGCCTCAACCGGATCCGGGACGTCGAGGGGATCAGCGCCGCGATCGTCGAGGGGATGGACCGCCTGATCCGCCACGACACCATTCGGGTCTACCGGGTGGATGCCGCCAGCGGGATGTGCGAGCCCGTCGCCTTCCAGGGCGAGGTCAGCGGCATCGGCCGGCCCAGCCTGGACAGGCTGCGGGTCCCCATCGGCACGGGCCTCACCGGCTGGGTCGCCCTCCACGGCACGACGCTCCGGCTGGGCAACGCCTCCTCGGATCCCCGCTCCGTCCAGATGGGCGCCAACCGGGGCGTCGAGTCCATGCTCCTGGTCCCGATGGACTGGGAGGACCGCGTGGTGGGCGTGATCGTCGTGTCCACGGCTGGCTACGACCAGTACACCGAGGATGACGAGCGGATGCTCGAGATCTTCGCGGGCTACGCGGCGCAGGCGATGGCCAACGCGGAGGCGTTCGCCGAGGTCCGCCGCCAGCGGGCCGAGCTGCACCACCTGCTCGACGGCCAGCGGCGGCTGCGCGAGGTCAGCGAGAAGCTGCTCTCGACCCTCGACCCGGGCGGCGTGCTGGAGATGATCGCGGACTCCCTCAAGGCGGTCGTCGCCTACGACGCGCTGACCATCTACCGGATCGACTGGAGCACCCGGCGCCAGCGGGCCGTGGTCGCCCGGGACCGGTTCGCCGAGCTGATCCTCCAGCACGAGAGCGACATCGGCGACGGCCTGACCGGCTGGGCGATCCACCACGCGGAGGCCGTGCTCGCCAACGACGCCCACCTCGATCCCCGGGTCGCGCAGATCCCCGGCACGCCCGACGAGCCGGAGTCGATGATCGTGTGCCCGCTGATGGTGGGCGGCGAGGTGGTGGGCACGCTCAACGTGTCACGGATGGGCGGCCCTGAGGCCCACTTCTCGGGCGACGAGTTCGAGCTGGTCCAGCTGTTCGCGGCCCAGGCGTCGATCGCGCTGCGCAACGCCGAGACGCACGGCGAGATGGTGACCCGCGCCGAGCGCGATGCGCTGACCGGGCTGCGCAACCACGGCGCGTTCCAGCGCGAGCTGGGCGAGGCGGTCGCGGCCGGCAGGCCGTTCGCCCTGCTGATGATGGACCTCGATGCGTTCAAGGCCTACAACGACAGCCACGGCCACCCGGCGGGCGACGCCCTCCTGGCCCGGATCGCGGGCGTGATGCGGGAGACGCTGCGCGACGAGGACCGCGTGTACCGCTACGGCGGCGACGAGTTCGCCGTCCTCCTGCCGCGCGCCGGGGCCGCGGCCGCACGCGAGGTCTCGGACCGGCTCCGGGCTGCCGTCGCCCGGCTCACCGAGCAGGTCGGTCCGCCGGTGACCGCGACGGTGGGCGTGGCCGTGCACCCCGACGACGGGGCCACCAAGGACGCCCTGGTGGAGGCGGCCGACCGCGCGCTGTACCTCGCGAAGCCGCCGTCGCGGTCCCGGGACGCCGGCGGCGACCCGACTCGGGACCCGTTCCTGGCGGCCGTGGACCAGACGACGCTGCGCCTGATGGAGCGCCTCGAGCCGGCCGAGCTGCTGCGCGACATCGTGGAGCGGGCGGCCGCGCTGGTCGGGGTCAAGCACGGGTATCTGTACCTGCTCGAGCCGGCCGACGACGGGGAGGCCGACCTCGTCGTGCGCGTCGGGACGGGCGTGTTCGCGGACCTCATCGGCTATCGGCTGCCCAGAGGGGTGGGACTCGGCTGGGCCGTGCTCAGCAGCGGCCGCCCCATGGTGGTGGACGACTACGCGGAGTACGCCCACCGGGCGCCCGAACTGGCGCAGACCGGGTTCGGGGCGGTGTGCGCGGTGCCGCTGACCTCGGGCGGCGAGACCGTGGGGCTCATCGGGCTCGCGTCCGGCGACACCGGGCGGCCGTTCTCCGAGCGGGAGATGGAGGCCCTGTCCCGCTTCGCGCAGCTGGCCTCCGTGGCGCTGGACAACGGCCGGCTCTTCGAGCGCGCCCAGACCGAGGTCCGCCGCCGGGCGCACGCCGCGCTGCACGACCCGCTCACCGGCCTCCCGAACCGGACCCTGCTGCTCAACCGCCTCGCCGAGCAGCTCCAGCCCGACGGCCGGGCGGACCCCGTCGGCATCGGTCGGCCGTCGGGCGCCCGGATCGCGCTCGTCCTCCTTGACCTCGACCGCTTCACCATGGTCAACGACACGCTGGGCCACGGCGTCGGCGACCTGCTGCTCAGCGAGGTCGCCCGGCGCGTGGTGGCGGTGGCCCGGACGACCGACACGGTGGCGCGGCTCGGCCCCGACGAGTTCGGGGTGCTGCTGGGCGCCGTGCGCTCGGTCCGCGAGGCCCAGCGCGTGGCGCGGCGGATCGAGCGCGAGCTGGCGCTGCCCTTCGAGCTCGACGGGCACGAGGTGCGGATCGCGGCCAGCCTGGGCCTGGCCATCGGCCGGACGCTGGGGACGTACCCCAACGACCTGCTCCGCGAGGCGGAGATCGCGCTCCGCCGCTCCAAGGCCGATCCGGCGCTGGGCACGGTCCTGTTCGACCCGGAGATGCGCGCCCAGACCGTGGAGCGGACCGAGCTCGAGCACGATCTGCGCCGCGCCATCGAGCGGCGCGAGTTCCGGCTCCACTACCAGCCGATCATGGACCTCCAGCGCGGCGTGGTCGTCGGCGTGGAGGCGCTGCTGCGCTGGCAGCACCCGCTGCGCGGGCTGATCCCCCCGCTCGCGTTCATCCCGCTCGCCGAGGAGACCGGCCTGATCCTGCCCATCGGGCGGTGGGTGCTCGAGACCGCCTGCGCCCAGCTGCGCGACTGGCAGCGGCGGCTGCCGGCGTCGGCAGGGCTGGGCCTGTCGGTGAACATCTCGGCCCGGCAGTTCGCCCAGTCGGACCTCGTGGGCACCGTCGCGCAGATCCTCGACCACACCGGGGTGGATCCGGCGCAGCTCGAGCTGGAGATCACCGAGAGCGTGGTGATGGACCAGAGCGAGGCGTCAGTGGAGCGCCTTCGGGGGCTGCGGGGGCTCGGCGTCCGGCTGGCGCTCGACGACTTCGGGACCGGGTACTCGTCGCTGGCGTATCTGCGCCGCCTGCCGCTGGACACGATCAAGGTGGACCGGTCGTTCGTGTCCGGGCTGGGCGACGAGCCCGTGGACCGGCCGATCGTCAAGACCGTCATCGCGCTCGCGCACGGCCTGGGGATCGAGGTCGTCGCCGAGGGCATCGAGACGCAGAGCCAGCTCGAGGAGCTGCGTGCGTTCGGGTGCGATCGCGGCCAGGGCTACTGGTTCGCCCGGCCGATGCCCGGCGACGCGATCGGGCGTCTGCTGGCGGGGGCGCCGGGGGAGCCGGCGGGGACGCCGGGGGAGCTGGCGCTGCCGGGCTGAGGGGCGCGACCCGGCTCGGCCGAGCCCGACGGGCGAGCGCCCGCCCCGAGCATGGAAACGGGGCCCGGCCGGACCGCCGAGCCCCGTCGTGCAGCTGCTGTCAGCGGCGGCTGCCGAAGAGCTGGAGCAGGAACAGGAACAGGTTGACGAAGTCGAGGTAGAGGTGCAGCGCCGCGAGCACCGACGCCCGCTCCGCCGACCTCACCATGGCCGCGTACTGGCCGGTGGTGATCCGCTGGACGTCCCAGGCGGTCAGCCCCACGAACAGCAGCACCCCGATGATCGAGATGATCCAGCCGACCTGGGTGGACTGAAGGAAGAAGTTGACCACCATCGCGACGATCAGGCCGATCAGCGCCATCACCATGATGCCGCCGATGCTGGACAGGTCGCGCTTGGTGATGGCGCCGTACGCCGCCGCCCCGCCGAACATCCCCGCGCTGGACAGGAACGCCGCGGCCACCGACTCGGTCGTGTAGATCTGGACGATCACGCCGATCGTGAGGCCCATCATCGCGGCGTAGACGAAGAACAGGAGCAGGCTGACCAGCGGCGAGACGCGGTTGATCGCCGCCTGGATCACCATGGCCAGCGCGAACAGGCCGATCAGCAGGGGCAGCCACAGGGACACCACGCCCTGCGTGATCGCCGCGCTGGTGCTGACGACGAACGAGACGCCCGCGGTCAGCAGGAGCCCCGCGAACATCCAGCCGAACGCCCCGATGAGGAGCTGCTGGACGAGGGCGGGCGCCGGCCGGACGCCATAGGTGGCGGGGTTGATGGCTCTAGGTGAGGGGGGCGGGTACTGGTTCATGGAGTGCTCCTTTCGGAACCTTGGCTACTCGTGATTCGAAGATTCGGGCTGCGCCGGATGTACGCGGGCTGCTGAATCGGTGCCCGTGTTGCCGGCGCCGGCAGCGGTGCTGGCGGTCTTGGCGGTCTTGGCGCTCTTGGCGGCCGGCCTGGGCCGTCCCTGGACGCGAGATGTGGTCGCGGCGCGCGACTCCGCCTGCTCGGCCACGCGGGCGAGGATCCACAGCAGGTCGGCCAGGCGGTTGAGGTACGGGATCATGACCCCGTCGCGGATCGCGTAGTCATGGTAGGCGAGAGTGACGGCCCGACGCTCGGCCCGACGGACGATCGTCCGGGCGAGCTCCAGGGCGGCCGACACGCCGGTCTCCCCCGGGACGACGAACTCGCGGGGCAGCTCGATCGCGGCCTCCGTATCGCGCAGCAGCTGCTCGATGCCCTCGAGCATCGCGCGGGACACGCGGGTCTTGCCGTCCACCTGCTTGTGGCGCGACTCGGGCGCGGTGGCCAGCTCAGCGCCGGCGACGAACAGCTCGCGCTGGATGCGCAGGACCAGCTCGCGCAGCTGCCCGAGACCCGGGTTGAGCGCCCCGTGCTGCTCCTTCGAGGTGAGCTCCGCGCGCGCAAGGCCGAGCGCGGCGACCGCCTCGTCCACCGTGCCGAACGCCTCGGTGCGGAGGTCGTCCTTCTGGACGCGGATGTCGTCGAACAGCAGGCCGGTCATGCCATCGTCGCCGCGGCCGGTCGCCACGGCGCTCACGAAGGGGAGGCGGCTGCTCATCGGGTTGCCTCGCGGTTCCTCAGCGGCGCGGGCGTCGTCCGGGCGGGCGAGACGGGCGGGCGCCCGCTCACCACATGAGGCCCGCGTCGCGCGGGTCCCAGCGCTCGGCGAGGAGCGTGACCTTGACCTCGTGCTCGACGACGCTCTCGGCCTGCTCCTTCACCTGCTGGATCATCGCGCCGGCGTACGGGCAGAACGGCGTCGTCAGGATCATCTTGATTTCGGTGGAGTCCGGCCCGAGGATGATCTGCTTGATCAGCGCCAGCTCCACGACGTTCATCCCGATCTCGGGGTCCACCACGGCGCGGAGGGCGTCGAGGATCGCGTACTCGGTGGCGCGCCGCTGCGCGTCGAACACCGAGTTGGCGGCGGACGATGCGGGTGCGGCGTTGGGTTCGAGCTCGGTCATAGCGAGGAAATCCTAGCACCGGGCTGGGAAATGGCCAGCCAAGGGCGGGGGTCGGCCCCAGAGGGCCCGAGAGCCCCCGCGAACGCGACACGCTGGCGGACGACCGCGTAAGCGGCACGCAAGCGGGCGACCGCATGATCGGCTCCATGGACGATGGCCAGCTGGGCAGGCGGGTGCGCGCGGTTCGGCTCCGGCTGGGTTGGCGACAGGCCGACGTGGCCGCAAGAGCGAGCGTCGGGCGGTCCACCGTGGTGCGGCTGGAGCACGGGCAGATCGACCACATGCCGCTCGGTCTCGTGCGGGCGGTCCTCGGCGCCCTCGAGATGGAGCTCCAGCTGGTCGCCCGGTGGCGCGGCGGCGAGCTCGACCGTCTCGTCGACGAGGGGCACGCGATCCTGGTCGGCGTCTCGGCGTCACGGCGTCCCTGCTCGAGGCGCTGGGCTGGGAGGTGCAGGTGGAGGTGTCGTTCTCCGTGTACGGGGAGCGGGGCTCGATCGACCTCCTTGCCTGGCACGCAGCGACGCGCACGCTGCTCGTGGTGGAGGTGAAGACGTCGCTGAACTCCGTGGAGGAGACGCTCCGCCGGCTGGATGTCAAGGTCCGCCTCGCGGCGCGCATCGCCCGCGAGCGCCTCGGGTGGGACGCCGCCGCTACGGCCTTCGCCCTCGTGCTGCCGGACAGCGCGACGTCGCGCCGTCGGGTGGGACGGCACGCCCGCGTGCTGGACCGCGCCTTCCCGGCGCGCGGCCGAGCGGCCCGAGCCTGGCTCAAGGCGCCGGTCCGGAGCGCCGGCCTGCTGCTGTTCCCGTCAGACGTCCCCCGGGCGGGCGTTAGCCGACAGATCGCGCCCCGACAGCGCGTCCGGACGTCGAGATCGCAACCTTCGAGGCTCTAGTGGCCTCCGGGGGGACATCTGACGGCAATGGTGGCGTCACACGCGCCCAACGCCCTGCCGGGGGACATCTGCGAGGAACAAAGGAGGTACGGGCAGGGCGCGCGGACACCGCCCCGTCTGCGGGCAGCTCGCGCTCGCGCGCTTGCGCAAGCACGCATGCGGTGGCAGGATGGCGCCCGATGACCACGCCACCAGTGCGGTGGCAGGATGGCGTCCCGTCACCTCGCCAGCAGTCAGGAGCCTCCCGTGCAGCAGAGCGCGTTCACGTTCAGCACTCGCCTCCCCCACAGGGAGCTCGCCGCGTACCGTCCGGGCGTCATGGCGGCGATGAAGGCCGAGGGCTTCGGCGTCCCGACCGAGATGGACGTCCAGGCGATCGTCCGGGAGAAACTGGGCGTGGACCGCGCGCCGTTCCTGATCCTCGGCGGGTGCAATCCGTCGCTGAGCCACCGGATCCTGGAGCTCGCGCCCGAGGTCGGCGCCCTGCTGCCGTGCAACGTCGTGCTGCGCGACGACGGCGACGCCGTGGTCGTGGAGATGGTCGACCCGCGCGCGATGCTGTCCCTGGTGCAGGACAATCCCGGGGTCGCCGAGCTGGCCGAGGACGCGCGCGCCAGGCTGCTCAGGGCGATGGCGGCGATCGAGGCCGAGTTCGCGACCGCCGGCTGATTCTCCGCGGCCGCCGCGGGAGTCGCCCGGGCCCTCCCCTGCGTCGCCAGGCCGTCGGTGTGTGCGCTGCGCGCCCGGCCCGCCGGATTCGTCGGGACCCGTGGGGCCGAGGGCTGCTAGACCCGCAGGCCCAAGCCCATGCGGTCGGGCCCTAGACCACGACCCCTGGGATGCGCAGGCTCGGCGGCAGTCGATCGGCCTCGTCCGCGGACAGGCCGGGCCCGGCCAGCGAGCCGTCGGCGGCGAAGAACTCGGCGTACCGCTCGCGGTGCGTGCCCGCGTACGCGTAGGCGTGCGCAACGCCCATCAGCTTGAGCTCCGGGTTGTCCTTGAGCAGGTCCGTCAGCGTGGCGCCCGCGGCGCGCATCTGGAGCACCTGGCGGACCGTCAGCCGGGAGCCGTAGCAGAACGGCTCGCCGTTCATCACGAGCGGGTCCGACTTGACCCACTTGATCGTCATCGCCGCGCGCTCCTAGATGCCCTTGTAGAGCTTCGAGGTGGTCGGGTTCCACTCGCGGGCATCGCCGCGGATGTTGTGGTACCGCTTGTAGACGGCCACCGCGGCGTCAATCCCGCGGCCCGCCGACGCCGCCTCGTCGTCCGAGAGCGCCCCGCGGGCGGTCGCGCGGATCCCCTCCAGCAGCCCGATCACGTCCATCACCGCCACCTTCTGGCGCCGGAACACCGTGGCGGACTGGTCCGCGAACTCGGCCAGGAAGAAGGGGTCGTCGCCGGCCACGCACAGCGCCAGACGGTCCACCAGCACCTCGGCGTCGCCCAGGAGGCCGCGCAGGGCGGCCTGGCTGTACCGGCGGCGGATCGACGGGTCGGCGTCCACGGCGGCCTCGAGCGCTCGGGCGGCGATCGAGGCGCGCTGGGCGCGGAGGCGGGCGGCGGCGGCCGGGAAGCCGGCCTCGAGGCTGCGGGGCGGCTGCCCCAGCGTCGGATGGCTCACGAACGGGAAGGATACCGCCGAGCCCGCCCGGCTGCGTACCATTGCCGGCATGGACGAGCCGGGCCGGGAGGCCCCCGCGGGCGGTCGGGAGGATGCGAACGCCGACACGGCGACCGCGGGCGGTGCGGTTCGCAGGCCGTTCGATCGGGCACGGGGTGGGCGCCATGGGGCGCCCGCGACCGCACCGGTCGAGCATGCCGGCATCGGTTCGGACGCAGAGTCTGGGCGGGCAGTCATGTCCGCCGCGCTCGCGAGTGGCGCACCGGCGGGCGCTGCCGGCGCGCTCCGCGGACGATAGGCGGACGGGCTGAACGCCGATGCGCCGCCTGGCCTGGATCGTCGTCCCGGTCGTCCTGGTCGGCCTGCTGGCGATCGTCGCCCTCGCCGCCCGGGGGCCCGACGCCACCACCGCCTTCACGCTCAGGCCCGGCGACTGCTTCGACCTCCCGACCGACGCCCACGTGGGCGACATCGACACGGTCGACTGCTCCGCGCCGCACGACGCCGAGGTGTTCGAGGCGGGCGCGCTCAGCGCGCCGTCGGCTTCGGCCGGGCCGGCCCCCTACCCGGGTGTCGCCGCGATCAGCGACTGGGTGGGGGCGAACTGCGGCGACGCCGCGCAGCGCCGGTACCTGGCCCCCGGGGCGCGCGCCGATCTCGCGGTCGGCTACTTCTACCCCGACGCCAACGCCTGGGCCCGCGGCGAGCGGCAGGTCACCTGCTACCTGCACCCTCCCGACGGCTCGAAGCTGACCGGTCCGCTGGCGAGCGCCGCGCCCGGCTGACCGCCGGCGCCGCAGCGGCACCTCGCGGGGTGGCCGTCGAGGCGCTCGGCTCTGCCCATTCGGTCCAGGAGGACGGACCGGCGCGTTTCACGGTGCGGCTCCGATTGCGTGCCATCGCGCTCTGCCGAGTCCCCACCCGCCCCTCGACCGTCGATGCTGCGGCCTACCGGAATCCGGGCCGCGCGCCACAATCCCCCGATGAACGCTGACGCCTTCCGCCGCCTGTACGACTACCACTTCGCGATGAACCGTCGGCTGTGGGACCACGTCATGGAGTTGTCCGACGCGGCGTTCGATGCACCCAGCGATTACTCGCAGGGCTCGGTGCACCAGCAGGTCTGGCACCTCATGACCGTCGACGAGGGCTGGTTCACGGAGCTGCGCGATGACCCGTGGCCCGAGCACCTGCTGCCCGACGCCCCGCAGCCCGACTGGACTCGCGAAGAGCTCCGCGAGCACTGGGACGACGTCGAGCGGCGGCAGCGGGAGTTCCTCGCCGGTGTCACGGACGGCGCCCTGCTGCGACACCCGTGGTCCGAGGGCGAGGACAAGGACCTCGTGCTCTGGGAGGTGCTGCTCCACGTGGTCAACCACGGGACGGACCACCGGGCGCAGACGCAGCGGCAGCTGGCCGACCTCGGCGTCACGACCTACCCGATCGACTACGTGTTCTACGCCTACGAGCACCCGCTGCCGTAGGGGCTGCATCGGCGGCGCCCCGGACCGGATGCGCCTGTGGCGACTCTCAGAGCCTGTGAACGAAAGATCCCGTTCGGGATAGCCCATTCGTGCCGTAGAACCTGACACTCCGAGGGTCGAAGGTGGCGCCGATGGGCGCCTTCGTCGAGCTCTCGGACCCCGAGTGGGCGATGGTCGAGGATCTCTTCGACCCGCCGGGGCGCCGCGGCGCGCCCGCCAGGCTCCCGCGGCGGCAGATGGTCGATGCGATGCTCTTCCTGGCGCGGACCGGGATCCAGTGGCGATACCTGCCGTCGCGCTACGGGCCCTGGGAAGCCGTCTGGCAGCAGTGGCGGAGGTGGCGGGACAGCGGGGTCTGGGCTCGGGCGATGGCTCGCCTGGCGCGTCGGATCCGCGTGAACAGGGGTCGCGATGCCGAGCCCTCGATGGTGATGATCGACGCCCAGACCGTCCGGGGCGGACGTGCCGGGCCGACCTTCCACAACGCCGGCGGGCGGGGCGGCCGGACCATCGGGACCAAGCGCAGCGTTCTCATCGAGATCCTCGGGCTGCCCCTCGCGGTCGAGGCGGACCCGGCCAAGCCTCACGACGTCCGCTCGGGCCAGGCGCTCCTGACGAGGCGGCTGCCCGAGCTGCCGCGAGTCCAGGCGGTCGTCGCCGATCGCGGCTACGTCGGCCTCGGCAAGTTCGCCACGAAGCACAACCTGCGGCTCGACATCAAGCAGGCGCCGCCGGTGCCGCCCGGGCAGAAGAAGAAGTTCGTCCCTATCGCGCCGCTCTACAAGGTCGAGCACATCTTCGCCCGGCTCGGCCGCTGGCGGCGCCTCTCGCGCTGCTACGAGGGGACCGCGGCCAGTGCCCGCTGCTGGGTCGAGGTGGCGTCCGTGGGCTATCTCTTCGCGAGGCTACGGACCGAGCCCACCTAACCGGAGGCCCGGGGGAGCACCACGGGCCGGCAGGGCTGCCAGAGGTTCGCGTCCCAGGTCGCGGCCTCCCCGTGGAGGACGAGCCGATCGCCCACGTGCGCGACCAGGGAGCCGGTCTCGTCGAGGAGCACCACGTCGGCACCGCTCCGGCCCGCGCCGTATCCAGGGGGCCAGTGGACGTCGCGCACGCCCGAACCGGTGTCGAGGCCGAGCCCCGACGTCTCGTCGGGGACGAGCACCCCCTCGATGGAGCCCGAGGGACACGGGCCGCCTCCGGGCGGACCGTCCCGCGCCATCAGGGGGAACCGATCGAACGTGGGAGAGGGCGCTCCGGCACAACCCGCGAGCGCGAGCGCGAGTCCCAGACCGAGACTGCGAGCGAGGAAGGAGGTCATCGCTCCTTCGACGCTCGACCCGGACCTATCGTTGCGCCCGGTCGTTCGAGGCTGCTTTCATTCACAGGCCCTCAGCCTCGGGCTGCGCCCGCCAGCACACTCAGGGATGCGCCCGCGGCCTCAGGGATGCGCCCGCGGCATGGATGCGCACCGAACCGCCGACGCGCGAGCCCGACGCTGCGGCTGCGGCAGGCCGGGACGCGGCTGACAGTCCCGCCGGGCAGTGCCGGCGGACGCAGCGGACGCAGGAGCCGTCAGCCGGCTTCGCCGTCGTCCCCGAACCGAACCGCCGGCTTGGGCCGCGTGTCCACGTCCAGCCGGAAGATGTCCGGCCGCGCGTAGTGGCCCACGACGTCGAGGTCGAGGACCGCCCGGTCGATCGCCGCCAGGTCCAGGTCGGCGACCAGCACCGCCTCGCCGTCGCGGACCGGTCCGGCCAGCACCTGCCCCAGCGGGTCCACGATCACGCTGCCGCCGCCGATCAGCACCGCATCCGGGTCGTCGGCCGCCACTGGGTAGTCGTCGGGGAAGTCGGAGCGCCGGGAGAACTGGCACGCGCTGAGCACGAAGCACCTGCCCTCGAGCGCGATGTGGCGCATCGTGGCCTGCCACGTCTCCCGGTCGTCAACGGTGGGCGCGCAATAGAGCTGGATCCCCTGCGCGTACATGGCCAGGCGCAGCTGGGGCATGTAGTTCTCCCAGCAGATGACCGCGCCGAGGCGTCCCAGCGGCGTCTCGACCACCGGCAGCGTGGAGCCGTCCCCCTGGCCCCAGATCAGCCGCTCGACGGCGGTGGGCATCACCTTGCGGTGCTTGCCGAGGAGCTGGCCGTCCGCGCCGAGCATCAACGCCGTGCAGTACAGGGTCCCGGCGTCGCGCTCGATGACGCCGATGACCAGGTGCATCGCGTGGGCGCGGGCCAGCTCGCCCAGCCGGCTCACGACGGGACCCGGCACGTCGATCGCGGCCTCGCGGTAGCGACGGAACCACTCCCGGCCCTCCGGCGTGCGCCGTCCGACGGTGGCGCCGAAGTCCGCGCCCTTGGGGTAGCCGCCGATGAGCGCCTCGGGCAGGACGGCCAGCTCGGCGCCCCGCGCGGCGGCGTCGGCGACGAGGCGCTCGACGCGCTCCAGGGTTGCCGCGGTGTCGAAGGCGGCCGAGCCCGCCTGGATGACCGCGACTCGAACGCTGTTGCCGTTCATCTCCCTGCCTCTCCATCCGCGTTCATCCGTGCGCAGCCCCGTTGATCCGCGCGCATCCACGTTCATCCGCGCGCCGCCGCCCGCGTTCATCCGCGCGCCGCAATCCGCCATTCCCGGCAGGCATCACTTCTGGCCTCAAGTCGGGCGCGGCGCCTCGTTGGAAGCCGACCCATTCCCGGCAGCAATCATCCGGCCGTGAGGAGCGGCCGCCGGCGGCCACCGGGGCGCTTCGACCCGAGAATGATGCCTGCTGGGAATAGGCGCCGACGGGGACCGCGGCACTGGGGCGCCGAGGGGCTGAGGACGCCGCGGGCGAGCGGCCGCAGGGCGCCGCGGGCGGCGAGCGGGCCTAAGGGCGCCGCGAGCACGCGAGGCCCGTGGCGGGTCCAAGGGACCGCGGGGCCGCGGGCACTGGGGCGCCGAGGGGCTGAGGACGCCGCGGGCGGCGAGCGGCCACAGGGCGCCACGAGCACGCCAGGCGCGTGCGCGGGTCGGCGGGCCAGGGCCGCGCAGAGAGGGCAGCAGCGAGCCGGGGAGGCGGCCAGGGCCACGCCGAAAGGGCCGCGCCGCACCGCCAACCCGCTACCCCTGCCCGAAGACGGCCTCGCGGTCGGCGCGCGCTCGCCTCGTCCAGGGGCCCGGCAGCCCGCTGCCGATCGGGTGGCCGTTGAACCGGGTGACCGGCAGGATGCCCGCGACCGACGACGACACGAAGGCCTCGTGGGCGGCCGCGAGCTCGTCGGGGGTCAGCCAGCCCTCCACGGGGCGGAGCCCGACGCTCTCGGCCCAGCGGAGCAGCCAGGATCGGGTGGTGCCCGCCAGGATCGCGCAGTCGAGGGAGGGGGTCGCCAGCTCCAGCACATCGTCGGCTGCGGTGCGCACGAGGAAGATGTTCGCCGTCGTGGCCTCGGACAGGTGGCCGGTGATGGTCAGGAAGATCGCGTCGTCGGCTCCTGCGCGACGGGCCTCGATGCGCGCGTAGACGTAGTCGATCCGCGACGTGGTCTTGAGGGTGGCGATCGGGTTCTGCGGGTCGCGGCGCACGGCCGACGCCACCAGGGAGATGCCGTGCTCGAGGTGGCCGGCGGGCGGCGGCTCGACGGGCCACGCCTGGATCACCAGGGTGGGCGTCAGGTGGACGTCGCGCGGCGGCAGCAGGCCCCGCGAGGCCCAGACGCCCCGCGACGCCGTGATCCGGATCGAGGCGTCGCCGTCCGGGCCGTCGAGGCCCTCGGCCGCGAGCAGCCTCGCGATCCCGTCCGCCAGGCGCACATCCACGTCGGCGGGCAGCTCGAAGGCCAGGCCGGCCGCCGACCGGTGCAGCCGCGCCACGTGCTCGGGCAGCTCGGTGCAGTGACCGGCCTTCGCGCGGAGCGTCTCGAAGATGCCGTCGCCGAGCTGGAAGCCGCGGTCGGTGACCGACAGGTGCGGGGCGTCGGCGGGCAGCACCTGGCCGTCCACCCAGACGTACTTCGGGCCTGGCCCGCTCACCGATCCACCTCCTCACGCGGCGCAGCTCGCCGTCGTTGCTCGGCCCGCCCACCTCCGACGCGCCGAGTGGCGCATCAGGGGAGCCGTTGCCCGCCAGCGCGGCGGGACGACCATCATCGACGGCACCGGCCGATGATAGGGTGCGAGGGCGGCGCCTCGGCTGCGGCGCCGTGGGAATGGCGGAGGAGCGATGCGCGCACGCGAGCTCGGGATCAAGATCGGCCTGCTCGAGCCGGGGGAGCTGGACGCCATCACCGACGTCCCGGGCGTCCGGGTGGGCCACACCACGCTGATCTCCGGCGAGGGCCCGCTGGCGGTGGGCCAGGGCCCGGTGCGGACCGGCGTGACCGTGGTCGTCCCGCACGAGGACGACGTGTGGACGGAGCCCGTCTTCGCCGGCTGCCACCGGCTCAACGGCAACGGCGAGCTCACGGGCCTGGAGTGGGTCCGCGAATCGGGCTTCCTGGGCGGCGTCATCGGCATCACCAACACCCACTCGGTGGGCGTCGTCCACGACGCGCTGATCGCCCACGCCGCTCGCTCGCGCAGGAACGAGTCCGTCTTCTGGTCGCTGCCGGTGGTCGGCGAGACCTACGACGGCGCGCTCAACGACATCAACGGGTTTCACGTGAAACCATCCCACGTCGACGCGGCGCTGGCGGCGGCCTCCGGCGGCCCCGTGGCCGAGGGCAACGTGGGCGGCGGCACCGGGATGCTCTGCCATGAGTTCAAGGGCGGCATCGGCACCGCCTCGCGCCGGGTGGCGGACAAGGACGGCGGCTGGGTCGTGGGCGCCCTGGTCCAGGCGAACTACGGCGCCCGCGAGCTGCTGCGGATCGACGGCGTCCCGGTGGGCCAGGAGATCCCCGTGTCCGAGGTGCCCAGCCCCTGGGACCAGGTGGACGAGCTCGGGTCCGCCGCGACGCGCACCCTGGCGATGCAGGGCGGGCACCTCCCGCACCAACCGCACCACCCGCGGAGCGGTCCCGAGGGCGGCTCGATCATCGTGGTCCTGGCCACGAACGCGCCGCTGCTCCCGCACCAGTGCACCCGCCTCGCGCAGCGGGCGAGCCTCGGCATCGCCCGGATGGGGAGCATCGCGTCGCACGGCTCGGGCGACCTGATCATCGCCTTCGCCACCGGCAATCGCGGCCTGTCCCGGACGGCCGGCGAGGAGGACCCGCGCCGGACGGTCGAGGCGCAGATGGTGGTGGACAAGGCGGTCAACCCGCTGTTCCAGGCCGCGGTCGAGGCCACCGAGGCGGCCATCGTGAACGCCCTGCTGGCGGCGGAGACGATGGTCGGCCGCGACGGGATCACCGCCCACGCCCTCGACCACGAGCGCCTGCTCGACATCATGGCCCGCTACGGGCGGGGGCCGAGAACGCAGGCTGCGCCGACGAGCCCGGACAGGGAGCCGTCAGCGGCGAAACCCGGGCCGCCGAGCCCCTTGGCGGGCTGAATGCGGACGGATCGCGCGCTGAGCGAGCGCTCCCGGCGCGGGCGCCCGCCGCGAGCGCACCGGCGGCCCGCGCACGCCGCCGAGGGAAGGGACGGCCGATGCCGACCGACCAGGTAGCGGCGGTGGTCGCGCTCATCGGCGAGGTCCTGCAGGACGCGCTGCTCGGCATCGGACTGCACGGGTCGTCGGTCGTCGGGGGCCTCAGGCCGACCAGCGACCTCGACCTCCTCGTCGTCACGAGCCGGCGGACCACCGAACCCGAACGGCGGGCGCTGATCGAGCGCCTGCTCCCGATGTCGGGGCCGGGCGACCCGAGCGGGCGGTCGCGCCCGATTGACCTCGAGTCCGTGGCGCAGGGGGACGTGCGCCCGTGGCGCTACCCCGCACGGCTCGACTTCCAGTTCGGCGACTGGTATCGACCGGCCTACGCGCGCGGCGACTTCGCGCCCTGGAACCCGGCCAACCCCGACCTCGCCATCGTGCTCGAGGCGGCCCTGCAAGCCGACCGGCCGCTGTTCGGACCGCCGCCGTCGGACCTGATCGGGCCGATCCCGTGGTCGGACGTCCGTCGGGCCATGCTCGACAGCATCCCGGACCTGCTCTCCTATCTCGAGGGCGACGAGCGCAACGTCGTCCTCACCTTCGCGCGCATCTGGGCGTCGCTCGTGACGGGCGGGCTCCAGGCGAAGGACGGGGCGGCGGACTGGGCGATCGGGCGGCTGCCGCCGGAGCACCGCGCCGTCGTCGCCCGCGCCAGGCTGCTGTACGTCGAGGGGATCCCGACCGAGGACTGGGGCGGCCTGCTGCCGGGGGTGCGCCCGTGCGTCGAGCACCTGATCGGCGAGATCGAGCGGGCCGCCGCCGCCGGACGGAGTGCCGGGTGATGGCCGTCGACCTGCCTCGTCGGGGGCGCCCGCGATGGCGATAGGCGACGGCCCGCGCGGGGCGGCAGCCGTCCGCACGGCGACCCCCGACGACATCCCGGCGATCCGCGCGATCCTGGCCGCCAACGGCAACGACGATCCTGCCGGCCAGCTGCGCGGGCCGGACGTCGTCGGGCCGTACGTCCGGCACCTGGTCGCCCGTCACCGGGCGATGGTCAGCGACCTGCCCGGCACGGGAGTGGTGGCGTTCGGGGCCGTTGCCGATGTCGGCCTCGCGTGGCACCTCGCCGACCTGTTCGTGGATCCCGCACGGCTGGGCCGGGGCATCGGCCGTCCGCTGCTGACGGCGCTGTACGGCGGTCGCCAGCCGCGCACCACCTTCGCCTCCGACGATCCGCGCGCCCTGCCGCTGTACGTGCGGGCCGGGATGGCCGCGCGCTGGGCGACGCTGTACCTGCGCGGCGGGCCGTCAGCGGCGCGACTCGCCGGCGCCGACCCGCGGGCGCGCGCGCTCGAGGTGGTCGACGCGGACCCGGACGACCTGCTCGCGCTCGAGCTCGCCTGGACCGGCGCCGACCGGTCCGCCGACCGCGCCTACTGGACGACGATGTCGGGCAGCGACCCGTTCCTGGTCCGCGACGGCGATGGCCCGGTGGCCGCTGGCTACGGCCGGGACCGGCAGATCGGCCCGGCCGCCCGCGCGCTCGACCGCCTGGTGCTGCGGCCCGGGGCCGAGCCGGTGGGCCCCGTGCTGGCGGCAATCGCCAGGTGCATCGCGCAGGGCGAGACGCTCGACGTCACGGTGCCAGGCCCGCACGCTGCGCTGCCCGTCCTGCTGGAGCTCGGCCTTCGAGTCGAGGACCGCGACGTCTACTGCGCCGGGCCGACCGACCCGGTGGACGCGGAGCGCCTGCTCCCGAACGGCGGGCTCCTGTAGGCGTCCAGGCCGCGCCGCGATGGGCGGCCGCTAGAGCGACGGCGGCCGGATGCTCGGTAGGGTGCAGCTCCCGATCGCGCCGAGCAGCAGCCCGCTCATCGCCAGGACCCGAGGAGGGATCCGCAGGCCGGCGCTCAACCGGCGGACGCGCCTCAGAAGCCGTGCCATCGCCTACCCTCCAGTCGCGAGCCGGTCCCGGCGCGCGAATTCGTCGAGCGCAACGCGGCACCCGGCCACCTCGCGCAGGGCCTGGCGCACGATCCAGGGGTCCACGCGCGTCGAGTCCTCCACGGTGACCGTCGCGCCGCCCGGCCCCTCGTCGAGCACGATCCCCGAGGCGTTCCGGTAGTCGGCCATCCAGTTCGCCTGGAGGGTCACCAGCACCGACGCCACCACGTTGCGGGTGAACAGCCAGTCCAGGTGCGACGCGTTGAGGTGCGCCACCAGGGCGTCGATCGGGACGGGCCGGCCGCGGTCCATCCTCGCCACGGCCTCCATGACGCGAAGGGTCGTGAAGGGGTCGCCGGACTCCGCCACCACCGGCGGGGCGGGCCGGTCCTCCGGGAAGCCAGCAGGGGCGGCGCGGCCGAAGTCGGTCTTGCCCGGCTGCGTCACGACGCCGGGCCCTCGCCGCCGGGAGTCCCGCCGGGCTCGACCGGACCTCGGGGGAGCTCGATCGTGAGCATCGTCCCGTCCCCGGCCGGCACGGGCGCGTCGGGTCGAGCGTGGTGGACCAGCTCCTGGGGCGGCGGCGCGGTGCGCCACACCTGCTGCTCGAAGCCGAACAGCACCCCGCCCATGGTCTGGGCGGCCGACGGGCGTCGCCGCCGCTTCACCCTCGCAGGCGGCGAGTTGCGTCCGCGCTCAGGCTGGCCGGCATGGTCTTCACGCATGGGCCCGGATTCTACGCGCAGGGAGCTGGCCGCAGGCGTGCAGGGCTGCCCGTCCGGCTGGGCTGCCCGTGCGGAGGACGGCTGGCCGCACGGAGGGGTCGCCCGTCCAGCGGGCGCACCGCCGGACCTCCCGCCCGGCGGGCAGCCGAACACGGTACGCCGACCGCGCACCCGAACCCCGCTCGGCGCTACTCCGCGGGCGGCGTGCCGGCCTCGAGCGCCGGCAGCTCGCGCTCCGGCTCGGTCGCGGTCCCCTCGATCGCGCCGACGCCCAGCGGCACCCACTTGGACGGGTCCTTCAGCCGGTGCATGCCCTCGGCGCCGCGGTCGTGGACCTGCTCGAAGCCGGCGGGCTCGATCCACATCCGCTTGCCGTCGAGCAGCCCGGTGATGCCCTCCTGGCCCGGCTCGGGGCGCGGGTGCTGGCAGTACTCGCAGCCCTTGGGGTCGTGCGGCGTGTACTCGGTGGGCTCCTCGTAGGTGGTGATGTACCCCTCGTAGTTGCGCAGGATCACCTTGTGGTCCGAGTAGGAGACCAGGTAGTTGGGCATGACCGGGATCTTCCCGCCGCCGCCGGGCGCGTCCACGATGAACTGCGGAACGGCGAAGCCCGACGTGTGGCCGCGCAGGCCCTCGATGATCTCGAGGCCCTTGCCCACCGGCGTCCGGAAGTGGCCGGCGCCCTCGACCAGGTCGCACTGGTACAGGTAGTAGGGCCGCACCCGGTTCTCGACCAGCTTCTGGACGAGGTCGCGCTGGATGTGCACGCAGTCGTTGACGCCGGCCAGCAGCACCGACTGGTTGCCCAGCGGCACGCCCGCCCTCGACAGCTTGTCGCAGGCGCGCGACAGCTCGGGCGTGATCTCGTTGGGGTGGTTGACGTGGATGTTCATCCACACCGGGTGGTACTTGTCGAGCATCTCGCAGAGCTCGTCGTCGATGCGCTGCGGCAGGAACACCGGCACCCGCGATCCGATCCGCACGATCTCCACGTGGGGGATCTCGCGCAGGGCCCGCAGCGCGCTCTCGAGGAGCTTCGGCGCCAGGGTGAGGCCGTCGCCGCCCGAGATCAGCACATCGCGGATCTGCGGCGTGCGCCGGATGTAGTCCAGCTGGGCCTCGTGCTCCTTGCGGTTGAAGTTCTGGGTCGGGTCGCCGACGATCCGGCTCCGGGTGCAGTACCGGCAGTACGACGCGCACTGCGTCGTGATCAGCATCAGCACGCGGTCGGGGTAGCGGTGGACGAGGCCCGGCACCGGCGAGTGGCGGTCCTCGGCCAGGCTGTCCTCCATCATCCCGGTGAACGACCGCAGCTCCCGGCCGAGCGGGATGATCTGGCGGCGGATCGGGTCGTTGGGGTCCTTGGGGTCGATCAGGCTCACGAAGTAGGGCGTGACGTCGACCCGGAACTTCTCGGGCGCGGACAGGCCCTCGCGCTCCTCGTCGGTGAGCTCCAGGATCTCCTCGAAGTCCGCGAGGTCGTTGACGCGATTCGAGAGCTGCCAGCGCCAGTCGTTCCACTTCTCGTCCGGGACGTCCTCCCAGCGCGGAGCGCGGCGGCTGACCGCGGGCCTGCCGTCAGGCCCGAGCCGCTTGGCCGGGTCGCGGCGGTTGACGAACGGCGCCTCCTCGAGCGCCGTGGTGGCCCCAGCCCCCTTCTCGTGTGTGTCCACTGGCCGCACCTCCGCCCGCCTGTCCCGACTCGACCGCATAAATCTTATGCAACCTGCATGGACCGCGATCATACACAACCGCCACCGCGAGCGTCCACGAACTGGACCATCTGGGCGATGTCAGCGCTTGTGGGGATGCCTAGAATCGGCGCGCGTCGTCGAGACCATCCACGTCAGGGGGCCTGCGCCGACGTGCCCCGTGTCGAAAGGACCGCTCCATGACCAATCGTCGCCTGCTCGGCGCTGCGATCGGCCTCGCGCTCGCCGTGGCCGCCTGTGGCGGCTCGTCGGCCACGCCCACCCCCGCACCGACCCAGGAGCCGGCCGTCTCGGCCGCGCCCGCCTCGGCCGCGCCCGCCTCCCAGGCCGCGATGAGCGAGAGCCCGTCGCAGGCGCCGGCCGCGAGCTCGCTGCCCTCCATGCCAGTGATCAGCTTCATGCCCGGCCAGGCCACGGCCCTCGAGAAGACCCTGCCCGACAGCGCGGGCGGCGTGACCTTCACCAAGACCGGCTTCGACGGCTCGATGATCCCCGGCGCCGGGCTGCCGTTCGACACCTCGAAGCTCGACCCCCTGCTGTCCAAGTTCGGCAAGTCCATCGCCGACGTGAAAGTCGCCATCGCGGCGGCCAGCTCGGGCGTGCCGATGATCTACGCGCTCCAGCTGCAGGGCGTGCCCGCCACGCAATTCATGGCGGATACGGGGATGGACACCAGCGGCATGACGAAGTCCACGATCGGCGGCAAGAGCGTGTGGACCGACGCGGCCACCGGGATGGGCGAGATCATCTACCCCAAGGACGACACGGTGTACCTGATCCTGGGCGGCACGGACGCCCAGAACCAGGCCATCCTCGCGGCCCTGCCGTAGGCGTCGCCGCCCGGCAGCCCTCGCGGACCCGCCGGAGCCCGGCGCCCGCAGGCCGTCCTCCGCATTGACCTCCGACCCGGCCGGGCCCCGGCCGGGTCGCTTGGCGGAACGGGCCGACGCGGCATCCGGCGTACCCTGCCACGGGTGAGCCGCAGGTCGCCATCCCCATCCGCCGCCCCTGCGGCGCGCGAACTGCTGGTCGCATGACCTTCGATCGACTCGGGCGGTTCGCCGTCCGCCGGCGGTGGTGGATCGTCGCCGCCTGGGCCCTCCTCGTCCTCGCCGCCATCCCCCTCGCGCCCCGCGCCCCGAGCGCGCTGTCGGCCGGCGGGTTCATCCTCAACGACCTCGAGTCCGCCCGGGCGAAGCAGCTGCTGCAGGACCAGCTGGGGGTGGAGCCGTCGGCGTTCGTGCTCGTCTACACCTCGCAGACGATGACCGCGGGCACGCTCCCGTGGATCCAGGCCGTGGACGCCGCCACCCGCGACGTCGCATCAGCCCCGCACGTCACTCGGATCCTGTCGCACATGGTGGCGCCCAGCCAGGTGTCCGCCGACCGGCACACCGCCTACGACGTCGTGTTCCTGGACCTGTCGCCCGACGACTCGCCCGCCGCCATCCCCGGGGTCCAGGCGGCGATCCACCCGCAGCCCGGCCTCACGGTGATGATCGGCGGCGGCCCGGCGTTCTACGGCGACGTCCAGTCGGTCACCGAGACCGACCTCCGCCGCTCGGAGCTCATCTCGCTGCCGCTGGCGGCGCTGGCGCTGCTGATCGTGTTCGGCTCCGTCATCGCGGCCGCCGTGCCGCTCGTGGTGGGCGGCACTGCCGTGCTGATCGCGCTGGCCGCCATCTTCGTGTTGGCCTCGCTCACGCCCATGAGCATCTTCGCGCTCAACCTGGCCACCCTGCTGGGCCTGGGCCTGGGGGTCGACTACTCGCTGCTCATGACCAGCCGGTTCCGCGAGGAGGTCGCGCGCCGCGAGGGCCAGCCCGACCGCGTCGCCGAGGCCGTCCGCGTCACGGTGGCCACCGCAGGCCGGGCGGTGTTCTTCTCCGGGCTCACAGTGCTTCTCGGCCTGCTGGGCCTGGTCCTGTTCGAGTTCATGATCCTGCGCTCAGTGGGGATCGCCGGCGCCATCGTCGTGGGCCTCGCCGTCGCCTCGGCACTCACGCTGCTCCCCGCCGTCCTCGCCATCGTGGGCACGCGCGTGGACGCGCTCGCGATCCGCAGGGTCAAGGTCCAGCCGGGCGCCGACGGCCCCTGGTCGAGGCTCGCCCGGCGCGTCATGCGCCATCCCGTCGCCGTCTTCGTGCCCACGCTCGCGATCCTGCTGGTGCTGGGGGTGCCCTTCCTCCACGTCAGCTTCAACGCGCCGGACGCCACCATCCTGCCGGCCAGCGTGCAGTCCCGGGCCGCCTACGACGTCCTGGCCAAGAACTTCGGCGAGGGCGAGTTCGCGCCGATCGTGCTGGCCGTGCGGACGCAGGGCGACGCCACGTCCCCGGCCAACCTTGCCGCCCTCTACAACTACTCGCGTCGCCTGGCGGCCGACCCGCGGATCATCCGGGTGGACAGCCTGGTGGACGTGGACCCGCGGCTCACGCTGGCCCAGTACCAGCTGCTGTACAACGCGCCCGGCGGCCCGCCGGACCGATACGCGGCGGTGGCCCTGGCCGCCACCACCAAGGGCAGCCTGACGGCGTTCACGATCACCACGCCCTTCGGGCCGAACGCACCGGAGGGCCGCGCCCTCGTCCACGACCTGCGGAATCCCAACGGTCCGCTCGCGCCGCCAGCCGGCATGACGGTGCTCGTCGGCGGGGGCGCCGCAGATGTCGAGGACGTGGTGACCCGCGTCTGGACCGACTTCCCCCGCACGGCCGCGTTCATCGTCCTCACCACGTTCCTGGTGCTGTTCGTCCTCCTGCGCTCGGCGGTGCTGCCGATCAAGGCGCTGGTCATGAACACGCTCTCGATCGTCGCCAGCTTCGGCGCGCTGGTCTGGATCTTCCAGGACGGCAACCTGTCCGCCATCTTCAACTTCCAGCCACTGGGCTACGTGGAGACCACGCAGCCGGTGATCCTGTTCTGCGTGCTGTTCGGGCTGTCCATGGACTACGAGGTGTTCCTGCTGTCGCGCATGAAGGAGGTCTGGGACCGGACCGGCGACAACACCGAGGCCGTGGCGCGCGGCCTCGAGCGCAGCGGCCGGATCGTGTCCTCGGCCGCGCTGATCGTGGTCGTGGTGGCGGGCTCGTTCGCGTTCGCGGACATCGTGCTGATCAAGGCGCTCGGCCTCGGCGTCGCGATCGCGGTGGCCCTCGACGCCACGGTGGTCCGGGCGCTGCTCGTGCCGGCCACGATGCGCCTGCTCGGGAAGTGGAACTGGTGGGTGCCGGCGCGGCTCGACCGCGCGCTGGCCGGCGTGCTGCCGCGCACCGAGGCCGAGGCCGAGGAAGCGTCCGAGGAGACAGGGCGATGGTGATCGCCGCGCGCCTGCGCCACCTGGCCGCCCTGCTCGCGTTCGCGCTGGTGGTCGTCGGCTGCGGCGGGCCCGTGCTCGCCAACCCGCCGGCACCGCATCCGCTGTCGTCGCCCGCGCCGACGGGGACGCCCCCGCTGCCGGACCCGCAGCCGGTGGTGCTGCCCCGGGACGACGCGCCGCACGACCGCCTGACCGAGTGGTGGTACTACACCGGCCACCTCGTCGACCAGACGGGCGCCCACTGGGGCTTCGAGTTCGTGGTGTTCCGCGCGGAGCGCGGCAGCTTCCCCGTGTCGTGGGCGTCGCACCTGGCGCTCACCGACGAGGCCGGCCGCCAGTTCCACTACGCGCAGCGCGCCGAGATCGGCCCGCAGGTGGACGCGGGCACCGCCGGGACCGCCGGCTTCGACCTCGCCATCCGGGGCCTCGACGCCACCGACCCGGCGACCTTCACGCGGGCGCCCTGGACGATGCAGGGCGCGAACGGCACCGACACGCTCAGGGCCCTCGCGCTGCCGGCAGAGACGCTCGGGGACAAGGTGGCCGGCTTCGGGCTGGCGCTGTCGCTGGTCGCGACCAAGCCCCCGGCGCTCCACAACGGCGACGGCTACATCGACTTCGGACCGGCCGGCGGCTCGTACTACTACTCGCGCACCTCGATGGACGCGTCCGGGTCGATCACGGTGGGCGGCCGGACGCTCAAGGTGACCGGCACCGCCTGGTTCGACCACCAGTGGGGCGACTTCATCTCGGTCGGCGCCGGCGGCTGGGACTGGTTCGCGCTCAACCTGGGTGACGGCACCGACGTGACGCTGTCGATGGTCCGCGCGCCCGACGGCACCGACCCGCTGGTCTACGGGACGCTGGTGGCGCGGGACGGCTCGATGCGGCGGCTGGGCCCGGGCGACTTCACGGTGGCCGTGACCGGGCACTGGACGTCGCCCGCCACGGGCATCACGTACCCCGCCGGCTGGGCGGTGTCGATCCCGTCAGCCGAGATCGAGGCGAAGCTCACGCCCACCGTGCCCCAGCAGGAGCTGGACACGCGGGCCACGACCGGCGTCGTCTACTGGGAGGGCTCCCAGCGGGTCACCGCCAGCGTCGCCGGCCGAGACGTGGGCGGCCAGGCCTACGTGGAGCTCACCGGCTACGGCCCCGCCCGGTAGCCGCGGTCGGCCGGGTCAGGGGGCGGTGCCCGCGGATGTCTCGGGCCCCGCGGAGGCCGGCGCGGCGGACCCGCCGGCGAGCGCCGTGTCGATCAGCTTGGCCATCGTGTCGGGGCTCTGGTAGCCGGCCACCGCGAACACGCCGTTGATGAAGAACATCGGCGTGCCGCCGTGCTCGCTGACGATCGGCGTGTACTTGGCGGTGTTGGCGTCCACCTGGGCCAGCACGTCGGCGCTGTCGGTGCAGGAGCTGAAGCCGCTCGTGTCGAGGCCCGCGGCAGCGGCGATCCTGGCCAGGCGGTCCTTGGTGAACGAGCCGACGTTCTCGCCCAGCTGGTTGGCGTACACCCAGTGCGCGTAGTCCCAGTACTTGCCCTGCTGCTCGGCGCAGATGGCCCCCGCCGCCGCGAAGCGCGACTCCTGGTCGGCGTTCTGGGCGACCCACACGAAGTCGTGGTGGACGATCAGGAGCTTCCCCGTGGTGACGTACCGGCTCACGATCGAGGGCTCGGTGTCGAGCGCGTTCTTGGCGCAGTAGGGGCACTGGAAGTCGTCGTACACGTCGAGGGTCACCGGGGCAGACGTGCTGCCCAGCTCGTTGGCGTGCTGGATCGAGGCGGGATACGCGATCCCCGGGTCCACCAGCGTGCCCGTCACCTGCCCGGACAGCTGCGAGTAGGCCGCGAACGCGACGATCAGCAGGCCGACGACGACGGCGCCGATGGTCATCGTCCGGCTGTTGACGAGCGACGACCCGCGCGTCCTGGGGGTGGCCGTCCTCGCCTTGCGGTCGCCGCCGGCGGCCTCCGAGCGGCCCTGCTGCCGGTCAGCGGCCCGGCGCTGGCTGCGCGGGGCCGGCTTGGTGGGTTGCTTGCTGCCGCTCAGGGGAGGGCCTCCGGTCTGCTGGCTCGGGTCCGATGGCGCGACGCGCGCACCAGCGCGCCCGCGAAAGCCTCGCCGCCCGACGCTCGCCCGCGATAGGGGCCTTCGGCCCGGATGGCGGGCCGGGGGTCCTGCGGTCGGGCCGACGGCGGGACAAACGGCAGTATCCGGCTGGGCATGCTAGTTGATACTGTGTCTCATATGGAACCTGACGCGCCTCATCGCCCAGCCGGACAGCCGCGCTCCCGGCCCCTGTCACCGGCCGACGTGCACCAGCACGAGCACGACCTGCTGAACCCGGTGCACGCGCACGCGCACGCCGATGTCTGGCTGAGCGACGTCTCCGCGGGGTACGGCCACCGGACCGCGCTCCGGCACGTCTCGGTGGCGGTGGAGCCCGGCAGTCTGCTCGCGGTCGTGGGGCCGAACGGCGCGGGGAAGTCCACGCTGCTCAAGCTCATGGCCGGGCTCGCGCGTCCCTGGACGGGGCGGATCGAGGTGCTCGGCCAGCCGGCGGGCCGCGAGGCGCGGCGCGTCGCGTACGTCCCGCAGGCGGAGCTCGTGGACTGGGCGTTCCCGGTCACGGTGGAGGACGTCGTCACGATGGGCCGCTTCCCGCGGCTCGGCCCCGTGCGCCGGCCGGGGGCCGACGATCGCCGAGCGGTCCGCGTGGCCCTCGAGCAGGTGGACATGATCCGCCACCTCCACACCCAGATCGGACGCCTGTCCGGCGGGCAGCGCCGTCGCGTCTTCCTGGCCCGGGCGCTCGCCGCGGAGCCGGACCTGTTCCTCCTCGACGAGCCGGTGACGGGCATCGACGCGAGGACGCAGGAGCTGCTGATGGACATCCTCGAGGCCCAGGCGGCGCGGGGCAAGACGGTGGTCGCCACCACGCACGACCTCGCCTGCGCCGCGCAGCGCTTCCAGCAGGTGCTCGCGATCAACCGCACGGTGGTGGCCTACGGGCCGTCCAACCTGGTCCTCGACACCGGCGTCCTCGCCCGCGCCTACGGCGGGCACCTGCTCGTCCTCGAGGGCAGCACGGTCGTCCTCGACGACGCGCACCACCACGACGAGGCCGCACCCGGCGAGCGCCACTTCCACGAAGGGGAGCCGCGCTGATGCATCTCGTCCTCGACCCCCTCCAGTACGGCTACTTCCTGCGCGCCCTCGCCGCGTCCGCCCTGGTGGGGACCGTCTGCGCGGTGGTGGGCACGTACGTCGTCCTGCGGGGCGTCGCGTTCATCGGTGACGCGATCGCCCACGCCGGCTTCCCCGGGATCGTGGCCGCCTACCTCCTCGGCCTGCCCCTCTACCTCGGGGCCACGGTCGCCGCGGTCGGCACCGCCCTCGCGATCGGCGTCGTCACCCGGCGGGCGGGCATCCGCCAGGACACGGCGATCGGGGTGCTGTTCGCGGGCACGTTCGCCCTCGGCGTGTTCCTGTTCAGCACGATCTCCGGCTACGTCGCCGACCTGTTCAGCTTCCTGTTCGGCCAGGTGCTCGCGATCAGCCCCACCGACCTGCTGGCGCTGTCCGCTCTCGGCCTGGGCGTGATCGCGGTCGTCGCCCTGCTCTGGAAGGAGCTGCTGTACGCCACGTTCGACCCGCTGGGCGCCGCGGCGTCGGGCATCCAGGTCGACCGGCTGGAGCTGCTGTTCCTCGCCCTGGTGGGGGTGACGATCGTGGTCAGCCTGCAGGCGGTGGGCATCATCCTGGTCGTGGCGATGCTGGTGACCCCGGCGGCCACCGCCCAGGTGGTCACCGTGCGGTTCACCCGCCTCATGCTGTCGGCCGCCCTGTTCGGCGTCGCCAGCGCCGTCGTGGGGCTGTACGCCTCGTACTGGCTCGACGTGGCGAGCGGCGCGACGATCGTGCTCGTCCAGACGCTCTGGTTCACGGTCACGCTGCTGCTGGGGCCGCGCGGGCTGCTCGCGCGACGGCGCGGCCGGGTGTCGGGCGGCGCCCTGTCCGAGGAGGACGAGGAGGACGAGGCGACCCTGGCGACGGCGGCGATCGGATGACGGCGCCGTCCGCGGATGTCCGGACCGACGCGTTCGTCGCGGCGCTCGCCCGGGCCGGTCAGCGGGTGACCCTGCCGCGACAAGCCGCGGCCCGCCTCGTGGCCGCCCGCATCGGGCACTTCACCGCGGCCCAGCTGATGGAGGACGCCGAGGCGGCCGGTGAGCCGATCGGCCGCGCGACCGTGTTCCGGGCGCTCGACCTGTTCGCCTCGCTCGGGCTGGTGGAGCGCGTGGACCTGCCCGACGGCAACCACGCCTTCGTCGTCTGCCGGGCGGTCCACCACCACCATGCCATCTGCACCCGCTGCGGCCGGTCGGTGGACATCAGCGACGCGAGCCTGGGCGAGGCCCTGGCCGCGGTCGAGCGGCAGACGGGGTTCCGCATGACCGCCCACCGGCTCGAGCTGTTCGGGCTGTGCGCCGAGTGCGCGGCGTCAGGGGTTCGGTGAGCCGTCCCCGCGCCGTCGGCGTGGCGCTGCTGCTCGTCGCGGGTGCGCTCGCCGGCTGCTCGGAGCCGGGCGTCGCGCCAGCGCCCGGCCAGATCAGCGTCGTCGCCACCACCACCGTGCTCACGGACCTCGTCCACCAGGTGGCGGGCGACCGGGCGCTCGTGACCAGCCTCGTCCCCAAGGGCGGCGACGTCCACACCTTCGACCCGCGCCCGTCCAGCCTGCGAGCCGTCGCGGCGGCGGCGCTGGTCGTCCGGAACGGGCTCGGCCTCGACGACTGGGTGGCGGGCATCGTCGAGGACACCGGCACGGGCGCCCCGGTGGTCGCGGCGGCCGAGGACCTTCCGGGCGTGACGTACCTGCCGGGCAGGGGCGGCGAGGGCGCCGTCAACCCGCACGTGTGGATGAACGTCGCCAACGCCGAGCGGATGGTGGCCAAGATCGCTGGCGCGCTCGCGTCCGTGGACCCGGGCGGGGCTCCGGCCTACGCTGCCCGCGCCGCCGCGTACCGGGCGCAACTGGCGCAGCTCGACGGCGAGCTGCACACCCGCATGGCCGGCATCCCGGCTGGCGACCGCACGGTGGTCGCGTTCCACGATGCGTTCCCGTACCTCGCCGCGGCGTACGGCCTCCACATCGACGGGACGATCGTGGCCGCCCCCGGGCAGGACCCGAGCGCGGGGTCGGTCGCCGACCTGATCGCCGCGATCCGCCGGGACAACGTCAGGGCGGTGTTCGCCGAGGCCCAGTTCAACGACGAGCTGGCGCGCATGATCGCCGACGAGACGGGGGTCGCCGTGGTGTCCGGCCTCTACGACGACACGCTGGGCGACCCGCCGCTCGACACCTACGAGGCGATCATGCGCTGGGACGTGGACCAGGTGGCTCGCGCCCTCGGCGGCTGACCGCCTGGTACCCGGTCCTGCCCGCGACCGGGACCAACGTCTCGCCCGCCGCTGAAACCTCACCGCGGCGGCGGGCCTCGGAGCCGTGCCACGCCAAACGGAGGTCCGATGCCCGTCACCAGCACGCGCCCTGCCTGCCAGCCCCAGCCGTCTCCGATCCTGGCCGGCTGATGCGGGCCGGCTTCGCCGCGCTGGTGGCGATCGGAGCGGTGGCGGTCCTGGTCGCCCTCGGGGTGACCGACCAGGTCATCCCCGCCACCGATCCGCGCACCGCCTCCGTCCGGCCCTGGGTGGCCGCCCGCGCGCTGGGGGTCACCGCCTACCTGCTCCTGACCCTCGAGGTTGCCGCCGGCCTCTGGCTCAGCCACCCGCGCAACAGCGGCGACCCCGGCGCGTCGCGCGTGGTGTTCCCGTGGCACGAGCTGCTCGCGGTGTTCACGGGATCGTTCCTGGCCCTCCACATCGTCCTGCTGGCCGTGGACCCGTACGCGGGGGTCGACTGGGTCGGCGCCTTCGTCCCGGGGTTCTCGCAGTACCGGACCGTGCCCGTGGCCATCGGCACGGTCGCGCTGTACGCGCTGGCCATCACCGCGCTGACCGCCAAGTGGACGCGCCTCCTGCCCGCCGGCTGGTGGCTCAAGGTGCACCGCCTGGCCGTCCTCGTCTTCCTCGCCGTGTGGGTCCACGGGGTCCTGTCGGGGACGGACAGCACGGCGCTCCTGCCCATGTACCTGCTCACGGGCGGCCTCGTGCTGCTCGGCGTCGCACACCGCTGGTGGGCCGCCGGGTCGCGCGCACCGCGCGGCTCGTCGAATGCCGCCGCCAACGCCATCCCCCTCCGCCGGCGGTCGCCGGCTGGCGCAGCTGAGGAGTCATGATGTCCACAGGCCTCGTCCCGCGCATCGCCCGCAGGGCGCTCGTGGTGGTCGCGACGGCTGCGGTGATCGGCGTCGCCGTCGTCTCCGTGCAGCTCGCCTCCGAATGGCGCGCCGCGTCCGCCCCGCTCGACGCGGCCCCCGTCTCAGCCTCCTCCATCACCGACGCCATGGCGGCGCAGCAGGCGCGCGCAGGGCAGCTCACCAGCGACATCGACCAGGTGGCGTCCCAGATCAGCGACATCCACGCCGCGCTCCAGGCCGCGAACGGCGCCCTGGCGGCCCAGAACGGCAGCGCCGCGACTGTCCAGGGCCAGCTCAACACGGCGCAGGCGAAGCTGGCGGCCCTGCAGGCGCAGCTCAAGGCGGCGCAGGCTCGGCTGTCCCAGCTCAACGCGGCGGCTGCCCGCCAGGCCGCGCTCAACGCGGCGGCCGCCAGGCAGCCGACCGTCGTCACCACGACCACCACCGGCGGCGGCGAGACGGGTGACCGGTAGGGTGGCTGAGCGCATCCTGCCGCGCATCGGCCTGCCCGCCCCGTCGGGGTCGCCCCCGCCGGAATCGCGGGTCTACCGCGATCCCGACACGGGCGGGCGTCGAGGCGTGCGGCCAGCCGGCGAGGCCGCGACGCCCGTGGCGGTGCCGGCGCCGCGGCCCGGCGCCCCGGCTGCCGCGACGGCCAGGGCCGCCCGACTCGCCAGGCCCCGGGGCCAGGCGCTGCTGTCCACGCCGGCTCGCGCCGGCATGCTGGTGGGCGTGTCGGCGGCGATCTACGCGGTCACGCTGGCGGCCGTCGCCGGCCTGCAGTCCCAATCGCAGGCGGACGCGGCCGCCCAGAACCAGCCGGCGATCGACGCCGTGGCGCAGGCCAAGGCCGCGAACGACGCGCTCGAGGCCGCCATCGGCGCCGCCGACGCGCGGGCGCGCGCGCTGGCCGGCGAGTACAACGCGATGTCCACCGACATGACGGCCACCCAGGCGCAGTTCGCCCAGCTGAGCGCGCTGGTCGCCGAGATCCAGGGCTCGGCCGCGAAGCTGAATGCGAACTTCACCCTCCCGACGGTCACGATGCACGGGGCGATCGGGGGAGGCGGCGGGGGCGGCACGGTCGTCACCACGACGACCGCGTCCGGCAAGCCGTGAGTCCAGCCGCCGACGCGGCGCCGGCCACGGGGACCGGGCAGGACGACATCGTGGGGTTCACCGGCCGGGCCCTGGGATCGTGGCTCAAGTTGTTCGTCCGCACACCGGCGGGGAGCGAGGGCGCCGCGCCCGCGACCGCGTGCGAGCAGGCTTGGGCCGCGGTCCAGGCCGAGTTCGCGGCAGTGGACGCGGCGCTCTCGCGATTCCGCGGCGACTCGGAGCTCACCGCCCTCAACCGCCTCGCCGGGACCGGTGGCGTGGCCCTGGTGTCGTGGCGCCTCCGGACGATGCTCGCCGCGGTCCACCGGGCGGCCCGCCTGACCGGAGGGCGCTTCGACCCGACCGTGATCGACGTGCTGGAGCGCATCGGCGAACCGGGGGCGGGGCTGGCCGGACGTGCGGCGGCGCGGACGGCGCGCGGCCGGGTGGCGCTCGTGGCGCCGGGCACGCCGCGGGCGTCGCTGGTGCGCATCCCCGCCCTGCCCGTGGACAGCGGCGGGATCGGCAAGGGGCTGGCCCTGCGCTGGGCGGCCGCAGCGGCGGGCGCCGCGCTGCCCGCCGGCTCCGGGATCCTGCTCGATGCCGGCGGCGACATCGTGTGCGGCGGGGTCCCGCCGGCCGGCGGCTGGCGGATCGGCGTGGACGACCCGATGGCCCCGGTCGGCGCCGCCGCGCTGCCCCTGGCCGTCTGCGCGCTGGTCCGCGGGGGCGTGTCCACCTCCTCGGTCGCCGTGCGGAACTGGACCGGGCCCGACGGCGAGCGCGTCCACCACCTCGTGGACCCGGCCACCCGGGCGCCGGCGCGCACCGGGCTGATCGCAGTCTCGGTGGCCGGGCCGGACCCGGCTTGGAACGAGGTCTGGAGCAAGGCCCTGTTCCTCGGCGGCAGCGAGTCCATCGGCGAGGAGGCGCGCCGCCGCGGCATGGCCGCGTGGTGGGTGGACGCGGGGGGCCGCCTGGGGATGACCCCCGAGGCCCGCGTCCGCAGCGCCTGGGTCGCGGAGGCGCGCGTCGGCTAGACGGCCGGCCGGTGCCTAGGCCGGCCCGGCGTCCGACTCGGCGGTGTCCACCACGCCGGCCTCGTCAGGATCGGCGGGCGGGGGCGGGGGGACCATGATCCCCAGCTCGATCAGCTTGTCGTTCAGCTCGGCGAGCATCGGCATGCCCTCGCGGGCACCGGCACGGGTGACCGACAGGGACGCCGCGACGACCGCCCGACGGCAGGCCATCTCGAGGTCGAGGCCCACCGCGAGCGCAGCGGCGAGCGCGCCGTTGAGCGAGTCGCCGGCCCCCGTGGCGTCCACCGCCTTCACCTTGGGCGAGCGGATCTCGAGCGGCGGGGCGTCGCGGCGCACGAGCACGGCACCGGTGGAGCCGAGCGTGACCAGGATGGCGCGCGTGGCGTTCGGCCCGTCGCTGGTCGCCTCCAGCAGCATCTTGGCGGCGCGGACGGGATCCTCGGGGACGGCCGCCGTCCGGCCCGACCGCTTCGCTTCGTCGCTGACCAGGCGCGCCAGCTCGCCGCGGTTGGGGGTGAGCACGTCGGCCAGCGCGAGCACCGACCGGTCCAGCCCGCCGGCCGGGGCCGGGTTGAACACGGTCCAGGCGCCGCCCCGGCGCCCCATCCAGAGCGCCTCGCGCGCCGCCTCGGTGGAGATCTCGTGGGTGACCAGGACGACGTCGCCCTGGTGCGGCGCAAGCCGGCTGAGCGCGTGGCGGACATGCTCGGCCGTGAGGCCGGCATTGGCGCCCGGGGCCACCGAGATCATGTTCTCCGCCTTGCCGTCCACCAGGATAAGCGCCACGCCCGTCGCGGTGTGGTCCAGCGTGACGAGCACGTCGGTGCCGATCCCGGCGCGCGACAGCGCAGCGCGGGCCGTGGCGCCGAACTCGTCGTCGCCGAGGGCTGCCACCAGCATCACCGGCGCGCCCAGGCGCGCCGAGGCCACCGCCTGGTTGCCGCCCTTGCCGCCGTGGAACCGGCTGAACGTGCCGCCGAGCACCGTCTCGCCCGGGGCGGGCAGCCGCTCGCCCTGGACCACCAGGTCCACGTTGACCGAACCCACGACCAGGACCCGACCGCTCACGGGATCGTTCCCTTCCCTCTTCGCCGAGGCGCTGCCACCTGGGTCACGACCCGGTGATGAACTCGCCGCCGTCCACGCCGATGACCTCGCCGTTGACGAAGTCGGTGCCAGGCCCCGACAGCGCGACGATCGTGTTGGCCACGTCCTGCGGCGTGGTCATCCGGCCGGTCGGGTTGCGCTTCTCGGCCACCGCGATGATGGCGTCCTTCTCGGGGATCTTCATCAGGGCGGGCGTCAGCGTCACGCCGGCGCGGATGGCGTTGGCGGTGATGCCGGTGCCGAGGCGCGCGAACTCCATGGCCAGCTGGCGGATGTGCGACTCCAGGGCCGCCTTGGCCGATGACACCACGCCGTAGCTGGGGACGACCCGCGACGAGCCCTCGGAGGTCATCGCGAAGAAGCGCGACCCCTGGGCGAGGAAGCCGCCTCGCCACAGGTCCTGGGCCCAGTAGACGAGGCTGTTGGCCATGACGTCCTGGGTCATCTCCATCTTCTTGCGGTCGACCGCCGCCTTGGGGTCCTCGGCCAGGAACGGGACCAGGCTGCCGAACGCCAGCGAGTGCATGACCACGCGCACGTATGGCGTGCGGCCCTGCGCACGGGCGGCGTCGAAGCGCTGGCCGAGGGCATCGAGGAAGGCGTGGCGCTTCTCGTCGTCGGCGGCGTTCATGTTCACGTAGAACGCCTCGACCCCGTGGGCTGCGATCTTGTGCTTGATCTCCTCGACATGGCCCAGGCCGGCCCGGAAGTCGAGGTGCACACCGGCGATGTTGTAGCCGGCGGCGGCCAGCGCGATCGCCGTCGCCTCGCCCATGCCCGAGGACGCGCCGAGGATCAGGGCCCAGCGCTCGCGGTCGTCAGCCATGGGTGCGCCTCCGGTGTGTTCAGACGCCGGCGCGATAGGGCGCGGCAGAGTGGGGAGAGTCTACCAGCGGACCGCTCGACAGCCGCTGCCCCGACTGGTATTTTGGCATCCACCGAATTCGGTAGGGACCGAAACAGGGCATGCCCACGAACCGCGTCTACCGCGCTCTCGCCGATCCCACGCGCCGCCGGATCCTCGCGCTGCTGCGCGAGCGCCCGATGACGGCTGGTGAGCTCGCGTCGCAGTTCGAGCTCGCCTGGCCCACCATGTCCGGCCACTTCGCGGTCCTGCGGGAGGCGAACCTGGTCCAGGCGGAGAGGACTGGCTCGACCATCACCTACCGGCTCAACCAGACCGTGCTGCAGGAGGCGCTCATGGCCTTGATGGACGCGCTCGGCGTGTCCCCAGCGGAGCCGTCCGCATGAACCTGCGCCCGTTCTACCGCGCCGCGGCCGCCGTGGTCGCCGCCCAGGTGCTGGTGGGCGCCTGGGGCCTGGCGCAGGTCGGCCCGTCGGCTGCGGTGCCGATCCACTGGAACGCCGCCGGCGAGCCCAACGGCTACGGCCCCGCGTGGCTGGCCTTCCTGCTCCTGCCGGTCGTCACGGCCGGGCTCACGGGGCTGTTCGCGCTCATCCCGCGCATCGAGCCGCGGCGCGCCAACCTGCTGAAGTCGGGCAGCGCGTACGCGACCATCGCGTTCGCCATGCTGGTGCTGATGCTGGTCCTCGACGTGGCCGCCGTCCTCGCCGGTGTCGGCCACGATGTGCCCATGAGCGTGCTCGTCGGCGGGGGCGTGGGCCTGCTGTTCGCAGCGCTGGGCAACGTGATGACCACGTTGCGCAGCAACTACATGGTCGGCGTGAGGACCCCGTGGACGCTGACCAGCGAGCTCTCCTGGGACAGGACCCATCGACTCGTCGGCCGCCTCTGGGTGGCGGGCGGGCTCGCGCTGTTCCTGATCTCGTTGATCGGGCACGGCGAGCTCCTGCTCGCCGCGGTCGTCGCGTTCGTCATCGTCACTCTGGTCGTCGCCGTCGTGTACTCGTACCTGGTCTGGAGGGCGGACCCGGACAAGCGCTCACTGGGAGGAGAGGCGTGAAGATCCCCGGCCTGGACAGCATCGATCCGACACTCCTGGCGCTCCTGGTCCCGGTCGCCGTCATCCAGATCGGCCTGATGCTGCTGGCCGCCTTCGACCTACTGCGCGACGAGCGCCGGGTGCGGGGCGGCAGCAAGGCGATGTGGGCCGTGATCATCGTCTTCGTCAACCTCCTGGGGCCGATCCTGTACTTCCTGATCGGCCGCGAGGAGGGCCCGGCGGAGTCGGTGCCGGGCCCGGGGGCGATGCCCGGCTGGGGCAGCCCGCACGACCCGCCGATCGTCGCGCCGCCCCCTTCCGAGGCTCCGCCGGAGGCCGTGCGAGCGGCGCTCGCGTCGCCCCGCTCGGTGCCCCTCCCCGACGCCCCGCCGGCCATCGTGATCGAGCGGCTGGTGCGGCGATATCCCGGTGGCGTGCTCGCCCTCGACGGGCTGGACCTGTCCGTGCCCGCGGGGTCGGTGTTCGGCCTGCTGGGGCCCAACGGCGCGGGCAAGACCACCTGCCTGCGGCTCCTCGCCGGCCTGACGCACCCCACGGCCGGGCGTGCGACCGTGTCGGGCCTCGACCCGGCGGTGGACCCGATCGGGGTCCGCAGCCGGCTCGGCTACCTCGAGCAGGACCCGCGCGCCTACGGCTGGATGACGGGCCGGGAGCAGGTCCGCATGGTGGGGCGCCTGCACGGCCTGGACGGGAACGCGCTGGAGTCGGCGGTCGACGACGCGCTCGCGCGCGTGGCCCTGCGGGACGCCGCCGATCGGCGCGCCGGCGCCTACTCCGGCGGCATGCGCCAGCGGCTGGGGATCGCGGGGGCGCTGGTCCACCGGCCGCCGGTCGTCATCCTCGACGAGCCGGTCAGCGCGCTCGACCCCGAGGGCCGCCGCGACGTGCTGGGGCTGATCGCGTCGCTGCGCGGCGAGACGACGGTCCTGTTCAGCAGCCACGTCCTGGGCGACGTGGAGCGCATCTGCGACCGGGTGGCGATCCTCGACCACGGGCACCTGGTGGTGGAGGGCGCCATCGACGAGCTGCTCGACCGCTACGCGCAGCCGGTCTGGCGGATCGAGGCCGAGCCGGGCGAGGACGCCGGGCTGGCGGCGCTGGCCGAGCGGATCCGGGCCCTGGACTGGGTCACCGCCGCCGCTGCGGAGCACGGGCTGCTGACGGTCGCCGTCGACGACCCGGCCGTGGCCGCCCGAGAGCTGCTGCCGGCCGTGGCGGCCTCCGGGGTCGCCGTGGTCTCCGTGGCGCGGGTCCGGCCAACGCTCGAGGACGTCTTCCTCCGGCTCACCGGCGAGCGGGAGGCCGCGGCATGATCGGGTTCTGGGTGCTCCTGCGCAAGGAGCTCGTGGAGGCGTGGCGGACGCGGCGCCTGCCCCTCGTCGCCATCCTGTTCGTCCTGATCGGCCTGATCTCGCCGCTGACCGCCAAGTACCTGCCCGACATCCTCAAGGCGGCGCTCGGGGACCAGGCAACCGGCCTCCCGATCCCCTTGCCCGACGCCGCCGCCTCCGTGGGCCAGCTGCAGAAGAACCTCGGGCAGCTCGGGGCGCTCGCCGCGATCGCCCTGGCCATGGGCGCTGTCTCGGGCGAGCTCGACCGGGGCACGGCAGCGCTGGTGCTCGCCCAGCCGGTCGCCCGGCCGGCGTTCCTGACCGCCAAGCTCGTCGCGATCGCCATCGTGCTCGCGGCCGCCACGCTGCTCTCGGTCGGGGTGGCCTGGGTCTACACCGTGCTCCTGTTCCAGATGCAGCCCGTCGGCGGGTGGGCCGTGCTGTTCGCGCTCAACTGGCTGTCGCTGCTCGCCTGGGCGGGCCTCACGCTGTGGGCGTCTTCGGCGACGGGCTCCACGACGGCGGCGGCCGGGCTCGGCTTCGTGGCCTTCATCGCGATCAGCGTCGCGGCCGTGATCCCGACGGCCGACCGGTGGCTGCCCACCGGCCTGGTCAACCCCGGGTTCTCGATCGCCACCGGGGCGGCGGTGGACGAGGCGAGGCTCGCCACGGCGATCGCCGGGACGGCGATCCTGGTGGCGGTGTCCGCGGTCGGGTCGATCGCGAGCTTCCGGCGCCGCGAGCTCTAGCCCCGGCCCCCCGCCGGGCCCGAGTCGCCCGCCGACGCCTGCGCCCCGTCGGCGAGCGCGGCCAGGATCGCCTCGCGCTTCGCCTCCAGCTCGCGCAGCCAGGTCAGCCAGCCGGCCCGGTCCGCGTCGCTGCCGTAGCCGGCGGTGAACCGCTTGCCGATGCGGTCGATCCGCTCGTCCACCTCGGCCAGTCGCTGGCGGAGCGCCGCCTCGTCGGATTCCATCGCCCCGAGTCTGCCGCATCGGGCGCCCGGGCGCAGGAACCTGCCGTGGCGCCGCCCGCGAGCCCGCGGACACGCGACTCGGCGGCGCGGATCGGCGCCCGCAGCTCCCGGGAAACGCAGACGGCGCCCTCGCGGGCGCCGTCGTGGGGTCGTCGCCGGGCCGAGCCCGGCAGTGGGTCAGGCGCGGATCTGGCGCTCGAGGCGGCGCTGGAAGCGCTCGACCTGCCCGGCCGTGTCGATGATGTTCTGCTTGCCCGTGAAGAACGGGTGGCAGCTGCTGCAGACGTCGACGTGCAGCTCGGTGCGGGTGGACCCGATCGTGAACTCCGTGCCGCACGATCCGCAGCGGACCGTCGCCTGGTGGTACTTCGGGTGGATCTTCGCCTTCACGGGTGCTCCTTGGGCGCCGTCCGCGCGGGTCGAGCCCGCCGGTGAACGCCGCGCTGGGTTGTCTCGGGCCTAGGCCTCGGCCGCGGCCGGCTCGGCCGCTTCCGCGATCACCCGGACGCGCTTCTTGGCGCGGGTCTGGTGGTCGAACTTCACGCGGCCGTTGACGGTCGCGAAGATCGTGTAGTCGTGGCCGAGCCCGGCGCCCTCGCCGGCGACGAACGTCATGCCCCGCTGGCGCACGATGATCGAGCCGGAGTGGACCAGCTGGCCGTCACCGGCCTTGACGCCGAGCCGCTGGCCGACCGAGTCGCGGCCGTTCTTCGAGCTCGAGCCCGCCTTCTTGTGCGCCATCGCTACTCGTCCTTCTTGGTTCGCGCGCGCTTGGGCGCAGCCTTGGGAGCCGCCTCGTCGGCGGCCGCTCCCTCGGCGGCCGCAGCGGCCTTCTTCGTCCTGGGGGCGGGCTTGGCGGCCGCCTTGGCCTCGGTCGCGGGCGACGCCTCCTCGGCCTTCTCGGCCGGCTTCGGGGCGGCCTTCGCGGCGAGCTTCGCGGCGAGGGCGGCGTCCTCGGCGGCCTGACGGGCGGCGGCCTCCTCGAGCTTCGCCTTGGCGGCGGCCTGGTCGGCGCTGGCCTTCGCGACGCCCGCGGCGGCGCTCTTGCCGTTGTACCGGATGTCGGCGATGCGCAGCACCGTCAGCTCCTGGCGGTGGCCGCGCTTGACGCGCCGGCGCGCCTTGGGCCGGTACTTGAAGGCGACGACCTTGTCGCCGCGCGCCTCACCGACTACCTCGGCCTCGACCGCGGCATTTTCGACAACGGGCTTGCCGACGGTGGAATCCGCCCCGTCGGCGACGAGGAGCACCCGGTCCAGCGTGATGGACTGGCCGGGCTCGACGTCCAGCAGCTCCACCTCGAGCTGCGTGCCGACCTCGACGCGGTACTGCTTCCCGCCGGTCTCGATGACTGCGTACATGGGTCCTCGGAACAGAGATGGCGGCCGCGGGGCGACCGCAGCGCGGACATGGAAAGGCGCCGACGACCTTCGCGGGCGCGAACGGAGAGTGTAGGGTGGATTGCCGAACTGCGTCAACGACCGCCGGGGATAGGAGATAGAGCCCTGCGAAATGTCGCACCTGACGACGGAGGTACCGGTGCGGCGCCTGCCAAGGCAAGGTCGCAACTGGTGAGATCCCTGGCGTACGGGACAGGTTGTCTCGGCGATGCCGAGGCGTGAAGACATGGTCACGTCAACCCCAAGACCACAGCGAGCCTGTAGTGAGTGGCTCCGGAGCGCGTGACGCGTCGGGGGGGCGGCGATCGGCCCCCGGCCTCGGTTCGACCCTAGTCGGGCGGGGCTGCCGGGTCGGGCGGCCCGTCGGCCGCGGGGGGCGACGCCTCGGCCGCCGACCACCGCACCTCGGGGCGGCGCGCCGTCGACCGCGCCGCGACCTCCCCGGCGGCCGAGGACGCCCACCCCGCCAGCGCCCTCGCGGACCGCGCGCCGAGGTTGGGCCGTCCGGACCAGCCCCACGCGAAGGCACCCGCCTCGCCGAGGCCGAGCGCGAGGACGGTCCCGTAGAGCACGGCCTGCTCCCAGGCCGGGTAGGCGGCGGCCTGGCCCCACATGAACAGGGTGAAGCCGACCTCGGCGGCGGTCAGCGCCACCCACCGCCAGAGGCCGTCCGGGGCCGCGCCGCCCCGCCGCGCGCGCATCGCCTCCCCCAGCCGGGCCGGGCCGAACAGCAGCCCGAAGAAGCAGGCCACGGTGAAGGCGACGTCGCTGACCGCCCAGTCCAGCGCCGCGGCGCCGCCCAGCGACCGCGGGCCGAGGGCCAGCCCGCCGACCCACGAGGCCAGCCACAGGATCACCGAGCCGTACCCGACGGTGGGGAGCGAGAGGCTGCGCTCCCGGACGTCGCGCCGCAGGCTCGCCCAGAAGCGGGTGGCGACGGCCGCGCCCGCCACGGCGAGAAGGGCGAGGACGGCGAGGATGGCGACGCCCCCGGCCTCGCCCGCGGCCTCGGCGCCGCCGCGGTCGGCCCGCTCGTACAGCGGCGAGCCGTCCGCCGCCGTCCTCTGGTTCCCGAGCAGGTCGCGCGAGGGCACCGGCTCCCCGCTCAGGAGCCCGGTCCTGGCCTCGCCCTCCTTGGGGCCGAGGAGGCCCTCGGCCGGCCGGTATTCCCCGTCCCAGCCCCTCTGGTAGACCTGGCCTTTGTCGCCCACGCGCCGCCCCCTCTGCTGCATCGAGTGGTCCGGGCCCCCTGGGGCCGGCGGAAGGGCCGTCCGTCGGGCCGGGCGGCCGCGCTGCGGAGTTGCATGGCCCTCCGGCTGGACGGGACCGCTCGCGCGTCAGCCGGTCACCACGCCGGCACCCCGCGGCCCAGGACGATCGACGAGGCGCCGTACCTGTTGACGGAGCGAACGTACCAGCCGCAGAACGCGCCGCCCCCCGTCCGGGGCTGGTCCTCCCACCTCATGGTTGTCGCGCCCGCCCCGCTCGCGACGGCGACGTTGCGCACGAACGACGGATCCGCCAACCAGCCGGGGAGCGCCGCGAGGCTCTTCGCGCAGGTGCCGCCGCCTTCGCCGGTCCCCACCGGGACCGCCTGAACTCGGGCCGTCTTGTCCGGGAGCGCCGGCCAGCTGAAGGTGAGCCATTTGCACATGACGAATGTCGGAGCAAACGAGCATCCGACGAGGCCGCCCGAGGTCACGGTCACCTTTGGCGCCGGCGGCGGCGCCGCGAGCGTCACCGTCCGCGTCCCCGCCGGCGCCTTGGCCACGTCGCCGGCGCTGTCGGCGACGTCGAACGAGAGGGTCAGCTTGCTGAGCGGGGCACCCAGCTTCCAGAGGTCGGCTGTGCACGTCCAGACGCCGCCCGGGCCGGCCTTCGTCGCCGAGCAGGCGACCTTGGTCGTGGACCCCCAACTGACTGAGAACGCCACCTTCGCGATCGACAGGGCCGACGGCGTCGCCGTCGGCTTGGCCGACAGGGTGAGGGTCGAGGTCGTGAGCTTCGCGCCCGCCTTGGGCGCGACCCAGGCGCCGGCGAGCACCGGCGCCTGGGTGGGCGTGGCCGCCGGGGCCGGCGCGGCCGTGGGCGGCGCCCCGCTCGGCGCCGAGGACGGGACGACGGCCTGGGCAGTCGGCGCCGCGGAGACCGCGCTGGCGGGCGCCGCGGTCGGCGCCGTGGACCCGCAGCCGGCCAGGGCGAGGGCGAGGCCGACGGCGGCGGCCAGGGCGCAGCGAGACATCTTCCCCCCTCCGTGGGCGGGTACCCGGCGGACGCGGGGCGATGATCGCACAGGGGCGGTGCGCCCGCTTGGGTGTCGCCCGCGCGGCGGGCGCGCCCTCACGGGTAGGTGGCCATGACCGTCCCCTCCGGCGGGCAGCTGGCCCCGACCGCGTACGGGCCCAGGGTCACGGTCGTCGGGTTGCCGTCGATCGTGGGGAACTCCGGCGTGCTGAGCCAGACCCTCCACGTGTACGTGCCCTGCGGGTCAAATACGCCGTGCTCGGAGAACAGCCTGCCGTCCAGGTAGCTCCAGACCTGTTCATCCGGCGGACTCGCCAGCGGGGGCTCGAATCTGGTGACGACGACGGGGACGCAAAAGGTTGGGTTGTACAGCTTCCCGGCGGTCATGGTGACGGCGGTGAACCGCTCCACGCCCGGCGCGGGCGTGGACGTCGGCCGAGCGGTCGGCCTCGGCGTGGGCTTGGGCGTGGGCTTTGGTGTCGAGGTCGGCTTGGGGGTCGGGGCCGGGAAGCTCATCTGCGCCGACCCGGGCTCGCCCGGCGCCGGGCCGAGGTCGAGCGACGGCGTCGGCACGGCGCCGGCGTCGATGGGGCAGCTCGGCACCGTGAAGGCCATGTCGGTGACGGCGGCCGGGCCCCCGTCGGCGGCTGGGATGCCGTCGAAGCCCCCGGCCGCCGTCACCGGGTACCCGCAGATCGGGATGCCATCCATGGAGACGTACGTCCCGGTCCTGGTCGCGTCGTCGCCCCTGAGGAACGCGAAGTGAACGTGCGGGGCGCTCGACTGGAGATAGCACGGCGGTGGGCTGGTCTTGAGGGACCCGTCGGGGTTGGTGCCGATGGGCGGGGCCACCGTCCCGAGCGGCGTCGAGCGCGTCACCGGCTCGCCCCAGGCGACGGACGGGACGACGTGGACGTACTCCACCCAGACGCCGCCGCCCTGGTCCACCAGCACGGTCTCGCACTCGGGCCAGGACGCCAGGACCGTGCCGGGGGCGAGCGGGATCACGGTGGCGCCCTGCGGCGCCAGCAGGTCGAGCGACGCGTCCCCCACGCCCGGAGGGTCGGCGGTCGGCTCCCCCGCCCCCGCCAGAGTGTACGTCGGCCCAGCGGGGTTCGAGCCGGTGGCGGGCGAGTAGACAGACTTGAAGTTGTCGTCGTGGAGGCCCTTGCTCCCGGTCGTCACCACCGTGCCCGCCGCGTACGGGAACCCCGTGGCGGTCGCCGAGCTCGGCGAGGGGGTCGGCGTCGGCGTGGGCGTCGGCGTGGGCGTCGGGGTGGGCGTCGGGGTGGGGGTCGGCGTCGGGTTGGGCGGCTGGCACGCCGCCAGCAGGATGGCGACCAGCAGCACGGCGGCTCGGCGCGCGGCGCCGCCTCCGCCGCGGTCGGCGCGCTCGTAGAGCGGCGTGCCGTCGGCGGCCCTCAGCTGGTCGCCCAGCCAGTCCCGCGCCGGCACCGGGTCGCCCGTCAGGGCCCCCTTCTTGACCCGCGCCTCGCGCTGGCCCAGAAGGCCCTCGTCGGGCTTGTAGGCGCCGTCGATCCCCCGCTTTTTGGCGGGCCTGCGGTCGTCCAATCGACACCCCCCTCTTCCGGCGCTCCGTGGGACGCCAGACGATCATATGGCTTGGGACTCCACCGGATCAGGTCCAGGACGGTGAGCCGGCTCGCCGAGCGCCGAGACTGGTCGGACCCCTCTGTGGTCATTCGATTCAGAGGCGCGGATCGGAACCTGCACACGCCAACCTCCGGCGCCTAGACTCCCATCGCGCGCACCGCGCACCTATCGAGAGCGCCCGAGAGCCCCGGCTCGACGACGGCGCAGCAACCGGCCTGGCCCCTCCCCCGGGGCAGGCGCGGTGCTCCGGCCGGGAACGATGGGAGGACGGGGGATGCCGACCCAGGGTCAGAACGCGCCCGCGTGGCCGGGCGACCTCGACGGGCGGCTGCGCCGCCTCGCCGACGCGCCGTCGCCCGACCGGGCCGAGCGCGCCCGGGCGGCGCTGGCCGCGATGCGGCAGGCGTCCGCCGAGCGGGAGCGCCAGCGCGCCGAGCTCGAGCCGCCGCCGCCCGACCGCCGCACGCCGGTGGACCAGCTCCGCCACTGGTCCGAGTACGAGACGGTCGGCGACTGGTACGGGGCCTTCGGCGGCTACGTGCCGACCGCCGTCGCCCGGGGCGTCTCCGATCGCATGCGCGAGCGCGGCCTCACGTTCCGCGAGGCGTACGCCCAGGTGTGCGTGCGGGAGGGCCGCCTGGTCTCGGTGCACGCCGGGGACGAGCCGCCGTGCCGCGTGTGCGAGCTGCTCCACACCCCGGCCCCGGGGGCTGGCTGAGGAGGGCCCGGCAAGGCGGGCATAAGCGGCGCGGGCCACGCTTCGGGCGGCGCGGGACCGCGTCGCGCGGGCGGGGATCCGGCCCGGACCGGAACGCGCCGCGCGATACCGCCGCGCCGCCGAGCGACATCGCCGCGCGGCCCTGGCCGCCGCCGTGCGGAACTGACCCGTGCCCGGCTTGCCGCGTCTTCTCCTTCCCAGCTCCGTGCCTCGATACCAGAGGTCCTGATGACGTCTGGGCCTACGAGGCGTCTTCCGGGTCGGGCTGAAGAGCCTTGAGCGCCAGGTCAACCTCGCGCTCTATCACAACGAGTCTTCGGCGAATGCCTTCGGCCTCAGCTGACAGCGCGCGAACGGGCGCCAAGGGATCCCGACTGCAACGATCTTGGATCGTGGCCTCTAGCCCTTCGACCTTGCACCTCCGGCACTTGCGGGTGACGGGGGCGAGGCCGAACGTCGCGCGGGCAATGGGGGGAGGCGACGACGCGCGGCCCATGCCAAGGTCCCAGGGGGGCCGCGCCGAGCCACTGGCGAACCCCACCCGTCACGGTGGGCGTCCCGGGGAGGTCAAGCGTGCATAGGGGGATTACTCGGTTCTCGCTGGCGGTGGTGGCGATAGCCGCCCTGCTCGCCCTCGGGCCGCTTCCGGCGACCGCGGCTCCGTCCCGTCCGGACGACGGCCTGAATGTCGCCCTCGGAAAGCCGGCCACCGCGTCGGCCACGTGGGCTGCGCCGGGCTACGACCCCGCGATGGCCGTGGACGGGGACTACTACACGTACTGGAACTCCGGCGCTTTCGCGCCGCAGTGGATCGAGATCGACCTCGGCAGGACGTACGCGGTGACCGGCGTCGTGCTGTGGGTCACGATGCTGCCGGACGGGTACACACACCACACGGTGCTGACGAGGACGGAGCAGGGGCCGGAGTGGACGACCGCCTGGACGATCGAGGGGCCGACCGCCGACTCGCAGCGACTCGTCGCCGGGCTGACATCGCCCAGCGCCGACCCCGGCGGTCCGACCTTCGCCCGCTACATCCGCGTCGTCACCGACGCCAGCCCCTCGTGGGTCGCCTGGCGGGAGGTCGAGGTGTACGCGGACCCCAAGGCCTCCCTCTACCACGCCGACTGCGTCGTGGCGGGGAGCCTCGACGTGACGGCGGTGTTCTTCGCAGACCCGAATGCCAAGGCCGGCGGCTCCACCGGCGCGTTCCACGTCGTGGGCGACAACCGCGTCTTCCACGTCTACGCCCCCGGCACCGACAGCAAGGCAGACGACTTCTGCCACTTCACCTGGAGCGGCGGCGCCGTGCCCGGGGTCGCGTTCGACGGCACCGTGCCGCTGGAGATGGACGCGCTCGTCTTCGTCACCCCGCCGGTGGTGACCTGGGACCCGGCGAGAGACTGGCGAAACGCCCCGGCCCAGCAGAACCCGAGCGGTGACATCTTCGGGAACGATGGCGTCTGGTCATACATGAGGAGTTCCGGCTCCGGGTTCGTCCACGACCCCTCGACCTATGTGCTGCTGCCCAACTACTGGGTGGACGCGGAGCAGTGGAGCGACGAGTACGCCCTCGTCGGCCACGACTACGCGACCTCAGGGACGATCCGGATGCACCCGTCGTGGGGCCGCGTCGAAGGAATCGTCTACGACGCGATCCTCGCCTGGAGCAGCCCGGTAACTGGCCGCATCAGCGTCACGGGCGATCTGCAGCTCGGCGACCCGGCCTGCAACTACCTTGGATCGGGGATCATCTGGTCCATCGACAAGGGCTCGACCACGCTCTACCAGGCGGAGGTCGCGGCGGGCGCGGCGAGCGACTTCGCGGTGACAGTCAACGTCCGGGAGGGCGAGACGATCTACTTCGTCCAAGATCCGGGATGGGACAGCAACTGTGACACGGCGATCGTGTCCCTGAACATCTCGCAGTAGCGGTCCCCGTACTGGCAGGACGCCCCCACGCGCGCCGCGCGGCGGGGGCGTCGGTCTGCCGAGACGCCCGCACCACCCGACACCTTCCAGGTCTGGCTGGCAACGCTCGACAAGCCGGTGCTCTTCTGGCACACATCCGAGTTTGTGCCCGGGGAGGAGCCACATATCGGCGTGCTCGGGGTCATTGCCGTCGGCTGCCTCGTCTTCCAGATCTACACCCCTACTTGGGAGCCCACCCCCCCACGCCCTGGAGCCTCCCTATAGAGCCTGATCACGGATTCACCGCGGCCGCCAGTGCGATCCCGTGGACGGAGGCCGACCGCACGCGCACGCCTCACCACCGCTGCGACATTTCGCTGGGCTCTATCTCCTATCCCGTCAACGACCGCCGGACATTGCGTTGCGCGGCGGCCGCCTCGCGGCTGGCGCTGCCGGCGGTGGTCGACGCGCAGGCTCGCGGGGGGCAGGGGTCGACGGGGTTGAGTCGGCCAGGACCAGCCGCTCCCGGACGAGGCGCTCCACCTGCAGCGGCGTCCCGCCGACCGCCTCGCCGAGCGCGGCCAGCGCCTCGTCTGGCCGCCCGACGCCGCGGGCCGGATCGTGGAGGAGCGTCATGCGGACGGTGGCCCGGTCTCCGGCCGGGGGCGACACCTCGATCGAGGCCAGGAAGGGTCGCAGGTCGTAGTCCACGGTGCCCTCGCCCTTGCGCCGCTCCCGGGGCAGCGCGCGAGCGTCGAGGAGGGTCGCGGCGGCGGCTCCGAGACGGTCGGCCTGGGCAGTCATGACCTCCGCGCGGTAGACGGAGGCGGCCACTCGCCCGGGCAGCGGCGGCTCGCCGAGCCAGACGTCGTAGATATCCGTGAGGGCATAGCCGTCGGGCAGGCAGGCCTCGAGCGCCTCGCGTGCACGCCAACGCGGGACTCGATCCACGAGCCAGGTGTCGATCAGCTCCGCCTCCCCGGGGATCCCGTTCGAGAGCGGGGCGGCGATCGCCAGACGGGCTCGCGGCCGCTCGGCATCGAGTCCGGCCACCGGGAGGCCGGAGGCGACCATGGCCGCCTCCCAGTCCGCCAGCTGCTCGCGCTGCGTCCGCTCCGCGGGCAGCGCCGCTCGGCTGACCACGAGGCGCCAGCGCTGGACTGCCTCGCGGGCGACGTTAGTCCCAGTGCCGGGCGCTCGTTCGGGGGGTTCGGGGCGGGTCTGCACGCGTGTTAGTCTGCGCCCCGATGGACTCGGCCGTCCCGCGACATCGCCTCGCCCATGCTCGGAGCCGAACGGCCGCAGACCACCGCCAGTCCGCCGCGGGCTGATCCGCAGGCGGGGAGGAACCGGCACGTGAGCGTCTCGGACCCGTACAAGGTCCTCCAGGTCGATCCGGACGCGGACCGCGAGGTCATCGAGGCCGCCTACCGCCGACTGGCGCGCATGTACCACCCGGACGTCTCGTCCCACCCCGACTCCACGCAGCTGATGATCGCCATCAACCAGGCGTGGGAGCAGCTTCGGGACCCCGTCAGGCGGGCGGCCCTGGACCGAGCGCGCAAGCGCACCGCGGGCAACGCCGCGTGGGCCGCCGCCACGGCTGCGCACGCACGCGCGGCCTCTGCCTCGACGCCGAGGCAGGCGTCCGCCGAGCCCGGCCACACGCCCCCCGCCGGGCAGGCAGGAGCCCGGGACTGGTCGTTCGGGTCGATGAGCGATCCGGCCTTCGGAACGCCGAACATGACCAGCGCCTCGGGCCTGCCCGGCTGGGAGACGAGCCGCGTGCCGATCGGCGGCTTCGCGTCCGGCGCGTCCAGCCGACCCGACGGGGAGGGTGCCGCGGGACCGCCGCCGGGCCACCCCTCCGGCAGCGTCCTCAACTTCGGCCGGTTCGCGGGCTGGTCGCTGGGCGAGATCGCCCGGTTCGAGATCGAGTACCTCGAGTGGCTGGACCGGGTGCCCATCGGGCGCGTCTACCAGGGCGAGATCGACGAGCTGCTGCGAGCACGAGGGCGACGCTCCGCGCCCGGCGACCCCGACCAGGGGCGGGGCGGCCCGTTCCGCCGGCGCTGAGCTAGGCGGAGGGCGTCGTCACCACTCCGCCCGCTGTTGGCGTATGTTGATGCTCTGGAGGACGCCCAGCCCGAGCGCGATGCTCACCAGCGAGGCGCCGCCGTGGCTGATGAACGGCAGCGGGATGCCGGTGACGGGCATGATCCCCACCACCATGCCCACGTTCACGAACGTCTGGAACAGCAGCATCGACGCCACGCCCGCGCCGTAGAGCATCCCGAACGGGTCCTTCGAGCGCCACGCCGCCACCAGCACCCGCCACAGCAGCGCGATGAACAGCAGGAACACGACCACCGAGCCGATGAACCCCAGCTCCTGGGCGAGCACGGCGAACACGAAGTCGCTCTCCTGCACGGGGAGGAACTGGCCCCGGCTCTGCGTCCCGTTCGTCAGGCCCACGCCGAGCGGCCCGCCCGCCCCCACGGCGATCTGCGCCTGCGTCACCTGCCAGGCGGCGCCCTGGGTGTCGGTGGACGGGTTGAGGAAGGTCAGGATCCGCTGGCGCTGGTAGTCCTGGAGGACGTAGGTCCACACCAGCGGGATGGCGCCGAGGACGGCCATCACGCCGGCGATCAGCCACTTCAGGCTGGCGCCCGACATGAACAGCATCCCGGCCAGGATCGCCAGCAGGCACAGGGACGTGCCGAGGTCGGGCTGCATCATCACCAGGACCCAGGGCGGCACGATCAGCAGCACGGCCCCCAGGATGGAGCCGAGCGAGCCCAGCCGGCCCTCGCGATTGCCGAGGTAGGTTGCGAGCACCCCGATCATCAGGATCTTGGCCAGCTCGGAGAACTGGAAGGTGAACGGGCCGAACGCGATCCAGCGGGCGGAGCCGCCGACCCCGGTGCCGACGCCCAGCGTGAGCACCAGCAGGCCAACGTTCAGCCCGTAGAGCGGCCAGGTGAACGTCTTGATCCAGGAGTAGTCGAACGCCGTCGCCGCCAGGAACACGACGATGGCGAGCGCCGACCAGATCAGGGCGCGCTGGAACACGCCGCCGCTGGTGAGGGCCGCCTCGCCCGACTCGACGGTGTTCACGTAGGCCATCACCAGCCCGACCGCTCCGAGCAGCGCGGCATAGGTGGTGAGCTGCAGGTCGTACGCGCGCCAGACCGCGCCCACGGTCCGGCTGGACACATCGGCGAAGCGGCCCGGCTCGGCCCGCATCACGCGCATCTAGCCGCCCTGCCCAGCGAAGTTGCCCTTCTGCATCAGCTGGGGCAACAGGTAGTTGTGCTTGATGTGGAAGTGGAGCTGCAGGAAGTCCTTGGCGATCTCGGTGGCCGCGTTGCCGATCGTCTGGGCCGAATAGGCGAACGCCAGGAACATCAGCTGCGAGTTGGTCTGGGTGAAGTCCTTGGAGGTGGGGTCCTTGTTCACCCAGCCGACGAACCAGGAGTGGTAGGGCAGGCGGCCGAGCTTGTCCTTGACGCCGAACTCGGCGGTGCCGGACTTGCCGGCCACGGCAATGGGCATGTCCACGAGGTTGTACGTGTGCCGGATGAGCACCGAGTTGCGGGCGGCGACGCGCATGGCCCGGAGGTTCGCGGCTGAGACCGGCACGTTTCGGACGAGGTCCGGCTGGAAGGACTGGATCACGTTGCCGTCTGGACCGGTCACGGTCTCGACCAGCTGGGGGCGGTAGAGCTTGCCGCCGTTGGCCAGGGCCGCGTACGCGGTGATCAGCTGGATCGGGGTGACGGCGACGTAGCCCTGGCCGATGCCCGCCCAGGCGGTGTCGCCTGCGTACATCGGCTGCCCGAAGTTGGCCACCTTCCACTCGTTCGAGGGGATGATCCCGGCCGCCTCGGCCGGCAGGTCGATCCCTGTCGGCTGGCCGAAGCCGAACGCGTGCGCGTAGTAGGCGAGGCGGTCCGCGCCGAGCATCGTCGCGACCTGGTAGAAGAACGTGTCGGACGAGTTCCCGAAGCCGCAGTTGATGTCGCACATCCCCCAGCCGGCGTGGTTCCAGTCCCAGAACTTGGTGCCGGCGATCACGATGTACGGCTTGGTCGCGAGCTTCGAGGTCGGGGTGATCTTCTTGTCCTGCAGCCCGCCGCTCCCGGTGACGAGCTTGAACGTCGAGCCGGGCGGGAACTGCGACTGGACGGCGTTGTCGATCAGTGGCTGGGTCGGGTCGGTGACCAGCTTCTGGAAGTCGGCCTGGGAGATGCCCTTGGCGAACAGGTTGTCGTCGTAGGTCGGCATGCTGACCATCGCCAGGATCTCGCCCGTCTGCGGGTTCATGACGATGAACACGCCCCGCTTGAGGTCGGCCGCCTTCATGCCCCACAGGAGTGCCTCTTGGGCCTCCTTCTGCACCGTGGTGTCGATGGTGAGCGTGAGCGAGGCGCCGGGGACCGGCTGCTGGACGGTCTTCAGGACCTGGATGTCCTTGCCCGTCGCGTCGCGCTCGACCAGGTTCTCGCCGTAGGTGCCGCGCAGCGTGGACTCGAAGGTGGCCTCGAGCCCGGCCACGCCGATCGAGTCGTCGGGCAGGTAGCCGGAGGCCTGCAGCTGGGCGTACTGCGCGGCGTCGATCGGCCCCGTGTAGCCAAGGATGTGGGACATCAGCGTGCCGGTGGTGTAGTCCCGGCGGCTCTCGATGACGACCGAGACGCCCGGCAGCTGCGCGGCCGACTCGGACACGACGTCGGCGGTGTCCTTCGGGACGTCCTGCTTGATCCGGACGGGGTCGAAGCGCGAGCCCGTCGCGCTGTCGACGGTGGCCAGGATGTCGGCCGGCTGCATGTTGAGGATCGCTCCGAGGCGAGCGGCCACAGCGTCCCGCTGGTCGTACGGGAGGTCGGCGGGCGTGATCTTGACCGAATACGTCGCCACGTTGGTCACCAGCGGCCGACCCTTCCGGTCGTAGATCAGGCCACGGGGGGCGGGGATCGCGACGGTGACCGTGCTGTTGGCCTCGGCCTGCGCGGCATAGGTGCGGCCGTTCGTGATCTGCAGGTAGCCGAGGCGCAGGGTGAGCAGGCTGAACACCAGCACCGTCACAAGCCCGAAGGCAACGAACCGGATCGGGCGGCGATCTCGCTCGCGGTGCTGGAGCAGGTACGGCTCGCTCACCAATCCAGGCGCTCCGAATCGGGGCGGCGCATCACGACCGTGACCGCCAGCGGCCCGACGAGCGCCGCCAGCACCGTGGAGTAGATCGCGGAGGGCAGGACGAAGTCGGTGGCGCCGTCCGGCACGTGCGCACCATTGAGCATCGAAGTCACGAGCAGCAGCAGCATCGAGTAGACCAGGCTGGCGACCGCGGTCGCCGCCACAGGGGCGACGATCCGGGCGCGGCGGAGGGCAGTCCCGACGATGGACGCCACCCCGATGGCGATCAACAGGCTGAAGGCGGAGGCGCCGAGCGGACGCTGGCTGAGGGTGTCCAGGGCCAGCCCACCCACGAACGCCCAGGTGAGACCGGCCTCGAGGCCACCCACGACGGTCCAGATGGCCCCGAACACGAGGACGGGCTGAAGCGCTGCGTCCCCGATCTGGATGTACGGGACGATGGTGAATTCAGCGAGCGCGGCCGCCACGGCGAGCGCCGCGGCGATGATGAGTTGCATATTGGCGGTCGAACCTCGGCTGACGGGCCGACGGTCGGGTGCAGGCGATGGCGACCGCGACGACGGAATGGCAGCGTGGAGCTCTGTCGGAGTATCCCACGCCCCTCCCCGCGCGGCAATTGCCGCAGGGTGAAGAACTCCCAACGTTAGGGCCGCGGAACGACGGGCCGTGCTCGGGGCGGCGCGCCGGGCCTATGTGCCGAGGGCGATCCCACAGGCTGGCGGGTCTCGCCACAGGCAGGCCGCCGCAAGGCTCGGGAGCGCCTTGCCACTCGCTCACGGACTGCCGCCCACTCGGCCGGCCGCGGCTCGGGAGCGCAGCTCACAGCCCGCACGAGGAGACCGGCTCGGGGCCGGAATTGTTTCACGTGCAACACCGCGACGGCGGTTCCGGCGCCCGCTCGATGAGGCTCCGATAAGGGCCTCAGAGCATCATCCGGCCCAGCCCGCCGAAGCCGGTCGAGAGCGCTCCGATGCTAGAATTCTGGGGTCGATCATGATCGTTCAGGGAGGTTGCGTGGGCCAGACGATCGCCTGTACCAATCAGAAGGGCGGCGTCGGGAAGACCACCACGGTGGTGAACCTCGCAACCTACTTGGCCCTCCTCGGTGACCGCGTCCTCGTCATCGACCTCGACCCCCAGGGCAATGCCACCAGCGGATTCGGCGTCGCCCGGTCCTCCCTCACCGGCTCCGTCTACGACGCGCTCGTGGACGGGCGGCCGCTCGCAGAGCTGCACGTCCCCACGCCGGTCGAGAACCTCCGCCTCGTGCCCTCGTCCATTGCCCTCGCTGGCCTTGAGATCGAGCTCGCCGACGAGGATGGCCGGGAGCGCCGGCTCGCCGAGGCGCTGCGCGACGAGGCGGACGCCTGGGACTGGGTGTTCGTCGACTGCCCGCCGTCACTCGGCCTGCTGACCGTCAACGCCCTCACCGGCGTCCGACAGGTCATGGTCCCGATCCAGTGCGAGTACTACGCGCTCGAGGGCCTGACGCAGCTGATCGCCACGATCAACCTCGTCCGCGACCACCTCAATCCGGACCTCGCCATCGCGGGCGTGGTGCTCACGATGTTCGATGCCCGTACCAACCTCTCCACCGAAGTCGCCGAGGAGGTCCGCCGACACCTCCGCGACGCGGTGTTCGGCACCGTCATCCCGCGCAGCGTCCGCCTGTCGGAGGCCCCCAGCCACGGCCTCCCGATCGCGCTCTACCGCCCCGACTCGAAGGGCGCCGAGGCGTATGCGAGCCTCGCCGACGAGCTCCGTGCCCGGCAGTCAACCGGAGCGAACCTGCCGCCGGCCCGCCCGTCGGACGGCGTCGCCACCGGGGCCGTCGCATGAGCGCTCGCGCCCAGCGGAGCAGCTCCGCGCTGGGTCGGGGGCTGTCGTCGCTGATCCCGCAGCGGGCCGTCTCGGACGCGGCGGTGGTCGAGGTGCCGCTCGCCCAGGTCCGCCCGAACCCGTACCAGCCTCGGCGCCACATCGACGACCTCGGACTGCAGGAGCTCGCCGACAGCATCCGCGAGCACGGCGTCCTGCAGCCGATCCTCGTGACCGAGACGCTCGACGGGTACCAGCTCATCGCCGGCGAGCGGCGCGTGCGCGCCTCGCGCATCGCGGGGCTGGAGCGGATCCCCGCGCTCGTCCGACAGCTCGTCGACCGCGACCAGCTCGAGGTTGCCCTCGTCGAGAACGTGCAGCGAGCCGACCTCGACCCGATCGAGGAGGCGCTGGCCTACCGCCAGCTGATCGACGAGTTCGGGCTGACCCAGGAGCTCGTGAGCGCCCGGGTCGGCAAGGCCCGCGCGACCGTGGCGAACACGCTGCGGCTGCTCGACCTCCACACGGCCGTGCAGGGGGCCATCGTTGACGGCCGGATCACAGAAGGCCACGGACGCGCGCTCGCTGGCCTGCCCCTCGACGGACAGGCACAGGTCCTCGGGACGGTGGTTCGCCAGGCGATGTCGGTTCGCCAGACCGAGGAGCTGGTCCGGCGCCTCCGCGAGCCGAAGCCGGACCCGGTGCCGACCGCTGCGGCGCCTCGTCTCGACCCGGACCTCGAGCGCGTCGAGAGCCACCTGCGCGAGCGCCTGGGCACCAAGGTGAGCCTCAGCCGCTCGAGGGTCGGCGGCAAGATCGTCATCGAGTACTACAGCGACGACGAGCTGAACCGGCTCTACGAGCAGCTGATCGGAGGGAGTGCGTGACCGAGACCGGCGAGCGACCCGTCGCAGGCCGCAAGGCCAAGGCGGCCGGGTCGGACTACACCGCGGCCAGCATCCAGGTCCTCGAGGGCCTGGAGGCGGTCCGGCGTCGCCCCGGCATGTACATCGGCTCGACGGACGTGCGCGGCCTGCACCACCTCGTGTGGGAAGTTGTCGACAACTCCATCGACGAGGCGATGGCCGGCTATGCCACGACGGTCAGCGTCACCATCCACGCCGACGGCAAGGTCACGGTGGTGGACGACGGCCGCGGTGTTCCGACCGGGAAGCACGCGACCGGCAAGGACGCGCTCGAGGTCGTCCACACCGTCCTGCACGCTGGCGGCAAGTTCGGCGGCGGCGGCTACAAGGTCTCCGGCGGCCTCCACGGCGTGGGCGTGTCCGTCGTCAATGCGCTGTCCTCGTGGATGCGCGTCGAGAGCGCACGGGACGGCGGCGTCTGGGCGCAGGAGTACGAGCGCGGCAAGCCGATCACGAAGGTCGAGAAGATCGCGCCGCAGGGCCACCGCCGCGGCACGACGACGATCTTCCAGGCCGACCCGCAGATGTTCGACAGCATCGACTACTCGTTCGAGACGGTGTCGCAGCGCCTCCGCGAGTCGGCGTACCTCACCAAGGGGATCTGGATCACCCTGCGCGACGAGCGCAGCGACCGCGAGCGCTCGTTCTACTTCGAGGGCGGCCTCGTCTCGTTCGTGCGCCACCTCAACCGGAACAAGGAGACCCTGCACAACCGCCCGATCTACTGCGAGCGCAGGGACGGCACGACCACCATCGAGGTGGCGCTGCAGTACAACGACTCGTACGCGGAGAACGTGCTCGCGTTCGCCAACAACATCAACACCGTCGACGGCGGCACCCACATCACCGGCTTCCGCCGCGCCCTGACGCGGTCGCTCAACGACTGGGCGAAGCGCGCGGGCGTCCTCAAGGACGCCGACGGGAACCTGTCCGGCGACGACGTCCGCGAGGGCCTCACGGCGGTCGTGAGCGTGAAGCTGACCGAGCCCCAGTTCGAGGGCCAGACCAAGGCGAAGCTCGGCAACGCGGAGGTCGCCGGCCAGGTCGAGGGCGCGGTCGCGGACGCCATCGGGCAGTACCTCGAGGAGAACCCCGCGGACGGCCGCCGGATCATCGAGAAGTGCCTCACCTCGGCCCGCGCCCGCGAGGCGGCGCGCAAGGCCCGGGACCTCGTCATCCGCAAGGGCGCCCTCGACGGGATGTCCCTGCCGGGCAAGCTGGCCGACTGCCAGGAGCGAGACCCCGCCAAGAGCGAGGTCTACCTCGTGGAGGGCGACTCGGCGGGCGGCTCGGCCAAGCAGGGGCGCGACCGCCGGTTCCAGGCGATCCTGCCGCTCCGCGGCAAGATCCTCAACGTCGAGAAGGCGCGGCTCGACCGGATCCTGAGCTCGGAGAACGTCAAGCCCCTGATCATCGCCCTCGGCGGCGGCATCGGCGACAGCTTCGACATCGCCAAGCTCCGGTACCACCGGATCATCATCATGACCGACGCCGACGTCGACGGCGCCCACATCCGGACCCTGCTCCTCACCTTCTTCTACCGGCACATGCCGGAGGTGATCGAGGCCGGCTACCTGTTCATCGCCCAGCCGCCGCTGTATCGCCTGTCCACGGGCAAGGTCACCCGGTACGCGCAGACCGAGAAGGACCGCGACCGCCTGCTCAAGGAGTTCACCACCAAGAACGTCAGCGTCCAGCGGTTCAAGGGCCTCGGCGAGATGAACGCCGACCAGCTCTGGGAGACCACGATGAACCCCGAGACGCGGACGCTGCTGCGGGTGGAGGTGGAGGACGGAGCCGAGGCCGACAGCATCTTCACGATGCTGATGGGCGAGCGCGTGGAGCCGCGCAAGGACTTCATCAAGACCGAGGCCCGCAAGGTGCGCAACCTTGACTTCTGAGACCGGGACCTTCGGCGACGTCCGCATCGCGGGCCGCCGGGTGATGCTGCAGCCGCACAACTGCTTCGCCTGCGGGACTCTCAATGCCCACGGCCTCCACCTCGCGCTGCACGCGGGCGAGGGCCGCTGCTGGGTGGACACGGAGCTCAGCGCCCGCTTCGAGGGCTGGGAGGGCATCGCCCACGGCGGGATCATCTCCACGATCCTCGACGAGGTGATGGCCTGGGCGGTGGTCGAGCACGACCTCTGGGGCGTGACCGCGCGGATGACCGTCGAGTTCAAGAAGCCCGTGCCGATCGGTCGGCCCATTCACGGCGAGGGCAGGGTCACCAGCGTCCGCCGACGGGTCGTGGAGACCGAGGGCGTCCTCACCGACGAGGACGGCAATGTGCTCGCCCGTGCCGAGGCCACCTACGTCGGGGCACCCGAGGACAAGAAGGCTGAGCTCAAGGCCAGGTACGGCTTCGTGCTCGTCCCGGACGAGGATCCGGCCGCTATGCCCGGACTGGTGGACCCGTCGTGACCCCGGCACCGATGGCGAGCCACGCCACCCAGCGCACCCACGGCTTCGTGGCCGGGCATCTGGACGCCGCCGTCGCGCTCGGCCGCCGGGCGGGCGAGGCGTCGCAGGATCCCGCGGGCATTGCCGTCGCGCTCCTCGGGGGCCTGCCCGAGCTCGCGGACGCCGAGTACCTCGAGTCCCAGCGGCGTCTCGCGCCCGGGATCGGGGAGCTGCTCGGCGTCCGGAACCCGCTCCTCGCAGCGGTGACGCGGGGCCTCCGCGCGGCGACCCGAGACGACCGGCCGGGAACCCTGCTGGACATCGCGGACCACCTGCAGCGGCAGCGGCCGCTGGAGCTGCACTGGCTGGCCAACGACCTGCTCGACCGGGCGATCGGCCACGAGCCGGAGCGGGCCTGGCAGCTCGTGCGGCGCGAGGCCAGGACGGCCGGGGACTGGATCACCGTGGACAGCCTCGCGCATGTGGCCGGTCGCGGCATCCTCGCGGAGCCCTATCGCTGGGCCGAGCTGGAGCAGCTGGTCTACTCGCCCTCCCGCTGGGAGCGCCGCCTCGCCGGCTCGACGGTGGCTACCATCCCGTTCGTGGACCGCACGGCCGGGCGGACGCCGGAGATCGCCCGCCGCGGCCTCGGCATCGTGGGCGACCTGATCGGAGACCGGGAGCCCGACGTCGCGAAGAGCCTGTCGTGGGCGCTGCGCAACCTGCTGGCGGTCGACCCGGCCGCCGTCACCGCCTTCCTCGAGCGCGAGGCCGCGCACGCGGCCCGGCACGAGGACGGCCACCGCGCGTGGGTGATCCGCGACACCTTCGAGAAGCTCCCGCCGGACACCGCCGCCAGGCTGCGGTCCGAGCTGGTCGCGGTGCGCCGCCGGCCGGGCGCGCCGTCCACCTCGCGCGCGTCGGCCGCCGCCGCGGCCTTCATCGGCCTGGGCGTGGACGTGCCGCCCGCCGAGCGCGTCACCGTCGACCGAACCTAGCCGCCTAGCAGACCGAGGAGAGCCCCCACGTGACCGACGACCTGGGCGACGTCAAGGCCATCCGCATCGAGGACGAGATGCGCGTCTCGTACCTCGACTACGCGATGAGCGTCATCGTCGCGCGGGCCCTGCCGGACGTGCGCGACGGCCTCAAGCCGGTCCACCGCCGGATCCTGTACACGATGGGCGAGATGGGGCTCAGCTCGACGAGCTCCTACCGCAAGTGCGCGGCCATCGTCGGCGAGGTGATGGGCAAGTACCACCCGCACGGCGACGTCGCCCTCTACGACGCCCTCGTCCGCCTGGCGCAGGACTTCTCGATGCGCTACCCGCTGGTCGACGGCCAGGGCAACTTCGGCTCGGTCGACGGCGACTCGGCGGCGGCCATGCGCTACACCGAGGCCCGCCTGACGGCGATCTCGGCCGAGATGCTCGCGGACATCGACAAGGACACGGTCGACTACACCGACAACTACGACGGCACCCAGAAGGAGCCGTCCGTCCTGCCCGCCAAGCTGCCCAACCTGCTGATCAACGGCTCGTCCGGCATCGCGGTGGGCATGGCCACCAACATCCCGCCCCACAACCTGGGCGAGGTCGCCGACGCCACGGTCGCCTACATCGACGACCCGTCGATCACCAACGACGACCTGTGCAGGTTCGTCAAGGGCCCCGACTTCCCGACCGGCGCCTCGATCTTCCGCTACGAGACGCGGCGCAACTCGCTGACCGGCGAGAACGAGACCGTCGACGCCATCCGCGAGATGTACGCCCACGGCCACGGGCGGGTGGTCATGCGGGCGCAGGTGGCCTTCGAGGAGACCCGCCACGATCGCACCGCGATCATCGTCACCGAGCTCCCGTACCAGGTCAACAAGGCCGCCCTGCTCGAGAAGATCGCCGAGCTGGTGAAGGACAAGCGGCTCGAGGGGATCAGCGACCTGCGCGACGAGTCCGATCGCGACGGGATGCGGATCTACATCGAGGTCAAGAAGGACGCCAACCCGCACAAGGTGCTGAACAACCTGTTCAAGCACACCCCGATGCAGTCGGCGTTCAACCTCAACATGCTCGCCCTGGTCGACGGCCAGCCCCAGACGCTGCCGCTCAAGAGCGTCATCGGGCACTACGTCGAGCACCGCCGGGAGATCGTGCGGCGGCGCACCGAGTACGACCTCGAGAAGGCGCGTGCTCGGGCGCACATCCTCGAGGGCCTCAAGATCGCCCTCGACAACCTCGACGAGGTGATCAAGACGATCCGCGAGTCGGCGGACGTCGAGACCGCGCGCTCGAACCTCATGAGCCGGTTCGGGCTGTCGGAGCTGCAGGCGCAGGCGATCCTGGACATGCGCCTGGCGCGGCTGGCCGCCCTCGAGCGCCAGAAGATCGAGGACGAGTACCTCGCGGTGATCCAGCTGATCGCCGAGCTCGAGGACATCCTGGCCAACCCCGCCCGCGTGCTCGCGATCATCAAGGACGAACTGGCCGAGCTCAAGCGCAAGTACTCGGGCGAGCGCCGGACGCGCGTCCAGGACGACTCCAGCCGCGAGATGACCGACGAGGACCTGATCGCCGACGAGGACGTCGTGGTGACGATCAGCCGCCGGGGCTACATCAAGCGCCAGCCCGTGGCCACCTATCGGCGCCAGCATCGCGGCGGCAAGGGGATCATCGGCCACGTCACCCGCGAGGAGGACGCGGTCGAGCACCTGCTGGCCGCGAACACCCACGACTGGGCGCTGTTCTTCACCAACCGCGGCCGGGTGTTCAGCGCCAAGGTGCACGCGATCCCGGACGCCTCGCGCCAGGCGAAGGGCATGGCGATCATCAACCTGCCGGGCGTCCAGGTGGAGTCGGGCGAGGTGCCGGTCGCCACGATCTGCCTGCCCGACTTCGCGCCGGGCCACCACCTGGTGCTGGCCACGCGCCGCGGGATCATCAAGAAGACCCCGCTGGAGCAGTTCGAGCGCGTCCGCTCCACCGGGATCCGCGCCATCACCATCGCCGACGGCGACGAGCTCGCCTGGGTGTCGGTCTCCTCGGGCCGCGACGACGTCATCATCGCCACGTCGATGGGCATGCTGGCCCGGTTCCACGAGGACGAGGTCCGGCCCATGGGCCGCGATGCGGCGGGCGTGATCGGGATCCGGCTGGCCCGCCAGGGCGACGCGGTGGTCTCGATGAGCGTGGTCGAGCCGGCGGCAGACCTGCTGGTCCTGACCGAGACGGGCTACGGCAAGCGCGTGCCGCTCAAGGAGTTCCGCGTCAAGCATCGCGGCGGCCAGGGCGTCAGGCTGATCGCCCTCGAGGGCCGCAAGACCGGCCAGGTGGCGGCGGTCCAGCAGGTCACCGAGGCCGACGAGGAGCTGATGCTCATCTCGTCCGGCGGCCAGGTCATCCGCACCGAGACCAACTCGATCAACCGCTACTCGGCCGCCGCCCGCGGCGTGATCGTCATGCGGCTGGGCGAGAGCGACACGGTGGCGGCCATCGCGGCCTTCCGGGCCGGGCTGGCAGACCGGGGTGCCATGGGCGACAATGGCGATCCCCGGGCCGACGGCGGTGCGCCCGACGAGCCGGGGAAGAGGCGCCCGTGACGGCCTTCGGCGAGCGTGAGGCAGCCGTGTACGCGGACCAGTTCGAGATCTACTCCGGCAACGCCAACCGCGACTTGGCGCGCAAGATCGCGCACTCGGTGGGCATGGAGCCCGGCCAGGCCGAGGTGTTCACGTTCGCGAACGAGAACATCTTCGTCCGCATCCTCGACAACGTCCGCGAGAAGGACGTGTTCCTCGTCCAGCCGACCTCGCGCCCGGTGAACCAGTCGATCATGGAGCTGCTGATCATGATCGACGCCTTCAAGCGGGCGTCCGCGGGGCGCATCACCGCCGTCGTGCCGTACTACGCGTATGGACGCTCCGACAAGAAGGACCAGCCGCGCGTGCCGATCACCGCCCGCCTCATCGCGGACATGATCACGGTGGCCGGGGCGGACCGGATGCTGACGATGGACCTCCACCAGGGCCAGATCCAGGGGTTCTTCAACATCCCTGTCGACGAGTTGACCGCGGTCCACATCCTGTCGCGCTACTTCCTCGACCAGAAGCTCGACGACTGCGTCGTGGTGACCGACCTCGGCTTCGCCAAGCGCGCCCGCCAGTTCGCCGAGCTGCTCGACTCGCCCCTGGCCATCGTCGAGAAGCGCCGCCACGGCAACCTCGATCGGGCCGAGGTGATCAACGTCATCGGCGAGGTGCGCGGACGCCGGGCGATCATCGTGGACGACGAGATCGACACCGCCGGCACCCTGATCGAGATCACCCGTGCGCTCGAGCGGGAGGGGGTCACCGAGATCCACGCCTGCGCCACGCACGGGGTGCTCTCCGACCCGGCGATCGAGCGGATCGCCGCCTCCAACCTCGCGGAGGTCGTCGTCACCGACACGATCCCGCTGCCGCCGGAGAAGCGCATCCCCCGGATCAAGGTCCTCTCGGTGGCGCCGCTGATCGGCGAGGCCATCAAGCGCATCCATCGCGGCGAGTCGGTCGGCGCGCTGTTCGGGGCCGAGGCGGCCCACACCCAGGAGATGCTCCTCTGGCAGGACGGGCTGGATCCGTCCGACGACGACGACGGAACGGGCGGCCCGGGCGACACCGACGACGTACCATTGAACGCGTCGGCATCGGCCGGCGCATGATCCGGCGAGAACTCGGAGATCGATGAGCCTGCAGTTGCACCGCCCCGACGGCAAGGGCGGCTTTGAAGTCAGGACCGGCGGCGACCCGGCGTGGCGCGACAGCCTGCGCTCGTCCCGCTGGGGCGCGTCGCTCAAGGGCGGCAAGCTGCCCGCGCTGACGAACCCGGAGATGAACCCGACCTCGTCGGCGCGCTCCGTCGCGTTCTGGGTAGCGCTGGCGGCGATCACGTTCGTGCTGGTCATGGCCGGCTACCTGGCGGGCGTCTGGCATTTCGCCGGCGCCTGACCTCGCGCCATCAGCCGCGGCGCTGGTCCGGTCTTCCCGCGCCCCCCTCGATGCCGGCCACTCCCGGTCTATGGCCGCCTGCGGGTCTCGGCTCGCCCGTACCACGCGGGTCGCGCGTCTCGCCGGCCCGGCGCACAACCCGCAGTTGTAGCCCGCGCCGCCTGACGGGCTTCCCGACGACCTGACCTCGCCGGCACCACGCGGGTCGCGCGGCTCGCCGGCCCGGCGCACAACCCGCAGTTGTAGCCCGCGTCGCCTGACGGGCTCCCTGACCCCCTGACCTCGCCGGCACCACCGGGAGTTGTGCACTGACGGCTCGAGGGCCGCGGCAGCGGCGTCGCCACAACTCCCGATTGTGCGATCGCCTCAGACGACGCGCTACTGGCCGGCACTGCGGCCTACTACAACCGGGGGTTGTGCGGGGTTGTGCGTGGGGTGGCGCGGGTGCGGGATCGCGCGCGTTCGCGCGGGTTGCCGGGTCGCGGACCCGCACGGAGCCGCACGCCACAACTGGGGGTTGTGCGGGCTTGTGCGGTGTCGCGCGAGGTTGTGCCGGGCTTGTGCGGGCTTGTGCGGTGTCGCGCGAGGTTGTGCCGGGCTTGTTTCGGGCCGCGCAGGGTTGCGCGAGGTTGTGCCGGGGTTGTGCGGGGCCGCGCAGGGTTGCGCGGGGCCCGCGCGCGGCGACGGGACGGGTGCACGACGCGACGGGGCGGGCGTGGCCCGAGGGCGTACCGGCGCGAGCCGGCGGGTCGGCGGGAGTCGGACGACACAGGCCCTCGCCCTATACTCACCGGCGATGCGCTTCCTGTCCCGCTTCTTCGATTCCAACGACCGCGAGATCTCGCGGCTCCAGCCCCTCGTCGACAAGACCAACGAACTCGAGCCGGAGTACGAGGGCCTCACGGACGCCGAGATCCGGGAACGGATCGACACCATCCGCGCCGAGATCCTCGAGGCGGCCCAGCCGGAGGAGCCATCGGAGGCGGAGCTGGAGAGCCCCGACCTCGAGCGGCGGCGCGACCTCGCCAAGGCCCGCCACCAGCGCGAGCTCGCTCGCATCCAGACGGCGCTCGACGAGGTGATCCCGGACGTCTTCGCGGCGGGCCGCGAGGCGATGAAGCGCACGATGGGGATGCGCCAGTACGACGTCCAGCTGATGGGCGCCATCGTGCTGCACCAGGGCAAGATCGCCGAGATGAAGACGGGCGAGGGCAAGACCCTCATCCCGACCCTCGCGGCCGTGCTCAACGGCCTCACCGGGCGGGGCGCCCACGTCGTGACGGTCAACGACTACCTGGCTCGGCGCGACGCCCAGTGGATGGGCCCCGCCTACCACTTCCTCGGCCTGTCGGTGGGCGTGATCACCCACGACACCTCGTACGTCTTCGAGCCCGGCTACCCCACCACCGACGAGCGCCTGATCAACCTGCGCCCCTGCACCCGCCGTGAGGCGTACGCCGCCGACATCACGTACGGGACCAACAACGAGTTCGGGTTCGACTACCTGCGCGACAACATGGTCGACTCGCTCGAGGGGCGGGTCCAGCGCGAGCGGGCCTTCGCGATCGTGGACGAGGTGGACAACATCCTCATCGACGAGGCGCGGACGCCGCTCATCATCAGCGGCCAGGCCGAGGAGTCGGCCGACCTCTACTTCACGTTCGCCCGCCTGGTCCCCAAGCTCCAGCCGCGCCCGGAGGGCGAGGAGGAGGGCGGCGACTACTTCGTCGACCTCAAGGACAAGGCCGTCAGCCCCACGGAGGAGGGGGTCGACAAGATCGAGAAGCTGCTCGGCATCGAGAACCTCTACGACGCCGACCCGCGGCTCGCGCGCCACTTCGACTCGGCGCTCAAGGCCCACGCGCTGTACAAGCGCGACCGGGACTACATCGTCGAGGACGGCGAGATCATCATCGTGGACGAGTTCACCGGGCGCAAGATGCCCGGCCGGCGCTGGAGCGAGGGCCTCCACCAGGCGATCGAGGCCAAGGAGGGGCTGCGCGTCCAGCGCGAGTCCCGGACCCTGGCCACGATCACCTTCCAGAACTACTTCCGCCTGTACGACAAGCTGGCCGGCATGACCGGCACCGCGATGACCGAGGCCGAGGAGTTCCACAAGATCTACGAGCTCGAGGTGGTGGCCATCCCCACCCACAAGCCGATGATCCGGGAGGACCTGGCCGACCTCGTCTACAAGAACGAGACCGGCAAGTTCAACGCGCTGATCGACGAGATCGAGGAGATGACCAAGGCCGGACGCCCGGTCCTGGTCGGCACCGTCTCGGTCGAGAAGTCCGAGGTGCTGGGCACGCTGATGAAGCGGCGCGGCATCAAGCACGAGGTCCTCAACGCCAAGCAGCACGAGCGCGAGGCCGGCGTGGTGGCCCAGGCCGGGCGTTCGGGGGCGGTCACCATCGCGACCAACATGGCGGGCCGCGGCACCGACATCAAGCTCGGCGGCGATCCGGCCGGCCTCGCCTCGGAGATCCTCCACAAGAAGGGCCTCAACCCGGCGGAGGTGGACAAGGAGACCTTCGACGCCGCGCTCGCCGAGGCGCGGACGATCACCGACGCCGACCACGAGCGGGTGGTGGCGGCCGGCGGCCTGCACATCATCGGCACCGAGCGGCATGACAGCCGGCGGATCGACAACCAGCTCCGGGGCCGCTCCGGCCGCCAGGGTGACCCCGGCTCGTCCCGCTTCTACCTGTCGCTCGACGACGACCTCATGAAGCGGTTCGCGTCCGACCGCGTGGCCAGCCTGATGGAGCGCCTCGGCCTCGATGACGACACGCCGATCGAGTCCGGCCTCGTGTCCAAGACGATCGAGAGCGCCCAGACGCGCGTCGAGGGGTTCAACTTCGACATCCGCAAGCGCGTCGTCGAGTTCGACGACGTCATCAACAAGCAGCGCGAGACCATCTACGCCGAGCGGGACAAGGTGCTCCGCAACGAGGACCTCACCGAGACGGTGCGGGACTTCCTCGATGCCGAGATCGAGTCGATGGCGGACACCTTCGCCTCGAGCCTGTCCCCGTCCGAGTGGAACCTCGAGGGCATGGCCGCGGCGCTGCGGGCGATGGGCATCGAAGGTCCCGACGCCACCGAGGAGGCGCTCGACGAGGCGGCCACGAGCCGCGAGACGCTGGTCGCCTACGTCCGAGAGCTGGTGGACGGCCGGCTGCAGGCGCGCCTCGCGGAGCACGGCGACGAGATCTGGGCCCAGGTCGAGCGGTTCGTGCTGCTGCGCACGATCGACAGCCTGTGGGTCGAGCACCTCACCGAGCTCGACGACATGCGGCGCGGGATCGGGCTGCGGGGGTACGCCCAGCAGGACCCGCTCAACGAGTTCCGGCGCGAGGCGTTCGACCTCTACGCGGAGCTGCGCGACCTCATCCGCCACCAGGTCGCCACGACCATCTTCCGGGTCACGGTCCGCCGCGAGCCCGAGCTCCAGCCGCTCCCCGGCCCGTTCCAGCCCGCCCGGTCGACCACCGGCAGCGCCGCGGACAGCGTCGGCGGGGCGACGGCCGCCGCAGGGGCCCCGGCCGGCGCTCTTGCAGGCGCCCCCGTCGGCGGACCTGCAGGCGCCGCCGCACAGCGCGGTCCGCTGGGCCCCGGCCAGGCCGCGCTCCGCCGCCCGGGCTACGAGCCCGGCAACCAGGCGGCTCCGATGCGCGGGCTTCCCGCCGACCCGATGCGCGGGGCGAGGGAGGTCCCCGGCGACGCGGCCGCGGCGGCAGGCGCCTCGCGCCAGGGCTTCACGCCCTCGGGCGCCCGGATCGGGCGCAACGAGCCCTGCTGGTGCGGTTCGGGCCAGAAGTACAAGAAGTGTCACGGAGCCTGACGCGGAGCCGGCTGAGGGAACTCGTGCGCCTCGGCGTCGCAGCGCTGGCCATCCTGGGCCTGAGCGCGGCCGCCACGACCTTCCGGATCTGGCAGCAGGGCCAGCAGGATGAGCGGCGCCCTGCGGACGCGATCGTCGTGCTCGGCGCGGCGCAGTACGACGGACGGCCGTCGCCGGTGTTCGCGGCCCGCCTGTCCCACGCCGTCGAGCTGTACCACGACGGCCTGGCCCCGCTGTTCGTCGTCACCGGGGGGAAGATCCCGGGCGACACCACGACGGAGGCCGCGGTCGCCCGCCAGTACGCGATCGACCACGGCGTGCCGGCCTCGGCGATCATCGGCGAGGACGAGGCCCGCAACACGCTGAGCTCCATGCGCTCGGTGGCGGCGCTGCTCGAGGCGCGGGGCCTCGACTCGGCCCTGTTCGTGTCCGACCCGACGCACATGCTCCGGGTGCTGCGGATGGCCGCCGACCTGGGCATCGCGGGATACGGATCCCCCACCACGACGTCGCCCGCGATGGCCGACCCGGTGACCCGGTTCCAGGCCACCGTGCACGAGCTCGGGGCGCTGGGCGTCTACTTCGTGACGGGCGGCGACCCGGAGGCCGGCGCGACCCTCCCCTGATCGGCGATACGCGTCTGAAAGGCGCGTTTTTCGTCTTCCGAACCGTCTGCCCTCTTGGAATACGTAGAGGGCTCGCCTATACTCGCGAGCACGTTCTTCGCCAGCCCCGGGGCCGCGCTGCTGCCGTTCCTGTCGTCCGAGATCCACTTCGGCGCACGTCCCGACCCGTCCCATTCGACCGATCGCGAAGAGCAAGAGTGAGGGAACTGTGAAGCAGGCTGAAGAAGCCCAGTTCGTGGATCTCATCGCTTGCGAACGTGACTGCCGGAGCTGCAGCTATGCCAACGCCCTCGACTGCGACGGCAACTGCGGCATCTGCACCCACAACAGCTACTGCCCGTGCGTGAACCCCGTCGTCGCCCGGAGCAAGACGGCCCTTCGGCTGATCGAGCTCCGGCCGGTGCTGCTCGCCGACCTCCAGGTGCGCGCGTAGTGGACGCTGCGTCCATCCGCGACCTGGCCGAGCGCATCCGGTCGACCTCGGGGCGTCTTTGACCTCGCCACCAAGGAGCAGCGCGTCGCGACCCTGGACGCGCGCGCGATGGAGCCCGGCTTCTGGGACGACCAGCGCGCCGCGCAGAAGGTGGTCCGCGAAGCCCAGAGCCTGCGCGAGGAGATCGAGCTCTGGCGCTCGCTGGAGAAGCGCGCCGCCGACCTGGAGGAGCTGCTCGGGCTCCTGGCGGAGACTCCCGACGCCGACACCGAGGCGGAGGTCGCCCGCGAGGGTGACGCCCTGGCCGAGGAGTTCAAGCGAGAGCGCACCCTGCTCCTGTTCTCCGGTGACTACGACCAGAAGAACGCCGTCATCACGATCAGCGCCGGCGCGGGCGGCACCGAGGCCACCGACTGGGCCGAGATGCTGGAGCGGATGTACCTGCGCTGGTGCGAACGCCACCGGTTCAAGGCGGACGTGATCGACTGGCAGCCCGGCGAGCAGGCGGGGATCAAGAGCGCCACGATCCAGGTCACCGGCCGCTTCGCCTACGGCTGGCTGCGTGCGGAGCGGGGCGTCCACCGCCTGGTGCGGATCTCGCCCTACGACGCGCAGAACCGGCGCCAGACGACCTTCGCCCTGGTCGAGGTGATGCCCGAGGCGGACGACGACGTCCAGATCGAGCTCAACTGGGACGAGATCCGCACCGACACCTTCCGCTCGTCCGGCGCCGGCGGCCAGCACATCCAGAAGACGGAGTCCGCGATCCGGCTGACCCACCTCCCGACGGGGATCGTGGTCACCTGCCAGAACGAGCGGTCGGCCACCCAGAACCGCGAACTGGCCATCCAGGTCCTCAAGTCGCGCCTGCTCGAGATCGAGCTGGAGAAGCGCGAGGAGGAGCTGCGCCGGCTGCGCGGCGAGCATGTCACGGCCGGCTGGGGCAACCAGATCCGCTCCTACGTGCTGCACCCGTACCAGATGGTCAAGGACCTGCGGTCAGCGCACGAGACGTCGAACACCGGCGCCGTCCTGGACGGCGACCTCGACGCCTTCATGCAGGCCGAGCTGGAGCGGCTGGCGACCGGGCGGCCCCCGTCAGCGGACGACGACGCGGAGTAGGCCGTGCGCCTGCCCGCGCCCGTGACCTACCGGCTCGGCCGGGACGCCGACGTCGACGCCTGCCTCGGCGTCTGGCGCACCGCGGTTGACGACTACCAGGGACGGTTGAACCAGCCGCCCCTGCCCGAGGAGACCGGTCCGCTGCGCCGGCAGGTCGTCCACATGGCGGCGACCGATCCCGACCGCTTCTGGGTGGCCGAGGTCGACCGGCCGGACGAGGACGGCAGGGCGCCGTGGCTGGTCGGGTTCGCGCTCGCCACCGTGCGGGGCGGGCTGTGGTACCTCGCGATGCTGTTCGTGCTCCCCGCGGTCCAGGGCCACGGGATCGGCGCCGCGCTGCTCGACCGGGCTCAGGCGGGACGCGACACGCCGCCGGGCGGCCCCGCGATCCCCGGGCCGGATGCCGCGCTCGAGTCCGGGATCCACACCTGGGGCATGGCCACCGACACGGCGCAGCCCATCTCGAACGGGCTCTACGCCCGGCGCGGCATGCCGCCGCGCCTGCCGATCTGGCGCCTCGTCGGCGAGCCCTACCGGTGGAGCGCGGTGCCGGACCTTCCGACCTCGCTCGAGGCCGTCGCCTTCGACGCGATGGCCGCCAACGGGCATGGCGGCCCGAGGCTGCTCGCCGACGCGGTGGACGGCGTGGATCGCGAGGTGATCGGCATCACGCACCAGGCGGACCACGAGTACTTGCGGCGCGATGGCCGGGCGGGGTTCCTCGTGCGCGAGCGCGGCGGCCGCGTCCTCGGCTACGCCTACGGCGCGCCGTCGGGGCGGATCGGCCCGGTCGCCGCCGTCGAGCCCGACCTGCTGCCGGCGCTGCTCGGGGTCGCCATCCGCCGGACGCCCATGCTCGGCACCGTCGGGGTGTGGGTGCCGGCGTCCGCCGACGGGGCCGTCCGCGCCCTGCTCGAGGCGGGCCTGCGCTTCGACCGCTTCCCCGGCCTCGTCTGCTGGTCGCGGCCCGACCTCCCGTTCGCGCGCTACCTGCCGATCAACCTGGCGATGGTCTAGGGCGCGGCACGCCGCGGCGGCCGACGGCGGCGGCGGTCGCCCTCGCCCGGGCGTGCCCGAGCGGCCGATGCCGCAACGGCGCGGCATCCGCACGCGACACGATCCCGCACGCGGTGCTAGCCTCCCCGCAACGTGGCTCCCTCGACCGTGCCCTCGGACGGAGTCGAAGCACCGGCCGCCAACCCGGCCCCGAGATCGACAGGCCGCCCCTGAGCGAAATGACCTCCCACGAGCCCGCGTCGCCCTCCCTGCTCGGCCGCCTGACCGGCCGCTCGCGCCCCGTCCGCACGTCGCGCGACGTGGTGGTGCTCCACGACGTCTCCAAGCGCTACCCGAACGGCCGGCTCGCGCTTCGGGACGTCGACCTGGTGGTCCCCGAGGGCGACTTCGTGTTCCTGGTCGGCCCCTCGGGCGCGGGCAAGTCCACGCTGATGCGGCTGCTCATCCGCGACGAGCTCGCCACGCAGGGGCACGTGGTCGTGGACGGCAACGACCTCGCCCAGCTGAAGCGGCGAGCGGTCCCCAAAGTCCGCCGCAAGATCGGCATCGTGTTCCAGGACTTCAAGCTGCTGCCGCGCAAGACGGTCTGGGAGAACGTCGCCTTCGCGCTCGAGGTCACCGGGACGCCGCGGTCGAGGATCCGGCCCGCCGTGGACCGCGTGCTCGCGCTGGTCGGCCTCACCGCCCAGGCCGAGCAGGTGCCCAACCAGCTGTCCGGCGGCGAGCAGCAGCGAACGGCCATCGCCCGGGCCCTCGTCCACGACCCGCGGATCATCATCGCCGACGAGCCCACCGGCAACCTCGACCCGGTCATCAGCTGGGAGCTCATCCAGCTCCTGCTGCGGATCAACGAGCTGGGCGTGACCATCCTCATGGCGACCCACGACGCGGAGGTGGTCACCGCGCTGCGCAAGCGCGTCGTGGCCCTCGAGGAGGGCCGGATCATCCGCGACGAGCTCGGCGCGACCTACCACCGCGAGGACTGACCGATGCTCGTCTTCGCCCTGTTCTCGATCCGGCGAGCCTGGCAGGGCTTCTGGCGCAACGCGCTGATGAGCCTCGCGGCGACGCTCACGATGGTGCTGATGCTGACGCTGCTCGCCGGCTTCTTCGTGCTCCAGAACGTCCTGCTCGCCAGCCTCTCGTACGTGGAGCAGAAGGTCGAGGTGGTGGCCTACATCGAGAACACGGCCACCCAGGAGCAGGTGGACGCCCTGGTGTCGCAGGTCCAGGCGATGCCGGAGGTGGCGTCCGTGGAGTATGTGTCGCGCGACCAGGCGCTGGCGAACTTCCGCGCCCAGCTCCAGGCGCAGGGCCGGCCCGACCTCACGGCCAACCTCGACCAGAACCCGCTGTACGCGAGCATCAACGTCAAGCTCCACGACCCGGCCCAGTTGAACACCGTGGTATCGGCGATCCACGACGACCCGATCGTGCGCTCGGTGATCAACATCCAGGCCCTGGTGGACCGGGTCCTGACGTTCACCGGCATCGTCCGCACGGCGGGCGTGGTGATCCTGGGCATCGTGGGCGTGATCGTCCTGTTCATCATCGTCAACACCATCCGGCTGGCCGTGGTCGCCCGTGCCGAGGAGATCGAGATCATGCGCCTCGTGGGCGCGTCGGACGCGTTCATCCGCTGGCCGTTCGTGTTCGAGGGGGCCCTGGTCGGGCTGTTCGGCGCCCTGATCACCCTGGGCATGCTCGCCCTGGCCGCCGACCCGCTGTCCAAGGCGATGGTCAACTTCTTCAACGTCCTGCCGATCGAGCTGGGCTCGGTCGGCCGCGACACCGCGGCCCTGGTGCTGGGAACCGGGCTCGGCGTGGGCGTCGTCGGCGCCTGGGTCTCCGTGCGCACCTACCTCATCCGGTAGCGGCGCGGACGCCGCCGCGTCCCCCGCCCGGACACGGCGGTACGCTGACGGCACCGGCCCTCGGGGCCGACCCAACGAGTGACCGCGACATGACGCTCCAGAACGACTCGACCGCACCCCCCGCCGACGCCGCGCCGGCGGACGCCGCGCCCGCCAGCCCCGGCGGCCACGGCGACGAGCCCGACGCCGGAGGAACGGCGCCGGACGCAGCTGCACCCAGCCCGGCTCCGGAGCCACCCGTCCGGCCCTCGCGCCGCAGGAGCGCGAGCCTGGTCATCGCCGGCGCGCTGGTCGCGGTCATCGCCGGGAGCACCCTGTTCCTCGCCGGCTGGACCCTCGGCCAGCAGGCGGCCCAGCAGCCGGGAACGCCCGTGTCCGAGCAGCAGGCGTGGCAGCCGTTCTGGGACACGTACGCCGCCATCACCGAGCGCTACGCGGGCGGGCCCGTGGACCGCTCCGCGCTGGTCCAGGGCGCGATCAAGGGGATGATCGCGGCGCTCGACGACCCGTTCTCGTTCTACATGACCCCCGACGCGTTCAAGGCGTCGCTGCAGGACATCTCCGGCCAGTTCTCGGGGATCGGCACCACGGTCGGCACCGTGGACGCGAAGGGGACGAACGCGACGTGCACGCCCCTGTCATCGACCTGTCGGCTGGCGGTCGAGTCGGTGATCCCGGGCTCGCCCGCCGAGCAGGCGGGGCTGCAGCCGGGCGACGTCATCGCCGGCGTGGACGGCACGAGCGTCGACGGGCTCACCGTGGACCAGACGACGCAGAAGATCCGGGGCCCGAAGGGCACCGACGTCACCCTGTCGATCGCGCGCGGGGCCGCCGCCCCGTTCAGCGTGACCATCACCCGGGCGAACATCCTCCAGCCCGAGGTGTCCACCGAGACGCTCGCCGCCGGCGCCGTGGGCTACATCAAGCTGGCGGGCTTCAGCGACCAGGCGTCGATCGACTTCAAGGCAGCCGTGGCGGCCGACGTGAAGGCCGGGCGGAAAGCCCTGCTCGTCGACCTGCGGGGCAACCCGGGCGGGTTCGTCACCGCGGCCCGCGACATCGCCAGCCAGTTCCTCGCCAGCGGCACGGTGTTCTGGGAGCAGGACGCCGCGGGCCACCTGACCGAGGTCAGCGCCGAGCCGGGCGGCGCGGCCACGGACCCGTCGATCAAGGTGGTCGTGCTCGTCGACGGGGGGACGGCGTCGGCCTCGGAGATCGTGTCGGCCGCGCTCCACGACCACGGGCGGGCGGAGCTGGTGGGCTCCAAGACGTACGGCAAGGGCACCGTGCAGCAGTGGACGCAGCTGGAGGGCGACAACGGCGGCTTCCGCCTCACGATCGCCCGCTGGCTGACCCCCGACAAGGTGTGGATCAACCGTGTTGGCATCACCCCCGACGTGGTGGTGCCCAGCCAGTCGACCAAGCCGGGCCAGGACCCGGTGCTCGACGCCGGGCTCAAGGCGCTGGGCTACAGCCCGGTCGGCTGACGGGACCCGAGCCTGGCGGGCTGAAGGACCCGAGCCCGGTCGGCTGAAGGACCCGCCTGGCGGGCTGAAGGATCCGCCCGCCCACGCCCCGGAGGCCCTCGCTTGCGCAACCCCACCGGATCGGTTACGTTGCGTCCGAACGAAAGGAGGTGATGTGCAGTGACAGATAGCGGTAGTTGCTGCACCACCTCGCCGGAGGCCGTCGCCTAGAGGCGGTCCCGACGGGTGGTCGGAAGCAAGGCGAACGCCGGTCCGTTCACGGGCCGGCGTTCGTGCGTCCAGGGCCGGCTCGGCAGCATGGCGGCGGCCGGAGCCCCCGGGGCTCGCGCCGGCCCGCACCCGGTCCACTCGGCGACCCGTGCAACACTGGCGCAACAGCAGCGCAGAGGAGTCCACCCATGGGCGAGACCATCGCCCAGAACCGCAAGGCACGCCACGAGTTCAGCATCGAGGACACCTTCGAGGCCGGCATCGTGCTGCGCGGCACCGAGATCAAGAGCGTCCGCGACCACAAGGTCAGCCTGGCCGACGCCTACGCGCGGATCGAGAAGGACGAAGCCTGGCTGATCGGCCTCCACATCGCGCCGTGGGGCACTGCGGACGTCCGCTTCAACCACGAGCCCAAGCGGATGCGCAAGCTGCTGCTGCACCGCGAGGAGATCGACGAGCTGCTGGGCAAGACCAAGGCCAAGGGCCTCACGCTGGTCCCGCTGGAGATCTACATCAACGATCGCGGCCTCGCCAAGGTCCGGATCGGGCTCGCCCGCGGCAAGCAGACGTGGGACCGGCGGCGCGAGATCGCCGACCGCGACGCGAAGCGGGACATCGCCCGCCAGATGGCCGACGCCCGGCGCCGCTGACGGCGCAGCGGGCCCGGGCCCAAGTCCGAAGCCGAAGGAGGGCGACCCGCGATGCGGCTGGCACGGATGCTCCAGGCGGTGGACGTCCACGCTGCTGGCGAGCCCGGACGGGTCATCGTCGGCGGCGTGCTCGACGTCCCGGGCGCGACCATGTTCGAGAAGGCGCGGCACCTCGAGCAGCACGGCGACGAGCTGCGCCGGCTCATGCTCCGCGAGCCGCGCGGCTACCCGGCGCTGTGCGCCAACGTGATCCTGCCGCCCACGCAGCCCGAGGCGCAGGCGGGGTACGTGATCATGGAGCACACCGAGTACCCGGGCATGTCAGGTTCGAACACGATCTGCGTGGCGACCGCCCTGCTCGAGACGGGCATGCTGCCGATGGCCGAGCCGGTCACGGACCTGGTGCTCGAGGCGCCCGCCGGGCTGATCCGCGTCCGTGCGGCGTGCCGGGACGGCAAGGTCACCGGCGTCACGTTCCGCAACGTGCCCGCCTTCGCGACCCATCTCGACGCCAAGGTGGAGGTGCCGAGTCTGGGCACGGTGACCGTGGACGTCGCGTACGGGGGCATGTTCCACGTCATCGCCGACGCCGAGGCGCTGGGGTTCCGCATCACGCCCGACGAGGGCCGGGACATCACGCGCGTGACCGAGATGATCAAGGCGGCGGCCGCCGAGCAGCTCCCGGTGGTCCACCCCGAGCAGCCGGGGTTCGCCGGGATCACCATCGGGCAGGTGTCCGGCCCGCCGCACGATCCGCGCAACTCGTGGCGCAACGCCACGACCGTCTCGACGCGGACGTTCGACTGGAAGGACTCGTCCACGTGGACGGGCGTGCTCGACCGCTCTCCCTGCGGCACCGGGACGTGCGCCAAGATGGCCGTCCTGCATGCGAAGGGCCGACTCCGGATCGGCGAGGACTTCCGCCACGAGAGCATCGTGGACACGGTGTTCACCGGGCGGCTGGTCGAGGAGGCGCGGGCGGGCGACCGCCCGGCCGTGGTCCCCGAGATCACCGGCACGGGCTGGATCTACGCCTTCACCTCGTACGTGGTTGACCCCGGCGACCCGTTCCCGGAGGGCTTCACGGTCGGCGACATCTGGTAGGGCGCGGACGACTCAGGCGTCCAGGCCGACGAGGCGGCGGACCGGCGCCAGGCCCTCGACCGTGATGGCCGGCCCCCGCACGAAGTCCTCGGGCGCCAGGCGCAGCAGCTGGTTGTACTGCCACTCGCCCGGGCGCCGCTCGAGGCGGCGCATGCCGTTGGGCCGATAGCCGACCTTGCGGCTGACCGCCAGCGACGCGGGGTTGTCGATGAACGCGGCGGACGTGATCTCCTGGGCGTCGAGGTGGTCGAACAGGAGGGCGCACATCGCCTGGCGCATGAGCGTCCCGATGCCGCGGCCCTGGTGCTCGCGCCCCAGCCAGGAGCCCGTCTCCGCCGTGCGCGTGACGGGGTAGCGCAGCGCCGTCGCGCCCTGGGTCCCCACCACCTCGCCCTCCCAGCGGACGACGAGGTTGAGGCTCCACGCGTCGGCGCTGAACGACGCCCTCGTGCCCCAGTGGTACTGGGCGAACCGCAGCGGCAGCAGCTCCGGCGGGGCGTCGGTCCAGGGCGTCGAGAACGGCATCGACGACACGTCGTGGACGCCCCGCCGGGCGAGCTCGATGAGTGCGGCGAGGTCCTCGTCGCGGATGCCGCGCAGCTCGAGCGGGCCCGCGGTGATCCGCAGGCCCAGGACCGGGAAGGCGTCCGCGATGTCGCCCACGGCCGCCTACCGCAGCAGGTAGCGGCGGCTGAGGGGCACCTCGGTCACCGGCGCGACGGCGACCGGACGGCCGGCCAGCGAGACGGCGCCGGTCCGCACGTCGATCTCCACGGGCGCGGTCGCCCGGTTGGCGTGGAGCGAGGCGCACGTGAGGCCTCGGACGCCGTGCACGGGCACCAGCGCCCGGCGCGTCGCGAGCCGGCGGGCGAGGGCCGGGCGGTCCGCGGCTCCCGACACGAACGTCAGCGACACCCGGGGCGCGGCGTGCGGCGTGCCGGCCCAGTCGCGGCGGTAGCGGGTCGGCTCCGCCCGCTCGAGCGACGCGTTGCCCTCGCCGAGCGGGCCCCAGGCCGGGAAGCCGCCCTTGAACACCCACTCCGGCTTGACCCCGAAGAAGCCGGGCTTCCAGAGGACGATGTCCGCCAGCCGCCCGGGGCGAAGCGACCCGACGTGGTCTGCGATCCCGTGCGCGATCGCCGGCTCGAGCGTCACCTTGGCCAGGTAGCGCAGCACCCGCGCGGTGTCGTCGCGGTCGTCGGCGGGATCGCTGGAGCCGGCTGCAGCGGCGGCCGCGCCGGGGTCGTCGGGCAGGCCGGGGATGCCCTCGGCAGCCTCGCTGCGCCGCCACGCCTTCATCACGTGCGCCAGCTGGAGGGTGCGCCGGAACGACTCGCCGATCCGGCCCATCCCCTGCGAGTCGGAGTTGACGATCTGGATCGCCCCGAGCTCGTGCAGCGGGCCCTCGGCCGCCATCCGGGCCTCGATGACCCGCTCGCGGACGAGCTCGACGTCGCCCGGGACGAGCCACGACAGGCCATGGTTGAGCACGGTCATCGGCACGTGCTCGACCGCCGTGTGGACCCCGAACGGCAGGGTCGGCGTCGTGGACGAGCACAGGATGGACGGCTCGCGAACGAGGCCCAGCAGGTCGGGCACGTGGCCGCCGCCGGTGCCCTCGACGTGGTAGGCGTGGACGGTCCGCCCGGCGATGGCCGCCACCGTGTCCTCGAGCTCCGCCGACTCGTGCAGGCCGTCGGTGTGGAGGCTGACCGTCACGTCGTGCGCGTCGGCGTAGCGCAGCACGTGGTCGATCAGGTCGGGATAGGCGCCGTTGTCCTCGTGGATCTTGAAGCCGGTGGCGCCGGCGGCGAGCAGCTCGTCGAGATGGCCGTCCTCGATGGCGCGGGCGCCGGCCTGCAACCCGACGTTGACCGGCCATCCCTCGAGCCCGGCCAGCACGCGCTCCATCGCGAACGGCGGCTCCTCGAAGCCGGCGGTGATGAACGTGGTCACGCCGCCGGACAGCGCCGGCGCCAGGAGCTCCGGCCCGATGGTGTGGACGTGGGTGTCCACGCCGCCCGGCGTCGCGATCAGCCCGTACGCCATGTACGGCTTGGTGTGCGGCCCCACGACCAGGTCGATCCCGTCGCTGATCTCGGGGCTCCCCGCCCGGCCGATGCCGGCGATCCGGCCGTCCTTGATGCCGATGTCGGCCTTGACGACGCCCAGGACGGGGTCGATGACGAGTGCGCCGGTGAGCACGATGTCGAGCTCCGACGGCCCGGCCGCCGAGTCGTCCTGCGCGATCCGCATCCGAAGGTTCTTGGCGTAGCCCCAGATGGGCTCGTCGCCCCGCGCGGTGCGGTCCTCCTGCACGCGCACCCACAGGTCCGTGTCGCCCAGGCGCACGCGGTCGCCCGTCGTGGCGCCGTAGCGGACGCGGTACTCCCGGGCCGACAGCCGGCTCATCGGGCGCCCCCGCCGGGCACCGCGCCCCGGCCGGCGCTCTGGCGCCCGGCCATGCGCACCAGCCGAACCGTCTTGGTCTCCCCCGGCTCCCAGCCCACGTAGGCGCCTGCCGGGACGTCGAGCCGGAAGCCCCGGGCCGCCTCCCGGTCGAACACGAGCCGCCGGTTCAGGCGGTGGAACGGGAAGTGCGACGAGACGCGGATCCGCCGCAGGGACGTGCTGGTGACCGCGAGCTCGATCGCGTCGCGCCCCCCGTTGACCACCACGTCAGCAGCGTCGCCGATGACCAGCGCGCCCGGCCCGAGCGGATCGGCCGGCTGGCCGCGGTCGAGCGGGTCGACCAGGGCGATCACGCGCGCCCCGTCGCCCAGCAGCACCTCGAGCCGCACCTCGTCGAGCAGCTCGCGGACGCCGGGCATCACCTCGTCCGGGGCCACGGCGGCGCGCCCCGCAGCCTCGACCTCAGCGTAGCCCCGGCCGCTCCGCGCCGCCTCCAGCATGGCGTCGCAGATCAGCGCCACGGCCTCGGGGTGGTTGAGCGGAAGCCCGGCCGCACGGTGACGACGCGCCAGCTCGGCGGCGGCGAAGATCTGGAGGCGTTCCTCCTCCCAGGGGATCAGACGCATCGGGCGATGGTAGCGGGAGGCCCGGCGGTCAGTGGCGCCGAAGGAACGCGGCCACCGCCAGGAGCACGCTGCCCAGGAGGAGCGAGCGCAGGAGCGTCAGCGCGGCCGAGACGAGCGCCGGGTGGATCACACGCCCGATGCTACGCCGGGATGCCCCCGCTCGGGGCATCGCGACGCGTCGAGGCGCCAGCGCGTCGGCATCGGCCCCGCGGAACCGGGACGAGCCGGCCGTCGTCAGGAGGAGGGCGTCCCGGCAACTCGAGGTCACCCATGCGCCGCCTGCCCGTCCTCCTCCTCGCCGCCGCGCTGGTCGCTGCCTGCAGCGGCCCAGCATCCTCCGCATCTCCTGCAGGCACGGGCGTGCCGTCCGGGTCGCCCTCCGCGGGCGGCATCGAGCTGGCGGTCGCCAACGGCGTTCCCCACCTGGCCGGCACTCCGGAGGACGCGTCGAGCGCCGGGGCCGCGCTCAACGCCTTCGGCCTGGACCTCTACGCCCACGTCAGGGACCGCGACAGCAACGTCGTGGTCTCCCCAGCGAGCGTGGCCCTCGCGCTCGCCATGGTGCGGGCCGGGGCGCGTGGCACCACCGCGGACGAGATGGACGCGGTGCTGCACGACCTCGCGTCGGACGGCCACGCGGCGTGGGTGGCCGGCCTGGACCTCGCGCTGAACGCCCGGACGGGCACCTTCGAGGACCAGGGCGGCAAGCCCCAGACCGTCACGCTGCGGATCGCCAACGGCGCGTTCGCCCAGCAGGGCCTCACGATGGCGCCCGCCTATCTGGACGCGCTCGCCGCCCGGTTCGGCGCCGGGGTGCAGCTCGTCGACTTCAAGCAGGCCGCCGAGGCCGCCCGCGCGGCCATCAACGGCTGGGTCGCCGACCGGACCGAGCAGCGGATCCGCGAGCTGCTGGCGCAGGGCACCGTCGACGGCCTGACCCGACTCGTCCTCGTCAACGCGATCTACCTGAAGGCGGCCTGGCTCACGCCGTTCGAGGTGTCCGCCACCCAGCCGGGCGCCTTCCACCGCCTGGACGGCTCAACCGTGGACGTGCCGTTCATGCACACGGGCGGCTCGCTCCAGTACGCGGCCGGGACCGGCTGGCAGGCGGTCCAGCTCCCGTACGTGGGCCAGCAGCTGGCGATGCTGGTGATCCTGCCGGACGACCTGGCCGCCTTCGAGGCCCGCCTCGACGCGGTCGCGCTGGACACCATCACGGCTGCCCTCGCCGCGCGCGAGGTCGACCTGTCGCTGCCCCGCTTCGGCGCCCAGACGAGCGCAAGTCTCGGCGACGCGCTGACGGCGATGGGCATGCCCACGGCGTTCTCGCCGCAGGCCGACTTCTCCGGCATCACCACTGACGAGCCGCTCTTGATCAGCGCCGTCGTGCACCAGGCCAACATCGACGTCAACGAGGCGGGGACCGAGGCCGCCGCCGCGACCGCCGCCGTGATGGCCGGCACCGCCGCGCCGTCGGAGACCGTGACCCTCAAGGTCGACCGGCCGTTCCTGTTCGCGGTGCGGGACCTCCAGACCGGCGCGGTCCTGTTCCTCGGCCGGATCGCCGACCCGTCGACCGGCGCCCCGGCAGGCTGAGCGGCCGGCGGCGAGTACGCCCGGCGCGCTACCTCGCGTCGAGCGGGGCCGTGTCGTCGAGCCCGTCGGCCACGCCGGTCCGCTCCCAGGGGCCGAACTGCGCCACCACGCCGTCGTCGTCCACCACCAGGTCCCCCTCGTGCGTGCCGCTGGCGTAGCGGTAGGTGAACTCGTCGAGGCGCGAGTAGGTCTGGGCGGCCTTCTCGACGGTCAGATCCGGGAACCGGACCCACGCGGCCTGGATCGTGTGCGAGCCGCCCACGCCGAGCCGGAGCCGGCGGACCGGCAGCGTGTTGGTCGACGGGCTGCAGCCCAGGTCCACGTCCACGCAGCCCTTGAGGCCTCGGTCGGCCACGCCGTTGACCGTCCAGTTGCCCTTCCCGTCGCGGGCGAGCGCCAGCTGGCGCTGGGCGAAGCCCCGGTAGTCGCGGACGTGGACGGCCGTGGTGGCACCGGTGCCGTCAGCGAACACGCGGTACTCGATCCGGACGGGGAGGCCGCCGTCGGCGCCGAGGACCGTCCCCACCAGCGAGACGCCGGCATCGCGGACGGAGATCGTGCACTGCTCGTCGGTGCGGACCTCGTCGGTCCGGCGCCAGGAGACGCGTCGGGTGGTCATGGCCCGAGCGTGACGAGGGGGCCGGTGGCTGTCAACCGGTCAGCTCGTCAGGAAGGGCGGCCGGGTGTAGGATTCGCGCCCCGAACAGCCGGTTCGGTCCTGTGGGGATGCGTGGTCTCGACAGGGTCTGGCTGTCTGGAGACGCGAGCCGAGGTGCCGTCAGGCCTCGTAAAACAGGCGGCAATCGAAGTACCTGCCAACAAGCAGCCTGCTCTCGCCCTCGCGGCCTAAGGCCGTAAGGTGAGCGTGGAAGCGGCCTCCCCTCCGCGGGCCGTGGAAGCGTCATTGAGCGGAGGTGCGGCCCGGCCGAGGCGACGTACGCCGGGGCAAAGCCCGATCTAGGGACACGCCGATGGGCCGATGGCGAGCCTGCCGATGGGCGCGCCGACGGCTGACGAAAACCATCGGACACGCTCGTAGTGGTTCCAGGCGAAGGGCTCTGGACGGGGAGTTCGACTCTCCCCCATCTCCACCACTCTCAGGTCCCCGCACCCGGGGGCTCGTTCCGCTCCCCCTCCGCTGGCCCTGCCCGGCGCTGGGCGGCCGGCGTCGGCCTACACTGGGGCTCGCGTCCGAGCCGGCAGGAGCCCCGATCACGGACCACCTCGCAGTCACGGACGCACCGTGCCGCTGACGACCACGCACCTGCTCTTCGCCCTCGCCGTCGTGTTCGCGCTCATCAGCGGCGCCAACGACGGGGCGTCGCTGCTCGCCGCCAACCTCTCCGGCCGTGCGTTCAGCCCGCTCACGGCGCTGGCGCTGCTCACCCTCATCGTGATCGTCGGCCCGTTCGCCGTGGGCACGGCGGTCGCGACCACGTTCGCGCGTGGCCTCGTGACCGCCAGCGGCTCGGAGGGCACGGTCGCCCTCGCGGTCGCGGTCGGGGCGGCGATCGCGGTGATCACGTGGACGGCGAGGTCCGGGCTGCCGACCAGCGTGACGCAGGCGCTGCTCGGCGGCATCGTCGGGGCCGGGCTCGGGCTCGGCTTCCCCGTGGCCTGGGGAACGGTTGCGCTGGTGCTCGCGCTGTTCGCTGCGGCGCCCCTGGCGGCCGCCGGCCTCGCCTGGGGGCTGACGCACGTCCTGCTCCGGCTGCCCGTTCGGAGGAGTCTGGCCGCCCGACTGCGCAACCTCCACGCCGTCGGCTTCGCGGCCCAGGCCATCGCCTACGCGTCGAATGACGCGCAGAAGCTCGTCGCGGTGTTCGCGGTCGCCGCCGGGTCGGCCGTGACCGGCGGCACCATCGCCCCCGACCCGCGTATTCAGCTGCTCATCGGCGTCTGCTTCGCCGTCGGCAGCCTCGCCGGGGCTGCCAGCCTCGGCGGGCGCCTGGGCGGCAAGCTCCTCGTCGCCGGGCCGCTCACGACGATCGCCGCCGACTTCGGGTCGGCGGTCGCGGTCGCGGTCTCAGCCCTGATGGGCTCTCCAGTCTCGACGCCCCAGGCGGCCTCGGCTGCGATGATCGGCTCGACCATCGCCACCTCCGGGCGCGCCGCCGTCCGCTGGCCCCAGGCCTGGCGCCTGGTGCTGGTCTGGTTCACGACCCTGCCGACGGCGATCGCGCTCGCGGCCGGCATCGGTCTCCTCATCCGGAGTTGACCCCATGACGCGGATCCCGCTCCTCGACGCCCTGCGTGCCCTCTCGGGCCGCTCCAACGGCCGCTTCGTGGCCTACCTGCTCGGCCAGCTCGACGCCACCATCACCGGCGCCCAGCTCGTCCGCAGGGCGATCGCCGGCGAGGTGGGCCGCACGGACGCCGTGGAGCTGATGCGCGAGATCGAGCACTCGGGCGACCATCAGCGGGGGCTGCTCGTGACCGAGCTCCGCAACGCCCTCGTCACGCCGATCGACCGGGAGGACCTGTTCCGGCTGTCGGGCGCGCTGGACGACATCCTCGACAACCTGCGCGACTTCCTGCGCGCCTGGAGCCTGTTCGAGATGAGCGAGAGCCCGGTCATCGAGCCCGTCATCGACACGGTGACCGACGCCCTGGACGACCTGCGCGCCGCCATCGCGGCCCTCGGGCGCGAGCCCGGCTCGGTGGCGGCCCTGGCGCTCGCCGCGAAGAAGTCGGGCAACGCGACGCGCCGGGCGTACGACGTCGCGGTGGCGAACCTCTACCGCAGCGGTGCCGTCGACGCCGACATGCTCCGCAACCGCGACCTGCTGCGCCGCCTGGACGTCGTCGGGCTGCGCTTCGGCACGGCCGCCGACATCCTGTCCGACGCCGCCGTCAGGCGTGCCGAGGGCTGACGGCGGCTGCCAAGGCCACACTGCCCGCGCTGGCCCTCGAGGGTGGACCGAGGCCCGCCCGCCACGTGGACTCCCATGACGTGTCCGGGGTCAGCCGCCCCCGGCTGGGACCTCGATGACGCGGACGCCGCCCGACCGGAGGAGCGCCGCCATGGCGGCCGGCGCCGGCGCGTCGGTCACCAGGGACCCGATGGACGCGGTGGGGCAGAAGGTCACCAGCGTGGTCCTCGACCACTTGGTGTGGTCGATGAGCCCCACCACCTCGGTGGCCGCGGCGACCAGCAGCCGCTTGATCTGCGCCTCCCCCTCGGTCCCGTCGCACAGGCCCGCTTCGACCGAGAAGCCCGTCGCGCCGAGGAACGCGCGCCGGACATTGACCTGGCCCAGCAGCCCCTCGCCCATCGGGCCGACGAGACTGAGCGCCTCCGGGCGGACCAGTCCGCCGGGCATGACCACGCTGATGCCGGGCACGCCGGCCAGCTCCAGGGCGATCCTGAGCCCGTTCGTCACCACCGTCAGGTGCAGCCATCCGCCGCGCGCGCGCAGGTGCCGCGCCATGGCGTAGGCGGTCGTGCTCGCGTCGAGGGCGATGCTCTCGCCGTCCTCGACCATCGCCGCGGCCTCGCGCCCGATCGCGTCCTTGGCGGCCCGCTGCACGCGTTCGCGGATCTCGAAGGCCCGCTCCAGGCCCACGCTCTTGGGTGAGAGCGCCCCGCCGTGCGCGCGCACCAGCCGGCCCTGCTGCTCGAGCTGGGCCAGGTCCTTGCGGATCGTCACGGCCGACACGCCGAAGCGCGCGGCCAGCTCGTCGACACGGACGCGCCCGAGATCGGCGACGAGGCGGCCGATGCCGTCCCGGCGCTCCTCGGCGAAGACCTCGGCCGGAACCGCCTCGCTGCTCATGCTGCTCCTGACTGGTGGGCCCTGGCGACGGGGTTCACGCGAGATTATGGCGCGAGATCGCAAGCATCGGCAACATATTGAAAGCAACTGAAATTGCTGGCATCATGGCAGCGACCTCAGGTCGACCATCCTCCCGGCACGGAGCAGGCGGTGCGGTACGCGGCTATTGACCTTGGCGCGGAGAGCGGCCGGATCGTCGTGGGGGGGTTCGACGGCGGCCGGCTGACCCTGGACGAGGCCCATCGCTTCCCCAACGTGCCGGTCACGCTCGGCGGCACCCTCCACTGGGACGTGCTCCGGCTGTGGGGCGACGTCTCCGCCGGGCTGCGCAAGGCGGGCGGCGACGGCGACATCGCATCCTGCGCCGTGGACACCTGGGGCGTCGACTTCGGGCTGGTCGACGACCGGGGCAGGCTCCTCGCCAACCCCGTGCACTACCGCGACGCTCGCACCAGCGGCATGGTGGAGCGCGCATTCTCGCTGGTCCCGCAGCGTGAGATCTACGCGACGACCGGGATCCAGGTCATGGAGATCAACACCCTCTACCAGCTGCTGGCGATGGCCCAGGCCGGCGATCCGCTGCTGCACCAGGCGCACCGGCTGCTGATGACCGGCGACCTGTTCGCGCACTTCTTGTCGGGGGCGACGGTCTCCGAGTACACCCTCGCGTCCACCAGCCAGGCCCTCGACGCCCGCAGCCGAGACTGGGCGCGGCCGCTGCTCGACCGCCTGGGCATCCCCACGGGCATCCTGCCCGAGATCGTCGCGCCGGGGACGCCCGTGGGCGGCCTGGCGCCCGAGCTCGCGTCGGCCCGCGGCCTGGGCAGGACGCAGGTCGTCCTCCCCGGCTCGCACGACACGGCCTCGGCGGTCGTCGGGACCCCGCTGTTCTCGCCGGCCACCGCCTTCCTGTCCTCGGGGACGTGGTCGCTGATCGGCCTCGAGGTGCCGGAGCCCGTCCTGACGCCCGACTCGATGGCCGCGAACCTGACCAACGAGGGGGGCGTGGGCGGCACGATCCGGCTGCTGCGCAACGTCGTCGGGCTGTGGCTGGTGCAGGAGAGCCGCCGAGCCCTGTGGCCCGACCGGGAGCCGCCGTCCTATGAGCGGATCGCCGGCTTCGCCGAGGCGGCCCCGGCCTTCACCGCGTTCATCGATCCCGACGACGAGCGCTTCCTGCGCCCGGGGGACCTGCCGGGCCGCGTGCGCGAGTTCTGCCTGGAGACCGGCCAGCCGGTCCCGGGCGATCCGGGCACGCTGGTGCGGGTGCTGCTCGAGAGCCTGGCCCTGCGCTACGCCGACGCGATCGACGAGCTGTCGCGGGTGTCGGGGCGCAGGATCGAGAGCGTGCACGTGGTCGGGGGCGGCTCGAACAACCGGCTCCTGTGCCGGTTCACCGCGGACGCGACCGGGCTCCCGGTCAGGGCGGGGCCGGTCGAGGCGACCGCGATCGGCAACATCGCCGTGCAGGCCATCGCCGCCGGGGAGCTCGCGTCCGTCGCCGAGGCGCGGGAGCTCGTCGCGCGCTCGTTCTCGATCACGTCCTACGAACCGTCGGGCGACTGGGCGGAGGCGCGTGCGCGCTTCGCCGCCATCCGTGGAAGGGCTGCCTCGTGAACTCCGTCCGTCCGGTGGTCAACCTGCACGTCCACCTGCCGCCCAACTTCTCGGCGTTCAGGGACGTGGAGGACGTCGTCCACACCGCCGTCCGCGAGGGCGTCAGGGTGGTCGGCGCCTCCAACTTCCACGACCACCGCGTGTACCGCCGCTTCGCGGACGGGGCGCGTGCCGTCGGGATCGTCCCGCTGTTCGGCCTCGAGTTCATCACGGTCGTGGACTCGCTCCGCGCAGCCGGCACGCGCGTGAACGACCCCGCCAATCCGGGCCGGATGTACCTGTGCGGCAAGGGCGCCGACCCGTTCCGGGAGCCGAGCGCTGTGGCCGCGGCGATCGACGCCCCGGCCCGCGCCGCCAACCGGGACCGCGCCGCCAGGATGACCGCCCTGCTCGCGGACCGGTTCGCCGAGGCGGGGATCGCCACCGGGCTCGACGACGTCGCCATCGCCGCCACTGTCGCGGCCGAGGCGGGCGTGCCGGCCGACTGGGTCGTCCTCCAGGAGCGGCACCTGGCCAGGGCCTTCCAGGAGGCGCTGTTCGACGGCTGCGCTGCCGACGAGCGAGCCGAGGCCCTCGAGCGCATCTACGGAGCCCCGCCGAGCGCCGCTGCGGACGACGCCACGGCTGTCCAGGGCGAGATCCGCGCCCGGCTGCTCAAGGCAGGCTGCCCGGCGTTCGTGGAGGAGACCCCGCTGTCATTCGAGGACGCGCGGCGGCTGATCCTCGAGTGGGACGGGATCCCGTGCTACCCGACGCTGGGCGACGGCGCCTCCCCGATCTGCCCGTTCGAGGACGGCCCGGCCGAGCTGGCGGAGCGGCTGGTCGGCATGGGCATCCACGCCGCCGAGCTGATCCCGGGCCGAAACGCGCCGCAGGTCGCGGCGGCCTACGTCCGGACGCTCCGGACCGCCGGCCTGATCGTCACCGCGGGCACCGAGCACAACACGCCCGAGCGCATCCCGCTGGAGCCGCTGGCGAAGGGCGGCACCGCGCTGCCCGATGACGTCGTGGCCACGCTCTACGAGGGCGCCTGCGTGGTCGCCGGCCACCAGGCGGAGCGCGCCGTGGGGCGGCCCGGCTATGTGGACGCGGACGGCCGCCTGGAGCGCGGCTCCGTCGAGGCGCGGATCCGCCGGTTCGCGGAGGTCGGGGCGCGCTTGATCGAGGCCGGAGGTACAGCCCGATGAGCCACATGACGCCTGCGCTGCCGATCGACGTGGTGGCCCCGACCCTGCGCGGCCTGCTCGGAGCGGGCAACCGCCTGCCGATCGTCGCCTTCCATGAGGACGCCGGGGCCGCGGCCGATCCCGCCACGCTCGTGCTGGACGCGTTCGAGCCCGAGGCCATCGCCGCGGCCGTCGCAGGCCACACGGCCCGTCTCGGAGCGCCCCCGGAGCGGATCGCCGTGCCGGGTGCCGGGACCTTCGTCGTGGACCACTGCCGCGAGCTCACCGGCCGCGTCGCCGGCCGGGTGGCCCTGGTCACCGGCGCCGCGCAGGGCTTCGGGCTGGGCATCGCCGAGGGCCTCGCCGCGGAGGGCGCCCACGTGGTCCTGGCCGACC
>JAJYLZ010000041.1 GCA_021787395.1 Chloroflexota bacterium
TGGCCAAGAAGAAGTTCGAGCGCACGAAGCCGCACGTCAACGTCGGCACGATCGGCCACATCGACCACGGCAAGACGTCGCTCACGGCCGCCATCACCAAGTACCTCGCGCTGCGGGGCGCCGCCGAGTACCGCGCGTTCGACACGATCGACAACGCCCCCGAGGAGCGCGAGCGCGGCATCACGATCGCGATCGCCCACGTCGAGTACGAGACCGCGGCCCGCCACTACGCCCACGTCGACTGCCCCGGCCACGCCGACTACATCAAGAACATGATCACCGGCGCCGCCCAGATGGACGGCGCGATCCTGGTGGTCGCCGCCACCGACGGCCCGATGCCCCAGACCCGCGAGCACATCCTGCTCGCCCGCCAGGTCGAGGTGCCGTACATCGTGGTGTTCCTCAACAAGTGCGACGCGGTCGACGACCCGGAGCTGCTCGACCTGGTCGAGCTCGAGGTCCGCGAGCTGCTGTCCAAGTACAACTTCCCGGGCGACGACCTGCCGGTCGTCCGCGGCTCCGCGCTGCGGGCCCTCGAGGCCCCCGACGACCCCTCCGACCCGGCCTACGCCCCGATCCAGGAGCTCATGGACGCGGTCGACTCCTACATCCCGACCCCGGTCCGCGCGGTGGACAAGCCGTTCCTGATGCCGGTCGAGGACGTGTTCGGCATCAAGGGCCGGGGCACCGTGGCCACCGGGCGCATCGAGCGCGGCGTGGTGAGGGTGGGCGACGAGGTCGAGATGGTCGGCGTCCACGCCCAGACCCGCAAGGTCGTGGTCACCGGCGTCGAGATGTTCAAGAAGCTGCTCGACCAGGGCGAGGCGGGCGACAACGTCGGCTGCCTGCTGCGGGGCATCGAGCGCGACGACATCGAGCGCGGCCAGGTGCTGGCCAGGCCCGGCTCCATCACCCCCCACACCCGGTTCGTCGCCCGGGTGTACGTGCTGACCAAGGAGGAGGGCGGCCGCCACACCCCGTTCTACAACGGGTACCGGCCGCAGTTCTACCTGCGCACCACCGACGTCACCGGCTCGATCGGGCTGCCCGACGGCGCCGAGATGGTCATGCCCGGCGACAACGTGGACATGACCGTCGAGCTGATCACCCCGATCGCCCTCGAGGTCGGCCAGCGCTTCGCCATCCGCGAGGGCGGCCGCACCGTCGGCGCCGGCGCGGTCACCAGCATCATCGCGTAAGGACCAGACGATGGCGAAGCAGCGGATCCGGATCCGCCTCAAGGCCTACGACCACCGGCTGCTCGATCAGTCGGCAGCCCAGATCGTGGAGACCGCGCAGCGCACCGGCGCTGACGTCGTCGGCCCCGTTCCGCTGCCGACCCGGATCGAGAAGTTCACCGTGCTGCGGTCACCGTTCATCGACAAGGACTCCCGGGAGCAGTTCGAGATCCGCACCCACAAGCGGCTCATCGACATCCTGGACCCGTCGTCGAAGACGGTGGACGCCCTGATGCGGCTCTCGCTTGCGGCGGGCGTCGACATCGAGATCAAGATGTGATGAGCCAGCACACGATCGGCCTGATCGGCCGCAAGGTCGGCATGACGCAGGTGTTCCAGCCGGACGGCACGATGGTCGCCGTCTCGGTGGTGGAAGTCACCCCCAACACCGTGACCCGGCTGCGCACGCCCGAGCGCGACGGCTACACCGCCGTCCAGCTCGGCGCGGGCGAGCGTCGGCGCCTCACCAAGCCCGTCGCGGGCCAGCTGCGGGACCTGCCGCGGGTGCGCACCATCCGCGAGTTCCGGCTGGACGCCGTCGACGGCTACACCGTGGGCCAGCAGCTGTCCGTCGGCGAGGTGTTCGCCGAGGGCGAGCTGGTTGACGTGACGGGCGTCTCGAAGGGCCAGGGCTTCGCGGGCACCGTGAAGCGCCACCACTTCAAGCGCGGCCCCAAGACCCACGGGTCCGACAACTACCGGAAGCCGGGCTCCATCGGGCCCGGCACGACGCCCGGTCGCGTCTACAAGGGCCTCCGCATGGGCGGCCACATGGGCAGCGAGCGGGTCACCATCAAGAAGCTGCGCGTGGTCCGCGTGGACGCCGAGCGGAACCTGATCCTGGTCAAGGGTTCGGTGCCGGGCGCCCCGGGCGCGCTCACCTTCGTCAAGAAGGCCTGACCGATGCCGCAGACCACTCTCTACGACCGCACCGGCGCGACCGTCGGCAGCGTCGAGCTCGCCGATGCGCTGTTCGCGGCGCCGGTGAACGAGGCGGTGCTCCACCAGGCGGTGGTCGCCCAACTCGCCGGGCGCCGCCTGGGCACCCACGACACCAAGACCCGCGGCCAGGTCCGCGGCGGCGGCAAGAAGCCGTACCGGCAGAAGGGCACCGGCCGCGCCCGCCAGGGCTCGCGCGTCGCGCCGCACTACCGCGGCGGCGGCGTCGTGTTCGGGCCCCACCCGCGCTCGTACGACCAGAAGCTGCCCAAGAAGATGCGCCGTCTGGCGCTCCGCTCGGCGCTGTCCGCCAAGTTCACCGACGATGCGATCAAGGTCGTCCAGGCGTTCGGCATGTCCGACGAGCCCAAGACCAAGGCGTTCGTCGGCGTGCTGGAGGCGCTGGGCGCGGGCGACGGCCACGAGCGCCGCGTCCTCGTCGTGGCCCCCACCAAGGACGAGCCGCTCCTCCGCTCGGCCCAGAACCTGCCGTCGGTGACGGTCATCCTCGCCGACTCGCTCAACGTGGTGGACCTGCTCAACGCGGACGCCGTGCTGATCGAGCAGCCGGCGCTCGCCAGGATCGAGGAGGTGTACGCGTGAGCGAGCTCAGCGCCGCCGACGTGATCCTGCGCCCCGTGATCTCGGAGAAGTCCATCGACGAGTCCGGGCGCGGGAAGTACACGTTCGCGGTCCACCAGGACGCGAACAAGATCCAGATCAAGGCCGCCATCGAGGAGCTGTACAAGAAGGAGAAGGTCACGGTCGTGGCCGTGAACGTCCTCACCTCGAAGGCCAAGGAGAAGCGGCGCGGCACCAAGCGCGGCCGCATCACGGGCCGCACCTCCTCCTGGCGGAAGGCCGTCGTGACGCTTGCCCCCGGCCAGAAGATCGAATTCTTCGAGGGGGTGTAGCGATGCCGCTCCGAAGCTACAAGGCAACCTCGGCCGGCCGCCGGTGGATGACCCGCTCCACGTTCGAGGAGATCACCACCGACCAGCCGCACAAGCCGCTGCTCGAGCCGAAGACGCGCACTGACGGCCGGAACAACCAGGGCCGGCGGACGGTGCGCCACCGCGGCGGCGGCGAGAAGACCCACTACCGGCGGATCGACTTCAAGCGCGACAAGTTCGGCGTGCCCGCGCGGCTGGCGACCATCGAGTACGACCCGAACCGGTCCGCGCGCATCGGCCTGCTGCACTACCGCGACGGCGAGAAGCGCTACATGCTCCTGCCGCACGGCCTCAAGGTGGGCGACGTCGTCGTGTCGGGGCCGGACGCCGAGGCCCGCGTGGGCAACGCCCTGCCGCTCGCCAACATCCCGCTCGGCACCACGGTGCACAACATCGAGCTCGTCCCGGGCAAGGGCGGCCAGATCGTCCGGTCCGCCGGCACGTCGGCCCAGCTGCTCGCCAAGGAGGGCGACTTCGCCACCGTGCGCCTGCCGTCGGGCGAGATGCGCCGCGTCCCGCTCCGGTGCATCGCGACGGTCGGCCAGGTGGGCAACCTCGACCACGAGAACCAGAGCCTCGGCAAGGCCGGGCGAGCCCGCCACATGGGCGAGCGCCCGGAGGTCCGCGGCGTGGCGATGACCCCTCGCGACCACCCTCACGGTGGCGGCGAGGGCAAGAGCCCGACCGGCATGCCCCCCAAGACCCCGTGGGGCAAGCCGGCGATGGGCTACCGGACGCGGCGCGGCAAGGCGAGCAACCGCCTCATCGTGCGCAGCCGGCACCGCAAGGCCTAAGAGGAGCCAGAGATGTCTCGATCGGTCAAGAAGGGACCGTTCGTCCAGCCCCGGCTTCTCGCCCGGGTCCAGGACATGAACAAGCGGAACGAGCGGCGGGTCCTCAAGACCTGGTCCCGCGCGTCCGTGATCTTCCCCGACTTCATCGGCCACACGATCGCCGTCTACAACGGCAAGAAGCACGTGCCGGTGTATGTCACCGAGAACATGGTCGGACACCGCCTCGGCGAGTTCGCGCCCACCCGCACCTACCGCGGGCACGGCAAGAACGCCGACCGGTCCGCCGGCCTGCGGTAGGGGAGGCGAGCAGATGCGCGTTTCCGCGACCGCCAAGTACCTGCGGGGCTCCACCCGGAAGGCCCGCCTCGTCACCGAGGCGATCAAGGGCAAGCCGGTCGAGGAGGCCTCGGCGCTCCTGCGGTTCATGCCGCAGAAGGCAGCCAAGGACGTCGCGCGCGTCCTCAAGAGCGCGACGGCCAACGCCGAGAACAACCTGTCGCTGTCGGCCGACGAGCTGTACGTCGCCGACGCGACCGCAAACGAGGGCCCGACGATCAAGCGGTGGCGCCCCAGGGCCCAGGGTCGGGCGTTCCCGATCCGCAAGCCCATGACGCACATCACCGTCGTCGTGGCCGACCGGGAGGCCTAGGCATGGGACACAAGGTCCATCCGTACGGCTACCGCCTGGGCTACACCCGCACGTGGACGGCCAAGTGGTACGCCGACAAGGACTACACGGCGCTGCTCAAGGAGGACATCGCCATCCGGCAGCTCCTCGACCGGCGCCTCGCGAACGCCAGCGTGAGCAGCGTGGAGATCGAGCGCGGCATCAACCACGTGACGGTCGCCATCCACACCGCCAAGCCGGGCATCGTGATCGGCCGCGGCGGCCAGAACGTCGAGGTCCTGCGCAAGGAGATCGGCGATCTGACCAAGCGCAAGGTCAAGCTGGAGATCAAGGAGATCCGCCAGCCCGAGCTCGACGCGTACCTGGTCGCGCTCAACATCGCCCAGCAGCTGACCCGCCGGGTCGCCTACAAGAAGGCGATGAAGCAGTCGGTGCAGCGGTCGATGAAGGCCGGCGCCAAGGGCGTCAAGATCGCGCTCGCCGGCCGCCTCGGCGGCTCGGAGATGGGCCGCCGGGAGTGGGACCGCGAGGGACGCATCCCGCTCGGCACCCTCCGCGCGGACATCAGCTACGGGCAGGTGCACGCCCACACGACCTACGGGCGCATCGGCGTCAAGGTCTGGATCTACAAGGGCGAGATCCCGGTGGAGCGCCGCCGCCGCGAGGCGGTCGCGGCCACCACCAGTGCCGCGGCCGCTGCCGCGCAGGGGGCCTGAGCCATGCTGATGCCCCGGCGCGTCAAGCACCGCAAGGTCATGCGCGGCCGCATGTCCGGCGCCACCAAGGGCGGCGCGACCGTCGCCTTCGGCGAGTACGGCCTGGCCACCCTCGAGCCGGCCTGGATCACGGCCCGCCAGATCGAGGCCGCCCGCCGCGCGATGACCCGCTCGGTCAAGCGAGGCGGCAAGATCTGGATCCGGGTCTTCCCGGACAAGCCCGCCACCAAGAAGCCCGCCGAGACGCGAATGGGCTCCGGCAAGGGCGCGCCCGACCACTGGGTCGCGGTCGTCCGCCCCGGTCGGATCCTGTTCGAGATGGCTGGCGTCGAGCACGAGGCAGCCATCGAGGCCATGCGCCTGGCGGCCCACAAGCTCCCGGTCGCGACCAAGGTCGTCGTCCGCGAGACTGCGCAGGAGGTCACCGGTGGAGATCGGTGAGATCCGGAAGCTCACGGATAGCGAGCTGGACGACCGCCTCCGGGAGGCGAAGCAGGAGCTCTGGCAGGCTCGCTTCGCGCTCTCGACGCGCCAGCTGAAGGACTACAGCCAGATCCCGGCGACTCGGCGAACGATCGCCCGGATCCTCACCGTCCAGCGCGAGCGCGCCACTGCGCCTCGCGTGGCGGAGTAGGAGCGTCGGGATGCCCACTGCAGGAGCCACCAACCCCGTGAAGGGTCAGCGCAAGACGAAGGTCGGGCGCGTGGTCAGCGACAAGATGGACAAGACGATCGTCGTGTCCGTCGAGCGCCTCACCCGCCACCCGCTCTACAAGCGCGTCATGAAGGCCTCGACCAAGTTCGCCGCGCACGATGAGCGCAACGAGGCGAAGGTCGGCGACACCGTCCTCATCGAGGAGTCGCGCCCGCTCTCGGCGACGAAGCGCTGGCGCCTCGTCTCCGTGCTCTCCCGCGCGGGCGAGGAGCGGGCGGCCGAGGTGATCCCGGTCGAGGAGACCGAGACCGCCGAGGCCATCCACGGCGCGGCGCACCCCGGCCGGCACGCCGAGGGTGAGGAGGCCGAGGCGTGATCCAAGTCCAGACCCGCCTGCGCGTCGCCGACAACACCGGCGCCCGCACGATCGAGTGCATCCGGATCATGGGCCGCTCGCGCAAGACCACCGCCGGCATCGGCGACGTGATCATCGCGAGCGTCAAGTCGGCGATCCCGAATGCCGCGGTCAAGAAGGGCGACGTCGTCCGCGCCGTCATCGTGCGCACGTCCAAGGAGTTCGGCCGGCCCGACGGCAGCTACATCCGCTTCGACGAGAACGCGGCCGTGCTCATCAACAACCAGGGCAACCCGCGCGGCACCCGGATCTTCGGTCCGGTGGCCCGCGAGCTGCGGGACCGCAACTACATGAAGATCATCTCGCTCGCCCCGGAGGTGCTCTGATGGCCGAACGGTCCGTCGAGCACCAGCCCAAGGTGCCCGAGATCCGCAAGGGCGACACGGTCGTCGTGGTCGGCGGCAAGGACGCCGGCAAGCGCGGCAAGGTGGAGCGGGTGATCCGCGAGGACCAGTCGCCCACCGCGGTGCGCTCCGGCTACCGCCGCACCTCGCTTCGCGGCGGCGTGTCCGTCGTCGTGGAGGGCGTCAACATCGCCCGCAAGCACACCAAGCCGCGCCAGCGGAACACCGGCAGCACGATCGGTGGCGGCGTGCCCGCCATGGATCCGGGCGGCATCCTCGACCACGCCATGCCGATGCCGGTGAGCAAGGTCATGGTGGTCTGCCCCCACTGCGAGCGGCCCACTCGCGTCGGCCACCGCACGCTCGACAACGGCAGCCGGGTGCGCACCTGCCGCCACTGCGGCGAGTCCCTGGAGGTGAGGGCGTGAGCGGGCAGCTTCAGGACCGCTACCACAACGAGGCCGTGCCCGCGATGCAGAAGCAGTTCGGGTACAAGAACCCGAACCAGGTGCCGCGCCTCGAGAAGATCGTCGTCAACGTGGGCCTCGGCGAGGCCCTCCAGAACGCCAAGGCCGTGGACGCGGCGGTCGGCGACATCGCGGCCATCACCGGCCAGAAGCCGATCGTCACCCGCGCCAAGCGCTCGATCGCCCAGTTCCGGGTCCGCACGGGCAACCCCATCGGCGTGAAGGTCACCCTTCGCGGCGAGCGGATGTGGGACTTCCTCGAGCGCCTCACCCGGCTGGCGCTGCCGCGCATCCGCGATTTCCGGGGTGTGCCGGGCAAGTCGTTCGACGGGCGGGGCAACTACTCGCTGGGCCTCCGCGAGCAGCTGGCCTTCCCCGAGATCGACTACGACAAGGTGGACCGTCTCCGCGGGCTGGAGATCAGCATCGTGACGACGGCGAAGACCGACGAGGAGAGCAAGCGACTGCTCGAGCTCCTCGGCATGCCCTTCGCCGGCTAGGGCGCGGGGAGGAGTCCAGATGGCCAAGAAGTCGATGATCGCGAAGGCGAATCGCAAGCCGAAGCACGTCGTGCAGGGGTACCACCGCTGCTCGGTGTGCGGTCGGCCGCGGGCGTACATGCGCCGCTTCGCGCTCTGCCGGATCTGCTTCCGCGAGCGCGCGCTCGTGGGCGAGCTGCCCGGCGTCACGAAGTCGAGCTGGTAAGAAGATGAACGTCTCCGACCCGATCGCGGACATGCTGACCCGTGTCCGCAACGCGTCCCGGGCGCGGCATGCCGAGGTGATCGTCCCCGCCTCGCGGACCAAGCGCGAGATCGCCCGAATCCTCAAGGAGGAGGGCTTCATCTCCGACGTCCGCGAGGAGCGCGACGGCCCCGCCCAGCTGCTCCGCCTGGAGCTCAAGTATGTTGACGGCAAGGTGCCGGTCGTCTCGGGCCTCAAGCGGATCAGCAAGCCCGGCCTGCGCGTGTACGCGCGCAAGACGGACATCCCGCGGGTGCTCGGCGGCCTGGGCGTCGTGATCGTCAGCACGTCCAAGGGGATCATGACCGGCACGCAGGCCCGAGCGGCCGAGCTGGGCGGCGAGATCCTCGCCTACGTCTGGTAGCGCGATGTCCCGTATCGGCCGCCTTCCCATCCCTGTCCCGCCCGGCGTCGAGGTGACGCTCGACGGGCGCACCATCACCGTCCAGGGCCCCAAGGGCACGCTGACCCGCCAGCTCCCGCCGCGCATCGAGGTCGAGCGCGAGGGTGACGCGATCCTCGTGACCCGGCCCACCGAGAACAAGCTGGACAAGTCGCTCCACGGCCTGACCCGGACGCTCGTCAACAACATGGTCGTGGGCGTCACCACCGGGTACCGCAAGGGGCTCGAGATCATCGGCGTCGGCTACCGCGCGCAGAAGGTGGGGAACAACCTCCAGCTCGCGCTCGGCTACAGCCACCCGGTGGAGATCGAGCCGCCCGAGGGGATCAGCTTCGAGCTGGAGACGCCGCTCAGGCTGGCAGTCGTGGGCATCGACAAGGAGCTGGTCGGCCAGGTGGCCGCCAAGGTCCGGGCGACCCGCAAGCCCGAGCCGTACAAGGGCAAGGGCGTCCGCTACGCCGGCGAGAAGGTTCGCCGCAAGGCGGGCAAGGCCGGCAAGATCGGCGGGAAGAAGTAAGCCATGAGCCAAGTCGACAGCCGCTCGTCCCAGCGCGTCAAGCGCCACGAGCGCCTCCGCCTCCGCCTCGCGGGCACTCCCGAGCGCCCCCGCCTCGCGGTGTTCCGCAGCCTGAACCACATCTACGCCCAGGTCATCGACGACACCACCGGCAAGACCCTTGCCGCGGCGTCCTCCCTGGAGCCCACCCTCCGCGGCGCCGAGGGCACCAAGAGCGACGACGCCAAGCGCGTCGGCCAGCTCGTGGCCGAGCGCGCCAAGGCGGCGGGCGTCGCCAGGGTGGTGTTCGACCGGGCCGGCTTCCAGTACCACGGGCGGGTTCGCTCGCTCGCCGAGGCGGCGCGCGAAGCCGGCCTCGACTTCTAAAGAGGACTGCCTGTGGCCCGCATCGACCCGAACAAGCTCGCGCTCGAGGAGCGCGTCGTCCAGATCAACCGCGTCGCCAAGGTGCACAAGGGCGGCCGGCGCTTCAGCTTCTCGGCGGTCATCGTCGTGGGCGACGGCAACGGCCATGTCGGCGTCGGCCTGGGCAAGGCCGGCGACGTGCCCGAGTCCATCCGCAAGGGTGTCGAGGACGCCAAGAAGCACATCGTCCAGATCCCGATGATCGGGACGACCATCCCGTACGAGGTCCGCGAGGAGTACTGCGCCGCGCGCGTGATGCTCAAGCCCGCCTCTAAGGGGACCGGCGTCATCGCCGGCGGCGCGGTCCGCGCCGTCGTCGAGGCGGCGGGCGTCCGGGACATCCTCGCCAAGGTCCACGGATCCACCAACCCGGTGAACGTGACCCGGGCGACCCTCAACGCGCTCAAGAGCCTGCGCTCCGTCGAGGAGCTCAGCCGCCAGCGCGGCGTCCCGCTCCGCCTGGTCGTCCCCGGCCAGTCCCCGGCGGCGGGCCAGGAGGCAGCCGATGCCCGGTAAGCTCCGCGTGACCCAGACCAAGAGCACGATCAGCCACATCGCCCGCAACCGCGCGACGATCCGGGCCCTGGGCCTGCACGGCATCGGCAGCTCGTCGATCCTCCCGGACAACGACGCCGTCCGCGGCATGTGCCGCCAGGTCCGCTTCCTCGTGACCGTCGAGGAGCTGCCCGAGGGCGCCGACACGATCCCGGAGGCCAAGTAGATGAAGATCCACGACCTGCACCCCGCCCCGGGGTCGGTCGCCAAGAAGACCCGTGTCGGCCGCGGCATCGCTGCCGGCAAGGGCAAGACGGCCGGCCGGGGCACGAAGGGCCAGCGCGCTCGCGCGGGCGCCTCCATCCCGGCCTGGTTCGAGGGCGGCCAGACGCCGATCCACGTCCGGATCCCGAAGCTGCGCGGCTTCCGCAACATCAACGACATCGAGTACGAGGTCGTGAACGTCGGCGCGATCAGCGCCGCCGTCGAGGCGGGCCGGCTGGCGGCTGAGGGCGCGGCGCCGGTGACCGTGAACGCCGACACCCTCAAGGAGGCCGGCCTGGTCCGGCGCGACCGCCTGCCGCTCAAGATCCTCGGCCACGGCGAGGTCTCCGCCAAGCTGTTCGTACTGGCGGACGCGTTCACCAAATCGGCCCGCGAGAAGATCGAGGCCGCGGGCGGCACCGCCCAGGTCATCGAGATCCCCAGCGAGCCGACTGCGGCGCTCGGCATCGAGCCCGCTGCCGACAACGGTTAGGCCCACGTGTTCGAGGGACTGCTAAACGCGTTCCGGGCGCCGGACCTCCGGCGCCGAATCCTGTTCGTCGCCGGCGCGATCCTGGTGTTCCGCCTCCTGGCGCACGTCCCGGTCCCCGGCGTCGACAAGGCTGGGCTCAGCAACTTCCTGAACAACAACGCGATCTTCGGCCTGCTGGACCTGTTCTCTGGCGGCGGCCTGACCAACTTCTCGGTCGTGGCCCTGGGCGTCAACCCGTACATCAACGCCTCGATCATCATGCAGCTCATGACGGGCGTGGTCCCCTCGCTCCAGTCGCTGCAGCGCGAGGGCGAGTACGGGCGCACCAAGATCAACCAGTACACCCGCTACCTGTCGGTCCCGATGGCGATGCTCCAGGCCTACGGGTTCCTGGCCCTGCTCAGCTCGTCCGGCGCGCTCAAGACCCCGTTCGACCTGGGCAGCTGGGAGACCCTGACCCAGATCATCACCCTCACCGCCGGCTCGGTCGCCCTGATGTGGATCGGCGAGCTGATCACCGAGAAGGGCATCGGCAACGGCGTCAGCTTCATCATCTTCGCCGGCATCGTCAGCCGCGTCCCGGGTGCCCTGGGCGGGTTCATCCAGAACCCCGACATCACCCAGCTCATCGTGCTCGCCGTCATGGCGACCGCCGCCGTCGCGGTGATCATCTACATCCAGGAGGGGCAGCGCCGGATCCCGATCCAGTACGCCTCTCGCGTGCGCGGCCGGCGCATGTACCAGGGCGGCCAGACCTTCCTGCCGCTCCGCGTCAACCAGGCGGGCGTCATCCCGATCATCTTCGCCGTCAGCATCCTGCTGTTCCCGGTCCAGATCGCGAGCTACTTCACGACCTCGCCCGGGCTCGTCGGCAGCATCGCGCAGTCGATCGTGGGCTGGCTGTCCCGCGGCTCTTGGCTGTACGTCCTGCTCTACTTCCTGCTGACCGTCGGCTTCACGTACTTCTACACGGCGTTCACGTTCAAGCCGGACGAGACCGCCGAGGAGCTGCGCAAGAACGGCGGGTTCATCCCCGGCATCCGCCCGGGCCGCCCCACCCAGGACTACCTGGCCCGGATCGTGACCCGGATCACCGTCGCCGGCGCCCTGTTCCTGGGCATCGTGGCGGCCGCCCCGCCGTTCATCTCCCTGGTCCAGCCGTCGTTCCAGAACCTGGCGCTGGGCGGCACGGGCATCCTGATCGTGGTCTCCGTCGTCGTCGAGACGATGAAGCAGCTTGAGGCCCAGCTGCTCATCCGCCAGTACGAGGGCTTCATCCGGTGAACGTGGTCGTCCTGCTTGGCGCGCCCGGCGCCGGGAAGGGCACCCAAGCGCCATTGCTCGCGGCCCGGCTCGGCGTCCCTGTCATCGCGACAGGCGACCTGTTCCGGGCCGCGGTGCGCGATGGCACGCCCCTGGGCGTCGAGGCTCGGCGCTACATGGACGCGGGCCAGCTGGTCCCGGACGAGATCACCGTCAAGCTGCTGCTCGAGCGGCTCGCCCGGCCCGACGCGGCGGCCGGGGTCATCCTCGATGGATTCCCGCGCACGGCGGGGCAGGCCGAGGCGCTCGACGCGGCGCTCGCCGAGCGCGGGACCCGCGTGGGGGCGGCGCTGCTCGTCGACGTCCCGGCCGACGAGCTGGTCCGCCGCCTGTCCGGCCGGTGGATCTGCCGGGCCGCCGGCCACCCGTACCACGAGGTATCGAGCCCGCCGCGCGCCGCCGGCGTCTGCGACCTCGACGGCTCGGAGCTGTACCAGCGGACGGACGACCAGCCGGCCACGATCCGGGCCCGCATGGACCAGCAGCTCGGAGCGCTCTCCCAGGTGATCGAGCACTACCGCGCGTCGGGCGTGCTCCGGACCGTGGACGGGCTCCAGCCGATCGAGGTCGTATCGAACGCCCTCGGCGCCGAGCTGGCGGCCGCCGGCGTCGTCGTCGCAGGCTGATGGAGATCACCCGCAAGTCCGCCGCCGAGCTCGCCAAGATGCGGGTCGCCGGCCGCATCGTGGCCGAGGTCCTCGCCCTGGTCGAGGAGGCCCTCGTCCCGGGCATCTCGACGGCCGAGGTCGACCGCCTGGCCGAGCAGCACATCCGCGCGTCCGGCGGCATCCCGTCGTTCCTCGGCTACCTCGGCGGGCGGCGGTACGACATGGGCCATCCCCACGCATACAAGGCCACCACCTGCATCTCGATCGACCACGAGATCGTCCACGGCATCCCCGGGCACCGCGAGATCAAGCGGGGCGCCGTGGTGTCGGTCGACGTCGGGGTCATCTACGACGGGTGGAACGGCGACGGCGCGCGAACCTTCGTCTGCGGCGGCCGCGAGGCCGCGACGGAGGAGGCCCTGGCGCTGATCGACACCACGCGCCTGGCGCTGATGGCGGGCATCGCCGCGGCGCAGCCGGGGAACCGCGTCGCGGACATCGGCGCGGCGGTCGAGGCGATCGGCCGCGAGGGCGGCTACGGGATCGTTCGCGGCTACGGCGGCCACGGGATCGGGCGGCTGATGCACGAGGACCCCTCGGTGCTCAACTTCGCCACCGACTACCCGGACGCCCGGGTGCGCCTGGAGCCGGGCATGTGCCTGGCGATCGAGCCGATGTTCATGACCGGCGGCGAGAAGACGCGGACCCTCAGGGACGGCTGGACGGTGGTCACCGCCGACCGCTCGCTGGCGGCCCACTTCGAGCACACCATCGCCATCGGCGAGGACGGCCCCGAGATCCTGACCAAGGTGGGGGCCTGATGTTGTCGGATCGCGCCGTGTTTGGTATCCTCACCGTTCGTGTGTCGGCCCGGCCGGGCCGACACTCGTGCTGAAAAGGACACGGGAGCTAGCTTGGCGAAGAAGGACGCGATCGAAGTCGAAGGGACCGTGATCGAGCCGCTGCCGAACACCATGTTCGCGGTCGAGCTCGAGAACGGCCATCGCGTCCTCGCGCACATCAGCGGCAAGCTCCGGATGAACTTCATCCGGATCCTGCCCGGGGACCGAGTCCGCGTTGAGCTGTCTCCGTACGACCTCACGCGGGGTCGGATCACGTACCGCCTGAAGTAATCGAGGAACCCGGTGAAGGTCAGAGCGTCCGTCAAGACGCGTTGCGACAACTGCAAGGTCATCCGGCGCCACGGCACCGTCATGGTCATCTGCAGCAATCCCAAGCACAAGCAGCGGCAGGGCTGACGCGATGGCACGTATTGCGGGCATCGACATCCCGCGCGAGAAGCGCGTCGAGGTCGCCCTCACCTACATCTACGGGATCGGGCTGAGCACGAGCCAGAAGATCCTCAAGCAGACCAACATCAACCCGGACACGCGCGTTCGGGACCTCACGGACGACCAGGTCAGCCGGCTCCGCGAGGTCATCGACCGCTCGGTCAAGGTCGAGGGCGACCTCCGCCGCGAGGTGGCGCTGAACATCAAGCGCCTCATCGAGATCGGGTCGTACCGCGGCCTGCGGCACCGCCGCAACCTCCCCGTGCGCGGGCAGCGCACCAAGACGAACGCCCGCGCGCGCCGGGGACCGAAGAAGACGGTCGGCGCCCGGAAGAAGAAGTGACGAGGGACCGCTAAGGCATGGCCGATCGGAAGCGCGCCGTCAAGCAGCGGCGCCGGGAGCGCAAGAACGTCCCCCAGGGGCACGTCCACATCCAGGCGAGCTTCAACAACACCATCGTGACGATCACGGACCTCACCGGGAACGTGATCTCATGGGGTTCGGCAGGCGTCGCCGGGTTCAAGGGCTCCCGGAAGAGCACGCCGTACGCCGCCGCGCTCGCCGCGGACGGGGCGGCGCGCCGCGCCATGGAGCACGGCATGCGCCAGGTCGAGGTCTACGTCAAGGGACCCGGCGCCGGCCGCGAGCAGGCGATCCGATCGCTCCAGGCCGCCGGCCTCGAGGTGAGCGCGATCACCGACGTCACGCCCATCCCGCACAACGGCTGCCGCCCGCCCAAGCGGCGCCGCGTCTGAGCCCAGGTAGGTCATGGCCCGCTATACCGATCCCGTCTGCCGGCTGTGCCGCCGCGAGGGGCTGAAGCTGTTCCTCAAGGGTGGCCGCTGCTACACCAAGAAGTGCTCCTTCGAGCGCCGGCCCACCCCGCCCGGCCAGCACGGCGTCCGCCGCCGCAAGGTCGGCGACTACGGCCTGCAGCTCCGCGAGAAGCAGAAGGTCCGCCGCGTCTACGGCGTCCTCGAGAAGCAGTTCCGCAACTACTTCATCGAGGCGACCCGCCACTCCGGCGTGACCGGCGAGGCGCTGCTGCAGTCCCTCGAGCTGCGCCTCGACAACGTCGTGTTCCGGCTCGGCTTCGCCCCGTCGCGGGCGGCCGCCCGCCAGCTCGTCGCCCACGGCCACTTCGCCGTGAACGGCGTCGCCACCAACGTCCCGTCCTACCGGCTCAAGGTCGGCGACCGGATCGAGGTCCGCGAGTCGCACAAGGAGCGCGAGCTGTTCAAGACCGTCAAGGAGTCCCTCCGCTCGCAGCAGGCGCCGGAGTGGCTGAGCCTGGATTCGGCCAAGCTGGCCGGGTCGGTCCTCGCCGTGCCGCGCCGTGACCAGATGCCGCCCGAGTTCAACGAGCAGCTCGTGGTCGAGTACTACTCGAGGTAGCCGCCGTCCATGATTGAACTCGAGACCCCGCAGATCGAGCCGGTCGCGGAAGCCGGCACGTACGCCAAGTACGAGGCGGGTCCGCTCCAGGCGGGCTACGGCGTCACCCTGGGCAACGCGCTCCGGCGGGTGCTGCTGTCGTCCCTCGAGGGGGCGGCCGTCACCTCCATCCAGATCCGCGACGTGTACCAGGAGTTCTCGACGATCCCGGGCGTCAAGGAAGACGTCACCCAGATCGTCCTGAACGTCAAGAAGCTCCGCCTCAAGAGCTTCGCCGCCCACCCGGTCCAGCTCCGCCTGCTCAAGAGCGGCGCCGGGCCCGTCGTGGCGGCGGACGTCGCCGAGTCCGCGGACGTCGAGATCATCAACCCCGAGCTGGTGCTGATGACCATCGACTCCGACGACACGACGATCGAGATGGACCTCACCGTCGAGCGCGGCGTCGGCTACCTGTCCGCCGAGCGGGCCGAGGCGCTGCCGATCGGCGTGATCGCGGTGGACGCCATCTTCACCCCGGTGCGCAAGGTCAACTACTGGGTGGAGAGCACCCGCGTTGGCCAGATGACCAACTTCGACAAGCTCACGATCGAGATCGAGACCGACGGCACGATCACGCCGGAGGAGGCGCTCTCGCGCTCCGCCGACATCCTCGTCCGCCAGTTCCAGCCGTTCGTGACCGTCGGCGTCCAGGCCGCCGCGCCTGACCGCGCGGCGCCGGGCGTGCCGCAGCTCCCCTCGAACATGCTCGACATGCCGATCGAGGAGCTCGACCTGCCGATGCGGGCCTACAACTCGCTCAAGCGCAACAACATCGTCAAGGTCGGCCAGCTGCTCCAGCTCAAGGACGACGACCTGCTCCGGATGCGCAACTTCGGCAAGAAGTCGCTCGACGAGATGAAGGAGCGCCTCCGCATGCGCGGCTTCATCCTCCCGGACGCCGAGTCGGACGAGGCCTTCGGCGAGGAAGGCGAGGAATCCTTTGACGCGGACGAGGAGGCCTGAGCCATGGCCCATCGAGTCGACGGGCGCAAGCTCTCGCGCAAGCGCGGGCCGCGGCTCGCCCTGTACAAGAACCTGACGGTCTCGGTCCTCCGCTACGAGCGGGTGCAGACCACCGAGGCCAAGGCCAAGGAGATCCGCGGTCGAGTCGAGCGGATGATCACGCTCGCCAAGCGCGGTGACCTGGCCGCTCGCCGGACGGTCGTCTCGGAGTTCCCCAACGAGCCGCTCGTCGTGGCCAAGCTGTTCGACGTGATCGCCCCCAAGTACGCCGACCGCCAGTCCGGGTTCACCCGCCTGGTGCACGTCGGCCAGCGCAAGGGCGATGCCGCCGAGATCGTCCAGATCGAGCTGGTCTGACGGTCCTCGGCCCCACGAGTTCGAGAGGACTCGGCCGTGCGGTATCTCGCCCGGTGTGAATACGACGGAACGGACTTCGCCGGGTTCCAGCTCCAGCTGAACGCCCGGTCAGTCCAGGGAGAGCTCGAGGCCGCGCTGGCCCGCCTCAACGGGGGCGAGCGGGTGGCGGTCGACGGGGCGGGGCGCACCGACGCCGGAGTCCACGCCACGGGGCAGGTGATCGCCTTCACCTACGCCGGGCGCGTGCCGGCAGCGGAGCTCCAGCGGGCGGTCAACGCCCTGCTCCCCCGGGACGTCGCCATCCGCGACCTCCGGCGGGTCCCCGACGGGTTCCACCCACGCTACGCGGCGCGGTACCGGGAGTACCGCTACACCGTCTGGAACGGGCCGCGAAGCCCGCTCCGCGAGCGGACGGCGCTCGGGGTGCGGGTCCCGCTGGACGTCGCCGCGATGGCGAGCGCCGGGTCGGCCTTCGTGGGCCGGCACGACTTCTCGTCGTTCGGCAGGGCCGATGACCGGTCCCCGGTCCGCACCGTGCACGCGGTGCGGGTCCGGAAGGAGGGCCGCCTGGTGACGATCGACGTCACGGCGGACGCCTTCCTCCGGGGTCAGGTCCGTCGGATGGTGGCCGCCCTCCTCGAGGTCGGCCACGGGAAGATGGAAGCAGTGGAGCTCGCGGCGGCGCTGGCCGCCAGGGAGCCGGCCCTCAACGGGGCAGCCGCCCCGGCGAAGGGGCTCTGCCTCCGACGCGTCGCCCTCGGGCGGAGGTCGGGGGAGGACAAGGAAGACGAGGAATGAGCGCGAAGACCTATACGCCTCGAGAGAGCGAGATCGAGCGACGCTGGTACGTCGTCGACGCGACGGACGAGACGCTCGGCCGCCTCGCGACGCGGATTGCGCGCGTCCTCGAGGGCAAGCACAAGCCCGGCTACGCCCCGCACCTGGACACCGGCGACCACGTGATCGTGCTGAACGCGGCCAGGATCAACGTGACCCGCGACAAGCTGACGTCCAAGGTCTACGCCCGCCACAGCGGCTACCCCCAGGGCTTCAAGGAGGAGACGCTCGGCCACCTCCTCGCCCGCCGGCCGGAGGAGCCCATCCGCCGCGCCGTGAAGGGGATGCTGCCGCACAACCGCCTCGGAGCCCAGATGCTCCGCAAGCTGAAGGTCTACGCGGGTCCCGAGCACCCGCACCAGGCTCAGAAGCCCGAGCCGCTCGCCTGATCGAGGAGCCCTGATGTCGACGCCTGCGTTCTATTGGGGCACCGGCCGCCGCAAGACGGCGGTGGCCCGGGTCCGCCTGATCCCCGGTGAGGGGTCCATGGTGATCAACGGCCGCACCCCGGAGGAGCACTTCGGGGGCGTGCTGGCCGAGTCGGCGCTGTTCCTGCCGTTCCGGGTGACCGGCACCGAGGGCCGCTTCAACGTCACGATCAAGGTCGAGGGCGGCGGCGTCACCGGACAGGCCGGCGCCATCCGCCACGGCGTGGCGCGCGCGCTGCTCCAGGCCGATCCCGAGGCGAACCGGCTGCCGCTGCGCCAGGCTGGCCTCCTGACCCGCGATCCGCGGATGAAGGAGCGCAAGAAGTACGGCCTCAAGCGGGCCCGGAAGGCGCCGCAGTACACCAAGCGGTAGTCTCCGCCGCTGCACCGCCATGGAGCGCCCGTCCCGCACGCGGGGCGGGCGTTCTGGCGTCCTGGAGCGGCAATCCGTGCTGCCCGGCGGGCGCCATGCAGCCGGCCAACCCGGAATGTCGGTCCGGCCTGGTCGGCCGGGTTGGCGGCCCGCTCACCGTCGCCTCGCGGGGGACGAACCTCGACGGGAACCGTCCATGCGTCCCCTCACCGGAGGCGGTCCCCCGGGGTGGCGCTCGATCCGCGTACGCGGCGCGTCTGCTGGTCCCCGAAGCGGCGACGCCTCGACGCCGGAGGCCAGGGATCGTCCCTCCGCCGGGGACCGCTCATGCGGTCGGACGACCGGGCCGGCGGCCCTCCGGCGCTTCGATGCCCCGCCCCGCGCCGAGACGCTGTAGGGTGGCGGCATGACGAAATCTGCCTTGGCGGGACGCGACCTCATCTCGGCGGCCGACCTCTCGGCCGCGGACATCGCCCAGCTGTGCGCCCGGGCCGCGGACCTCAAGGCCGAGTACCGCGCCGAGCGCCGCCACGCCGGCCCGCCGCTCGAGCGCCGGACGCTGGCGATGCTGTTCCAGAAGCCCAGCCTGCGCACCCGGGTCACGTTCGAGGCGGGCATGACCCAGTTGGGCGGCCACGCGATCTACCTCGAGGAGAAGACCGTGCTGGGCGGTCGCGAGACCGTGAGCGACGTGGCGAGGAACCTCGAGAACTTCGTGGACGCCGTCATGGCCCGCACGGGCCCCCACGAGGTGGTGGTGGAGCTGGCGGCTCGGGCGTCGATCCCGGTGATCAACGGGCTGACGATCCGCGAGCACCCGTGCCAGTCGCTGGCCGACCTGTTCACGCTGCACGAGCGGTTCGGCGACCTGCGGGGCCGGACGCTGGCGTTCGTCGGTGACGGCAACAACGTCTACCACTCGCTGGCCCTGATGGGGGCCACGGTGGGCATGCACGTGCGGCTCGCCCACCCGGTGGGCTACGGCCCGAGCGGCAGGGTGGTCGAGCGGGCGGGCGAGCTCGCCGCCGCGAGCGGCGGGTCGATCGGCTTCACGCAGGACCCGCGCGAGGCGGTGGACGGCGCCGACGTCGTCTACACCGACGCCTGGACCTCGATGGGCCAGGAGGCTGAGGCGGAGGAGCGCCGGGACGCGTTCGCGCGCTACCAGGTGAACGAGGCACTGATGGCCGTCGCGCCCGGCGCGGTCGTCATGCACTGCCTGCCAGCCCACCGCGGCGAGGAGATCACGTCCGCGGTGATGGACGGCCCCCAGAGCATCATCTTCGACCAGTCGGAGAACCGCCTGCACGCCCAGAAGGCGCTCCTCGTCGAGCTGCTCGCGGACTGAGCGTGGCCATGGCGATGCGGGGACGCGACCGGTGAGCAGCGAGGCCCTCTACGAGCAGTACAAGGACGCCCTCAAGCGCGGCCACGTCGCCTCGCTCCGCGGACGCCTCGAGGAGGCGCTGCTCGCCTACGCCGAGGCGTCGCGGATCGCCCCGGAGCGCGCCACGCCGCACGCGTCCGCGGGGACGGCCCTGCTGCGCCACAGGCGGCCGGCGGAGGCGCTGACGTCCTACGAGGTGGCGCTCTCGATCGCGCCCCGTGACGAGGCGGCCCTGCTGGGCCGTGCGCAGGCCCTGGCCGACCTCGGCCGGCGCAGTGACGCCGCCGACGCCTTCGACGCCCTGGCGGAGGCGCAGGCCGCCGGCGGCCGCCTGGCCGACGCGGTGGACGCCGCTCGGCGGGGCCTGGAGCTGGCCGAGGGCCGCGAGCGTCGCCGAACGCTGGAGCGGCTGATCGCCCGCCTCCGGTCGAGCGATTCGGGCGAGCCCGGTCGCGTGGCGCTCGAGCGGGCGCTCCAGGTGCTGGAGGGGCCGGCCGTGCGCATCGATGCTGCGCCGGCAGGTCCCGTCCCGGAGCCAGGGCCACCGGACCAGGCCGCGTCCGGGGCGGCGCCCGAGGACGAGGCCGTGAGCCCGGCTCGAGGGGCGTCTGGGTCGGGCGCGCTGGGGCAGGACGACGGGGAGGGGACCGGGGCCGCGGCCGACGCCGGGATCCCCGAGCCGCAGGCCGCGTCGAAGCCCGGCTTCCGCGCCTCGCGCCAACTCCCCGCCAGCGCCACGGAGGCAGAGCTGGCGGCGCGCGCCGCAGCGGCGGTCGACGCGGGCGTCGCCCAGCCGGCCGTTGACGCGCTGCTCGACCTCGCCACGCTCCACGCTCGCGAAGGGCGGATCGACGCAGCCCTCGACGCGTGCTACACCGCCGTGTCGTTCGACCCCGGCAACGTCGCGCTGCACCTCGCCCTCGTGGAGCTGTACCAGGGCCGCGGCTGGGACGTGCTGGTCGACGAGAAGCTCGCCCTGCTCCAGCGGCTCGCGCGCCTCGACGGGGACGCACGGGCGCTTGCGGACATCGCCGGCGCGCGCGTCGACCACGGGTAGGACCCGAGGCGCGCCGAGGGCCGGTGTAGACTCGGCCGACGATGCTCGCGTTCCTGGAATCGCTGGCCCGGCAGGTTACGCCCAGTGCCCTGCTGGACATCGGCATCACCGCACTGTTCATCTACTGGCTGTTCAGCCTGATCCGGGGAACGAGGGCGGTGACGCTGGTCATCGGCGTTTCCGTCCTGCTCGGCATCTACGCGCTCGCCCAGTTCCTGGACCTGCGCCTGTTCACCCAGCTCCTCCAGGCCGGCGCGTTCGTGGGCGTGTTCGCCCTCGTGGTCGTCTTCCAGCCGGAGCTGCGGCGCGCCCTGGAGCGGATCGGGCGGGTGGGCACGTTCGGCTGGCTGGTCCCGGCCACGTCGCACCGGACGGTGGAGCACGTGGCCGCCACCGTCGCGAAGGCGGCGGCCGCGCTGTCGGCGGAAGGCCACGGTGCCCTCATCGTGATCGAGCGCGAGACGGGCCTGGAGGACACGGCCGAGACGGGCGTCATGATCCACGCGGACCTGACCGCTGAACTGCTGCTGACCATCTTCATGCCGCGTACGGCGCTCCACGACGGCGCCGTCGTGATCCGGGGCGACCGGGTGCTGGCCGCCGCCGCGCTGCTGCCACTCACCGACATGCACCTGTCCGAGCGCTTCGGCACCCGCCACCGGGCTGCCCTGGGGATCACCGAGGACACCGACGCCGTCGCCGTCGTGGTGTCCGAGGAGAACCGGCAGATGAGCGTGGTGGAGCGGGCCCGCATCGTCCGCGTGCCGAGCCAGGGGCAGCTGGAGCGGGCGCTCCTGGCGCTGCTGGAGACCCACGACGTCGGCTCCGAGCTCGCGCTCGCCCGTCGCGTGGCGGCTGGCCAGCGCCGAGGTGGAACCCGTCTCCGCATCTCGCGCCGACCGCCCGCACGCGCCGAGGCGCTGGCACTGGGGGCGGCCGCGGCGGCCAGCCCTGACGGTGCCGGGGACCCGGCTGCCCGCACCCCGTCCGCCGCCGACCTGCGCCCCGCGGTCGCCTCCTCCGCGAGTGCGGGTGGGGTGCCCTCCGACGGCACGGCCGCCGACGATGAGGCCCGGGCCGGCGCGGCCGAGGGGACTGCCGCCGACGCTGGCGAGGTGCGGCGGTGAACGTGCATCGCGCCGCCCGCCTGGTCGTCCGCGCCGTGTTCCACAACTGGCCGCTCAAGCTGGCGGCCATCGCGCTGGCCGTGCTGCTGTACGTCGGCCTCGTCGCCACCCAGGACAGCACGACCTATCCCGGCCCGATCCGCGTGGACGTGATCAACCTGCCCCCGGGAACCGTGGTCACCAACCAGCTCAAGACGGTGGACGAGGTCAGGTACGTCGCCCCGGCCGACCTCGGCCGGCTGACGGCCCAGGACTTCAAGGCGACCGTGGACCTGTCCAACGTCCCGCCCAACGGCACGCCCACCAGCGTGCGCGTGGTGGTGCAGGCGATCGACCCGCGGGTCACCATCCTCGACGTGGTCCCGCGCACGATCCCGGTGGTCCTGGACCAGTCGATCACGACCACCGTGCCCGTCCGCGTCAACCGCGGCCCGGCCCCGCCCGGCGTCGTCGTCGGCGAGACCACGTACACGCCGGAGCAGGTCAGCGTCACGGGGCCGTCCACCGCGGTCAAGCGGGTCGTCGCCGTCGAGGTCGCCGTCTCGCTGGACGCCAGCGGCATCAACGTCGACCAGGACGTCGAGGGCACGCCGGTGGACTCGTCCGGCGCGGCGGTCACCGGTGTGAATCTGACGCCCCAGATCGTGCACGTCACCATCCCGCTGTACACCGACCGGCAGTCCAAGACCGTGCCCATCAACCCCGTCCTCGACGGCACGCCCGCGCCCGGCTTCCGGGTCTCGGGCATCGACGTCAGCCCGCTGGCCGCTACGCTCGAGGGCAATGCGAGCCAGCTCGCCGCGATCGTGTCCGCGGACACGGCGCCCATCCAGATCGCCGGGGCCACCCGCGCGGTCAGCCAGACGGTCTCCCTCTCGCTCCCCACCGGGGTGTCGGCCGTGGACGCGAGCAGCGTGCAGGTGACCATCCAGATCGACCCGGTCACCGAGACCCGGACGTTCACCGCGGGGCTGCGGGTCGACGGGGGCAGCCCGACGCTCGCCTACAGCCTGTCCGTGCAGAGCATCCTGATGACCGTGTACGGCTCCACCGCCGACCTCGACCGGCTCGGCTCGGCTGCCATCACCGTGGGCCTCGACGTGTCGGGCCTGCCGCCCGGCGTCGACCAGCTCACCGTGGTGCCGTCGCTGCCGTCCGGGGTGACGGTCGTGTCCCTCGACCCGTCAACCGTCACGGTGACCATCACCGGCTCGTCCAGCAGCGGCGCGCCGCCCTCCGGCTGAGCCGCGCGGCGCACCGGTTCGTCCGGCGCCCATCGACCGCCATCCCACTCCCGCACGAGGACCTCCATGACCCGTCTGTTCGGCACCGACGGCATCCGCGGCGTGGCCAACGTGGACCTCCGCCCGTCGCTGGCCACCGCCCTGGGCCGGGCCACGGCCCACCGCGTCGTCGGCGTCGGCGGCTCGCTCGTGGTCGGCCAGGACACGCGCCGCTCGGGCGACATGTTCGTCGCGGCCATCACGGCCGGCGCCACCAGCATGGGCGTGGACGTGCACCGCGTCGGCGTGGTGCCCACGCCCGCCCTGGCCTTCCTCGCGGGCAGCGGCGAGTTCGCGGCCGGGATCATGGTCTCCGCCTCGCACAATCCGGCAGAGGACAACGGGCTCAAGGTCCTCGATCCCGACGGCCTCAAGCTCGACGACGACCTCGAGGACGAGCTGGAGGCGCTGATCCTGCGGGCGGAGGAGCTCCCCGGCGTCGGGCCCGAGCGGCTCGGCCGGGCGCTCGACGCGGGCTCGCTGCTGGAGCAGTACCTCGCCCACCGCTCCGCCCTGGCCGGTGCGGTGCACGCCACCGGGCTGCATGTCGTGCTCGACACGGCCAACGGCGCCGCGCACCGCGTGGCGCCCGCGATCCTGCGCTCCACGGGGGCCCGCGTGACGGTCATCCACGACGAGCCCGACGGCGACAACATCAACCGGGGGTGCGGTGCCACGGCACCCGAATCGCTGATGACGGCGGTGCGGGACCTGGGCGCCGACGTGGGCTTCGCGCTCGACGGCGACGCGGACCGTTGCGTCGCGGTGGACGCGCTGGGCCGGCTCGTGGACGGCGACCAGGTGCTCGGGATCCTCGCCCTCGAGCGGCTCGCCCGGGGCGCGCTGGACCGGCACAGCCTGGTGGTGTCGGTGCTCTCCAACGGCGGGCTGCAGGGGGCCGTCGAGGCGGCCGGGGGCCGGATCGTCCGGACGCCGGTGGGCGACAAGCACATCCTCGCGGCGATGCTCGTCTCGGGCGCGGGCCTGGGGGGCGAGAAGAGCGGCCACGTGATCGTCCGCGAGCACACCACCTCGGGCGACGGCATCGTGACGGCCGCCGAGCTGCTGCGCGTGATGACGACGGCCGGAACGGGCATCGACGAGCTCGCCCGGCAGATCCCGCTCCTGCCCCAGCAGCAGCGGGCCATCCGGGTCCGGCACCGCGACCAGTGGGAGGCCGACGAGGTGCTGGCGCGGGCCATCGCCGATGCCGGGCAGCGGCTGGCGCCCCGCGGGCGGATCCTGGTGCGTCCCTCGGGCACCGAGCCCGTCCTCCGGGTGATGGTCGAGGGCGATGACGGAGTCCTGGTCGCGGAGGTGGCCGACGCGATCGCGGCCCTCGCGGGGGAGCGTCTAAACTAGCCCGGCCGCGGCGCGCCGCGGCGGCCCCTCCAAGGAGACCCAGCGCGGTATGTGCGGCATCGTCGGCTACACCGGTCCCCGTGCGGCCGGCCCCATCCTGATCGAGGGGCTCCGCCGCCTCGAGTACCGCGGCTACGACTCCGCCGGCATCGCGCTGGTGGACGACTCGGGCGAGCTGTTCGTGGAGAAGAAGGCGGGCAAGCTCACCAACCTCCAGACGGCCATCGCGGACCGCACGCCCAACGCCGCCATCGGGCTCGCCCACACCCGCTGGGCAACCCACGGCCGGCCCAACGACCTCAACGCCCACCCGCACCAGGACTGCACCGGCGAGATCACCGTCATCCACAACGGGATCATCGAGAACTTCCGGGAGCTGCGGGACGGGCTCGAGGCGCGCGGCCACACGCTCGCGTCGGAGACGGACACCGAGGCCATCGCGCACCTGATCGAGGAGTGCTACCGCGGCGACCTGGCCGAGGCGGTGCGGCAGGCGCTCCGCCAGTGCGAGGGGGCCTACGCGGTCGCGGTCATGCACAAGGGCGAGCGGGACCGCCTCGTGGGCGCCCGCGAGAACGTGCCGCTGGTGGTGGGCCTGGGCGAGGGCGAGGCCTTCCTGGCGAGCGACGTGGCGGCGATCCTCGCCCACACCCGCCGCGTCCTGTTCCTCGAGGAGGGCGACGTGGTGGACCTGCGGCCGTGGGGCGCCACCATCACGGGCGTGGACGGCGCCCCCCGGGAGCGGGTCGAGGCGCTGGTGGACTGGTCGCCCGAGGCCGCCGAGAAGAGCGGCTACGACCACTTCATGCTCAAGGAGATCAACGAGCAGCCGACCGCGCTCCGCCAGTCGCTGGCGGGCCGGGTGTCCCGGACCGGGCGGATCCAGGCGCCCGAGGTGGCCGGGCTGGCCGACGCCTTCCGCCGCGTGACGCGCGTCGAGGTGGTGGCCTGCGGCACGGCGTCGTACGCAGGCCTGGTGGGCGCCGCCGCGATCCAGGACTGGACGGGGCTCCCCGCGCGGGTCACGGTGGGCTCGGAGTTCCGCTACTCGCCGCCGCCGCTGGACCCGAACACGCTCGTCATCGCCGTCACGCAGTCGGGGGAGACCGCCGACACCATCGCCCCGACGCGCTGGGCGAAGGAGCAGGGCTGCCCGATCGTGGCGGTGACCAACACGGTGGGCTCCGCGATCACCCGGGAGGCGAACGCGGTGATGTTCCTCCAGGCCGGCCCGGAGATCGCGGTCGCGGCGTCCAAGACGTTCGTCACCCAGGTCACGACGCTGATCGTGCTGGCGGCCGCGATCGCCAAGGCGCGGGGCTCGCTCGGCCTCGAGCAGGAGCTGGAGCTGGGCCAGGCGCTCCGGGCCCTGCCCGAGGCGGCGGCGCGGACCCTGGAGCTGTGCGCCGGGGTGCCCGACCTGGCGCGCCGCTACCTGGGCGCCCGGGGCTTCATGTTCATCGGCCGCGGCTACACGCTGCCCGGGGCGCTGGAGGGGGCGCTCAAGCTCAAGGAGGTCAGCTACATCCACGCCGAGGGCTACGCGGCCGGCGAGCTCAAGCACGGCCCCATCTCGCTGCTCGACGCCGAGTGCCCGCTGGTGGCCGTCGCCACCAAGTCGCGCGTGTACGACAAGCTGATCAGCAACGTGATGGAGGGGCGCGCCCGTGACGCGAAGGTGATCGCCGTGGCCACCGAGGGCGACCGGGGCATCGGCCGCTTCGCCGACGACGTGGTCTGGGTGCCCGAGACGCACGAGGCACTCAGCCCGGTCCTGGCCGTGATCCCGCTCCAGCTGTTCGCGTACCACACCGCGGTGGCCCGGGGCACCGACGTGGACCAGCCGCGGAACCTCGCCAAGTCGGTGACGGTGGAGTAGGGGATGCCCGGCCCCCGCCCGGACGACGAGCCGCGCCTCCCCCCCGGCGTGGTCCCCGAGGGGACCACGGAGCTGGGTATCGACATCGTCAAGGTGGAGCGGATCAGGTCGGCGCTCGACCGCTTCGGCGAGCGCTTCTCGCGCCGGGTCCTGACGGACCGCGAGCGCCGGTACGTCAGGGACCGGCCGGAGACGTTCGCGGGCCGATGGGCCGCCAAGGAGGCCGTGTCCAAGGTGCTCGGCCTGGGGGTGCGCGGCATCGGCTGGCGCGACATCGAGGTGGAGCGGCTGCCGACCGGCCAGCCGGCGGTGCGCCTCCACGGTCGCGCGGCCCAGCGGGCCGAGCAGCTGGCCATGGGCCGCATCGCGCTCTCGATCACGCACGAGTCCGACTACGCCGTGGCGGTGGCGTTCGGGATCCGGATGGCGGGCGGGCGGTACGTCTTCCCGCTCGACATCGACGAGCGCCTCGAGGAGCGCGAGCGGCGGCTCCTGGCGCGGCTCGAGCGGCTGACCGCCCTTCATCAAGCGACATCGCGCGCGGACGCCGAGGCCGCCGCGTCCGGGACAGCCGCCCGCGGCGGGCGGGACGGGGAGGAGGCAGCCGATGACTGACCGGCCGGTCGGGTTCGGGCGGCGCGACCAGGGCGGCGCGACTGCGCCCGCGGGGACGACCATGCTCGACGACGAGTCGATGGCGAGGCTGCTGCCCGAGCGCGCAAAGCGCGGCCACAAGGGCACGTTCGGCAAGCTGCTCGTGATCGCGGGGTCGCTCGACTTCGCAGGAGCCGCCCTGCTCGTCTGCCGGGCGTCAGGGCGCGCCGGCGCGGGCCTGGTCACGCTGGCGGTGCCCGAATCGCTGCAGCCGCTGTTCGCCTCCAAGGTGGTCGAGGCCACCACGATGGCGCTGCCCGAGGACGACGTCGAGGAGGTGGACCCCGAGCCGGCGCTGGCCAAGATCCTCGACAACGAGCACGACGCGCTGGTGATCGGCCCCGGCCTGCGGCCGTCGCTCGCCGCTGCGGACCTGCTGCGCCTGATCCTCACCTCGCTCGAGGAGGGCGGCAACCCGCCGGCCGTGCTCGACGCGGAGGCGCTCCGGACGCTGGCGTCGGTGGGCGAGTGGTGGACCGGGGTGACGCGGCCCTGCGTCCTCACGCCCCACGCCGGGGAGTTCGCCCGGCTGCGGGCCGGCAGCGGCCACGACCCCGCCGAGGACGGCGACCTCAACGAGGACGACGCGGCGCGCGTCCGGGCGGCGGCGTCGGCGGCCGCCGAGTGGGGTCAGGTGGTGGTCCTCAAGGGCGCCAACACGGTGATCGCCGGCCCCGATGGCGCCCTCGCGATGGCCCCGTTCGAGAACCCCGCGATGGCCACGGGCGGCACGGGCGATGTGCTCTCGGGCACGATCGGCGGCCTGCTCGCCCAGGGCCTCGCCCCGTTCGAGGCCGCCCGCCTCGGCGTGTACCTCCACGGGCTCGCCGGCGAGCTCGTGCGCGAGCGCCTGGGCGATGCCGGCCTGCTGGCGGGCGACCTCCCCGACGCCCTGCCCGTCGTCCGCAAGCGCCTGGCAGCAGTCGCCGAGCGGCTGCGCACGGGGCGGCGGCTGGGGTTCGGGGCGCGCTCGGCGTCGGGCGACGAGAACGGCGGGCCGGCGGCGCCGGACGCCGACGAGTGAAGGCTTGGCGATGACCGACCGTGCACCCGCGCCCCGCACCCCCATCGAGCGACGGCTCCGCGACGCCGGGCTGGCGCCGCTGGCCCGCCTGAGCTGGCTCGAGATCGACCTCGACGCGCTGCGGGGCAACCTGGCCGTCCTGCGGTCCGTGGTCGGGCCCGGCGTGCGCGTCGAGCCGGTGGTCAAGGCCGACGCGTACGGGCACGGCGCCGTCCCCGTGGCCCGGGCGCTCGAGGCGGCGGGCGTGGACGGCCTGTCGGTGGCCACCCTGGACGAGGCGATCGAGCTGCGCGACGCGGGCATCACCGCGCCGCTCCTGGTGCTCTATCCGGTGCCGGTCGCCTGGCTGCGCGAGGCGGCCCGGCGCGGCATCGCGGTGGCCCTGGGGGCGGGCGACGGGGCGGCCGAGGCCCTCGCCGCCGTCCGCGCCGCGACGTCGGCGGCGACTCCCGCCCTCGACGTGCACCTCGAGGTGGAGACGGGCCTGGGGCGGGGCGGCGTCCTGCCTCGGGAGGCGGCCGCGGCGGTCCTCGCGGTGCGGGCCACGCCCGGGGCACGGCTGGCGGGCGTCTGGACGCACCTCGCGGCGGCCGACGACGACGGGCTGACCGTCGAGCAGAACCGCCGCTTCACCGAGGCCGTGAGCACCGTCGCGGACGCCGTGGCGTGGGGCGTCGGGCCGGGCGCCCAGACCCGACGCCACTCGTCGGGCAGCGGGGGCGTCCTGGGCGACGCCATCCCGCGCTGGGAGGCGGTGCGGACCGGGATCTCCATCTACGGCCTCGTGCCGGACGCGCTGGTGCCGCCCGCCTCGACCTCGGCCGCCGCCGCTGCGCTCCGGCCCGTCATGACCGCCTATGCCCGGCCCGTGCGCGTGATCGAGCTGCCCGAGGGCCACGGCGTCTCGTACGGGCCCACGTACGTCACCACCCGCCCGTCGCGGATCGCGACCCTCGCCTTCGGCTACGCGGACGGCTGGCGCCGGTACCTCTCGGACCGCGCGGCCGCGCTCGTGCGCGGCGTGAGGGTGCCCCTGGTGGGCCGGGTGGCGATGGACGCGGTCATGGCCGACGTCACCGACGTCCCCGGAGGGCCGGTGACCGAGCGCGACGAATTCGTGCTGCTCGGCGCGCAGGGCGACGAGCGGATCACCGCCTACGAGCTGGCCGCGGTGGGCGGGACGATCTCCTACGAGGTGGTGACCGGGATGTCCCGGCGGCTGGCCCGGGTGTACCATGCCGCCGGTTCGCCAGTCGAGGTCCGGACCCTCTCCTAGGAGGCCAGGTGGCCAGGATCGAACTCTGGAACGGGGACATCTGCGACCTCGAGGTCGACGCGATCGTCTGCCCGGCCGCCACGTCGCTGTGGATGAGCACGGGCATTGCAGGTGAGATCAAGCGGGCAGGAGGCGACATGATCGAGTTCGCCGCAGTCCGCCAGGGGCCCGCCCAGCTCGGGGACGCCATCGTCACGCCGGCGGGCCGGCTGGCGGCGCGCGTCGTCATCCACGCCGTCTCCCTCGAGCGCGACCGGCGCACCAGCGCCGCGGCCATCGACGCCGCCGCCCGGAGCGCCATGCGCCGCGCCCGCGAGCTCTACCTCACCAGCATCGCGTTCCCGGCCCTGGGCACCGGCGTCGGCGGGTTCCCGCTCGACGAGGCGGCCCGGATCGCGGTCGAGGCCATCCGCGACGAGCTCGAGGAGCCGTCCTCCGTGGAGCACGTCGTGCTCGCCCTTCGGGGGGCGGCCCCGTACGAGGCGTTCGCCCGGGCCCTGAGGGCGTCCGAGCCCGTCGCGTCGCGGTCACTGCTCGAGCCCCGCCCGGACCGGACGCCACGCTCGGGAGGTGAGCCGTCATGAGCTTCAACCCCGAACCGATGGAGGAGCGTCGCGAGGCGCTCGTGGAGGCCGTCGCCCGCGAGATCCGCCTGCGCGGCCTGACCGGACCGGCGGTCCACTTCCTCGAGGCGAGCCGGCCGTACCGCCCGCTCGGCGCCCCGGCCATGCTGTTCTTCGACCCCGTCCTGCGCGAGCTGTTCGGCGGCGAGACGCCGTCCGCGACCGAGCTCCTGCGCGACGAGATCGGCATCGAGGCGCTCATCGACCGGCTCGAGGACCTCGACGAGCCGGACGGCTGGGACGCCTGAGGGATCACCGGGAGTCGTCGGCTGGCGGCTGATCCGCCGCCATCGCGGCGTTGGCCGCTGCGGTGCTCGCTCACGCACCCGCCGGGTGCGCTCGCTCCGCTCCTCCCGGCCGCCTTGCGCTCGCGGCGGCTGAGCCGCCGAACGCAGTCGCGGGAGTCGTCGGCTGGCGGCTGATCCGCCGCCATCGCGGCGTTGGCCGCTGCGGTGCTCGCTCACGCACCCGCCGGGTGCGCTCGCTCCGCTCCTCCCGGCCGCCTTGCGCTCGCGGCGGCTGAGC
>JAJYLZ010000042.1 GCA_021787395.1 Chloroflexota bacterium
GCGCCGCACGGCGGCCTCGGCCGCGCCGGCGGCGAGGAAGCCGCGGCGGTGGTGCTCGGCCAGCGCTGCCCGCGCCTCGTCGAGGAGTCGGGTGAGCGGCCGGGCGCCGGGCGCCGGCGCCGGCGCCGGCGCCGGCGCGAGGATGAGCACGCTGACCGGGGGCATGGCCCGGAGTCTACCCAGCGGGAGGTGGTGCGCCGTGGGTCGGCCGCGCGGGCGCGTCGTCCGCGCCTACATCGGGCTCGGCGCCAACGTGGGCGATGCGCCCGCCACCCTGGCCGCGGCCGTGCACGCCCTCGACGGGCTCGCCGGCTGCCGCGTCCGCGCGGTCTCGCGCTTGTACGCCACGACGCCCGTGGGCGTTCCCGACCAGCCCGACTTCCGCAACGCTGTCGTGGCGATGGACGTGGCCGTGCCGGACGGCCCCTCTCCGGACGCGGCCGCGTCGTCGCTGCTCGTCCGGCTCAAGGACCTCGAGCGCGGCTTCGGCCGGCGACAGCGCTACCGCTGGGGCCCGCGCGAGGTGGACCTCGACCTGCTGGTGTTCGGGCGCCACCGGATCTCGGTGGCCCGGCCCGAGGGCGGGCAGAGCGATGACCCCGCGAAGGCGGGCCTGCCCCTCACCGTGCCGCATGTCGAGGCCGGCCGGCGGCTGTTCGTGCTGGCGCCGCTCGAGGACCTGGCCCCGCGTCTGGTGCCGCCCGGCTGGGGCGAGAGGGTCGCGTCCGCGGCGGCCCGCCAGCGGGCCCTCGAGGGCGCCGGGGCGGCGACCCCGATCGCGACCTGGGACGGAGCCGGCTGGCGGTCGATCGGCTAGCCCCGTCGGGTGCGGGCCCTCCGGCTCAGAGCCGCGCGGCCACCAGCTCGCCGCGCCCGATCGGCACGACGAGCCCCGTCAGGCGGGGATCGGCCAGCGCCGCCGCCCGGAACTCCTCGAGGTCGGCCGCGTGCGAGACCAGGTTGTCGGCGACGAGCAGGCCGCCCGGCCGCAGCGCGGCGATGGCCGGCTCGAGCGCGCGCAGGTAGTCGGCCTTCTCGGCGTCGAGGAACACGAGGTCCGCCGCCGATCGGAACCCCGCCAGGCCGGCCGCGCCGTCCGCATGGCGCAGCTCGACCACGTCCTCCACGCCCGCTGCGGCGAACGTGCCGCGGGCGAGCTCCACCTTCGCCGGGTCCACCTCGAACGTGACCACGCGCCCGCCCGTCCGGCGCGCGCCCGTCGCCAGCCAGAGCGTGGAGTAGCCGCTGCTGGTGCCCATCTCCACGATGGTCCGAGCGCCGAGCGCCACGACGAGCGTCACCAGCAGCTCGCCGACCTCGGGCCGGATGGCCCGCAGCCGCCGCGCCTGCGGCGTCCCGTCCTCGCGATCCGCGGCGTCGCGCGCCTCGAGTTCCGCCATGACGGTGCGAACGCCGTCGGAGACCAGGTTCACCAGCCTTGCCCTCCCAGTTCCGTGGTTTACAGGCGGACGGCCGGTGGCCGGTCGCGGTCGAACATGTGGACGGTGTCCACGAAGCGCACCTGCTTGGTCTGGTAGGCCATCACCAGCGAGTGCGTGCGCGCGCCGCCGCCGAAGAAGCGCACCGCCTGGAGCAGGTCGCCGCTCGTCACGCCCGTCGCGGCGAACACGAGGTTGTCGCCGGAGGCGAGGTCCTCGGTCCGGTACACCCGGGTCTCGTCGGCGTGGCCGAGCATCTTCTTCGCGCGCTCGCGCTCCTCGTCGTTGCGGAAGCGGAACCGCGCCTGCAGCTCGCCGCCCAGGCAGCGCAACGCCGCCGCGGTGATGACGCCCTCCGGCGCGCCGCCGATCCCCATGACCGCGTGGACGCCCGTGCCCTGGACCGCGCATGAGATCGCGGCCGACACGTCGCCGTCGGAGATGAGCTTGATCCGCGCGCCCGTGGAGCGGACCTCGGCGATCAGGTCGGCGTGGCGGGGGCGGTCCAGGATGATCACGGTGATGTCGGAGACCTTGCGCCGCAGCGCCTCGGCGATCCGGTGGCAGTTCTCGGCCGGCGGCAGCGTGATGTCCACGCAGCCGGCCGCGACGGGCCCCACCGCCAGCTTGTCGAGGTACGTGTCGGGGGCGTGGGTCAGGCCGCCGCGCTCCGACGCCGCGAGGACGGTGAGGGCGCCGCCCTGGCCCGTGGCGACCAGGTTGGTCCCCTCGAGCGGGTCCACGGCGATGTCCACCGCCGCCGCGCCGTCCGAGCGGTTCGGGCGCCCCACCTGCTCCCCGATGTAGAGCATCGGCGCCTCGTCGCGCTCGCCCTCGCCGATCACGATGGTGCCGAAGATGTCGGCCTCGTCCATCGTGTGGCGCATCGCCTCGGTGGCGGCGGCGTCGGCCTCGTCGCGCATGCCGCGGCCCATGAACCGGGCCGACGCGATGGCGGCGGCCTCGGTCACCCGGACCATCTCGAGGGCGAGGAGCTGTTCCATCGGTGCCTCCTGGGGTCCGGGTCTCGGCCCGGGTCAGTGCCGGAAGTGCCTCCGGCCGGTGAACACCATCGCGAGGTGGTGCCGGTCGGCGACCTCGATCGCCATCTCGTCGCGGATCGAGCCGCCGGGCTGGATGATCGCGGTGATGCCCGCGTTGGCGGCGATCTGGATCCCGTCCGGGAACGGGAAGTAGGCGTCCGACGCCATCACCGCGAGCCTCGCCCGGTCGCCGGCGCGCCGGAGCGCGATGTCCACCGCGACGTTGCGCGACGCCTGGGCCGCGCCGATGCCCACGGTGGCCCCGTTCCGCGCGAGCACGATGGCGTTGGACCGGACGTGGCGGACCGCGCGCCACGCGAACAGCAGGTCCGTCAGCTCGCCCAGGGTGGGGTGGCGGCGGGTGACCACCTGCAGCTGGCCGCGATCGATGTCGAGCTGGTCGAGCGCCTCCACCAGCAGGCCGCCCGCGACCCGCTTGAAGTCGAGGTTGGCGATGCCGTAGTCGCGCATCCCCTCGCTGGGCGTCGGCGGCACCGACAGCAGCTCGAGGCCCGGCTGCGCGGTGAGGATGCCCCGGGCCGCCTCGGAGAAGCCGGGCGCGATGACCGCCTCGTAGGAGTTGGCCGCGATCTCCCGTGCCGTCGTCCCGTCCAGCTCGCGGTTGACGCCGACGATGCCGCCGAAGCTGGCGACCGGGTCCGTCTCGAGCGCATGCCGGTACGCCTCGACGAGCTCGGTGGCGGAGGCGAGGCCCACCGGGTCGGTGTGCTTGGCGATCACCACGGTGGGCGCGGTGTAGTCCGACGCGATGCGGTAGGCCGCGTCGAGGTCGAGCAGGTTGTTGAACGTGGGCGGGTCGCCGGCCAGCTGGGTCGCGTCCGCGAGCGTCCCGGAGCGGTGGGTGGTCTCGCGGTAGAACGCGGCGCGCTGGTGCGGATTCTCGCCGTAGCGCAGGTCGCTCACCTTCTCGAGCACGAGCGAGAGGCGCTGGGGGTAGTTGTTGTTCGAGATCTGGTTGAGGTAGGCGGCGATCTCGGCGTAGTACGCCGCGACCGTGCTGTAGGCGTCGGCGGCCAGGCGGTAGCGGGTGTCGGCCGACACCTGCCCCAGCGAGCGCAGCTCCTCGAGGACCGCCTCGTAGTGCTTCGGGCTGCCGATGGCGACCACGCCGGCCGCGTTGCGGGCCGCCGCGGCCAGCAGGGCCGCCCCGCCGACGTCGATCATCTCGATCGCCTCGTCGATGCCCACGTGGCGGCGGCCCACCTCGGGCGCGAACGGCTTCACGTTGACCACGACGAGGTCGATCAGGCCGATCCCGTGCTCGGCGAGCTGCTCCAGCTGCTCGGGGACGTCGCGGCGGGCCAGGATCCCCGCGTAGACCGCGGGGTGGAACGTCCGGACCTGGCCGCCGACGAGCGGCGGGACGGCCGTGAGATCCGAGACGGAGGCCGCCTCGATGCCGTCCGCCGCCAGGTGCTCGCGGGTGCCGTCGGTGGCGTACAGCTCCGCGCCCAGGCGCGCGAGCTCGCGCGCGAACGCCGAGATCCCGTCACGGTTGGCGACCGACAGCAGCGCACGCACCGGCGCTGTTTCCTCCTGCGGCGGGTGGTTCGGGCGCCCTTGGCGACCGGCCGAGGCTCCAGCGTCCCCGGTTCCGCTCGGGCGGGCGCGATCTGGCTGACGAGTATACCCCGGCCCCATGGCATACTCGGACAGCCCATCAGCCGGCCGGGGTGTCCGGCCTCCGCGGAGATCTCGAGCGTGCGGCTCCTGCCCTGGGAATACCTGTTCAAATCGTTCACGCAGATCAACGTGCCCGACCTCTACGGGCCGCTGACGTTCGCCTCACTGCTGTGGCTGATCGCCTCGATCGCGGTCTACAACGTCCGCACCCGGCAGCTGCGCCGCCACGCGGTGTATGCGCAGATGTACGAGTGGCTGATGTGGACGGGCGTGATCACGTCGTCGCTGATGCTCGTGTACTGGATCTTCCACTTCGACATGGTGATCGTGCTGGGGACGCTCATCGCCGGCCTCGCGACCACGGTCTGGATCCGCTACCGGAAGTTCCCGCCCGAATTCGCCGCCTACGAGCGCCAGCTGGCCAAGCAGCGCTACTTCACCCGGGAGCGCTTCACGCGCCCGGAGACGACGATCCGCGCCAAGTCGTCGCGCCGCCGGCGCCGCACGCGCCGGTAGGGCGGCCCTCGGTCGAGCGCAGCGGTTCCCCCGCCATGCCGATCGAGGTCCGGCGGTTCGGGGTCGGGCACCGGCGTCCGGACGGGCCGCCGGGGACGGTGGGCATCGCGGCACAGGTCATCGAGTCGCGCGCCTCGGGCGTCGTGTCGGAGCTCGCGTTCAGCCGCGAGGCGCACCTCGCCCCCCACTCGAACCCGCGCACCACGCTGTTCATCGTGATCGAGGGCGGCGGCTGGGTGGGGGTGGGCGACGAGCGGACGCGGGTCTCGGCCGGCGAGGCCGCGGTGTGGCCGCCCGACGTGCTCCACGCCGCCTGGACGGACGGCGTCCCGATGCGCGCGATCGTCGTGGAGCTGGCCGAGGACCCCAGGCTGCTGGGATGGGACCGTGACGGGACAGGGGCGGACAAGCCGGCCGCGCGAGCCCCGCGCCTGGTGGGCCGCGGAGAGGGGTCGCTGGCGCCCAGGCCGTCACGCGGGGCGGCGGCCGAGGGCGAGCCGGAATAGCTCCTCGCTGGCGGCCCCGCCAGGCGCCGAGCCGTTCGGCGGCGGGAGCCCGGGCGGATGCGTTGCGGGCCGCGGCGAGTCGAACCTCTGGCAGACGGCCGGCGGCTGCGGGATCGACTCCCCGTGGGCCCGGTCGAGCGCGTCAGGCGTCGTGGCGGCCCAGCCAGGCGCCGAGCCCGCCGAGCACCCGCGCGGTCATGCCCCAGATGACGAGGCCCGGCGACGCACCGGGAAGGTCGTGGATCGGGTAGGCGTCGTAGGTGAGGCGCCGGTCGCTGAGCGTGCGCTCGCGGGCGACCAGCGGGGCGCCGGGCAGGATCGCGCGGACCGGCAGGTCGAGGATCGCGGCCACCTCGGATGGCTGGGGGCGCATCGCCGGACGGCGCTCGGCCACGGCCACCACCGGCGTCACGGCGTGGTTCGACACGGGGATCCACAGCGTCGGCAGCCGGCCCGCGAGGCGCAGCCCGCACTCGGCCGGGTCGAGGCCCACCTCCTCGGCCGCCTCGCGCAGGGCGGTGGCCTCGAGGTCGGCGTCCTCGGGCTCGGCGCGACCGCCGGGGAACGACACCTCGCCCGAGTGGTGCCCACCCCGGTCGGTCCGCTCCGTGACGACGAGGTGCGCCTCGCCAGCGGCATCGGGGAAGAGCAGGACGAGCACCGCGGCCACCCGCGCGTCCGGGAACGGCTCGTCGAGGCCGGGCACGGGGCGCGACCCGCCCGGCTCGTGGAGCACGGGCATGAGCGACGCCGGCCCCGACGGCAGCGCTGCGGGCAGCGGCTCCAGCCGGGCGAGGACCTCGTCGAACCGCACGCCGCGCCTAGTTGACCAGCCCGCCGTCGGGCTTCTTCTTCGGCTTCTCGACCGGCGGCAGGTCGAACGTCGGCACCCCGCCGGCCGCTGTCGCGACGCCGGCCGGCTCGGCCCCCGCGCCTCCGGATGGGCCGCCAGCGCTCCGGGCGTCGCGCCGCTCGCCGGCACTGGCCACCGTCGAGCCGCCGGCCGACGTGAACACCAGGGTCCCCGTCAGCGGGTCCGCGTCGGCCACCACGGTGTCGCCCGGGTGGAAGGTCCCGGCCAGCATCGCCCGCGCGAACGGGTTCTCCACCAGGCGCTGGATGGTCCGCTTGAGCGGCCGCGCGCCGAACGCGGGGTCGGTGCCCTCGCGCTGGATCACGGCCAGGGCGGCGGGCGTCAGCTCCAGCTCGAGGTCGTTGGCCGCGATCCGCCGCCGCAGGTCGTCCACGAGCAGCCCCACGATCGCGGCGAGGTCCGCCTCGGTGAGGCTGTGGAACACGATCACCTCGTCCACGCGGTTGAGGAACTCGGGCCGGAACACGCCCCGAAGCTGGTCGGTGACCTGCCGCTTCATCGCCTCGTAGGCGTCGGGGTCCGTCCGACCGCTGAAGGCGGCGATCTGCTGGCTGCCCACGTTGGAGGTCATGATCACGACGGTGTTGCGGAAGTCCACGGTGCGCCCCTGGCCGTCCGTCAGGCGGCCGTCGTCGAGCACCTGGAGCAGCACGTTGAACACGTCCGGGTGCGCCTTCTCGACCTCGTCGAGCAGGATGACCTGGTACGGGCGGCGCCGGACGGCCTCGGTCAGCTGGCCGCCCTCCTCGTAGCCCACGTACCCGGGAGGCGCCCCGGTCAGGCGCGACACGGCGAACTTCTCCATGTACTCGCTCATGTCGATCCGGACCATCGCCTGCTCGTCGTCGAACAGGAACTGGGCCAGCGCCCGGGCGAGCTCGGTCTTGCCCACGCCCGTCGGCCCCAGGAACAGGAACGAGCCGATGGGCCGCCGCGGGTCCTTGAGCCCCGCCCGCGCCCGCCGGACCGCGTCCGACACGGCCTCGATGGCCTCGTCCTGCCCGACCACGCGCTGGTGGAGGCGCTCCTCCATGTGGACCAGCTTCTCGAGCTCGCCCTCCAGGAGCCGCGACACCGGGATGCCGGTCCAGGCGCCCACGATCTCCGCGATGTCGTCCGCGGTGACCTCCTCCTTGAGCAGCGACCCGGGCCCCTGGAGCGCGGCGATCGCCGCCTCCTGCGCCTGCTGCCGGTCGGCCAGCTCGCGGGCGCGGCCGTACTTGAGCTCGGCGGCCCGGCCGTAGTCGGCCTCGCGCTCGGCCTGGTCGATGCGCACCTGGAGCTGCTCGACCTCGGACTTGGTGGCGCGGAGCGCCGCGATCGCGGCCTTCTCCGCCTCCCAGCGCTGCTTCATGGCGCCGGCCTGCTCGCCGATCTCGGCCAGCTCCTTCTCGAGCGCCTCGAGGCGCTGCTTCGACGCCTCGTCGGTCTCCTTGCGCAGCGCCTCGCGCTCGATCTCGAGCTGGATCCTGCGGCGCTCCAGCTCGTCCAGCTCGATCGGCATGGAGTCGATCTCCATCCGCAGCCGGCTGGCGGCCTCGTCCACGAGGTCGATCGCCTTGTCGGGCAGGAAGCGCTCGGTGATGTAGCGGTTGGACAGCGTGGCCGCGGCGACCAGCGCCGAGTCGGTGATCCGCACGCCGTGGTGGACCTCGTACCGCTCGCGCAGGCCGCGCAGGATCGAGATGGTCTCCTCCACGGTGGGCTGGTCCACGACGACCGGCTGGAAGCGGCGCTCGAGCGCCGCGTCCTTCTCGATGTGCTTGCGGTACTCGTCGAGGGTGGTGGCGCCGATCGTGTGCAGCTCGCCGCGGGCCAGCATCGGCTTGAGCAGGTTCGAGGCGTCCATCGCGCCCTCCGCGGCGCCCGCGCCCACGACCGTGTGGAGCTCGTCGATGAACAGGACGATCCGGCCCTCGGACTCCTTGATCTCCTTGAGCACCGCCTTGAGGCGCTCCTCGAACTCGCCGCGGAACTTGGCGCCGGCGATGAGCGCGCCCAGGTCGAGCGCGATGACCCGCTTGTCCTTGAGGCCCTCGGGCACGTCGCCCCGGACGATCCGCTGCGCGAGGCCCTCCACGATGGCCGTCTTGCCCACGCCCGGCTCGCCGATCAGCACCGGGTTGTTCTTGGTCCGGCGGCTGAGCACCTGGACGGTGCGGCGGATCTCGTCGTCGCGGCCGATCACCGGGTCGAGCTTGCCCGCCCGCGCCTCGGCGGTCAGGTCGCGGCCGTACTTCTCGAGGGCCTGGTAGGTGGTCTCCGGGTTGGGCGAGGTCACCCGCTGGCCGCCGCGGACGCCCTGGAGCGCGCCCAGGATGGCCTCGCGGCCGGCGCCGTGCTGCTCGAGCAGGCGCTGCGCGTCGCCGCCCGCCTCGACCACGCCCAGCAGCAGGTGCTCGGTCGAGGTGTACTCGTCGCCCAGCCGGCGGGCCTCGTCCTGCGCCCGCTCCACGACGCGCTTGGCGCGCGGGTCGACCGCGAGCGAGCCGCCCGCGATGCGGGCCCGCCGACCGAGCACGCCGGCGACCTCGTCGCGGAACGCCGGCAGGTCGACGCCCAGGCGGCGGAGCGTCTCGGCGGGGACGCCGTCGTCGGGGCCAACGAGCGCGGCGAGCACGTGCTCGGCGTCGAGCACGGGGGATTGCATCCGCTCGGCGAGCTGCTGGGCGGTGACGATGGCCTCCTGGGCCTTCTCGGTGAAACGGTCGAGCTGCATGGTCAGGTCTCGTGCGGGTGCGTCGCGGCGGGGAGGCGGGTCAGCCCGCCGCGCGGGGGTCTGGCTGGTGGACGAGGTCGAGGAAGCGGGCTGCGGCGGCCTTGGCGTCGGCGTCCAGGGAGGTGGGCAGGACCACCCGGACCTTGACGTACAGGTCGCCGGCGCCCTCGCCCTTGAGCTTGGGCATGCCCTGGCCGGTCAGGCGGAACGTCTTCCCGCTCTGGGTGCCCGCGGGGATGGTGAGCAGGATGCGGCCCTTGAGCGTGGTGACCGGCACCTCGCCGCCGAGCAGCGCCTCGCGCAGCGAGATCGGCAGCTCGCGCTCGAGGTCGGCGCCCCTGCGCGTGAAGACGTCGTGCGGGCGGACGGTCACGGACACCACCAGGTCGCGGCCGTGCGGCCCCTTGCCCGACAGCCGGACGCGCCCGCCGGTGTCGATGCCCCGCGGGATGGACACCTCGAGTCGCTTGCCCTCCACCTCCACCAGCCGGCTGGTGCCGTGGAAGGCCTCCTCGAGGGTGAGCTCCGCGGGCGCCTCGACCTCCTCCCTGCCCCGGGCTCGCGCGGCGTCGTGGGCCGGGCGACCGGCGCCGTGGCGGGTCCCGCCGGCCTGGTCCGGCATGCCGCCCATCTGGGACAGGATCTCCTCGAAGCTGGCACTGCCGCCCGCAGCGGAGCGGCCGGCCTGGGCGCCGGAGGCGGCGCCGCCGAAGAACATCCGGAAGAAGTCGGAGAACCCGGCCCCGCCGGCGTCTGAGGAGCGGAACTCGTAGCGGACGTTGGGGCCGCCGCCGAAGTTGACGTTGGCGAACGGCCCGCCGGGCCCGAACGGATCGGCGCCCGGTCGGCCGCCCCCGGCGCGCTGGTACTGGTCCCAGTTCGCGCCCAGCAGGTCGTACTGCTTGCGCTTCTCCGGGTCCGACAGGACCTCGTTGGCCTCATTGACGTCCTTGAACTTGCGCTCGGCCGCCTTGTCGCCGGGGTTCCGGTCAGGGTGGAACTCGCGCGCCAGCTTCCGGAACGCCTTCTTGATGTCGGCCTGGCTGGCCGACCGTGGCACGCCCAGGATCTGGTAGTAGTCGCGGTACTCCACCGAACCGGTCCCCCTGTGCGCGGGTCGCCCGGCCTACTGCCGCCGCGCGACGGACAGGGCGAGCCCGCCCGTCGGCACGGCGACGCCGTCCACGACGACCGCCGGCTGGTCGGCCGGGAACGGGTTCCGCCCGGCGCGGCCGACCGCGCCCTTGGAACCGCGCCCGCCGGACTCGCTGCCGCTGACCGAGCTGGGCTTGAGCGGCTGGGGCTTGCGCCGCAGCGCGGCCTCGAGCACCTGCTCCATGGAGTCGGCGAGGACCAGCTTGACCTGCTTGCGGATCTCCTCCGGGATGTCGCGGAGGTCCTTCTCGTTCTTGCGGGGCAGGATCACCATCGCGGCGCCCGAGAGGTGCGCGGCGAGGATCTTGCTCTTCAGCCCCCCGATCGGGAGGACGCGGCCCCGGAGGGTGATCTCGCCGGTCATGGCGACGTCCTTGCGGACCGGGATGCCGGTGAGCGCCGAGACCATCGCCGTGGCCATGGTCACGCCCGCCGACGGCCCGTCCTTGGGGATGGCGCCGGCCGGCACGTGGATGTGCAGCGTGTTGCGCTCGAAGACCTCGAGCGGGATGCCCAGCTCGGTGTTGTGGGAGCGGATCCAGGACAGCGCCGCCCGCGCGGACTCGCGCATCACGTCGCCCAGCTGGCCGGTGAGGATGAAGTCCTCCTTGCCCTCCATCTTGGTGACCTCGACGGCCACCACGTCACCGCCGACCTCGGTCACCACGAGGCCCGTCGCGGCCCCGATCTGGTCCTCCGACTCCAGCTCGCCGTACTCGAAGCGCGGCGGGCCGAGGTACTCCTCGAGCTTCTTGAGGTCCACGACCGTCTTGCGCTTGCGCCCCTCGGCGACCGACCGGGCGACCTTGCGCATGATGTTGGCGAGCTCGCGCTCGAGGTTCCGGACGCCGGCCTCGTGCGTGTACGCCTGGACCAGCTCGGTCAGCACCTCGTCGGTGATCTCGATGTGCTTGGCCTTGAGCCCGTGGTTCTCCATCTGCTTGGGGACGAGGAACCGCTTGGCGATCTCGACCTTCTCCTGCTGGGTGTAGCCCGGCAGCTGGATCATCTCCATCCGGTCGCGCAGCGGGGCCGGGATGGGGTCGAGCAGGTTGGCCGTGGCGATGAACAGCACCTTGCGCAGGTCGAACGGAACCTCGAGGTAGTTGTCCTGGAAGCTGAAGTTCTGTTCCGGGTCGAGCACCTCGAGCAGCGCGGAGCTCGGGTCGCCCCGGAAGTCCATGCCGATCTTGTCGACCTCGTCGAGCATGAACACCGGGTTGTTGGTGCCCGCGGTCTTGATGCTCTGGATGATCCGGCCCGGCAGCGCGCCGATGTAGGTGCGCCGGTGCCCGCGGATCTCCGCCTCGTCGTGGATGCCGCCGAGGCTCATCCGCACGAACTTGCGGCCCATGGCCCGGGCGATGCTCTTGCCCAGGCTGGTCTTGCCCACGCCGGGCGGGCCCACGAACAGCAGGATCGGCGAGCGGATGGTCTCCGCCAGGCTCCGGACCGCGAGGTACTCGAGGATCCGCTCCTTGATCTTCTCGAGGCCGTAGTGGTCCTCGTCGAGGATCTGGGCGGCCTCCTTGATGTCGAGCCGATCGTCCGTGGCGACGTTCCAGGGCAGGCCCACCAGCCAGTCCACGTAGGTGCGGATCACGCCGACCTCGGGAGAGGCGGACGGGATCCGGCTCATCCGGTCGATCTCCTTGATCGCCCGGGCGCGGACCTCCTCGGGCATGCCCGAGCTCTCGACCTTCTCGCGCAGCTCGTTGATCTCGGCCTGCTGCGGGTCGTCCTCGCCCAGCTCCCGCTGGATCGCCTTGAGCTGCTCGCGGAGGATGTACTCCCGCTGGGTCTTGTCCATCTCGGACTTGACCTCGCTCTGGATCTTCCCCTTGAGCTCGAGGATCTCCGTCTGGCGGGCGAGGAAGGCGGACACGAGCTTCAGCCGCTGCTCGACGTCGGTGGTCTCGAGCAGCTCCTGGCGCTGCTCCGTGGACATCTCGGGGCTGTAGGCCACCATGTCCGCGAGCAGGCCCGGCTCGGTGATGTTGCGGGCGGCCACGCCGGCCTCGGGCGGCACGGGCGCGCCGTTGGCGACGTACTGCTCGATCTGCGCCTGGACGCTGCGCATGAGCGCCTGGATCTCCACGCCGGTGGGGACGTCGTCGTGGAGGTCCTCGATCATGGCGGAGAGGTAGGGGGTGACCTTGGCGAAGCCGTGGACGCGGATGCGGTTCTGGCCCTGGACGATGGCGCGGACCGTCCCGTCCTGGAGCTGGACCACCTGGGCGATCTTGGCGATCGTGCCCACCTGGTACAGCTCGGACGGGTCGTTGATGTCCTCCTGCTCGGCCGTGCGCTGGGTGACCAGCGCGATCGGCCCGCTGGCCTCGACCGCGGCGTTGAGCGCCGCGACGCTCTTCTCCCGCCCCACCTGGAGCGGCACGATCATCTCCGGGAAGATCACGGTCTCCCGGAGCGCGACGAGCGGGACCTCGCGCACGCCGGTCGGCTCCGGCTGCGCCCCCTGCTCGGGCTTCGTGGCCTGCTTCGCCATCAGTTCTCCTCTGCGTGCCGGGCCGGCGGTCCGGCGCGACGGTCGTTCGTAGTCGTCTTCGGTGGTCAGCGGCCGGGGGATGGGCGACCGTCCCCGGAGCCCGAGGCTCCGGCTTCGGGGGGCTCGTCCCCGCGGCCGCGGGTGCCTTCGTCATACAGGGCTTCGAGGATCCGCTGGCCGAGGCGCTCCTCGAGCTCGAACAGGATCCGGACCCCCGCGAGGTTCACCCCGCGGTCCCGGGTGAGGTGGCGGATCCACAGGATCCGACGGATGTCCTCCTCGGAGTAGAGGCGGATGTTGGTGGGGGTGCGCGCCGGACTGACCAGGCCCTCGTCCTCGTAGATGCGCAGGGTCCGGGGGTGCGCCGACACGAGCGTCGCGGCGACGCTGATGACGTAGACCGGCCGGGTGGGGTCCCGATCCGGCCGGCGCGCGGCGGACATCGCGGCTGCTTCCGGGCCCGCTACTTCTTCACCGAGCCGGACTCGACCCGCTTGGCTTCGCCCGTGGTCACCGGCTGGATGCGGATCTGCCTCGGCTTGAGCTGCTCCGCCTTGGGGATGCGAAGCTTGAGGACGCCGTGCTCGAAGGTCGCCTCGGCCTTGTCGGCCTCGAGGCCCGAGGGCAGCGTCACGGTGCGCATCACCGAGCCGCGGCTGATCTCGCGGACCAGCCAGCCGCCCTCGTCGGCGGAGCTCTCGGCCGACTCCTCGGCCTTGATGGTCAGGGTGCCGTTCTCGACGGTGATCTCCACGTTCTCGGGCTTGATGCCCGGGAGCGACGCCTCCACCAGGAGCGCGTCCGGGGTGGTGCGGACGTCCAGCGGCAGGCGGGCGTACTCGGTGCCCGCGACGCCGGTGAAGGGCCGGAACATCGTGTCGTCAAACAGGCGATCCATCGCCTGGCGAAGCGTCATGAGCTCGCCGAAGGGCGACGGGCGACGGGTCAGCGTCATTGCGTCTACCTCCTGCATAGGCCCGGGTGGATCGGAGCTGTCCGGGCATGGGCGATGCTAGAACCATGACAATGACATTGTCAAGATAAATAACCGCAACCTTGGCTGGAGAGTTGCCTCCGGGAGCCGCCGACGCGGAGGCCGGGCCGCTCGTCAAGCAGCAGCGTCGCGGGGCTGCCCGTCCAGCGGTCGCGTCGCGGGGCTGCCCGTCCAGCGGTCACTCGGGCGCATCTGCCCGCTGTCCGGTCCTGCTGCCGCACGGATGCGGACGTCGCGCCCGGATTCGGACCCCGTCGCGCGCTGGACCGCCCGCCCAGCGGTCACGTGCGGCGGGATGCCCGCCCGGCGGTCACGCGCCAGCCCACGAGTCGGCGGCGAGCGCGCGTGGCGCTCGCCGGCAAGCTACGCCTCGACCGAGTCGCCGATGAGCTGCAGGCGCAGCTCGAGCTCGCAGTCGGGCCGCCCGATCGCGATCACCTTGTCGCCGTCGGCCAGGACCGTGTCGGCGCGCAGCGGGGCAGGGGCGCCGTTGCGGATGACCCCGAACAGCGAGCAGCCCGACGGCACGTGCAGGTCCGCCGCGACCTTGCCCACGGCGGGCGAGCCCGGCTGCAGGTGGGCCTCGATGATCTCGAGCTCGCCCTCCCCCAGCGCGGCAAGGTGCAGCAGCTCGTGGACCGGGATGTCCTGCTCGATCGAGCCCAGGATCATCCGGGTGGGGCTGATGATCTCGTCCACGCCCAGGTGCCGGAACAGCTGCTCGTTCTTGGGGTTGTTCACGCGGGCGATCGTCCGCGGCACGCTGAAGTGGTGCTTGGCCATCTGGCAGATCACGAGGTTGTCCTCGTCGTCACCGGTGACCGCCGCCACGACGTCGGCGCGGTTGGCGCCCGCCTCGTGGAGGTACTTGCCCTCGCACCCGTCCTGGGCGATGACCACCGAGCCGATCTCGTCGCGGATGGCCTCCGCGCGGCCGCGGTCCTTCTCCATCAGGACGCACTCGTGCCCTGCGTCGATGAGCTCCTTGGTGAGGTAGTAGCCGACCTTGCCGCCCCCGACGACCAACACGAACATCGCTCAGGCCTCCGGTGCGCTGCTGGGGACGGCGGCGTCGAGCCCGAGCGGGTGGGCGTGGCCGTGAACGGGCGCGTAGATGCCCGGCTGGTTGCCGGTCGCCTGGCCCAGGAACGCCAGCACCGCGGTCTCCATCAGGTTGGTCCGGCACAGCGTCGCGATGCCGAGGTGCGCGTACGCCTCCGCCCGGAGCGGGTCGTTGATCTTGGCGACGGTGCGCGCCGCGCCGAGCGCCTCCTGGGCCATCTGGGCCGCCATGATGTTGCGGTTGTCGCCCTCGGTCAGGGCCAGGAACAGATCGGCGCCCTCGGCGCCCGCCCGGCGCAGCGTGTCCTCGTCGGTGCCGTCGCCGCGCAGGGCGGTGCCGCCGAACGTGGATGGCAGGCGGTCGAATGCAGCGGTCAGCCGGTCGACGATCACGACCTGCCAGCCCGCCCGGTCCAGGGCGTCGGCCAGCTTGGCGCCGACGCGCCCGCAGCCGACGATCACGGCCTTCATGCTTGCTCCTCGGGCATCGCCTCTCGGACGACCCACACCGCGCAGGGCGCGTTCTTCAGGATGTACGGGATGGTGCGGCCGATCTCGAAGTCGCCGCCGAAGCGTCGGCGGAACGGCAGGCCGCAGATGATCATGTCGGCTCCGCGCTCCGAAGCCTCGTCGACGATCGCCGCCCCCACGTCGCGCGCCTGCAGCAGCACCGTCTCGAGCTGGTAGCGGGCGCCCTCGGCGGTCGCCTCGGCGATGTCGAGGACGCGCTGGGCGTCCTCGGACCGGCCGGCCACGTCGGCGTCCAGCGGCAGCGTCCAGTCGATCTCGACCACGTGGACGCCGACGAGCTCGGCGTGGCTGAGACGGGCGACGTCGGATGCGAGCGCGACGATCGGTCGGTCGGTCCGTCCCCCCGACAGCGCGACGACGGCGCGCCGGAACTGGGGTGCCGACAAATCGGCCACGGGCGGTAACGCCTCCAGCAGCGTTGACGGCGACGGGGGACGCCCCGGAGGCGTCCACTCGCCCGACGCGGTAGGTCACGATACCACCGCGGCCGCGAGGTCAGGCGTTCCCTCCGGTGGCGTCAGGTGTCGGCTGCGGCGCCTTCCGGGTGCGGCTCCGCGTCCATCCCGTGGAACCGCTCGAACTCGTCCCGGCGGTACGGGACGTCCACCACCACCGTGTGGGGCCGGCCGACCAGCAGCGCCCGGAACCGCCGCGCCGACTGGTTGTACAGCAGCCGCTCCCACCAGTGCCGAGCCACGTACTCCGGGATCACGACGAACGTGATCGGCTCCGGCTTGTCGGGCGGCCAGGCGCGGTCGAGCACGTCGAGGTAGGCCATCAGCGGCCCGGCCAGGGCCCGGTACGGGGATTCGACGATGACGAGCTGCACCCCCGGCACCTGGCGCTCCCAGCGCTCGCGCATCTCCCGCGCCTCGTCGGGGTCGTCCGAGATGTACACCGCGACCACGTCGTCGGAGATGGAGCGGGCGACGTTGACCGCACGGATGACGGCCCGGTTCAGCCTGGGGACGGGCACGATCGCGCGCTCCTCGCGCTGGATGGGCCGGAGGATGTAGTCCGGCCGCACCGCGAGCTGGCGCTCCGAGGCGCGGTACTGGCGCTGGACGAACAGCATCAGCACCACGAGCACCGGGATCAGGATCACGACGAGGTAGGCGCCGCCCGCGAACTTGACGGACGCCACGACGATGAGGACGACGAAGGTCAGCACCGCGCCGGCGCCGTTGACCACCAGTCTCCAGTGCCAGCCCGGCCCCCTGTCCTTGAGCCAGTGCCGGACCATGCCCGCCTGCGAGAGCGTGAAGCAGACGAACACGCCGACGGAGTAGAGCGGGATCAGGAGGTGGACGTCGCCCTGGAAGACCGCCAGTAGCGATGCGGCGATCACCGCGAGGACGACGATGCCCCAGCTGAACGCGAGGCGGTCGCCTCGGAAGCTGAACTGGCGCGGCATGAAGCCGTCCTCGGCGAGGATCGCCGCGAGGCGCGGAAACGCGTTGAACGAGGTGTTCACGGCGAGGAACAGGATGAGCGCGGTGCTGAACTGGAACACGATGAACAGCGGGGAATCGGCGCCGAAGACCGCCGACGACACCTGGGCGATCGCGGTCGGCCCGGCCTCGGTGGTGGGCTGGATGCCGAACCTGTTGCCCACGAAGGTGATGCCGACGAACAGCGTGCCCAGCAGGATCGCCATCATCGTCATCGTGTTCCCCGCGTTCTTCGACTCGGGCGGCTTGAACGCGGGCACGCCGTTCGCGATCGCCTCGACGCCCGTGAGGGCGACGGCGCCGCCCGCGAACGCGTGGAGGAGCAGCAGGATGCTGACCTCCTCCACGATGTCGGGCGGCTTGATGACGTCGGCCGGATCCGGCAGCACTGGCACCGTGTTGGTGACGATGTGGCCCAAGCCCAGGCCGATCATCAGCAGGGCCAGTCCGACGAACAGGTAGGTCGGCAGGGCGAAGATGTTGCCGGCCTCGCGGAGGCCGCGCAGGTTGGCCACGGTGATGAGCGCGATCGAGGCGAACGCGATCTCGATGCGGATGTCGTAGAGCGCTGGCCAGACGGAGTACGCCTGCGACACCGCCGAGGCCGTTGAGACGGCAACGGTCATGACGTAGTCGATGAACAGCGCCGCGGCTGCGATCAGGCCGGCCGTCTGGCTGATGTTCTCGCGCGCCACCACGTAGGCACCGCCGCCCGAGGGGTACGCGCGGCACACCTGGCGGTACGAGAACGACACCACCGTCAGCAGCATCGCGATCGCGATGGCCACCTCGATGGAGATGAACAGCGCGCCGGCCCCGGCCAGCACCAGGACGCGCAGGATCTCGTCGGTGGCGTAGGCGGAGGACGAGATCGCGTCGGAGCTGAAGATCGGGAGGGCGAGCTTCTTGGGGAGGCGCTCGGCGATCTCCTCCTCGCTCGCCATCGGCCGGCCGATCAGCCAGGCCTTCGCTCGCAGCCACTGCCGCTCGAATCGAGAACGCGGCGCCGAGGCCGCGGGCTTCGCGACCAGCTGGCCCGGGCCGGCATACCGGAAGTACGCGGCGTGCGGACGCTCGACGCGGACGCGCTTGTCCGCCATCTTGCGACCCTGGATGGGTCGTCGGCCACCAATCATGAGCGGGTCTGGGGACGACCTCGTGCGACGGGATGGGCGCTTGCGGCAGTTCTCGTGTGCACCCCGACGATACGGCACATCGGCGAGTACCGTGTGCCCCCGGTGGACGGGTGCGGCCGCAGCCGACCGCGATCCCCGGGGCGCGGCTGGCGGCCTCCGATCATCTCGACTACAGGCCGAGGGCCAGGCGCTCCACGAGGCGGCTCGGCAGCCCCACGGCCTCCATGGCGGCCTGCACCGAGGCGACGTCGTAGGCGGTCCGGCGCCAGACGGCCGTGCCGGATCGCGTGTCCAGCACCAGCCACGAGGCGGTGGGGATCCCGTCGCGCGGCTGGCCCACGCTGCCGGGGTTCAGCAGGCCCCGCCGGCCGCCGAGCTCGAGGACCGAGCCCGCCCCCGGGCTCATCGTCCCCAGGACGCCGTCGTCCTCGAGGTAGCCGATCGGGACGTGCGTGTGGCCGTGGAGCCCGTGGCGCGTCTCAAGGTCCGACATCGCCGCCCGGGCGACGGGGGTCGAGGTGATGTACTCCCAGATCGGGTCGCGCGGACTGCCGTGGACCAGCGTCCAGTCGTCGCGCACCAGCCGCTCGGGCAGAGTCGCCAGCCAGGCCTTCGTCGTGTCGGCGATCACGGCCCGGGTCCACTCCATGGCGCGCCGGGCGTCGATGTTGAACGACTCGATCTCGTCGCCGCCGAGGGCCGCCGCGTCGTGGTTGCCGCAGACGCCCAGGGCGCCGAGTTCGCGCAGGCGGTCCACCACCGCGTCGGGCTCGGGCCCGTAGCCCACCACGTCGCCCAGTGCCCACACCTCGTCCACGGACGGGGCGTCGGCGAGCACCGCGTCGAGGGCCGCGATGTTGGCGTGGATATCCGACAGGACGAGCGCGCGCATCGGTCGAGGGTACCCCGCGGGTCGAGCCTCAGAGCGGCCGTCTCCGCCGCTCGCCCGGCTCACGGGGGAAGCGGGCGTCGATCGGGCCGCTCCGCGGGACGACCACGAGCCGGTGGTCCTCGAGCCCGGGAACGCCCGCGTCCACGACGCGGACAGGCCCAGCCCGGAGCGCCCGGAGCGCCCCCTCGGCAGCCTCGACCTCGCGCTCCGCGGAGGCGCCCTTCCAGACGACCAGGACGCCGCCGGGGGCGATGAGCGGGAGCGCCACCTCCACCAGGTCGGCCAGCGACGCCACCGCGCGGGCCGTCACGGCCGGCCACGCCTCGCGGTCGCGCGGATCGCGGGCGAGCGCCTCGGCGCGGGCCTGCTCGGCTGCGGTGGTGGCCCGCAGGCCCACCGCCTTGATCACCACCGACAGGAACTGGACCTTCTTGCCCACCGAATCCACCAGCAGCACTCGGTCGGCGCCGAGCGCGGCGGAGAGCGGGATGCCGGGGAACCCGCCGCCGCTGCCCAGGTCCAGGAGGCGCCCGATCCCCAGACCGCGGAGGAGCGGCACGGCAGACAGGCTATCGAGGACGTGCGCCCGGGCCACCTCGCCCGGCTCCCGGATCGCGGTGAGGTTGATGGCCTCGTTCCAGGCCAGCAGGAGCCGGACATGGCCGTCCACGACGGCCCGCGCAGCGGGCGCCAGCTCGACGCCGAGCTCCGCCAGCCCGCGGTCGAGGACGTCCGAATACGCCAGGGGGAGGTCTGGGAGGTCCGTGGCGCGCGTCGGGAGCGGTCCTCTCGGCCGGTCCAGGGCACCCTCCTGTGGTCGAATGCCAGGCCCGCCCGGGAGCCGCTCCCGGCGTGATCGCTCGCCCGGCGGGCCTCGGAGGCGGGCTCGTGCCATCGGCTCGGTTCCGGCCCGGGTCTCCCCGCACCCCTCGCTGGCGACACCACCCGCGGCGCTCACGCCTGTGGCGGAGTCCGCACGGTAGGGCGCGGGGTGCGACGGGTCAAGGGAGTTTATCCACGAAACGGGCCGCGGCGGCCAAACCGTGGATAACTGCCGCAGCCCGCGGTCCGGCCGGCGGCGCGCAGTCCGGCGCGCTATCCGGTGCGCGACCCGGAGCGGATCGGCCGGCCCAGCGTGCGGCGGACCACGTCGATCACCTCGTCCACGTACTGGTCGGCCTCGCCGCGCTCGGCGGCCGTCCGGACACAGCCCTGGACATGGTCCTCGAGGATCAGGATGGAGATCGCGTCCACGGCGGCCCGGAGGGCGGCGGTCTGCTGGAGGATGTCCACGCAGTACTCGTCGCGCTCGATCATCCGCGTGATCCCGCGCACCTGGCCCTCGATCCGGGACAGACGCCGGACCAGTTGGGCGCGGTCCTTGCTGTAGCTGTGCCGGAACGTGTCCGAGTGGGCGTGGCCAGCGTGTGCCGCTGCGCGGGGCGGGGTGTCTGCCATGCCGAGCATGATACCCCATGGGGGTATCCACCCGGCCGCGCTGCCCATCACGCCGGGCTTCGCTAGACTGCATCCCGATGGATCACCGCGGACTCCGGAGGCGCCTCGCCGGGGCTGACTGCACCTCGTGCGGGGCGGCCATCGTCGATGACGGCATCGCCGTCCTCGCCGACCGCGGTGACGTGGCGTTCGTCCAGCTGACCTGCCGGGACTGCGGCAGCCGGACGCTCTCGCTCGTCGTCCAGGACGCCGCGGGCCTGCGGCTCGACACGGCCCGGCATCCCGAGCTCGACCCCGCCACGGAGGCGCGCCTCGCCGGTGCGTCCGCCCTGGGGGAGGCCGACGTCGCGGACATGCGGCGCTTCCTCGACGGCTGGCGGGGCGACCTGCGGTCGCTCCTCGGCGGCGGCGCGTGATCGAGGAGCCCGTCCCCTCGAGCCGCGGGCCCCGGCCCGCCTTCGCCCACGCCAGCGAGGCCGAGCTGGCCCGGATCCTCACCTACTACGACGTCCGCTGGGAGTACGAGCCGGACACGTTCCCGATCTCCTGGACGCTCGACGGCGAGGTGGTCGAGAGCTTCTCGCCCGACTTCTACCTGCCGGACCTCGACCTGTACGTGGAGCTGACCACGCTCAAGCAGAGCCTCGTGCGCAAGAAGAACCGGAAGCTGCGCCGTCTGCGCGAGCTCTACCCGGATGTGCGGATCAAGCTGTTCTACGCGCGCGACTTCCGGATGCTGCTGCTCAAGTTCGGCCGCCTGGCGCTCGCCGAGGAGTTGTCGGGCACCACGGGCCAGGCCACGCCGCCCAGGGCCCCCTCGCCGGGCGCCGCGAGTGCCCTGCCCGGGGCCTCCGGTACCGGGGACGCGAGCGCCGCCTCCCGCTCGCCCGACGGGGCGGCAGGGCGCCGCGCCCCCGAGCCGTCCTCGACCGGGGATGCCGCGCCGGCCGCCGGCGAAGCCGACGATGCCGTCGGGTCCGCCGCGTCGGCAGCCCTCCTGGCCGCCGATGCCGATGCCGGGCGAACGCCGCGGGGCCGTCGGCGCGGCCGCCGCCGGCGTGCGGCGGCCCGCTCGGCCGCCCAGTCCGCGGAGGCCCCGACCCATCCCGCTGGCGCCGCGCCTCGTGGCCAGGGACCCGTCCCCTCCGCCGGGACCCGCCCCGCGTGACGCCCTCGGACGTGCGCCGCGGGAGCAGGTGCGCGATGATCCAACCCTACGCAGACGCGATCCGCAGGAGGTCTCGCTGACCGCCGCATGAGCCGAACCGCCGATCTCCACGCCGACGTCGGCGAGGTGCTGCTGACCGAGGACGACATCCGCGCCAAGACCGCGGAGCTCGGCCGGCGGATCACCGCCGACTACGCCGGGCGCCCCCTGACCCTCGTGTCCGTCCTGAAGGGCTCGCTGCCGTTCATGGCGGACCTGATGCGCCAGATCGACCTGCCGCTGCGCATCGACCTGATGGAGGTCAGCTCCTACGGCGGCACGGCCACCGAGACCTCCGGCCTGGTCCGGATCATCAAGGACCTATCCGCGAGCATCTCGGGCGAGGACGTCCTGCTCGTCGAGGACATCATCGACACCGGGCTCACGCTCAACTACCTGGTCCGCTACCTGCGGGGCAAGAACCCGGCGTCCCTCCGGATCTGCACGCTGCTCGACAAGCCCGCCCGGCGCTTGGTCGACATCCCCGTGGACTACCGGGGGTTCGAGATCCCGGACCAGTTCGTGGTGGGCTACGGCCTCGACTACAGCGAGCGCTACCGCAACCTGCGCTTCGTGGGCGTGCTGCGCCCCGAGGTCTACAGCGAAGCCGGCTGATGCACCACCGCTCGCTCGGGGCGTCCCGCCGTCTCGCGCTCGTCGCGGGGGTCCTGCTGACCGTGGGCAGCGTCCTGCCCTGGTACGAGGTCGGCGGCGACGGGGGCCTCCCGGTCATCGTGTACCGCGCCTTCGACGGGAGCGGCATCCTGTGCTTCCTGGCCGGGCTCGCGACGCTGGCCCTGCTCGCGCTGCCGTACGCCATGGGCGACCGCCCGACGCCGATCGACCGCGGCGTCTCGTTCGCGGTCCTCGCGGTCGTCGCGATCCTGGGCATCGTGTTCTGGGTCCCCAACGTCCTGGCCGACCTGTCGGGCCTGCTGCCGACGCGCTCCTACGGCTTCTGGGCCACGGTGGTCGGTGCCGTCCTGCTGGCTCGGGCCGCGTTCGAGATCTACCTCACGCCCGAGCGGCGCTGACGGAGCGGCCCCCAAGACGAAGGCGGGGTCCCGTCGCCGGGGCCCCGCCTCGAGGTTGCGCGGTTGCGGCTCGGCGTCAGCCGCCGAGGTACGCCTTCTTGACCTCCGGGTCGGCCAGCAGGTCCTTGGCGTTGCCCGAGCGCACGATCCGGCCGGTCTGGAGGACGTAGCCGCGGTGGGCCACGCCCAGGGCCATCAGCGCGTTCTGCTCGACGAGCAGCACCGTGGTGCCCTGCTGGTTGATGTCGGTCATGATCGAGAAGATCTCCTCGACCAGGATCGGCGCCAGGCCCATCGAGGGCTCGTCGAGCAGGAGCAGCTTCGGGCGGGTCATGAGCGCCCGGCCGATCGCGAGCATCTGCTGCTCGCCGCCGGACAGGGTGCCGCCCGCCTGGTTGCTCCGCTCCCGGAGCCTGGGGAACAGCTCGAAGACGCGCTCGTAGTCCTCCCTCAGGTGCTCCTTGTCCGTCCGGCTGTAGGCCCCCATCTGGAGGTTCTCCATCACGGACATCCGCCCGAAGATGCGGCGCCCTTCAGGAGACTGCCCGATGCCGACGCGCACGTGTTCGTGGGCCGGCATGTTGGTGATGTCCTTGCCCTGGAACTCGATCGCGCCCTTCTTGGGGCGAAGCAAGCCGTGGATCGTGCGCAGCGTCGTCGTCTTGCCGGCGCCGTTGGCACCGAGCAGGGTGACGATCTCGCCGGGGAACACGTCGAGCGAGATCCCCTGGAGCGCGTGGATGTTGCCGTAGTAGCTGTGGATGTCCGCGAGGCGCAGCATCGGCTGCCCGTCGGTGGGCGGCGCCTGGCGGGCGGGAGCGGTCTCGGTGGTCATGCGCTCGCAGCCCCCCGGCCCAGGTAGGCCTCGATGACGCGCGGGTTGGCCCGAACCTCGTCGGGACTGCCCTCAGCGATCTTCTCCCCATGGTCGAGGACCGTCACGCGGTCGCTGACCCCCATCACGACCCCCATGTCGTGCTCGATCAGCAGGATCGTGATCCCGAGGTCCTTGCGAACGCGGGCGATGAGCTCGGTCATCTCGCGCGTCTCGACCGGGTTCATGCCGGCCGTGGGCTCGTCCAGCAGCATCAGCTTCGGCTCGCTGGCCAGCGCCCGCGCGATCTCGAGGCGGCGCTGGTAGCCGTACGGCAGGTTGCGCGCCGCCTCGTTCTCGTAGCCGGCCATGCCGACGTACTTGATCCACTTGCGGGCGTCCCTGACCGCGGCCTCCTCCTCCCGCCTGTGGCGGCCGAGGCGGAGGGCCGCGTCGAGAAGATTCGCGTGCATCCGGCTGTGCATCCCCACCATCACGTTCTCGAGCACGCTCATGTTGCCGAACAGGCGGATGTTCTGGAAGGTGCGGCCGATCCCAAGCGAGACCATCTCGTTGGGCCGCGAACTCCGGAAGATGCCCGCCCGGCCGATCATCCTGACGTACCAGCGCGGTCGCGTGAGCGCCACGATCAGGGCCGGGATGATCGCCAGCAGCGTGGCCAGGAACAGGAGGTGTCCGATGATCCCGATGCCGGCCAGGAGAGCCGCCACCGCGAGGATCAGCAGGATCGTGGGGATCACGAACCAGTAGATCGGCTCGGCCCACGTCCGGCGCGGCCGCGCGATCACGGTCTCGCCGTTGAACAGGATCTCGCCGTTGGAGGGTTCGTAGACGCCGGCGATGACGTTGAAGAACGTCGTCTTGCCGGCGCCGTTGGGTCCGATCAGGCTCACGATCGAGCCCGACGGGATCGTGAAGTCCACCGCGCGCACCGCAACGAGGCCGCCGAAGCGCTTGGTCACGCCGCGGGCGTCGAGGACGAGGCCGGGCCGCTGCTCGCCGCTCATGGCTCGACCGCCTCCGCCTCGCTCAGCTCGACGTTGCCCCGCTCGGCCTCGTCGGGCGACTCGTGGAGCTCCCGGCGTCGCCGACGGCTCGGGAAGAGGCCCTCGGGTCTCAGCAGCATCATCAGCACCAGGGCCAGGCCGTAGAGCAGGTACTGGTAGTTCAGGAAGTTGATGGTGGCCAGGTCGACGGTGATCGGGCCCAGCTGGAAGGACGGCAGACCGAGGCTGCCGATGAACGTGTTGAGCTGCTTGAGGCCCTGGCTCTGGAGCTCGAAGACGAGGAACGCGCCCGCCGCGACGCCCCAGATGTTGCCCATCCCGCCGAGAACGACCATGGCGAGGACCGTGAAGGAGACGGTGAAGTTGAACTGGTCCGGGCTCACGATCGACAGCTTGGCGGCACTGTAGACGCCGGCGAGGCCAGCCGTGGACGCGCCGATCGCGAACGCCAGGAGCTTGGTCGTCACGGTGTTGATGCCCATGCTGGCCGCCGCCAGCTCGTCCTCGCGGATCGCCACCCAGGCGCGGCCCAGTCTCGAGTTCTCCAGTCGCGACAACAGCATGAATGCGACGGCGATGATGGCCAGGATCGTCGCGAAGTACGGCCACGGGTTCGTGAAGCCGAAATCCCCGACCCCGAACAGCCGGCCGAGGCTGGGCTGATCGAGCCCGACGATCCCGTTCGTGCCGTTGGTCAGCGTGCTCGCGTTCAGGAACACGGCCGGCACGATCTCACCGAACCCGAGGGTGACGATGGCCAGATAGTCGCCACGCAGGCGCAGGGTGGGCGCACCGAGCAAGATGCCGAACGCCGCCGCGACGAACGCCCCGACCGGCAGCATGGCCCAGAACGGGATGTGCACGCCGGTGAACGGGGAGGCGCCGTACGCATACGTGTAGGACCCGATCGCGAAGAACGCCGCGTAGCCGAGGTCGAGCAGCCCGGCCCAGCCCACGACAACGTTCAGGCCGATCGCCAGGAGGACGAAGATTCCGGCGTCGGCGAAGCCCCCTACCCAGTCGTTCTGCGTGCCGAAGCCGCTGAACGGCGGGAACAGCACGATGACGGGCAGGATGATCCCGATCACGGCGAAGGTGACGACCGTCGTCAGGGACTGATGGCGCCCGGAGAAGGCGGTGGCCGGGGACAGGGCGCGGCTGAGCCGCCCCCGCACGCCGGGTGCCGTCCCGCCCGTGGCCGGGCCGGTGCCTCGGCGTCCGGTCATGCTCGCTCTCCCAGTTGCTGACCCAGGATGCCGGTCGGCCGGAAGACGAGCACGAGGACGAGCGCGGTGAAGACGACCACCTCGCTCCAGACTCCGTAGCCGTACACCGCGGCGATCACCTGGATGAAGCCGATGACAAAGCCGCCGAGCGCGGCGCCGGTCGTGTTGCCGATGCCGCCCAGGACCGCCGCCGTGAAGGCGAACAGGCCGGCGTAGAAGCCGAGCGTGAAGACGGTGACGCCGAAGTAGAGACCCTGGACGACGCCCGCCGCGCCCGCCAGCCCCGAGCCGATGAAGAAGGTCAGCGCGATCGTGGTGTTGATGTCGACGCCCATGAGCTGGGCGGCGTCGCGGTCGATCGCGGTCGATCGCATCGCCCGGCCCAGGCGGGTCCGACCGATGAACAGCTGCAGGGCGGCCATCAGCACCACGGCGAGAACGATGATGAACAGGTTGATGGCCCTGATCGACACCGGCCCGATGTTCAGGGTTGTGTTCGGGATGATCTGCGGCGTCGTCACGATCGAGTTGCTGACGCCGACCTGGATCACGTTCTGGAGGATGAAGCTCACGCCGATCGCCGTGATGAGCGGGGCAAGGCGCGGTGCGTTCCGGAGGGGCCGGTAGGCGAACCGCTCGATGATCATGCCCACGACGCCCATGACGCCCATCGAGAAGACGAAGCCGACGGCGAGGATGACGCCCAGCAGGAGCGGGTCGGTGATGGCACCGCTGAAGCCGATCGTGGTCAGCAGCCACCACGACACGAACGAGCCGACCATGAACACGTCGCCGTGGGCGAAGTTGATGAGCTCGATGATTCCGTAGACCATCGTGTAGCCGAGGGCGATCAGGGCGTAGATCGCGCCGATCGTCAGGGCGTTGATGAACTGGGCCTGGCCCTCGCCGCCCGCGCCGAGGTCCATGATCACGTAGGCCGCGACCAGCGCGGCGATGGTCCCCAGGGCGAGGTTCCAGCGTCCGGCGCTCAGCCGGGCGCGACCGAGGGGGGCGGTTGCTGGAGTCATCGTCGCATCACGGACTGGGGCCTCCTGGTTGGAGAGCAGAGCCCGGGGCGCCGTGGGCGCCCCGGGCTCTGCCGATGCCTCGACTAGAAGAGGGGTTTCGCCGTGAAGTCGCGCTGCTGCAGGAACTTCCAGTCCTGCGTGGTCGCGTCGAACCCGTAGTACGAGATGATGTGCTGGGTGGTGTCGCCGTTGGCGTCGAAGCTGAACTTGCCCAGCTGCGTGTCGTAGCTGTGGCTCGGGTCAGCGACGTACGCCCGGACGTCCTCGCGCAGCGTCTTGAGGTCCGTCACGCCGGAGCCGACGGCCTGGAGCGCCTGCAGGAACACCTGGGCGCAGGCGTAGCCGGCCGCGCTGTAAGCGCCCGGAGCAGTGCTGAACTTGGCCTTGTAGGCGTCCGCGAAGGCACTCGCATTCGGGATGTCGTGGGTCGCCGCGACGGTGCTGTAGGTGTTCTGGTCGCCGGCGGTTCCGGCGATCTGGAGGAACGAGCTCTTGGTTGCGGCCGAGCCGTCCGAGATGCCGTCGCCGCCGCCGAACGGGATGGTCTGCAGCCCCTGCTGTGCCATCTGCAGGCGGAACAGGCCGATGCCCGACGTCGTGACGCCGCCGTAGTAGACGTACCCCGGGTTGAGGCTCTTGAGCGTCGTGACGTAGCTCGTGAAGTCAGTCGTGGAGCCGGGGATGCTGTCCCGCTTCACCACGGTGCCGCCGAGCTTGGCGAAGTCGGTCGCGAAGACGTCCGCGAGGCCCTTGCCGTAGGTCTGCGTGTCGTCGGCGACATAGGCCGTCTTCGCCTTGGCGATGTTGTACGCGATGTCGGCGCCGGCCGCGCCCTGCAGATCGTCGGTCGTCGCGACGCGCACGTAGGCGATCTTGTCGGGGTTGGTCGGGCGCAGCGTCTTCGGGTCCACGCCGCCCCAGGTCTTGGTCAGGCCCGGGTAGGTGTTGGCGGGCGAGCACTGCATCAGGCCGGCAGCGTTGCCGACCGGGATTTCCGCCTGCGCGACGTTCGAGTTGAAGGGCCCGACCACGAACAGGACCGTGGGGTCGTTCGCGAGGGTCTGGATGTTCTTGGCGCCCTGTTGCGGGTTGTGGACGCCGTTGACCGCATCATCCTGCTGATTGATCGTGACGTTGAAGCCCGGGACCTTGATCTGGTCGAGGGCCAGGGCCACGCCGTTCGCTGTCGGCACGCCGTTCGGTGCCTCGCCACCCGACATCGGGAGCTCGATCCCAATCTTGACGTTGACGACGGCCCCGCCGCCCCCGCCGCTCGCCGCCGCGCTCGCCGCCGCGCTGGCGGCCGAGCTGGGGCTCGACGAGCTGCTGCAGGCAGTGGCCACCATGGCGATCGCCGCCAGGGCCGCGCCCATCCGCGCGTACTTCATCCGCTCTCCTCCAATTCCCCTCGAACGGCCCGCCTGCCAACTGGGCGGCGGGTCGCCGCGTCGTCCCTGACCGGGGGGACGTACCGGTGCAGGGGAGGCGACTCGACGGTCGAGGGACCCATTCGTCCGGAGCGAGCACTCCAGAGCGATGCCGTATGATAGGGACAAGCGCTGGGGATGCAAGGTTGCCGTTCGCATCCGGCCCCCACGCCGGTCTGTATCGGGATGGCTGTTCGAGCGGTTCGTCGCTCGCCTCCCGACCATTCTCTCGCGGCCAGGTGCGGGGCCGCCCCGAACGGTCAACCAGATCGCCATCGGGATCCCGGCGCACCGACCGCTCGCTGAACGAGGTAGTGCTCGGCGTGGAGTACCAGGTCCGCCAGGCGCGCATCACGGACATCGACCGTCTGGCCGCCCTCGGCCAGGCGGCCTTCCCGGATGCCGGCCGGGGGACGCTCGACGCCGCGGACCTGCTTCGCCAGCTCGTCTACCTGCCGAACGCGAGCCTGCTCGTCGCGGAGTCGCGACGGGTCGTCGTCGGCGTGGCCCTGCTCGTCCTCCGCCCGTCGGTCACCTCCGGCGGGTATGTCGGGACGATCGACTTCCTGGTCGTGGGCCCCGGCCATGACGCGGATCGCGTGACGGACGTCCTCGTGGAGGAGCTCCTCCGGTCCGCGGGCAACAAGGGTTGCTCGTCGGTCGAGATGGCGCAGCCCTCCGACCCTGCGGATCTCGCCCGCCTGGCGCGGGCCGGGTTCGCCCCCGCCGGGCCCTCGCTCCGGCGCCCGCTTGCGGCGGCCAGTCTGGCTCGCCGCCCCTAGCGCCCGGTCGCCGCGGAGGCGTCGGGCCGACCCCACATAGGAGTCAACGTTGGGCAAGAACGTCGCCGTCTTCGTGGACGTGGCGAACATCTTCTACGCGGCCAAGGCGGCCGGCGTGGACATCGACTACGTCACGCTGCTCAAGGCGGCCACCGCGGGACGTGATTTCGTCCGCGCGTACGCCTATACCGGGCTCGACCCGGAGAACGAGAACCAGCGCAACTTCCACCAGTTCCTCGCCCGCCACAGCTACAAGGTGGTGAGCAAGGACATCCGGAAGTACGGCGACGGCAAGGTCAAGGCGAACCTCGACATCGAGCTCGTCGTGGACATGATGAAGACGGCCCGCAACCTCGACATCGCGGTCGTCGTGTCGGGCGACGGCGACTTCGCCTCGGCCATCCGGGCGGTCCAGGAGATGGGCGTCCGAGTCGAGGTGATCTCGTTCCGCGGCAACACCTCGTCGGACCTGATCGACGTCGCGGACCTGTTCACCGACATCACGCAGATCGCCAAGGTGGACAAGAGCTCCACGCGGTCCGGCCGCCGGGTCGCCGACGACGAGGAGGACCTCTCGATGACCGAGGTCCCCGAGAAGCAGTCCGAGGGCACGGGCCGCGGTCGTGGCCGGGGCCGAGGGCGCGGCCGCGCCGAGCGCGAGGAGGTCGCAGCGTCGGCCCGTGGCGGTCGAACGGCGCGCTCGTCCCGATCGGAGGAGGCGACGGCGCAGGCCGGCGGCCGGCTGGTCGCGCTGCCCGGCGAGAGGCTGTCGCGAGCCGCGGCCGGCGTAGCAGCCGCGTCCGAGGAGCCCGAGGAGCCCGAGGAGCTCGACGAGGTCGCTGCCGAGGGCGGTGCGGGCGTCGAGACCGAGGAGCAGGGTGAGGGCCACCGCCGCCGCCGTCGCCGCGGCGGCCGCGGGCGGGGCCGCGGTCGACGCGAGGGCGCGCAGGTCGAGGGCGAAGAGTCCGACCAGAGCACCGGTGCCGAGGGCGAAGGCGCGGAGGTCGTCGCGGAGGCCGCTGCGGCCGAGCCCAGCGCCGAGCGCGCCGAGGCCCCGGCTCGCCCGGAGCGCCCCGCCCGCCGCGCGGCCTCAGGCGAGCTGCCCACGCCGTTCGACGACATGGATGCGCTGAGCGGACCCCGGCCGCGCAAGGCGGCCACGCCGTTCGGCTCCGTCTGGGACGCCCAGCTGGGCACCTCGACTCGGCCCGCGGCGAGCGGTCGCGCGCCGCTGCCCGAGGACGAGGAGGACCTCGAGGAGCCGGAGATCCCGGAGTACCTGCTCGCCGAGCGCCGTCGGGGCAGCCAGGGCGGCAACCGCGGAGGCCGCGGCGGCCGAGGCGGTCGGAGCGCCTACTCGGCGGCCATCGAGCGCGAGCGCTTCGGCGGCTCCCGCGGGGGTGGCATGACCAGCCGCTACGCCGAGCCGTCACGCGGCGGCGGTCGCAGCCCGCAGCCGTCACGGACGACCGGACGGCACGAGCGCCCCGAGCGCACGGACCGCGCGCCGCGAAGCGGTGGCCAGGAGTGGAGCGAGGTCCCGCCGGAGCTCGAGCAGATGCTGCTGGCGCAGATGCAGCGCTCGCCGAAGCCGGCTCAGGCCGCCGCGCCCGCCGCGGCCCAGGCGGAGGCAGCGGCCCCCGCGGAGGCGCCCAAGCGCCGCACGGCCCGCAAGGCGGCCTCGCCCGCCGCGTCTGCGCCCGAGCCCGCCGCGGCCCAGGCGGAGG
>JAJYLZ010000043.1 GCA_021787395.1 Chloroflexota bacterium
CCTATCAAGTCACGCCGGTCGGCCCGACTCGTCCCCCGGCCGGCACAACCAATGGAAGCCACACCCGCTCGGTGGGCACGCATCGTAAGAGCCAAGCCGGGAGACGCAACTGAGGGTGACACTCAGCCCATCGTATCGGGCGCGTTCTCAACAGGGCGTGAACATCGCGTCAGCGCCCGGCGCCACTGGGCGCGGTGCCGGCGGCCCCCGCGGTGCGGCCATCCGCCGCGGGGGCCCGAGGCGCGGTACGCTCGGCGTGACGCCCACGTCCGCCCAGCCGCGAGGTCGGTCATGCCCGCTTCCCGCCATCCCATCCGCATCGGGGCGATCCTCTGGCCCCAGACCGACAGCTGGCCGGACCTGCGCGAGGCGGCCGTCCGCGCCGACCGGGCCGGGCTCGATTCGCTGTGGAGCTGGGACCACCTCAACGCCATCGTCGGGCCGCCCGAGCAGCCCATCCTCGAGGGCTGGACCGCGCTCGCGGCCTGGTCCCAGGTCACCTCGCGGCCGCGGCTCGGGCTCATGGTCGGCGCCAACACGTTCCGCAATCCGGGGCTGACCGTGAAGATGGCGACGACCCTCGACCACCTGTCGGGCGGACGCGCCGTGCTGGGCCTCGGGGGCGCCTGGTTCGAGCGCGAGCACGAGGCGTTCGGCATCGACTTCCGGTCCGGCTTCGGCGAGCGGCTCGACGCGCTCGACGAGGCGGTCATGCTCAGCCGGCGCCTGCTCGACGGTGAGCGCATCGAGCGCCACGACGGGCGCTTCTACCAGTTCCGCGACGCCCTGTGCGAGCCCCGTCCCGTCCAGGCGCACCTGCCGATCCTGATCGGCGGGTCGGGCCCGAAGAAGACCCTGCGCACCGCGGCCCGGTACGCGGACATGTGGGACACCGGGGGCACGCTCGAGGAGGTCTCCGCCCAGTACGAGATCCTCAAGGGGCACTGCGCCGACATCGGCCGCGACCCGGACGAGATCGAGCGCACGCTGGGCGTCAGCGTGGTGGTGCGCGACGATCCCGCCGAGGCGGCCGAGGTGCTGGCCCGGCAGCGCGCCGCCAACGGCTCCCCGGGGGCCGACGACGGCGACCTGTGCGGTCCGCCCGCGTTCATCGCGGACCGCCTCCGCCCGTACGCCCAGGCGGGGTGGCGCCACTTCATCGTGGACCTGCGCCGCCCGTACGACGCCGAGACCATCGACCGGCTGCCCGAGGTCCGGGCGCTGCTGGCCGACTGACCGACAGCGGCTCGCAGCACCATGCCCGAGGCTCGGAGCCCCGTCCCCGACGAGCACTGGCCCGCCTACTACGCGGTCACCGTGGGCCGCCCCGCCTGGGGCACCACGATCGACGCGGCCGAACGGTTCGCGGCGGCGGACGGACCCGGCGCGCCGCCCCGGCTGGCCGTGGACCTCGGCTGCGGTGCGGGCCGCGACTCGCGGGAGCTGCTCAGCCGCGGCTGGCGCGTGCTGGCCGTGGACCTCGAGGCGTCGGCGATCGATGCGCTGGAGGCCGCGACCCCCGAGCAGGACCGCGAGCGCCTCCAGGGGCTGGTGGCCGACCTCGCAGGGTTCGAGGTGCCAGCGTGCGACCTCGCGATCGCCAGCGTGAGCCTGCAGCTCCTGTCCGAGGACGACTACACCGCCGTGCTCCGGCGGGTCACCGCGGCGCTGCGCCCCGGCGGCCGCTTCGCCGGCCTCCTGTACGGCGACCGCGACGAGTCCGCCGGCGAGCCCGGGGTCACCTGCCTCTCGCCCGGCGCCGTCCGCGGGCTGCTCGCGGACTACGAGATCGAATCCTGGTTCGAGCGCGAGGAGGACGGCCGGACCGCGCTCGGCGACCCCCACCACGTCCACCTGATCGAGGTCGTGGCGCGCCGCCGCTGAGCCGCCGCGGCGGGCGACGCCAGTCCGACCGGCCCTGCCAGACGGCCTTGAAAACCCGCGGCGGTCCGCGGCAACCTTGGCCACGTGACCGAGCCCGACCTCGCCGCGCTCCGCCGCCGCATCGCCGACGCCCGCGCCGCGGGCGACGACACCCTGGCCGAGCCGGACGGCCTGGCCCTGCTGACGGCCCTCGGCATCGCCGTCCCGACCTGGCGACTGGTGGCGGACGAGGCCGCGGTGGACGAGGCGCTGCTGGCGCCGTTCTCCGGCGACCGCGTGGTGCTCAAGGCGGTGGCGCCCGGACTCGCTCACAAGACCGAGGTCGGCGCGGTGGCCTTCGTGGAGCGGTCGGTCCCCGCGCTCCGCGACGCGATCGCGGCGATGCGCCGACGGCTCCCCGCCCCGGCGACCGGGTTCACCGTGGCGGAGCTGGTGCCCCACGATCGGGACCCCGGCGGCGAGCTGCTGCTCGCCTTCCGCTGGACCGACGACATGGGCCCGGTCGTGGCGGTCGGGGCCGGCGGCACGGCCACCGAGCTGCTGGCGGCGGACCTCCGCCCCGGCCGGGAGCTCGCCATCGCGTCGCCCGCCCTCACCCCGCCGGACCGCCTGGACGCGATCCTGGCCGAGGCGACGGCCGTGCGCCTCGCCACCCGCTCGGTCCGGGGCCAGCCGCCGCGCCTGGCGCCGGAGCGGCTGGCCGACGCGGTGCGCTCGCTCATGGCGCTCGCCCCGCTGGCGCCCGACGACCTGCTGGAGGTGGAGGTCAACCCCGCCGCCGTGACCGCCGACGGGCTGGTGGCCCTCGACGTGCTGGTGCGCTTGGGCGACGGGCCGCGACCCGTGCGGGCGCCCCGGCCGGCGGCGGCGGTCGCGCGCCTCCTGCAGCCGCGGACCATCGCGATCGTCGGCGTGTCGTCGGCGATGAACGCGGGGCGCGTCATCCTCCAGAACGTGCTCCGCGAGGGCTTCGACCCGACGGCCATCACCGTCATCAAGCCGGGCGCCGCCGAGGTGGACGGGGTCCGCTGCGTCCCCGACCTCGCCTCGCTCCCCGGACGGGTGGACCTGATCGTCGTCGTGCTGCCCGCCGCCGCCACGCCGGGATTCGTGGCGGAGGCCGTGGAGCGCGACCTGGTGACCTCGTTCATCGTGATCCCGGGCGGGCTGGAGGAGAAGAACGGGGGGAGCGCCCTCGCCGACCGGATGCAGCACGCGCTGGAGGCGGCGCGCTCGCGGCCCGACGGCGGCCCCGTCATCAACGGCGGCAACTGCCTCGGCATCCGGTCTCGGCCCGGCCGCTACGACACGCTGTTCATCCCCCAGGCCAAGCTGCCGCCGGGCTCGCGGCCCGCGCCGATGGCGCTGGTGACCGGCAGCGGCGCGTTCGCGATCACGCGCCTGTCCCGCCTGGCGCCGCTCGACCCGCGCTACGTGGTCACGATCGGCAACCAGACCGACCTCACCGCCGGCGACTACCTGGCGCGCTTCGTGGACGAGCCCGGGGTCCGGGTCGTCGGCGTCTACGTCGAGGGCTTCCTGCGCCTGGACGGCGTGCGGTTCCTCGAGGCGGCCGCCCGGCTGCGCGCGGGGGGGCGGCAGGTGGTCCTGTACCGCGCCGGCCGGACGGCGGCCGGGGCCGGGGCGTCCGCCAGCCACACGGCGGCGATCGCGGGCGACGCCACGGTGACGCGCCAGCTGGCCCGCGCAGCGGGGGTGGCGTGGGCCGAGACCCCGGCCGAGTTCGACGACCTGCTGCGCACGTTCACGCTGCTCGACGGGCGCCCGGCCGCCGGACGCCGGCTCGGCGCCGTCACGAACGCCGGTTCCGAGTGCGTGACGATCGCCGACCACGCCGGCAGCCTGTCGCTGGCGCGCTTCTCCGCCGCCACCGAGCGGGCGCTGGGCGACCTCCTCGTGCCGGCCGGCATCACCTCGGTCGTGGACGTCCACAACCCCCTGGACCTCACCCCGATCGCGGGCGCGTCCATCGCAGGCGCCGCGGCGAGGATCATCCTCGAGGCCGACGAGGTGGACGCGGGCATCGTGGGCGCCGTGCCCATGGCCGACTCGATCGAGACCCTGCCGCCGGGCGAGGGCCACCTCGAGGACCTGACCCGGCCGGGCGCCCTCGCCGACGTGCTGGCGGACCTGTGGCGGACGACGTCCAAGCCCTGGATCGCGGTCGTGGACGCCGGCCCCCTGTACGAGCCGTTCCGCGACCAGCTCGCCGCGGCCGGCATCCCCGTGCTCGGCACGGCGGACGCGGCCACCCGGGCGCTGGCGGCCTGGTGCGAGGCGACCGCTCCGTCCTGACGCGGCGCGGCCCGCCGGCCGGCGGGCGTCCTTCGGCCCACGAACCGATCCGGTAGCCTCGTCCCGTGCAGCGCAAGTGGCTCATCCTCTCGACCGTGTCCCTAGGGTCGCTGATGTCGACCCTGGACGGCAGCATCGTCAACATCGCGCTCCCCGCGATCCAGACCGACTTCCGGATCGACCTCACGACGGTCGAGTGGGTCGTCGTCGCCTACCTGCTGGTGGTGGGCAGCCTGCTCCTGCCGGTGGGGCGCCTGGGCGAGGTGGCGACCTTCAAGCGCGTCTACCTGGCCGGGTTCGCCGTGTTCACCGTCTCGAGCGTCCTGTGCGGGCTGGCGCCGAGCGAGCTGTGGCTGATCGGCTTCCGGGCCATCCAGGCCTGCGGGGCGGCGGCCATCATGGCGATGGGCCCAGCCGTCGTCGCCCGCACCTTCGACGCGACCGAGCGCGGCCGGGCGCTCGGCCTCAACGGCGTGAGCGTGTCCCTCGGGCTCAGCCTGGGGCCGGCGCTGGGCGGCGTCCTCACCCAGGTCGCCTCGTGGCGGTCGATCTTCCTGATCAACGCGCCGATCGGGGTGATCGCCATTCTGTGGGCGTGGCGGGTGCTGCCGGCCGAGGGGCGCGGCCGCGACCAGTCGTTCGACCTGCGGGGGGCGGCGCTCTCGGGGATCGCCCTGTTCGCCCTCCTGCTGGCGCTCTCCGAAGGCCAGAGCTGGGGCTGGACGTCCCCGGGGACCCTGCTCATGGCGGCCGCCTTCCTCGTCCTCGGGGCGGCCTTCCTGTACGCCGAGCGGGCCACCGTCCAGCCGCTGCTGGACCTCACCCTGTTCCGGATCCGGCCGTTCAGCTTCGGCCTCGCGAGCGTGGTCGTGGCGTTCTCGGGCCTGTTCACCGCCACGTTCCTGCTGCCGTTCCTGCTCGAGCAGGGCCGCGGCTTCTCCCCGATCGAGGCCGGGCTGCTGCTGACGCCGGTGCCGATCGCCATGGCGATCGTCGCCCCGTTCTCCGGCACGGCCTCCGACCGCGTCGGACCGGCGGTCCCGGCCAGCCTGGGCATGGTGCTGATGGTGCTGGCACTGCTCAGCCTCACCCAGCTGCCCGTGGACTTCGCCCTCCCGGACCTCATCTGGCGGCTGGTCCTGATGGGCGTCGGGCAGGGCCTGTTCATGAGCCCCAACAGCTCGGCCGTGCTGGGGTCCGTGCCCGGCCGGCGCGTCGGGACGGCGTCGGGCACGCTCGCCCAGATGCGGGTCACCGGCCAGTCGCTCGGCATCGCCCTGTCCGCCGCCGTCGTGGCCACGCGCCTGCCGGTGCACCTCGCGCAGACGACGTCCCAGGGCGAGGCGCTGGCCGGCGCCATCCACGACGCCTTCTGGGTCGCGGCGGCGGTGTGCGCCATCGGGATCGCGACCAGCCTGATCCGCGGGTCCGGGCATCGCGGCCGGGTCGAGGGCCAGGTGGCCGCCGTGCGCTCGGCAGACCCAGAGGCTCCGGGCGCCCGGCCAGGCTGACCGACCCGTCGGGGGCCGGGCCGACCGCCCGCCGGCCGGCCCGGTCGGCGTCGCTCCGGCCCGGGGCGCCCAGCCGAGTTCAGCCGGCGCGCACCAGGTCGGCGCGCACCCAGCCGGTCCGGCCCAGGTACACCACGTGGTCCCAGCGCTTGGCGCCGCGGACCGTGGAGCCGATGAGGCGGAGCTGCGCGCCGCTGGGAGCGACCGCGAGCACCGCCGACGAGGTGGTGGCGGCGGCCCGCAGGTTGACGGCGTAGCGGGTGCGCACCAGCGCGCCTCGGGAGCCCGAGGGGGCCGCGGCTTTGGTCCTGGCGCTCGAGGCCGACTGCACGACCTTGGCGGCCGCCCGCCCGAGCTGGGTGTGGATGTAGCCCGTCACCGAGTTGTGCAGGGCGTGCAGTCCGGTGATCCGGATCCCCTGCGCCGGGTTGAGCGCGCTGATCACGCGGCTGCCGCCGATGTAGATGGCGACGTGGGCGCCGTACCCGTAGACGACGACGTCGCCGACCTGCGGGTTGGATCGGCTGAACAGGTGGTGGGCTCGGCCCCAGGCCAGCATCCCGTACCCCGAGTGGCCGCCGCCCAGGCGGCCGGCGACGCCGGCCATGCGGTAGGCGTAGAGGACGAGGCCGGAGCAGTCGAACGACGACGGGCCGGCGGCGTCGAGGACGTAGGGCTTGCCGCGCTGGGCCTCGGCGATGTAGACGACGCGGGAGGCCGCGCTCGCCGACACGGCGCTCGCGGTTGCAGTGGGCGTCGGACCGGCGGCGGCAGCAGGCGTCGCGGTGACGGCGAGGACGGCGGTCGCGGCAAGCGCCGCAGCGGTCAGGGCCCGAAGGCCGGCGGTGAGCCCCAAGGTGCTCCTCTCTGCCAGGCACGGCGGCGGGTCCGCCGTGTCGAAGGGACGGCGCCGGCCGGGCGGAGATGGTTGGCAGCAGGCCGCGAGCGCGGCGCGCATGGGGTGATCGCGCCTCAGGGAGACGGCAATCGGACGGCAGGCACCCCTGCCGGACGGCGATATGCAGCTGGTCTCCCTGTCGTCAGGCCAACGGCGCGGAACGGTAGCAGCGATCGCCGGATCGTGCTGGCGGGCTCCGAGCCGCGGGCCGCCGGCCTCCCGTGCGCCACGTCGCTATGCTCTGCCCATGGTGGCCTTCAGCGATCCCCAGGTGATCTTGTTCGTCGCCGACTGCGAGGCGGCTGCCCGCTTCTACGCCCGGTTCGGGTTCGTCGAGACGTTCCGGACGACCGAGCAACCGCCGGCCAAGATCGAGCTGACCCTGGGCGGGTTCTGCCTCGGGCTGGCCCTCCCCGGGCCGGCGGCGGCGAGCCACGGCATCACGCCGGTGACGCGGGGCCACCGCGCCTGCATCGCCCTCTGGACCGATGACGTCGATGCAGCCTACGCGATGGCGCTCGAGGGCGGGGCTGCAGACCGCGCCGGGCCGCACCCGTTCCTTGACGGCCGCCTGCGGGTGGCCTTCGTGGAGGACCCGGACGGGCACCCGGTCCAGCTGGTGCAGCGGGTCGACGGCCCACGGCCCTGACCGCCACGGACCGGGCGCGCCGTTCCGTCGATGGCGCCTCTCCTCAGCCCGCTCCGCCGAGCGTGACGCCCGCCCAGACGGCCGCGAGCGAGGCGGCGACGCTACCGAGCACGTAGGCCCCCGCCGCCAGCCAGGCGCCCCGCTCCGCCATGGCGAGCGTGTCCAGCGAGAACGTCGAGAACGTCGTGTACGCGCCCAGGAACCCCACGATCGCGAACGGGCGCAGCCAGTCCGGCGCGCCGTGCCGCTCGATCAGCGCGTAGGCCAGCCCGATCGCGAACGAGCCGGTCACGTTGATCAGGAGCGTGCCGTACGGGAACTCGGCGCCCATCCGGTCGAGCATCCAGCCGCCCACCAGGAACCGGAGGTTGGCGCCGAGGATCGCGCCGATCGAGATCGCGAGGTACGTCATGCCGTCTCCGTCTTCGGGGCAGCAGAAGGCCCCCAGCCCTGCGGTCGCAGGCCAGGGGCCATCAGCCCGGGGCGGGCAGTTCAGACGCGGACGCGTCTCGGCGGGCACCATCGCCGGTCGCCCGGCAGGGTATGGGCGACACGGAGGGGCGGTCAAGCGCCGGGCGCGAACCGGGCCGATCGGACCGTTATCACGCCCGATGGCCCCGCATCCCCTGACCTGCGGTCCGTCATGTGGGGTCCGTTGGGACACCTGCAGCCGGCTCGGGAGGCGCACAATTCCCCCTGCGCGCCGGAGGGACAGCCTCTGCGTGCCCGCGTCTCCAATCCACCGCCACCGCTCCGGGTGGCTGGCGCCGCCCGAAAGGAAGCAGCATCGTATGGACCAGCACTGGGAGACCCTCGACGGCAACGAGGCGACGGCTCGTGTCGCCTACCAGCTGTCGGAGGTCATCTCGATCTACCCGATCACGCCCGCCTCGCAGATGGCCGAGCACTGCGACGACTGGGCGGCGGCCGGCAGGCCCAACCTCTGGGGCCAGGTGCCGGACGTCGTGGAGATGCAGTCCGAGGGCGGCGCGGCAGGCGCCATGCACGGCGCCATCCAGAAGGGCGCCCTCGCCTCGACGTTCACCGCGTCGCAGGGCCTGCTGCTGATGATCCCCAACATGTTCAAGATCGCCGGCGAGCTCACGCCGGCGGTCATCCACGTCGCCGCCCGCGCCGTGGCGACGCACGCCCTGTCGATCTTCGGCGACCACAGCGACGTGATGCACGCCCGCGCCACCGGCTTCGCGATGCTGTCCTCGGGCTCGGTCCAGGAGGCGCACGACTTCGCGCTGGTCGCCCACGCCGCGACGCTCCGCTCGCGGGTGCCGTTCCTCCACTTCTTCGACGGCTTCCGCACCAGCCACGAGGTCAACAAGATCTCGATCCTGGCCAAGGACGACCTGCGCGCGCTGGTCCGCGAGGAGGACGTTCTGGCCCACCGCGCCCGGCAGCTGTCGCCGGAGAAGCCGGTGGTCCGCGGCACGGCCCAGAACCCCGACGTGTTCTTCCAGGCCCGAGAGGCGAGCAACCCCTACCACCTCGCGGTGCCCGGCATCGTCGCGGCCGTGTTCGACGAGCTGGCTGCCCGCACCGGCCGGCGGTACCACCTCGTCGACTACGTGGGCGCGCCCGACGCGGAGCGCGTGGTGGTGGTGATGGGCTCCGGCGCCGGGGCGGTCGAGGAGACCGTCGAGACGCTGACGGCCCGGGGCGAGAAGGTGGGCATGCTGGCCGTCCGCCTGTTCAACCCGTTCCCGTCCGCCGCGCTGGTGGCGGCCCTGCCCAAGACCGTCAGGGCCATCGCGGTCCTCGACCGGACCAAGGAGCCGGGCGCCGTCGGCGAGCCGCTCTACCTCGAGGTCGTGTCCGCGCTGAACGAGGCGATGGACGGCGACGACGCCCCGTTCGCGGCCATGCCGCGGGTCATCGGCGGCCGCTATGGCCTCGCCTCCAAGGAGACGACCCCGTCCATGGTCAAGCCCGTCTTCGACGAGCTGGCCAGCCCCCGGCCGAAGCGCCACTTCACGATCGGCATCTACGACGACGTCACGAACCTGTCACTGCCGATCGACCGCGAGTTCCGCTACCCGCGTCCGGCCGGCGAGGTCCAGGCCCTGTTCTTCGGCCTCGGCTCGGACGGCACCGTGGGCGCCAACAAGAGCTCGGTCAAGATCATCGGCGAGGGCACCGACCTGTTCGCGCAGGGATACTTCGAGTACGACTCCAAGAAGTCGGGCTCGCTGACGACCTCGCACCTGCGGTTCGGCCCCAAGCCCATCAAGTCCACCTACTTCGTGGACCAGGCCGACTTCGTGGCCTGCCACCAGTTCAACCTGATCTCCAACAAGCGGGTCATCGAGCTCGCCAAGCCGGGCGCCACCCTGCTGCTCAACGCGCCGTACGGCCCCGACGAGGTCTGGGACCAGCTGCCGGCCAGCGTGCAGCGGGCGATCGTGGACAAGGGCATCGACCTGTGGGTGATCGACGCGTTCGCCGTCGCCACCGAGGTCGGCATGGGCAACCGGATCAACACGGTCATGCAGCCGTGCTTCTTCCAGCTGGCGGGCGTGCTCCCGGCCGAAGAGGCGATCGCGCGGATCAAGGACTCGGTCAGGAAGACCTACTCCAAGCGCGGCGAGGCGGTGGTCCAGCGCAACTTCGCGGCCATCGACCGCTCGCTGGAGCGGATGAGCCGGGTCAGGCCGGGCCAGGTCAAGGAGCACGAGGAGCTGGCGTCGCTCATCCCGGCGACCGCGCCCGAGTTCGTGCGCGACGTGACCGCCAGGCTGATCGACGGCGACGGCGACCTCGTCCCGGTCAGCGCGCTGCCGGTGGACGGGACGTTCCCCAGCGCCACCACGCGCTACGAGAAGCGGGGCATCGCGCCGTCGATCCCGGTCTGGGACGCGTCGATCTGCATCGACTGCGGCAAGTGCGCCATGGTCTGCCCGCACGCCTCGATCCGGATGAAGGTGTACCCGGCCGACCAGGCGGTCGAGGGGCTGCCCAGCAAGGAGTTCAAGTCCCGCGACCTGCTGAACCACCTGATCACCATCCAGGTCGCCCCGGACGACTGCACCGGCTGCGGCGTGTGCGTGGACGTCTGCCCCGCCAAGAGCAAGACCGAGATCGGGCACAAGTCCATCAACATGGCCAACTACCTCGACAACCGCGACCTCGAGCGCGAGCGCTGGGACAAGTTCCAGACGATCGCGCCGCTCGCCCGGGACGCGATCGCCGTGGACACGGTCAAGGGCGCGGCGCGCCTCGAGCCGCTGTTCGAGTTCTCCGGCGCCTGCGCCGGCTGCGGCGAGACGCCCTACCTGCGCCTGGTGACGCAGCTGTTCGGCGATCGCATGGTGGTCGCCAACGCCACCGGCTGCTCGTCGATCTACGGCGCCAACCTGCCCACCACCCCGTGGGCGACCAACGCCGCCGGCGAGGGCCCGGCGTGGGCCAACAGCCTGTTCGAGGACAACGCCGAGTTCGGCCTGGGCATGCGGCTGGCCCTGGACAAGCAGCACGAGCTGGCCTGCGCGCTGGTCGAGAAGCTGGCCCCCCAGATCGGGCCGGAGCTCGCGGCCGAGCTCGTGGGCGCGGACCAGGGCAGCGAGGCCGGGATCGAGGCCCAGCGCGGCCGCGTGGCGCAGCTTCGCCAGGCCCTGGCCCGCATCGACTCCGACGACGCCCGCTCGCTGGAGTCGCTGGCGGGCGACCTCGTCCGCAAGGGCGTCTGGATCGTGGGCGGCGACGGCTGGGCCTACGACATCGGGTTCGGCGGCCTGGACCAGGTCCTCTCGTCGGGCCGCAACGTCAACATCCTGGTCCTCGACACCGAGGTCTACTCCAACACCGGCGGCCAGGCCAGCAAGTCCACCCCGAGGGGCGCCGTCGCCAAGTTCGCCGCCGCCGGCAAGGCCACGGGCAAGAAGGACCTGGGCGCGATCGCCCGCAGCTACGGCAACGTGTTCGTGGCCCAGGTCTCGATGGGCGCCAACGACGCCCAGACCATCAAGGCCCTGCTGGAGGCGGACGCCTGGCCCGGGCCGAGCCTGATCATCGCCTACGCGACGTGCATCGCCCACGGCATCGACATGAGCCTGTCGATGAGCCATCAGCGGGACGCGGTGAAGTCCGGCTACTGGCCGCTCTACCGCTACTCGCCGGTGGTCAGCGACGAGGACGGGCTGCCGTTCAGGCTCGACTCGACCAAGCCGTCCATCCCGATCCGCGAGTTCGTGTCCAGCGAGACGCGGTTCGCCATCCTCGAGCGCACGAACCCGGACAAGGCGGCGGAGCTCGCCGAGCTCATGCAGGCCGACGCGGACGAGAAGTGGCGCTACTACGAGCAGCTCTCGGGCATCCACCGCAACGTGCCGCACCTCCACGCCAAGGACGCGGCGACGGCCGGCGAGAGCGCGAAGGGAGGCGAGGCGTGAGCGCGGACCTGCGCACCCGCTATCTCGGGCTCGACCTGCGGAACCCGATCGTCGCATCCTCCTCGCCCTGGACGGGCGACCCCGCCGTCGTCAAGCGCCTCGAGGAGGCGGGCGCGGGCGCGGTCGTCCTGCCCAGCCTGTTCGAGGAGGAGATCCTCAACGAGGAGCTCGAGCTCAACCGCTCGCTCGAGCAGGGCAACGAGCAGTTCGGCGAGGCGCTCTCCTACTTCCCCCAGATCGAGGGCTACAAGGGCACCGGCGACCGGTACCTGGCGCGCCTCGAGAAGACGAAGGCCGGCGTCTCGATCCCGGTCGTGGCCAGCCTCAACGCGTCCACGATGGGCGGCTGGGTGCGCTACGCCCGCCTGATGCAGGACAGCGGCGCCGACGCCCTCGAGCTGAACCTGTACCACGTGGTCGCCGACCCGGCGACGGCCGCCGCCGATCGCGAGGCCCGAGACCTCGAGCTGATCGCGGCCGTGCGGGCCGCCGTGACCATCCCGCTCGCGGTCAAGCTGAGCCCGTACTACTCGGCGCTGGCCAACTTCGCCGCGGCGGCGGTGGACGCGGGCGCCGACGGCCTCGTGCTGTTCAACCGCTTCTACCAGCCGGACCTGGACCTGGAGTCGCTCGACATCGTCAACAAGGTGTCGCTGTCCACCTCGGCCGAGCTCCGGCTGCCGATGCGCTGGATCGCGCTCCTGCGCCCGCAGCTCGGGCTCGGCGTGTCCCTGGCGGCGACGTCCGGGATCCACACCGCCGTGGACGCCGTCAAGGCCCTGCTCGTCGGCGCCGACGTGGCGATGACGACGTCTGCGGTGCTCCAGCACGGCGTCGGGCACGTGCGGTCGCTCGTGGACGGCCTGGCGGGCTGGCTGGAGGAGCGCGAGTACGACTCCGTGGACCAGCTGCGCGGCTCCGCGTCGGCGGCCAGCGTCTCGGACCCGTCGCTGTTCGAGCGGGCCAACTACATGGCGGCCCTCCGGTCGTTCAGCACGCCGGCCGACCTGCTGCGCTGACGCTCCGGGCGGGCTGCCCGTTCGCGTGACGCGTCGCCGCCGGCCCGTGCCGGCGGCGCGGCTCAGCGGTCGGCCGTGGCCGCCAGCATCGCCTTGACCTCGAACGGGCTCGCCGAGGGGTGCTTGGCGCGGATCAGGGCCGCCAGCCCGGCGATGTGCGGGGCCGCGAAGCTGTTGCCGGTGGCGACCATCCAGCCGCCGTCCCGCCAGGGCACCTCGACCTCCACCCCGCGGGCCCCGAACTCGACCGGAGGGCGAGGGTTGTAGAACCACGTCCACGAGTCCGGGACGTCGTGCGCGGCGACGGACACCACGGAGGCGAACAGGGACGGGTAGCTCGGGCCGGGCACGTTGTTGGCGGCGCAGACCAGCAGCACGTTCGCGAAGTAGGCGCGGTCCGCGAGTTCGTGGAACACGCCGGCCAGCGCCTCGCTGCGCGAGGACAGCGAGAGGTTCACCACCGACGCGCCGCGCTCGATCGCCCACTCGAGGCCGGCCGCGAACACCGCTCCCTTGCCCCGGTTGTCGGGGCCCAGCACGCGGACGGACACCAGGTCCGCGGCCGGGGCGAGCGCGTGGATGATGCCGGCGCAGGCGGTGCCGTGGCCCACCACGTCGAGGCGCTCGGGGTCGTCGACCACGCCCGGCCCGTCCTCGGACATCTCCACCTTGACGCTGGCGACGAGCCGGCCGCCCACGGCCGGGTGCGTGCCGTCCACGCCCGAATCGACGATGGCGACCGTCACGCCGGCGCCGTCGCTGCCGCCGAAGGCGTAGTCGCGGTCCACCGCCCCGATCGGCCGTGCCCGGTCCAGGTCGCCGCGACGTCCCTCGACGAACGGCTCGCTCCAGGCCGGCAGGACCGGATCGGTCATGTGGCCGCGCCGCCGAGGCGGTCGCCGCCCTGCCGACCACTCCGCCGCCGTCGATCCTGCTCGGTGCGCGCGACCAGGACCCCGAGCAGGTCCGCCAGCAGCCCGACCGAGGCGGGGTCGGCGTCCCGCAGGCGCGCGACCTGGTCGGCGAGCCGCCACAGTCCCGTCTCGTCCTCCCCCAGGTCCGCCGTCGCCCGGGTGACGAGCGCGTCGAGGGCCTCCTGGTCCTCCTCCTCCGCCTCGGCCCTGCCCGACCCTTCGTCGCGCGGGGCGCCACCGTCAGGCGCGGACGCGTCCGCCTCGGCCAGCCGCCGCAGGACGGACGCCAGGAGGGCCGACGTGTCGCGCTCCACCCGGCTGGCGCGGATGGCCACCGAAGCCTGTCGGGCGAACACGCCGGCGAGCTCGACGTCCCGCAGCGAGAATGCCGCGGCGCTCCGCTTGTCGAGCACCTGGAGCACGCCGATCCCGCCCTGGTCGTCGAGCAGCGGGACCGCCACGATCGACCTCGGGACGTAGCCGGTCCGCTCGGCCACGCTCCGCCCGAAGCGGGCGTCGTGCTGCACGTCGGCGACCGCGAGGGCCTGGCCCGTGGTGAACACGTAGCCGGCGATGCCCTGGTCGGGCGCGATCGACAGCCCGACGACACCCTGGCCCTGCTCGCCCGCGGCGACCTCGAACACGAGGCGCCCAGCCGACGGGTCGTAGAGCGCGATCGAGGCCGCCTCGGCGTCGAACAGCGCCACGGTCGCCTCCACCACAGACCGGAGCACGGCGCCTGCGCCGCTGCCCTCGAGTCGGCGGGCCGCCTCCGCCCTCAGCCCGACCGCCCGGAGCAGGCGCTCCTCGCGGGTCATCGGATCGCCGCGCCGGACAGCGCGTCGAGGTCGGGGATGACCAGCTCCTCGCCCTCGATCCGGATCAGCCCCCGGGCCGTCAGGTCGGCCATCAGGCGGTTCACCGTCTGGCGCGTCCCGCCGATCATCGCGCCCAGCTCCGACTGCGTGTACCGCCACTCGAGGCGGACGTCGCGGGACACGCCCGGGTGCGCGTCGCGCGCCAGCCGCACGATCTGGCGGGCCAGCCGGCCCGGGAGGTCCAGGAAGTGCAGGTCCTCGACGTGGTTGGTCAGCCGCCGCAGCTCCGCCACCAGCCCCGCGATCATCGCCTGGCGGATGCCCGGCTGCGACTCGAGCAGCGCCTCGAAGTCGGCCTTCCGCAGCACGAGGGCGTTGACCGGCTCACCGGCCACGGCGGTCGCCGAGTGCGGCGCACCGTCCAGCAGCGCGAGCTCGCCGAAGAAGTCGCCGCGGCCCAGCGTCGCGATGATCGCCCCCTCCTCGCCATCCGGGGAGGGCAGGACGATCTTCACCGATCCCGACTCGATGATGTACAGGGACGCGCCCGGGTCGCCCTGGTGGAAGATCGTGTCGCCGCGCCGGTAGCGGCGGACGTGCAGGCTCGCGGCGCAGGCGGCCAGCGCGTCGGGGCCGACCCGGGCGAACAGGGTGCTCCGGCCCAGGGCCTCGATCGCGAAGGCGGCGCTCGCTGATTGGCCGGTCATCTCTCGACGGGGCTCCGCGTGAACGGTCGTGACCTTGAGCCCCGATCCTACACACGGCGCATGTCAGGCGTGCGGCCGACCCGGCAGCGAAATCGAAGAGGCCGGCCCGTCGGGGCCGGCCTCAGGTGCGGCGGCAGCGGGTCAGCGGCGGAAGATGCGCTTCGCCTCCGACTCGTTCTGCTTGGCGCGCACGGAGCGCTCGATGTCGGCGTTGCGCGCCTTCATGACGTCACGGGTGATCGTGGGGTTCAGGAGCGTCGAGTGGCCCTCGACGTCGTCCTCCTCGGCGGCCCGCCCGATCATCCCGTCGGGCTGGGCGCCCAGGCTCTTGATCCCCTCGGCCCGCAGGGTGGCCGAGTGGCCCTCGACGTCGTCCTCCTCGGCGGCCCGCCCGATCATCCCGTCGGGCTGGGCGCCCAGGCTCATGCGCATGCCGTCCGGCCCGAGATCGCCCTTGGTGGTCTTCATCGTGATCTCCCTGTCCTTCGTCTCTTCCGCTCCGGGTTACGCAATCTTGGATCCTCAGGGGTCGGATGGATAGCCCCCACCCGACCCCACCGGTGTCATCCAGCCGACACGACCCCGCGCCTGCGGCGGCCTTCAGGGCGAGGCGACCGGGCCGGCCGGGATGGGCTGGGTGATGCAGTGCGGTCCGCCGCCGCCCGCGATGAGCACCCGGCCGGGTACGCCCACCACCTCGCGGCCGCCGTGGGCCTCGCCGATCACGCGCAGGGCGAGGCTGTCGGCCTCGGGATCGCCGCTCAGCGGGACGATGACGCCGCCGTTGACCAGATAGTGGTTGGCGTACGGCACGCCAGCGAACGGCCCGGGGTCGAGCGCTCGGATCTCGAATCCGCGGCCGCGCGCATCGCGAGCCGCTCGAAGCGCCGCCAGGTTGGCGCGGCCGCTGCGGTACTCCGGCGAGGCCGGGTCCTCGCGGACGTCGAGCAGGACGCGGCCGGGCGCGGTGAAGGCGGCCACGGCGTCCACGTGCCCGTCGGTGCCCTCGGGGCCGCTGTCGGTCTCGTGGCCGTACGGCAGCCAGACGACCCGCTCGACCCCGAGGTACGCCCGAAGCGTGGCCTCGATCTGCTCGCGGCCCATGCCCGGGTTGCGGTTGGCGTTGAGCAGGCACTGCTCGGTGGTGAGCAGGGTTCCGTCGCCATCGACCTCGACGGAGCCGCCCTCCAGCACCATGGGCGCCCGGAACAGGCGCATCCCGAGGTGCGCGGCCACGCGCTCGGGGAGCCTGGCGTCGTCCGCGTAGGGGTGCCAGCGGTCGCCCCAGGCGTTGAACCTGAACTGCACGGCCGCCACGCGCCCGTCGCGGCCCACGACGCACACGGGTCCGCTGTCGCGCACCCACGAGTCGTCGAGCGGCAGCTCGAGCGGCTCCACGCCATGCTCGGTGGCGCCGACACGAGTGCGGACCTCACCGGCGGTGCCGGGCGGGCAGGCCATGAGGACCGGCTCGAACCGGGCGACGGCGCGAGCGACCGCCGCGTAATCGTCCTTGGCCTGGTCGAGCAGGCCGCCCCAGAGGGCGGTCCGGCACGGCCATGCCATCAGCGTGGCGGCATGAGGCGCCCATGCGGGCGGCATCACGAACCCGGCCTCGGCCGGCGTGACGACGGGCGGCTCCATGCGCCACACCCTAGGCGACGCGGACGGGGGCGGACCCGCTGTCCTGGCTGGCGATCCCCCGCCCTGCGGGTGCGGGGCCTCGCGCCTACCCGTCCAGGCGTCCGGCAGCCTCGACGGCCGTCCGCGCGTCCCCGCGGGCACCCAGCCGGGCCAGGATCCGCATCTTGCCCAGCATCTGCACCATCGGCGGGCCCATGTGGCCGGCCACCACGACCTCCACGCCGTGCTCCTTGAGGAACGTCGCCACCCGGGCGTGGTGGCCCCCCTCGGTGCCCACGTCGTGCAGCGCGTCCCAGGCCACGGGATGCTCCTCCCACGCCGTGATCCGCCCGTTCTCCACCTGCGCGACGGCCACGCGGGGAGCGCGGCCCCAGCTCGAATCCACCTGGCCGTCGGGGGTCACAGGCACGCACACGATCACGGTCTCGGTCTCCAGGTCATGCAGGTTGCGCCTTGCAGCGCGGCTCCCTCCATTCGATCACGAACAACCGGACCGTGCCGCGGCGGCGCTACAGGACCGGGGCGGGCTCAAGATCCTCCGGCGTGGAGCGCGCCACCGCCAAGCCCTGCAGGACGAGGCCCAGCAGGACCAGGGCGACGCCGGCCGCCGCCGCCGCAGTGAGGGCCTCGCCCAGCACCGCCACGCCCAGCACGGTGGCGACCACGGGGTCGGTCAGCATCAGCGTGGCGGCCGGGCCGGGCGGGAGGCCGTGGATGCCCCGCGCCAGGAGCACATTCGCCACCGCCATCGTGGCGACACCGAGGTACAGCACCAGGGCCAGGCCGTTCGGTGTCCCCACCCACCCCAGGGGCTGGCCGAGGAGGAGCGGGATCAGGAGCGCCCCGCCCAGGACGAAGCTCGCGGCCGGCACCTCGATGGCCGTGGCGCCGCGGTCGAGCTGGTGCTTCGCCGCCACGGTGTAGCAGGCGCTGCACAGCCCCGCGCCCAGGGCGAGGGCGAGGCCCACCGGCTCGCCGCCGCCGAGCCGGTCCGCCGAGCGCAGCGCCAGGCCGGCCACGGCGATGGCCGTGGCGAGCAGCCAGGCCGGCGTCGGCCGGTGCCGCAGCGCCGCCCAGCCGAGGAGCCCGGCGAAGACCGGCTCGCTGCCCACGGCGACCAGGGTCCCGAGGGCGACGCCGACGCTGCTCACGGCGCCGAAGAAGAACGGCTGGTAGAGGGCCGCCGCGACGGCCGTGACCACGATCTGCGGCCGCCGCCACAGGACGGGCAGGCGCCCGCGGCGGGCGCCGAGCAGTGGCATCGCGGCGAGGAGCGCGAGCGCCCCAACCTGGATCCGCAGGATGCCGACCGCCACGGGCGGGGCGGCGGCGGGACCCAGCGACTGGGCGGTGCCGGCCGTGCCGAACAGGACGCCCGAGACCACCACGAGCAGGATCGAGACGCGGATGCCGGCCATCCCGGCAGGCTACCGGGAGAAGGCCGCGTCGCGGGGCGCGATCGCGCGGGGGTCGGGGGCCGGTACGATTGCCCGGCGCCGCTCGCGCCGACCGCCATCTACAGGGGAGATGCGCCCGTGTCCAGCCAGCTGCCCGCCCGCCTCCGCGGCACCGCCCAACGGCCGGGCGGGGCGCCGTCCGACGTGCAGGTCACCCTCGACGAGGCCGGGCTCACGCTGGAAGGGGCGGGCGGAGCTGTGTGGTCGGCGGCCTATCGGGACGTCTCGGAGGTGGCCGCCGACGGCGGGACGGTCACGCTGGCCCTGGGCTCCGGCCCGGCAGCGGAGCGCTGGCAGCTCCAGCGTTTCGGGACCATGACCGGACTCCTGGTGCGCCTGGTGCGCGACGGGCGGCTCCGCCAGCGCCTGGGCGACGGCCTCGTGGAGCTCGGCCCCGACGCGGAGATCGACCTCGTGGAGTACGAGGCCGGCGACGGGGCCGGCGTCGCGCAGCTCGTCTACCACGGTCGCGGGGTCGTCCTCGCGCCGGTCGACGAGCGACGCCCGTGGCTGCGGGTCCGCCGGTCGGACATCGGCGAGGTGGCGGTGGACCCCTCGACGGGCGGGGTCGCGGTCCGCGGGGCCGGCCCCAGCCTGCCCCTCGCCCCCCAGGGCGGGCCGTCGCTCCGGCTGGTGCGCCTCGGGCCCGTGGCCACCGAGCACGGCCGGCGCTGGAGCGCCCTGCGGGACGGCGCTGCCTCGGATGCCGCGGCCGTCGTGGCCGGGCTCGTGCCGGACGCGCCGTTCGGCGCCCGTTCGCTGGCGTCGCGCCTGATGCTCGAGGGGCGGCCGGTGGGCCCCGCCCAGCTGGGCGATGCGTGGCCCCTGCTCGAGGCGGCCACGCTCGGCGTGCCGCCCTTCGACGAGTCGTACCGGGTGCTCCGGGCGATCGGCGGGGGCGATGCAGCGCCGCGCTGGCTCGCCTGCGCCCCCGAGGCGCCCGGGCGCCCGGATGCGCCCAGGCTGTGGTTCCTCGTCGGCCTGCCCGGCAACCTGATCGCGATGGAGCTGGTGAGCGAGGGCGCGCACGCCACGTACCTGTTCCGCGTGGTGCCGCGGGCGGCGTTCACGGGCTCGGTCCCGCCGGGTGCGCTGGAGGCGGCGGTGACCGGCGTCTCGGAGGCGCTGCTCGACGCGCGGTTCCTGCGCGAGCCGATGGCGCTGCCGGCTGCCCAGCTCGCGGCGCCGCCGGCCCTGCGATATCGGCTCGCGCTGGCCGCGCTGCCGTCGCTGGCGGCGGCCCGCTGGGCGTTCGTGGCGCGCCTCGTCCACCGTGACCCGGCGTCGTGGGAGGCGGCGCTCCACGACCTCGTGGCGTGGCACGGCGCGGCGCGCGATGATTCGGCCGAGTGGCCCGGCAGGGCCGCGCAGGAGGCACAGGTCAGCGAAGCCGCCGGCGGGTAGGCCGGCTGAGGGAGCGAGTCGCGATGCCGACGTTCAAGCACCCCTGCCCCCACTGCGGGACCTACATCGAGCGCGACGTGGTCGCCTGCCCGGCGTGCGGCGTTCGAGACCCGTTCTCGCCCGGGCGCTGTCCGAACTGCTCCGCCCAGATCGACGATCCGTCGTGGGTCGCCTGCCCGCGGTGCGGCAACCCCGTGAATGCCGCCCTGGCGGCCGCCCAGTCGGCCCAGCGCGCGGCGGGACCCGCCGCCCCGCCTCCGCCGGCGACGGGTGCCATCCCAGGCTGGGGCCAGCCCCAGACCCCGGCCCAGCCGTCCGCCCAGCCCGGCTGGGGGCAGCCGGCCGCGCCGCCTGCCGCCGACGGCTGTCGTGCGTGCGGCAGTCCGCTGGCGAGCGGCGCGCGGTTCTGCAAGGACTGCGGGACGCCCGTCAGCTGACGTTCCCGCCAGCCCGGCCGAGGGGGCCGGCGCGAGACCGCCCGGCCTGAGCGGCGCCGGCCCGGGTCAGCCCGCCTTCGCCCCGCAGTTGCCGCAGAAGCGCGCGCCGGCCGCCAGTTCGGCGCCGCACTGGGTGCAGTGGTTCTGGCCCGTGGGCGAGCCGCAGTTGGAGCAGAACCGCTCCGACCCGACCGGCTTGCCGCACGTCTTGCACACCGTCTGCTTGGCGCTGGTGTCGCCGGAGAACACGGTCTCCTTCTGCATCGCCTCGCGCATCTGCTGCAGCTCGACGGACGAGCGCTCCGCCTCCATCTCCGAGGCCAGGTTGGGGGCGCAGTTGACGCACAGCCCGCGAGCCGCGTTCCAGCAGGTCTCGTCCACCCAGCTGCTGCACCGGGGGCACCGCGTGAACAGGTGCATGATCTCGTTCGACGCCTTCTTGAGCGCGTCGTCGCGGGCGCCCCGGTCGGTGACGTCCCGCATCCGGTCCGCGGCGTTGGCGGCGCTGCCGAAGAACCCCCCGATCAGGCTGCTGGCGCCGCTGAGGAGGTTGCCGGCCGTGCCGAGGGCGGAGCGCACGAACTCGGAGCGGTATCCGGAGCCGCAGACGTCGCAGCGGAACTCGAACTGGTACCCGTTCTCGTCCGAGAGGTCGGAGTAGTTGCTGGTGAACGGCGTGAACCCCGGCATATGCCCTCCCTGGCCTCGACGAGCCTGCGCCCCATGCCGATGACGGCGGCGGGCATGAGCATACGGCGCCGGTAGGGCGCCGCGGGGCATCAGGCGGCGCGAAGCCTCAGCCGGCGAGCAGGAGGCCCATCAGCGGGGCGAACCGCTCCAGGGCGCTGGCGGTGAGCGCTGGCAGGGGGCTGCGGTCGTCGTCCGTGCCGAGGTAGACCGAGATGTGGCGCAGGCCGGAGCCGGCCATCGCGCCCAGCGTGGCGGCGATCTGCTCCGGTGAGCCCGACAGCCAGCCCGGCCGGGCCACGCCGTTGCCGCGGGCGTCGAGCAGGATGCGGCCCCACCCGGTGAGCGCCAGCGTCGCGGGGTCGCGCCCGACGCGCTTGCAGGCCGCCTCGGCCAGGCCAGCCGCGGCGGCGACGTCATCGGGCGTCGCGAGCGGGGTGTTGACGTTGACGGCCTGGCCCCAGCGGGCGGCGACGTCCATGGTCCGCTCGCCCCTCGCCGCGACCCAGACGGGCAGCCCCGACGGCCGCGGCCCGCGCGGCTCCAGCGTCGCCCCGTCGAGCCGCACGTGCGCGCCCGTAAACGTCACGGTCTCGCCGCGGAGCAGCCTGGCCACGGCCTCCACCGACTCGGCGAAACGGCCGACCGGCCGCCGCTCCTCGAAGCCGAACATCCGCCAGCTGGCGTCGCCGGACGGGCCGCCGGCCCCGATGCCGAGCACCAGGCGGCCGCCGCTCACGTCGTCGAGCGTCTCCGCCATGCGGGCGAGCAGGCCCGGATTCCGGAACCCGGTGCAGGCGACGAACGGCCCGACCCCGACCCGCTCGGTGGCCTCGGCCGTTGCGGTCAGGACGGTCCAGCACTCGCGGAAGCCCACGACCCGGCCGCTCGGCACGACCCGCACCAGGTGGTCGGGAACCCACAGCCGGTCGACGCCCAGCGCCTCGGCGTCGCGCGCGAGCGACCGGATCTCCGGCCACGTCGCGACGGTCCCGTCGGAGCGCGGCCACGTCGGCAGGTTGAGGCCGATGCCCGGTCGGCCGGTCGGGGCGGTCATGGGCCGAATGCTACGCCCGGAGCGTCGCCACCCCCTCGCGCGGGCGCCCGAGCGGTAGGATCGGGACGTGCTGTACCGCGCCGACCCCTGGCTCCACGTCATCGCCGGCTGCATGTCCTCGGGCAAGACCGACGAGCTCCTCCGGCTGCTCCGCCGCGCCGAGATCGCCCGCCGCCGGATCCTGCTCGTCCGGCCCGACGTGGACGACCGCACGCCGCCCGAGTACGCGGAGAGCCGGAGCAAGGCCCGCTACCCCAGCACGCCCGTCCCCAAGCGGGAGCCGGTGCAGATCCTGGCCCTCGCCCGCGAGCGCGACGCCGACCTCATCGGGATCGAGGAGGCGCAGTTCTTCGACGCCAGCCTCGTGCAGGTGGTGGAGACGCTGCGGCAGAGCGGCCGGCACGTCATCGCCAGCGGCCTCAACACCGACTTCGCGGGCCGGCCCTTCGGCGCCATGCCGCAGCTGCTCGCCCTGGCGGACGAGATCACGATGCTGACCGCCATCTGCGTCGTCTGCGGCGAGACCGCGACCCGCACCCAGCGCCTGGTGGGCGGCCGGCCGGCCGCGGTCGACGACCCGCTCATCGTGATCGGCGGCTTCGACGCGCCCGCCGTGGAGACGTACGAGGCGCGCTGCCTCCGCCACCACGAGGTGGCGCCCGCGCGGACGGCGCGCGGCGTGGTGGCCGACGAGGGCTGAGCCCCCTAGGGCCAAAGGGCCCGGAGTTCTCCACAATCCGTCCACGTCGGCTGCGAATCGTGGACAACCCCGGTGCCGAATCGCTGAAGTTCGTTGACAACCCCATTGGAGCCGAACGTTGCGGGAGCGTATCGTTTGGCTTGCCCGAAGGGGCCGGTGGCACCGACGCCGGGCCGATGAGCAATCACCGGACCGGGTCTCTGGAACCTCCGCCACGGTGGCCGCAAGGTCGTTGAGGTGGACAGGAGCCGGAGCCGCTGCGGCAGAGCCGAGCTTGCTCGGTCGAGCCGTGGGCGAGTCGGCGCGAAGGTTCCTTCGGGCACTTTCGTGTGTCCAGCGTCGCCAGCGCCCAGCGCGACGTGCACACGTCGCACACTGGACTGCCATGGGCAAGCGCTCCGCCGGGCTGCTCCTGTACCGTCGCACGGGCGACGCTGTCGAGGTCCTGATCGCCCACCCCGGCGGTCCGATCTGGGCGCGCCGCGACACGGCGGCATGGTCGATCCCCAAGGGCGCCCCGCTGGACAGCGAGACCGATCTGGCGGCCGCGCGCCGCGAATTCGCCGAGGAGACCGGCCACGACGCCCCGGACGGCGACGCGATCGACCTTGGTGAGGTCCGGATGCGCTCGGGCAAGACGGTCCACGCCTGGGCGTACGAAGGAGACCTCGACCCGGGCAGCCTGCACAGCCTCGAGGTCGAGGTGGAGTGGCCCCCCAGGACCGGCCAGACGGTCGTGGTGCCCGAGATCGACCGCGTCCTGTGGGCCCGTCCCGCGGAGGCTCGGCGGCGGCTCAACCCGGCGCAGGCCGAGTTCGTGGATCGGCTCCTCGCCGACCTCGCCCGCAGGTAGCCCGATCCCGACGCGCATCCCAGACGGCTGGCGGCGACGCGGCAACGGACGGCCGGGCTCGAGTCGGCGTGCCCGGGGAGGCGCCCGCGCACGAGCCGGCGCGCCCCGCGGCCGATGGCCGGACCGGCCCCGCGCTACCCTGCGGTCATGAGCCCCCGCCAGTCCGCCTCCCCTGCCCCGGAGCGCGTCGACGTCGCGGTCGTCGGGGCCGGCATCGTGGGCCTGGCCACCGCCCTGCGGCTGCTCGAGCAGCGCCCCGGCCTGCGGCTGGCGGTCCTCGAGCGCGAGGCCGTCGTCGGCGCGCACCAGTCGGGGCACAACTCGGGCGTCGTCCACGCCGGCCTCTACTACGCCCCGGGCTCGCAGAAGGCGCTCCTGTGCCGCGAGGGCAAGGGCCTCGTCGAGCGGTACTGCGAGGCCCGCGGGATCCCGATCGGTTGGCCCGGCAAGCTGGTCGTGGCGCTGGACGAGGCGGAGCTCCCCCGTCTCGCGAGCCTCAAGGAGCGGGGCCTGGCCAACGGCGTCGACGGCCTCGAGGAGGTCGGCCCCGAGCGCATCCGCGAGATCGAGCCCCACGTCCGCGGCATCCGCGCCCTGTGGAGCCCGCGGACGGGCATCACGGACTTCGCGCAGGTCACGCGGGCCTACGCCGAGGACGTCCGGGCGAGGGGCGGCTGGGTGGAGCTCTCGAGGCCCGTGACGGCGATCGAGCGGCGGCCCGACGCGATGGTCCTGGAGACGCCGCGCGGCCCGGTGCAGGCCAGGGCGGTCATCGCCTGCGCGGGCCTGTGGGCCGACCGCGTGGCCGCGCTCACCGGCGACCGGAGGAGCGACTCGCCGGCCATCATCCCGTTCCGCGGCGACTACTACACGCTCACCGCCGACGCCGCGCCGCTCGTCCGGGGCCTCGTCTACCCGGTGCCCGACCCGCGCTTCCCGTTCCTGGGCGTCCACTTCACGCGCCGCGTCGACGGGCAGGTCTGGGCGGGCCCGAACGCCGTCCTCGCGTTCCGGCGCACGGGCTACCGCCGTCGCGACGTCTCCGCGCGCGACCTCGCGGAGGCGCTGGGAAATCCCGGCTTCCGGAGGCTGGCCCGCCGCTTCTGGCGCACGGGCGCCGCCGAGATGTGGCGCGACTGGTCGAAGCGTGCCTTCCTCGGGGAGCTGCAGCGATACCTGCCCGAACTGCGCGCCGACCAGATCCGGTTCGGGCCCTCGGGCGTGCGGGCGCAGGCCCTGGGCCGCGACGGGACGCTGGTCGACGACTTCGACCTCGCCGGCGGCGACCGCGTCCTGCACGTGCGCAACGCGCCGTCGCCCGCCGCGACGTCGTCGCTCGCCATCGGCGCGCGACTCGCCGCCGAGGCGGTCGGCCGATTCGGACTGTGATGCACCCGTCAGAGCGGCTAAGGTAGCGGCGCCGGGCGGCACGCCGGCATGCACGGAGGAGGGCGGCTCATGCTCAAGGAGTTCAGGGAGTTCCTGACCAAGTCCAACGCCCTGGCCCTGGCCATCGGCGTGATCCTGGGCACCGCGCTCAACTCGGTGGTCCAGTCGCTGATCAAGGACATCATCATGCCGCCCATCGGCGTCCTCCTCGGGGGCGTCGACTTCTCGAGCCTGGTGATCAAGCTCAAGGACGCGACCACCGACGCTGCGGGCAAGCCGGTGCCCGAGGTGGACATCAGCTACGGCGTGTTCATCAACACCGTGATCGCGTTCATCGTGATCGCGTTCGTGGTGTTCTTGATCGGCCGCGCGCTGATCAAGGACAAGCCGGCCGCGCCCCCCGAGCCATCCGACGAGGTCAAGCTCCTGACCGAGATCCGGGACGAGCTGCGCAGGCGCTGACGGCCCCGGCGACCCGTCGCTCCGGCGCGATCGCGACCGCGGCAGCGCGGCTCGCGGCAGCACGTTCCCCGCGCTCGGGGCATTCTTGGGCGCGATGCACCACGACGACCGCCCGGCCCGCGACTGGGCCGCTGCCCCCAACGGCGCCCGGCGGCGCCGTCGCGGCATGGGGACCGCCGCCAGGATGGGCCTGTTCCTGTTCGCGGTCCTCGCGCTGCTCGGGTTCGCCGGCGCCGCGACCGCCGTCAGCCTGTACCTGACGCTGAGCGCGAACCTGCCCGACCCCCACCAGCTGGAGCAGATGCAGCTGATCCAGCAGTCCGTGGTGCTGGCCCGCGACGGCACGACCCAGCTGGGGACGTTCGGCACCGAGAACCGGACCGTCCTCGCCTTCAAGGACATCCCGCCGCAGCTCGTGGACGCGACCACGGCGGTCGAGGACGCCACCTTCTGGGACAACTCCGGCTTCGACCCGGTGGGCATCCTGGCCTCAGGGATCGACGCGATCCGGGGTCGCCCCCGCGGCGGCTCCACGATCACCCAGCAGCTGGTGCGCCAGCGGCTGCTCACGACCAACGGCACCGCCCAGACGGAGGCCACGATCCCCCGCAAGATCAAGGAGATCATCCAGTCGATCCGGGTGACCCAGGCGTACCCGGGCGTGGCGGGCAAGCAGCGGATCATCGCCGCGTACCTCAACCAGAACTACTACGGCAACGACACGTACGGCGTGGCGGCCGCGGTCAGGGGCTACTTCGGGATCGACCTCACGGACCCGGCGCAGGCGTCGAAGCTGACCCTCGCGCAGGCCGCGATCATCGCGGCGCTGCCGCAGGCGCCCGACTACTACGACCTCGTTCACAACGCGCAGCCGGTGTGCGCCAGCGACCCGTCGCTCGACCCCGCCGACCCGAAGTGCACGGCGACGCAGCTCGAGGTGCCCCAGGACTCGCCCGTCGTCCAGCGCCGCAACCAGGTGCTCGACCTGATGGCGTCGGGCCGCACGCCCCTGACCGGGAGCACCTACACGGCCGCCGACTTCGCGGCCGCCAAACAGGAGCCGGTGATCCTCGCCTCGCAGAAGGCCCAGCCCTGGCAGGCGTCGCAGTTCGTGTACCAGGTGCGCAAGGAGCTGGCGACGGATCTGTGCGGCGCGGGCGTGGACACGTGCCCGGTGCTGGAGCGCGGCGGCCTCACGATCCAGACCACGCTCGACTGGAAGCTCCAGCTCATCGCCCAGAAGTGGGTCAAGGCCGCGACGATCCTGCCCCACCAGAAGAACCCGGCCGCCTACGCGAAGCAGATCGGCGTGCCCTACCAGGCGTGGATGCGAAACCTCACCAACAAGAGCCTCTACAACGGGGCGCTGATCGCGGAGGACTACCAGACCGGCCAGATCATCGCCTACGTCGGGTCGGCCGACGCCACCGCCACCAAGGCCACCAAGCAGTTCCAGCCCCAGTTCGACGTGCTGGCCGACGGCTGGCGCCAGCCCGGCTCGGCGTTCAAGCCGATCATGTACGCCACCGGCATCGCCGACCGGTACTTCACCGCGGCCTCGGTGTTCATGGACGTCACCACCGACATGGGCGGCGGCTACGTCCCGACCGACGCCGACATGCTCGAGCGCGGCCCGGTGCGGATGCAGGACGCCCTCCGCTTCTCGCTCAACATCCCCGCCGTCAAGGCGATGTCGGTGGTCAGCGTGCCGCGCGTGCAGGCGCAGGCCGAGGCGATGGGCATCAACTTCCAGAACGGGACCGTCAACGCGGGGCTGTCGTTCGCGCTGGGCGTGGCCGAGGTCCACGGCAAGGACCTCGTCCGCGCGTACGGAACGCTGGCCGACGGCGGTCAGCTGGTGGACCAGACGACGCTGCTCAAGGTGACCGATCCGTCGGGCAACGTGCTGATCGACCACACGGACATCAGCAAGGTCGTGGCCCAGCAGGTCCTCGACCCGGGCGCCGCCTACATCATCACGGACACCCTGGCCGGCAACACGCAGCCGTCGATCAACCCGTACTGGGGCCAGTTCGAGCTCAAGAGCTCCAGCGGCAAGCACCGGCCCGCGACCCTCAAGACCGGCACCAACAACGACGCCAAGGACCTCAACGCCTGGGGCTACATCGGCGTCCCGTCCGCCGCCGACCGCCAGAAGGGCGAGTACGCCCTGGCCGTGGGCGCCTGGAACGGGAACTCGGACAACTCGCTGGTCTCGAGCCCGTCCGACCCGCTGTTCTCGATCAACGTCACCACTTATGTCTGGCAGGGCTTCCTGCAGGAGGCGACCAAGAGCTGGAGCATCAACGGGTTCCTGCAGCCCAGCGGCCTCGACCAGGTGGCGGTCGACGCCTTCACCGGGCAGCTGCCGTCGGCCGGCGACCCGACGGTGACCCAGCTGTTCCTGCCGGGCACCGCCCCCACGGCCGGCCTGCCCTCGGGCACCTGCGGCGACGCCGTCCTCACGTCGGTCGGCTTCGAGCAGGGCAACCCCAACTGGCTCGCCGCCGACCGCGCGTGGCTCAAGCGCGCCCAGAAGGGGCCCAACACCGGCGGCGGGCTCAAGGGCACGCACACGTCGTACTTCTACGACGGCGCGTTCACCCCGTACGGCAAGTCGTGGGGGCCGCTGGTCGGCGGCGGCTCGTGCGCGTCGCCGTCGCCCAGCCCGACGTACAACCCGTGCGCATCCGGGGCGGTCCCGCCGGCGAGCGCGCCGCCGTCCGGCGCCTCCGGGGCGCCGCTCGCCTCGCCGGTCGTGTGCCCGTCGCCGTCCGTGAACCCGTCCGAGTCGGCGGCGCCCTCGTTCTCGCCCCCGACCGAGTCGCAGCCGCCCACGCCGGCGCCCACCCCGCCCCCGACGCCAACGGAGCCGCCCACGCCGGCCCCGACGGAGCCGCCCACGCCCGCGCCCACGCCGAGCGCCTAGGGGAGCGTCGAGGGAGCGGGCGCGGCGCGGGCGCGCTCGCGGGACGCCCCCGGGGAATGGCCTCTCAAGGACCTCTCAGCCAATCCGCCCTATGATCGGGGCCGCGGACCCGGCCAGGACGCCGAGTGCCCGCGTGTGTGACCGAGTCCACCCTGCTTCCTGGAGACAGCGCATGTCGGATCGCGTTTCTGGGCGCTCAAGGCGGGTCAGCCTGACCTCGCGGATCGCCCTCAGCCTCGGTGTCCTCGCCCTCATCGCCGGCCCAGCGGCCCCGATCGTCGGTGCGGCCGGGGTCCTCACGATCACGACAGCCTACCCCGAGGTCGTCGCCGAGCCGGGCTCGACCGCGACCTTCAAGCTGAACCTGAGCGCCAATCCCGCCGCCACGGTCAGCCTGTCCGCCGACGGCGTGCCGTCCGGCTGGACGTCGCGCTTCCGCGGCAACGGGACCGTCATCGACAGCGTGTACGTGGCCAACTCGAGCCCCACGGCCAGCACCGCCCCGGACGTGGAGTTCTCCGTCGACGTCCCCGCGGACGCGACCGCGGGCACGACGTCCATGACCATCCACGCGGACGGCGGCGGGCTCTCCCAGAGCCTCCAGGTGGCGGTCCGGGTCGAGTCGGCGGCCAGCGGCACGATCTCGCTGAAGGCCGACTTCCCGCAGCAGAAGGGCTCGTCGAGCTCGACCTTCACGTTCAACCTGACCCTGTCCAACAACACGCCCAGCGAGGCGACCTACTCGTTCAACGCCCAGGGGCCCGACGGCTGGACCACGACCATCAAGCCGTCCGACTCGTCCACCGCGTCGACGCTCCAGGTGGCCGCCGGCAGCACCGGCTCGCTGACCGTGACGGTGACGCCCGACGTGAACGCCACGGCGGGCGACAACAAGATCGTCGCGACGGTGACCGGCGGCGGCAAGACCGCCGAGGCCGACATGACCGTGACGATCACCGGCAGCTACTCGATGACCGTGTCGACGCCCGACCAGGTCCTCTCGACCACGGCCAACGCCGGCACCGAGAAGGACTTCGCGATCGTCGCCACCAACACCGGCACCGCGCCGATCACCAAGCTCACCCCCTCGGCGACCGCGCCCACCGGCTGGACGGTGACCTTCGACCCGACCAGCGTCGACTCGCTCGCGGCCGGCTCGACCAACAACACCCAGAACTTCACCGCGAAGATCACCCCGTCCAAGGACGCCATCGCGGGCGACTACGTGGTGACGCTCAAGGTGGCGGGTGCCGAGGCCAGCGGCTCGGTGGACATCCGGGTTACGGTCCAGACCCCGCAGTTCTGGTGGATCGCCGGCGTGGTGCTGCTCCTGGCGACCTTCGCCGGGCTCTACTGGGTCTTCCGGACGTACGGGCGGCGGTAGCCCCATGACCGAGGACCGGACGAACCCGTCCGAGCCGCGGCGCGGGCTGCAGCGCCGTCGGCCGCGGCCGACCGCAGGCCTCAACGCGAGGCCCCGGCCTCCCGCCGGCTCGACGCCGGGCGCGACGCCCCCGACGCGCGCTCCGCACGATCCCAGCGACGCCGAGTCCGGCGGGACCGAGGACACGGCAGCCACCGTCCGCCCGTGGGACGTCGAGTCGGGTCTGG
>JAJYLZ010000044.1 GCA_021787395.1 Chloroflexota bacterium
CGCAGGGCTGGAAGCTCAAGGCAGGTCCTCCGCGACGCGCCGCCCGACGAACGCCACCTCGACGCCGTTGATCTCGGCGCCGTGGAGCTTGTTCGCCGCGACGATGTACGCCTCGAGGGACGCCTCGATGATGTTCGTCGACAGGCCGTGGCCGGTGACCACCAGGGCGCCCGGGCCCTCGTCCGAGGAGCGTCGCGCCCGGAGCAGGACCTGGCCCTGCGCGTCGCCGTCGCCCGAGACGGCCTTGATCTCGTACTCGGTGAGCACGGGGTTCCAGCCCAGCACGGGGCGGATCGCCTCGTCCACGGACTTGAACAGCGCGTTCACCGGGCCGTTGCCGGTGCTGTTGCCGGCCTTCGCGCTGCCGGCGACGACCAGGCTGGCCGAGCCGACGGAGTGGCCGCCCGACGACGAGGTGATGCTCCAGCCGAGCAGCTCGATGGAGCGCGGCACGTCGGCCTTGCGCTGCTCGACGAGGGCGAGCAGGTCGGCGTCGGTGACCTCCTTCTTGGAGTCCGCGAGCTGGATCGCGGCGCGGTAGACCGCGTCGAGCTCCTCGCCCTCGACCTCGACGCCCAGCTCGCGGAGCTTGCCCTGGAGGCCCCGCCGGCCGGACAGCTTGCCGATCGACAGGGTGCTGCCGGACAGGCCCACCGACTGCGGGGTCATGATCTCGTAGGTGAGCGGGTTCTTGAGGACGCCGTCCTGGTGGATCCCCGACTCGTGGGCGAACGCGTTGGAGCCCACGATGGCCTTGTTGGGCTGGATCGTGAAGCCGGTGAGGTAGCTGACCAGGCGCGAGGCCGCGGTGATCTGCTCGGTGGCCACGGACGCCGCGAGGTCCGGGAACTGGGCCGGCCGCGTGCGGAGCGCCATCACCACCTCCTCGAGCGAGGCGTTGCCCGCCCGCTCGCCGAGGCCGTTGATGGTGACCTCCACCTGGCGAGCGCCCGCCTGGACGGCGGCGAGCGTGTTCGCGGTGGCGAGGCCCAGGTCGTTGTGGCAGTGGACGCTGATCGTGGCGGCGTCGCCGACGCGGCCCTTGACCGCGCCGACCAGCCGGCCGAACTCCGACGGGATCGCGTAGCCGACGGTGTCCGGGATGTTGAGGGTCGAGGCGCCGGCCTCGGTGACGGCCTCGTACACGTCGAGCAGGTAGTCCAGCTCGGTGCGCGAGGCGTCCTCGCCCGAGAACTCGATCTCGGCGTCGCGGCCCAGCGTCTGGCGGGCCCACTTCACCCAGCGCACGGACTCGGCGAGGGCCTGCTCGCGGGTCATGCGCAGCTTGTGCACCAGGTGGATGTCGCTGGTCGCGATGAACAGGTGGAGGTGCGGCCGCTCGGCGACGCGGATCGCCTCGACCGCCCGCTGCGGGTCCCCGTCGCGGCAGCGGGCGAGCGCCGCCACGGCGATCCCGCCCCTGGTCTCCTGGGCGATCCGCCGGACCGCCTCGAAGTCGCCGGGCGAGGCGGCCGGGAAGCCCGCCTCGATGACGTCCACCTTGAGCCGGGCCAGCTGGCGGGCGACCTCGAGCTTCTCCGCGGCGGTCAGGCCGGCGCCGGGCGCCTGCTCGCCGTCGCGGAGCGTGGTGTCGAAGATCCGGACCGCCCCGGCCGGGACGCCCGCCCCGAAGCGCGGGTTGGTTGACTCGAACGAGGTCACTTCTTGCTCCCTACCGAACTGGTCGAGGCCTGGGCGGCGCCCGCCTCGACCACCACCGGGTTGAGGAACGGCATCTTGGCGCGCAGGTCGGCGCCGACCTGCTCGATCTGGTGGTGGCGGTCGCGGGCGCGCAGCTCCTCGAACTCGCCGCCGCCGGCGTCCTGGACCGCGATCCAGCGGGCCGCGAAGGAGCCCGACTGGATGTCCGAGAGGACGTCCTTCATCGCCGCCTTGGCGCCCTCGGTCACCCGCGGCCCGGAGACGTAGTCGCCGAACTCGGCCGTGTCGCTGACGCTGAAGCGCATGTAGTTGAGGCCGCCGCGGTACATGAGGTCCACGATCAGCTTCAGCTCGTGCATGGTCTCGAAGTAGGCGAGCTCAGGCTGGTAGCCGGCCTCGACCAGCGTCTCGAACGCGGCCTTGATCAGGGCCGACACGCCGCCGCAGAGGAGCGCCTGCTCCCCGAACAGGTCGGTCTCGGTCTCCTCCTTGAACGTGGTCTCGAGCACGCCGGCGCGGGTGTTGCCGTTGCCCTTCGCGTAGGCGAGGGTGCGGGCGCGCCCGGTGCCGGTGGCGTCCTGCTCCACCGCGAACAGCGCCGGCACGCCGCCGCCCTGCTCGTAGACCGAGCGGACCAGGTGTCCCGGGCCCTTGGGCGCCACCATGCCCACGTCCACGCCCGCCGGCGGCTGGATCCGGCCGAACCGGATGTTGAACCCGTGGGCGAACATCAGCAGCTGGCCGTCGCGCAGGTTCGGCCCGATCTCGGCGTCGTAGACCGCCTTCTGGACCGTGTCGGGCAGGGCGACCATGATCACGTCGGCCGCCCTGACGGCCTCCGCGACGGTCATGACCTCGAAGCCGGCGGCCTCGGCGTGGGGCCGGCTCTTGCTCCCCTCGGCCAGGCCGACGATCACCCGCAGGCCGCTGTCGCGCAGGTTGGCGGCGTGGGCGTGGCCCTGCGAGCCGTAGCCGAGGACCGCGATGGTCTGCCCCTCGAGCGCCGACAGGTCGGCATCGGCGTCGTAGTACATCTTCGCGGTCACAGCTTGAGCGCCTCCTCGATGGACCCGGCGCCGCGCAGCATGACGATCGCGCCGGTCCGGACCAGTTCCTTGATTCCATAGCTGCGCATGAGCGCGACCAGCGCGTCGATCTCGCTCTCCGAGCCGGTCGCCTCGACGATGACGGACTCGGGGGCGATGTCGACGACGCGGCCCTTGTACAGCTCGACGATCTTGATGACCTCGCCCCGGTTGGCGTCGGACGCGCGGACCTTGATCAGCGCGAGCTCGTGCTCGACGACCTGGTCGGCGGTCACGTCCTGGACCTTGAGCACGTCGACGAGCTTGTACAGCTGCTTGGCCGCCTGCTCGACCGCGACGTCGTCGCCGTGGAGCGTGATGGTCATGCGGCTGATGTGCTCGCGGTCGGTGCGCGACACGGCCAGCGAGTCGATGTTGAAGTTGCGCGCCCGCATCAGGCTCGCGACGCGGTTCAGGACGCCGGGCCGGTCCATGACCAGCACGATCAGCGCGTGGCGGTGCGCCTCGCCCGAGCCGGGGATCGCGCGCGGCGGCGGCGCCGCGTGGGCGGCGGTGTCGGGGGTCATTCCTCGGGGCCTCCCCAGGTCTCGATCAGGTCGGACAGGCCCTTGCCCGCGGTCATGAACGGGAAGACGTTCTGCTCCTGCTCGATCTCGAACCAGATGAGCGCGGGGCCGTCCACGGCCTGCGCCGCCTTGATCGCCGTGTCCACGTCCTCGGGCCGGCTCGCCTTCCAGGACGGCATGCCGTAGGCGTCGGCGAGCTTGCAGAAGTCGGGGCCGGGCAGGTGGGAGCTGTGGTAGTTCCCCGCGTACACGATCTCCTGCCACTGGCGGATCATGCCCAGCTTCTTGTTGTCGAGGACCGCGATCTTGACCGGGATGTTGTCGGCGACGAGCGTCATCAACTCCTGGCTGGTCATCTGGAAGCCGCCGTCGCCGACCAGCGCCCAGGTCTCCGCGCTCGGGTTGCCGAGCGCGGCGCCCATCGCCGCCGGGACGCCGTAGCCCATGGTGCCGAGCCCGCCGGAGCTGATGTGGCTGTTCGGGCGCTTGAACCTCGTGTAGCGCGCGGTCCACATCTGGTTCTGGCCGACGTCGGCGACGTAGGTGCCCACGTGGTCCGTCAGCTCGCCGATCCGCGCGACGACGAAGTCCGCCGTCATCACGCCCTCGCGCCAGCCGCCCGAGCCGTGCCAGCTGGCGGCCTGGGACTCGGCGCGCCACTCGTCCAGCTGGTCGAGGTACTCGGCGCGGGCCTCTCGGGCCACCGGGTGCACCGCCTTGGCCAGCGCCGCGAGGACGCGCTTGGCGTCGCCCACGATCGGGACCTCGACCGCGACGTTCTTGCCGATCTCGGCGGGGTCGATGTCGGCGTGGATGATCCGCGCGTACGGGGCGTACGTGGCGACGCTGCCGGTGACCCGGTCGTCGAAGCGCATGCCGATGGCGATCAGGAGGTCGGCGGCCTGGATCGCCCGGTTTACGTGCTTCCAGCCGTGCATGCCCATGTAGCCGTAGGCGAGCGGGTGGTCCTCGTCGAGCGCGCCGATGCCCAGCAGCGACCAAGCCACGGGGATCTGCGCCTTCTCGGCGAAGGCCCTGAGCTCCTCCTCGGCGTTGGCGATCAGCACGCCGTGCCCGGCCAGGATGAGCGGCCGCTTGGCGTTGGCGATCTCCCTCGCCGCCGTCTTGATCTGCTTGGGGTGCCCCTCGATCGTCGGGCGGAAGCCCGGCAGGCCGGCCACGACCTCCTCCTCGGTCGGGTGCTCGGCCCGGGTCTCCTGCTGGAGCGCGTCCTTGGTGAAGTCAACGTGGACGGGCCCGGGGCGACCGTGGCTCGCGAGGTAGAAGGCCTCGGCGACGACCCGCGGGATGTCGTCGGCGTGGCGGACGAGGTAGTTGTGCTTGGTCATCGGCAGGGTGATGCCGGTGATGTCGATCTCCTGGAAGGCGTCCTTGCCCAGGAGCGGGCTGGCGACGTTGCCCGTGAGCGCGACCATCGGGACCGAGTCCAGCATCGCCGTGCCGATGCCGGTGACCAGGTTGGTGGCGCCGGGGCCGCTGGTGCCCATGCACACCCCGACCTTGCCGCTTGCCCGCGCGTAGCCGTCGGCGGCGTGGGCGCCGCCCTGCTCGTGCCGGACGAGGATGTGCCGGACCTCGGGGTAGTCGGCCAGGATGTCGTAGATCGGGAGGATGACGCCGCCCGGATAGCTGAACAGCGTGTCCACGCCCTGGCGGACGAGCGCCTCCATGAGCGCGTCGGCGCCGATCCTGGTGCGCTTCTTGACGCGCGAGTCGTGCAGCATTGCGCGGCGCGCCTCGTCGATCGCCGCGGCGGCCGGCGTGCCGGCGCCGGGCACGTGGCTGCGACGCTGGGGCGCGCTCGCGGCGGTACCGCCTGCCGGCGGTTCGCCTTTGGTCACGGTCATCGCTGTTCGGTCCCTTTCGCCCGGTCGGTCCCGCGACCTGCCCGGACATGCAAAGACCCTCGCCTCCCGGCGAGGGTCCCTTCGGTTCTAGGTGGCTCCGGCGCTATCGGCGCCCGATCCTCCGCGATCCTCCGTTCTCCCGCCGGGAGCCGGTAATGAGGAGGCCAAGAAGGCCCTCAAGGCCCAGGAGGAGCGAGCGAAGAAGGTCGAGGGGGGATACGCCGAGCTGGAGGTCGCGGGTGGGCACGGTCACGCGGCGGCCGTCCGTCGTCACGACGACGGCGACAGCTCGGCGGTCCCGGTTCTCGAAGAAGCCCACTGGAACTCCTGCACGCCCGCTACGCGGCGGGTGCCGGGAGTGTAACGGCATCCTCGCCAAGGGCGCAACCACCCCAACCGCAACCTTCGGGTGCGCGGCGGGCGGGCGGCGCGAGGGGCTCGGCGCGGCCGAGCTGGGGTGGCCGCGCTCCCCGAGCAGCGCGGGCGGCTGGACCGCCAGTCCATGCGATCGGGGCCAATCGGAGCCGCGATGGACTCGGGGTCCAGCCGTCGACCGCCAGGAGCCGTGACGAGCGTCTGCCGAGGCCGGCTCTGGACCCGGGGGCCAGTCGCGGACAGCGGACCGCCTGAAGTCTGGACTCCGGGTCCAGCCGGGCGAGTCGGGGGCGGGCCGAGGCGGGCCGGGGCAGGTCCAGCCGAGCGAGTCGAGAGGTCGGCCTGGGCGAGACCAGCCAAGCCCAATGCACCCGCGCGATGAGCCGCCGATAAGCCGAGGCGGGTTCAATGGCCCCATGCCCAGCCGCAACTTCGACGCCGCGATCCGACGCGTGGTTGTCGCGCGCCACCGCTCCCTCGCCGAGGACATCCAGAGGTTCCGGGAGGACGCCGGCCTGAGCAGGGCCGCACTCGCCGGGGCGGCGGGCGTGGACGCGGCGTTCCTCGGCCGGATCGAGCGCGGCGACGAGCGCCCGAGCCTCGAAACGTACGAGCGGCTCGCGGCGGTCCTCGGCGCCGACCTGAGCGTGCGCCTGTACCCCAACTCCGGACCGGCCATCCGCGACCGCCTGAGCGCCCCGATGCTCGAGGCCCTGCTGGGGATCCTCCACCCGCGCTGGCGCACGTTCACCGAAGTCCCGGTCCGGAGGCCCTCGCGCGGTTGGATCGACCTCGTGCTGCACGACGCCCAGGAGCGCGCCCTCCTCGCCGCCGAGCTCCAGTCCGAGCTCCGTCGGCTGGAGCAGCTGATCCGCTGGCACGCGGAGAAGGCGGCCTCCCTGCCGAGCTGGGAGGGCTGGTCGCAGCTGGGCGCCGCACCCGACGTCAGCCAGATCCTGCTCGTGCAACGCACGCGCGCGACGCGGGCCGTCGCCACGGCGTTCGCGCGACAGCTTCGGGCCGCCTACCCGGCCCACCCGGACGACGCACTCGCCGCGCTCACGACGCCACGCTCGCCGTGGCCGGGGCCCGCCCTGCTGTGGGCGGAGGTCACCGGCTCCAAGGCGCGGGTCCTGGGCGGCCGATGACCGCCCCGCGCGCTATTCGCGGTACGCTTGTCCGCCCGCCCACGCACCACAGGACCGCACGATGACCGCACCGCGAACGCTCGTCGAGAAGATCTGGGACGACCACGTCGTCGCCCAGGACGAAGGCGCCCCCGCCCTGCTCGCGATCGACCTGCACCTCATCCACGAGGTCACCAGCCCCCAGGCCTTCACCGGCATCCGCCAGCGCGGCATCCCGGTGCGCCGCCCGGACAAGACGGTGGCCACGGCCGACCACAGCACGCCGACCACGCCCCGGGGCCTGCCGATCCTGGACCAGATGGGCGCGGCGCAGATCAAGCAGCTCGAGACCAACTGCGCCGAGTACGGCATCCCGATCCACGCCTACGGCAGCGACACGCAGGGCATCGTCCACGTCATCGGCCCCGAGCTCGGGCTGACCCAGCCGGGCATGACGATCGTCTGCGGCGACTCGCACACGGCCACCCACGGCGCGTTCGGGGCCCTCGCCTTCGGCATCGGCACCAGCGAGGTCGAGATGGTCCTCGCCACCCAGACGCTGCTCCAGCGCAAGCCCAAGACGTACGAGGTCCGCGTGGACGGCCGGCTGGGCCCCGGCGTCTCGGCCAAGGACATCATCCTCGCGCTCATCGCGAAGATCGGCACCGGCGGCGGGACGGGCCACGTCTTCGAGTACACCGGCGAGGCCATCCGCGCGCTCAACATGGAGCAGCGGATGACGATCTGCAACATGTCCATCGAGGGCGGGGCCCGGGCGGGCCTGGTCGCCCCCGACGAGGTCACCTACGAGTACCTCCAGGGCCGGCGCCACGCCCCGCAGGGGAGGGCCTGGGACGAGGCCGTCGAGCGCTGGCGCCAGCTGCCGAGCGACGAGGGCGCGGTCTACGACAAGTCGGTCACCCTCGACGCCTCGACACTCGAGCCGATGGTCACCTACGGCACCAACCCGGGCATGGGGATCCCGATCACCGGGCGCGTCCCCACGCTCGACGAGATGCCCGACGAGGCCGCCCGACGCGGCCTCGCGCACAGCCTCGAGTACATGAACCTCACCCCCGGCCAGCCGATCGCGGGCCAGCCGGTGGACGTGGTGTTCATCGGCTCCTGCACCAATAGCCGGATCAGCGACCTGCGCCTCGCGGCCAGCGTGCTCAAGGGCCGCACGGTGCACGCAGGGACCCGCGTGCTGGTCGTGCCGGGGAGCCAGCAGGTGAAGGCGCAGGCCGAGCGCGAGGGGCTGGACCAGGTCTTCAAGGCGGCCGGCGCCGAGTGGCGCGAGGCGGGCTGCTCGATGTGCCTCGCGATGAACGGCGACCAGCTCTCGCCGGGCCAGTACGCGGTCAGCACCTCCAACCGCAACTTCGAGGGGCGCCAGGGCAAGGGCGGCCGGACGCTCCTCGCCAGCCCGCTGACCGCGGCGGCGTCCGCGATCAAGGGCGCCGTCACCGATCCCCGGACCATCCCCGGCGTCGAGGACCTCGTGACCGTGGGCGGAGGGTACTGAGCCGTGGCCGAGCCGTTCCGCGCCTTCTCCAGCAAGGTCGTCCCGATCCGGGCCGAGAACATCGACACCGACCAGATCGTGCCGGCGCGCTACCTCAAGGTCACCAACAAGGACGGCCTCGCGGACGCCCTGTTCCACGACTGGCGCTACAACGAGGACGGGTCGCAGCGGGAGCCGCGCTTCATCCTCGACGAGCCCCGCTACGCGGGCGCCAAGATCCTGGTCGCGGGCGACAACTTCGGCAGCGGCTCCTCGCGCGAGCACGCGCCGTGGGCCCTGCGCGCCTGGGGGATCCAGGCCGTCTTCTCCACCGGCTTCGCCGACATCTTCCGCAGCAACAGCCTCAAGAACGGCGTGCTGCCGATCGTCGTGGACAGGGCCACCCACGAGCGCCTGTTCGAGATGGCCGAGGCGAACCCCGACGGCGAAGTGCGCGTCGACCTCGCCGAGCAGGGCGTCCTGCTGCCGGACGGCTCCACCCTGGACTTCGAGATCGATCCGTTCGCCAAGATGATGCTGCTGGCCGGCCAGGACGAGGTCGGCTACGTGCTGGCCAAGGACGCCGACATCTCGGCCTGGGAGGCGGGCCATCCCGCCCGTGTGGACACCCGGCTCGGGACGGCCCTCGCGCGCTGAGCCGGGCCGCAGACCGGCCACGGCGGGTGGCGACGCCGTGCGGCGCACGACGCCGGGCGGCGCGCGGCGCCGTGCGGCCCATGTGGTCCAGCAGACCATGACGCCCGGCAGCGCATGACCTCGCCCGCCAGCGGGGACGCCTCCCGGCCCCCGTCCTCGAGGTGGCGCCTGCTCGGGGTCGTGGCGCCGGCCCTCGACGCTCGGACCGGCGTGTTCGGCATGCGCCACCGGCGGACGATGGCAGGGGCCGAGGTGGACGCCTGCACCGGGATGCTGCGCGCCCTGCCCGGGGCGGTGGCGGCGTGGAGCGACGGGAACGTCGAGATCGATGCCGAGGTGGTCGTGGCCGAGCGGCCGCTGGCCAGGCTGGCGCGGGACGGCGGCGGCTGGTGGGCCGACCCTGGCGCCGCGGCGGACCTGCTCGAGCCCCACCTCGCCTCGCCGCGCGACTCCATCCTGCTGCTCTACCCCTCGGACGGCGACCCGGCCCTCCGCGGCGCCTGGGGCTACACGTGGGGCGAGGTCGCGTTCCTGGGCGGGGCCGGCTTCTCGGCCATCGTGTCCGATCCGTGGCCCGGCTGGGCGACCATCGAGGACCCGGCCCACGGCTTCGTCCACGAGTGGCTGCACCAGGTGGAGGCGGTGTACCGCCGGCTGGGCGTCCCCGAGGACGACCTGCCGGGACTCCACGACGTGGCCGACCGGCGGACGACGCGCGCCGACGCCCCCGACCGCGACGAGACGTACGCCGAGCACGAGCGCCGCACGGGCTCCTGGCGGCCCTGGTATCGCGACTACATGACCGGTACGGTCGGGCCCAAGTCTGGCGAGGCGCCCCGCCTGCGGGGCCTGACCCGCGAGCGCTGGCTCCTGCGGCCGAACCCGGCATGACGCCCGGGAACCGATCCTGCGCAGCCGCCGTCTGGCGCCCATGAACCGCCGTCCCCGCACTCTTCCCCTGCTCGCCGCCACCGTGACGGCGCTCGCCCTGGCGGCCTGCACCGCCAACCCCGGTCCTCCCCCCGCGTCCGTCCCCGCATCACCGGCACCACCCGGCGTCGAGACGGCGAGCCCCGCGGCATCGCCGAACCCGGTCGCCACGGCCAGCCCCGCGGCCCCGGCGAGCGCCTCCCCGACCGAGGCGCCCGGCGCCCCGTCGAGCGGGGCCCCCGGCACACCGCCGGTCCCGGGCGGCAGCGGCGGCAGCACGCCGGGCATCACGCCGATCCCCATCGACCCGGGCGGCCCCGGCTTCTCGATCGGCCCGATCCAGGTCCAGCCGCCGACCCTCGTCCGGCCGGTCGCGAGTCTGCTGAACGTCCACGACGTCCGCGCCGAGTCCGTCGCGGCCACGGTGTCGGCCGGCCACGTCATCGCGACCGTGGTCTGGTGGAGCGGCCCGGCGCCGTGCAGCGAGCTGTCGGAGGTCAGCGTCGCCCGGAGCGGCAGCGCCTTCACCCTGACCGTGCGCGAGGGCACCCGGGAGCTCGGCATCGCCTGCCCGGCCATCGCCGTCCACAAGGAGGCCTCGGTCGACCTCGGGGTGCTGGCGGCCGGCAGCTACACCGTCGCGGCCACCGGCGTGGACGCCCCGGTCACGGTGACCGTCCCGGGATGAGGCGGATCCGGTCAACCTCGCCCATACTCGCCGGGTGAACCTGTTCGACCTCCTGGCCGCCGTCGTCCTGGTGGCGGCCGTCATCGCCGGCACGCGCACCGGTGCCCTCCCCCAGATCGGCGGCATCGCCGGCGCGGTGGGAGGCCTCCTGCTCAGCCTCAACCTGGCCCCGTGGATGGTCAGCGTGACCTCCGGCTTCCAGCCCGTCCCGAGGGTGCTGGCGGTCCTGGGGGCGATCATCGCGGCAGTGCTGATCGGCGAGGCGATCGGCTCCGGCCTGGGCCGGGCGCTCGCCGACCGCCTCGGCCAGGGCGTCCTGTCCGGCGTGGACCGGGCCGCCGGGGCGGTGCTCGGCGCGGCGCAGGCGATCCTGATCATCTGGCTTGCGGGCGGCCTGCTGGCCGTCGGGCCGCTGCCGACCGTGGGCCGCACGGCGTCCGAGTCGTTCACGATGCAGGTCATCGAGGCCTACCTGCCTCCCCCGACCAAGGTCGTCGGCCAGATCGCCGGGGCGCTCGACGCGTCCGGCCTGCCGGCAGTCTTCGTGGGCCTCGAACCCGCGCCGCTCGCCCCCGTGGACCTGCCGGGCTCGGCCCAGGCCCGCCGGATCGCGGCCGGGGCGATCGACGGGACCGCTCGCGTCGTCACGCTCGCCTGCGCCACGCAGGTCACCGGCACGGCCGAGCTCATCGCCCCCAACTACCTGGTCACCAACGCGCACGTGGTGGCGGGCGCCCAGGCCATCAACGTCGAGCTCGGCTCCGAGGACGTCGCGGCGAGGGCGGTCGCGTTCGACCCGGAGCTCGACGTCGCCGTGCTCTACGCGCCCGGCTTCAAGGGCACGGTGCTGCGGTTCGCCACCGCCATCCCGGATCGCGGCGTCCAGGGCGCGGCGATCGGCTACCCGGGCGGCGGCCCCATGGTCGTGATCCCGGCCGGCGTTACGGGCTCCTATCCGGCCACGGGCCGCGACATCTACAACAAGACGGTCATCGACCGCACGATCATCGAGCTCCGCGCCGCGATCCAGCCCGGCGACTCGGGCGGCCCGCTGGTCCTGCCCGACGGGACGATCGGCGGGCTGGTGTTCGCCGAGTCCCGCGACGTCGCCGGGGTGGGCTACGCGCTGACGCCGACCTCGGTCGCCGCGGCCGTGCAGCCGGCCATCGGCCGGACGCGCGCGGTCGACCTCGGCCCGTGCATCCACTAGCGGCGGACCGACCATGACCTCCGGCAGCCCAGGCGAGGCGGGCGCGAGCGACCCCCGCGTGTCCCGGCTGGCGGACGCCTACTGGGAGGCCACGCTCGCCTTCGCGCCCACGCTGGCCACCGCGATCGGGGACCGCCGGTTCGACGACCGCATGCCGGACCCGACGCCCGAGGCGGCCGCCGCCCAGCGCGCCCGCCTGGCCGCGCTGCTCGCCGAGCTCGACGCGATCGGTCCGGCCGACCCGCCCTCCGAGGCCGATCGCCTGACGCGCTCCGCGCTCCGCGCCGGGCTCGAGGGGAACATCGCCGAGCTCGACTCCGGGCTCCGCGACTGGAACGTGGACTCGCTCGAGGGGGTGCCCGCGGACCTGCTGGTGATCCCCGACTTCCAGCGCGTGGACGGGCCCGCCGCGGGCGATGCCATGGTGGCGCGCTGGCGGGCGCTGGCCCGGTTCGTGGACGCGCACGCGGCGACCCTGCGGTCGTCGCTGGCGGACGGCCGCGTCGCGGCGACGCCGACCGTGGACCGCAACATCGCGCTCCTCGACGGCCTGCTGGCCGAGCCGGTGGAGCGGTGGCCCCTGGTCCAGACGCCGCTCGCCGGCGCCGAGGCGGCCGGGCCGGTCTTCCCCGACGCCGAGCGCGACCGGTTCGCCGCGGCGCTGCGGGACGTCACCGAGGTGGAGATCCGGCCGTCGCTCGCGCGGCTCCGCGCGCTCCTCGCCGACGAGATCCGGCCGGTCGCCCGGCCCGCCTCCGCGCCCGGCATGGGCCACGTGCCCGGCGGGCTGGAGGGCTACCGCGGGCTCATCCGCGCGCACACCTCACTCGACCTCGCGCCCGAGGCCCTCCACCAGCTGGGCCTCGACGAGATCGCGCGCATCGACGCCGAGCTCGAGGCCCTGGCCGGCCGGGTGCTCGGCGCGCGCGGCCTCGCGGCGGCGGTCGAGCGGCTGCGGTCCGATCCATCGCTGGGCTTCTCGAGCCGCGAGGAGGTCCTCGCCAGCGGCGTCGAGGCGCTGGCGCGCGCGAACGCGGCCGTGCCGGAATGGTTCGGCCGCCTGCCCAAGGCCCCCTGCGTCGTGGTGGCCATGGGGCCGCACGAGGAGGAGCACGGCACCATCGCCTACTACCGCGAGCCCGCCGCCGACGGCTCCCGGCCCGGCCAGTTCTACCTCAACCTCGCCCGGCCGGAGACGCGCCGCCGGTACCAGGCCGAGGCGCTCGCCTACCACGAGTCGGTGCCCGGCCACCACCTCCAGCTCGCCATCATGCAGGAGCTGTCCGGGCTGCCGGCGTTCCGGCGCCACCTGGGCGTCACGGCGTTCGTGGAGGGCTGGGGCCTGTACGCGGAGCGCCTCGCCGACGAGATGGGCCTCTACTCGGACGACCTGTCGCGGCTGGGGGTCCTCTCGTTCGACGCCTGGCGCGCGTCCCGGCTGGTGGTGGACACGGGCATGCACGCGCTGGGCTGGCCGCGCGACCGGGCGATCACGTTCATGTCCGAGCACACCGCGCTCGCGGTCAACAACATCGCCAACGAGATCGACCGCTACATCGGCATGCCGGCGCAGGCACTCGCCTACAAGACCGGCCAGCTGGAGATGCTCAGGGCGAGGACGTCCGTGGAACGCCGGCTCGGCGCGCGCTTCGACATCCGGGCCTTCCACGACGTCCTGCTGGGCTCGGGCGCGGTGCCCCTCACGACGATGGCCGAGGTCGTGGACGCGTGGGTGGCGGCGCGGCTCCGGGGCTCCTGACCCGCCGCGCGGGGCATACTGGGGGGCGCAGACCCGCCGCACCCACGCCCCGAGGAAGACATGGCCGCAGACCGCCCGCTCCCCTACGACCGCCCCGTCGACCCCGGCAAGCGCCACAGCCACGCGCTGACCGACGGTCCCGACCGCGCGGCGGCGCGGGCGATGCTCAAGGCCGTCGGCTTCAGCGACGACGACCTCGCCCAGCCGATCATCGGCGTCGCGACGACCTGGATCGAGACGATGCCCTGCAACATCAACCAGCGTCGGCTGGCCGAGTTCGTCAAGCAGGGCATCCGGGCCGCCGGCGGCACGCCGATGGAGTTCAACACGGTCGCGGTGAGCGACGGCGTGTCGATGGGCACCGAGGGCATGAAGGCCTCGCTCATCAGCCGCGAGGTGATCGCGGACTCGATCGAGCTGGTCGCCCGCGGCCACCTGTTCGACGGGATCGTGATCCTGGTCGGCTGCGACAAGACCATCCCGGCCGGCGCCATGGCCCTCGGCCGCCTCGACATCCCGGGCCTCGTCCTCTACAACGGCACGATCCTGCCGGGCACCTACAAGGGCCAGCCCGCCGACGTGGTCACCGTGTTCGAGGCCATCGGCGCCTACCGGGCCGGCACGATCACCCTCGACGAGCTGTACGAGGCGGAGAACGGCGCCTGCCCCGGCGCCGGGGCCTGCGGCGGCCAGTTCACCGCCAACACCATGTCGATGGTCCTCGAGTTCCTGGGCCTGTCGCCTGCGGGCCTCAACGGCATCCCGGCCGAGGACCCGGCGAAGGACGAGGCCGCGCGCCGCTGCGGCGAGCTGGTGATGACGCTCGTCCACCACGACGTCCGCCCGTCGTCGATCGTCACCAAGCGCTCGCTCGAGAACGCGGTCGCGGCCGTGGCGGCGACCGGCGGCTCCACCAACGCGGTGCTGCACCTGCCGGCGATCGCCGCGGAGTACGGGCTCTCGCTGTCCCTCGACGAGTTCACCGCCGTCGCCGACCGCACGCCGCTGATCGCGGACATGCGCCCCGGCGGCCGCTACCTCGCCGCGGACATGTACCAGGCCGGCGGCGTGGGCATCGTGATGAAGGAGCTGCTCAAGCGGGACCTCCTCCACGGCGGCGAGAAGACGATCGACGGGCGGACGATCGCCAGGATCGCCGAGGACGCGGTGGCCACCGAGGGCCAGCGGGTGGTCCACCCCATCGAGACGCCCATCAAGCCCTTCGGCGGCCTGACCATCCTGCGGGGCTCCCTCGCCCCCGAGGGCTGCGTCGTCAAGCTGGCCGGCCACGAGCGCAAGACGCACCGCGGCCCGGCCCGCGTGTTCAACAACGAGAACGAGTGCTACGCGGCCGTCCGCGACCGCAAGATCAACAAGGGCGACGTCCTGGTGATCCGCTACGAGGGGCCCGTGGGCGGGCCCGGCATGCAGGAGATGCTCTCGGTCACGGCCGCGATCCAGGGCCAGGGCCTGGGCGGCGACATCCTGCTGCTCACCGACGGCCGGTTCTCCGGCGGCACGCACGGGCTGATGATCGGCCACGTGGCCCCCGAGGCGGCCGTCGGCGGCCCGATCGCGCTGGTCGAGGAGGGCGACATCATCAGCGTGGACGTGGACGCCAAGGCGCTCAACCTCGAGGTGGACGAGGCCGTGCTTGCGGAGCGGCGCGCGCGCTGGGCGCCGCCGGCGCCGCGCTACACGACCGGGGTCATGGCCAAGTACGCCGCGCTGGTGTCGTCCGCCTCGCTGGGCGCCGTCACCAACGGCGCGGCCCTGCAGCGGGCGCTCGACGCCCGGATGAACGGCTAGCAGCCGGAGGGGGCCGGGGCCGGGAGCAGCAGCCGGGGGCACGCCCGAGGCGGGGCGGAAGGAGGACGAGATGCCGTCGCACCCGACGCCGGGACTTGCACCCCGGCCCGGCGCCGCGCTGCCGCCGGCCCTGCCCGGGCTGGTCGGCGTCCGCCTGTCCGCGACCGAGCAGGCGGGCCTGGACTGGCACCGCCTCGACGAGACCTGGGGCGCCGCGGGCGAGGAGCACGCGGTCTCGGCCTGCTGGCTGTCGGACCACCTCTCGGACGCCTCGCTCGAGCGCAACGGGCCCGCCTTCGAGACGATGTCGCTCGCGGCGGCGCTGTCGCGGCGGGTGCCCGGCAAGTGGGTGGGGATCGCGGTGGCGTCGGCGACCTTCCGCCACCCGGCGGTCCTGGCCAAGGCGGCGACCGTCCTCGACAACGTCACCGGCGGCCGGTTCATCCTCGGGGTCGGCGCGGGCTGGCACGCCGGCGAGCACGAGGCGTTCGGCATCCCGCTGCCGCCGCCCCGCGAGCGGTTCGACCGGTTCGAGAGCCAGCTCCGGGTCCTGCGGGCGCTGTTCAGCGACCGGGCGCGGCACCGCCCGGGCGTCACGCTCGACGACCCCTTCTACCCCCTCCTCGGCGCCACCAACGAGCCGCCGCCGGTCCGGCCCGGCGGGCCGCTGCTGTGGGTGGGGGCCACCAGGCCACGCGGCCTCCGGCTGCTGGCGGAGTACGCCGCGGGCTGGCCGATGCCGGGCAACCGGCCGGGCGACGTCGAGTACTTCTCGGCGGCGCGGTCGGACATCCTGCGGGCGCTCGAGGCCGCGGGCCGCGACCCGGCGGGGTTCTCCTTCGCGGCGCAGCTCTCGTGCGGGACGACGCCCGCCCACCGGCGGACGGCCCTGGCCACGGCGCGGCGGTTCCTCGCCGCCGGCGCCACCCACGTGATCCTGGGCCTGCCGGCCAGCATCGCCCCGGACGGAATGACCGCGTTGGCCGACGAGGTCGCGGAGCCGCTGCTGGGCGAGTGACGGGCGCGGCCCGTGGGCGCGGTCCCGTGGGCGCGGTCCCCGATCCGGGGGCTCGATCCCGCGGCCCGGGTGCAGTACGCTCCGCCCCACTGTGATCTGCCCGAGCTGCGGAACCGTCAACCCGCAAGAAGGTCGCTTCTGCCTGGAGTGCGGCACGCCGCTGGGCGGCTGCCCGTCGTGCGGGACCGCGAACCCGCCGGGGGCCAAGTTCTGCGGCAGCTGCGGCACGCGGCTGGCGTCCGCCGGGGCGCCCGCCCTGCGCGGAGCCGCCGCCGGCGCGCCCGGAGCGGCGCCGGGCCAGTCCGCGCTCGCCGGCGCCGAGGACCGCGCGCCCACGACCGAGCGTCGCGTCGTCAGCGTCCTGTTCGCGGACCTGGTGGGGTTCACGGAGCTGTCCGCGAGCCGGGACCCGGAGGCGGTGCGGGAGCTCCAGGCCCGCTACTTCGAGCACACCCGCGAGGCGATCGCCCGCTACGGCGGGACGGTGGAGAAGTTCATCGGCGACGCGGTGATGGCGCTGTTCGGCGCGCCGGTCGCCCACGAGGACGACGCCGAGCGCGCGGTCCGCGCCGCCCTCGACCTGGTGGACCTCGTGCCCGCGCTGGGCCGCGAGGCGGGCGTAGACCTCCAGGCCCGGGCGGCGGTCCTGACCGGGGAGGCGGCCGTCGGCGTTGGCGCCGAGGACCAGGGCATGGTCACCGGCGACCTGGTCAACACCGCCTCCCGGCTGCAGTCGAGCGCGCCGCCGGGCGGGGTGCTGGTGGGGGCGGCGACCCGGCTCGCGACCGACGCCTCGATCAGGTACGAGGCCGCCGGCCCCCAGGTCCTGAAGGGCAAGGAGGCCCCCGTCCCGGCCTGGCGCGCCCTGGGGGTGCTGGCGGAGCGGGGCGGCGCCCGGCGCCCGGACGTCCTCGAGCCGCCGTTCGTCGGCCGAGCGGACGAGCTCCGGTTCCTCAAGGAGCAGTTCCACGCCACCGGCCGCGAGGGCCGGGCCCGGCTGATCTCGCTGGTCGGGCAGGCGGGGATCGGCAAGAGCCGGCTCGCCTGGGAGATGGAGAAGTACCTCGACGGGCTCGTGGAGACGGTCTACTGGCACCGCGGCCGGGCGCCGTCGTACGGCGAGGGCGTCACGTTCTGGGCGCTGAGCGAGATGATCCGGCGCCGCGCCGGGCTCGCCGAGGGCGATGACGTCGAGACGACGCGGGCGGCGATCGCCGCGATGCTCGCGGAGCACGTGCCCGACGCCGCCGAGCAGGCGTGGATCGCGCCGCGCCTCCTCGCCCTGCTGGGGGTCGGCGACCCGGTGACCGGCGGCCACGAGGAGCTGTTCGCCGCCTGGCGCACGTTCTTCGAGCGTCTGGCCGCGAAGGGCACGGTGGCGCTGGTCGTGGAGGACCTCCAGTGGTCCGACGACGGCCTGCTCGACTTCCTGGAGCACCTGCTCGACTGGGCGCGCAGCAGTCCGATCTTCGTGCTCACGCTGGCCCGCCCGGAGCTGCTCGAGCGCCGACCGGGATGGGGCACGGACCGCCGGGGCGCGATCTCGATGCGCCTGGAGCCCCTCACGGACGCGGCGGTCCGGGAGCTGCTGGCCGGCATCGCGCCCGGCCTCCCCAGGCCCGTCGTCGAGCACGTCGTGGACCGCGCGGACGGGATCCCCCTGTACGCGGTGGAGACGCTGCGGATGCTCCAGGCCTCGGGGAGGCTGGTCCAGGAGGGGGACCGGCTGGCCGTGGCGGGAGAGATCGCGGAGCTGGACGTCCCGCCGACGCTCCACGCCCTGGTGTCGGCCCGCCTGGACGCCCTGCCGCCGGGGGACCGCGCGCTGCTCCAGGACGCGGCCGTCCTCGGCCAGTCGTTCACGACCGCCGCACTGGCCGCGATGAGCGGGGAGCCGGCCGAGGCCCTGGTGCCACGCCTCGCCTCGCTCGTGCGGCGCGAGCTGCTCACGATCGAGACGGACCCGCGGGCGCCGACGCGCGGGCAGTACGCCTTCGTCCAGGCCCTGGTGCGCGAGGTCGCCTACGGGACCCTGTCCAGGCGCGAGCGCCGGGCGCGCCACCTCACCGCCGCCCGCTACTTCGAGACCCTCGTGGACGAGGAGCTGGCGGGCGCGGTCGCGACGCACTTCGTGGCCGCCTACCGGGCTGCCCCCGAGGGGCCCGAGGGAGCGGCGCTGGCGATGCAGGCGCGGATCGCGCTGGTCGCCACGGCGGACCGGGCCGAGCGGCTGGGCGCGCTGGGCCAGGCGATCGACGCGCTGCGCCAGGCCGCCGACGTCAGCACGGACGCGGCCGACAAGGGCCGGCTCCTGGAGCGCCTCGGCTTCATCGCCAGCGAGGCGTCCCGCTACGAGGCGTCGGTCACGGCGCTGGAGGAGGCCATCCGGCAGCACGAGGCGACGGGCGACCGGGTTGGCGTCCTGCGGGCGACGGGCTGGCTGATCCTCGCCTACCAGGTCCAGGGGCACCTCGCGGAGGCGGCCGCTGTCGCCGATGCCGCCGAGCCGGAGGGCGCCGAGCTCGTCGAATCGGTGCTGGCCGCCGGCGCGGCCGAGGATCGGATCCGGGCGGAGGCGGCCGCGGTCTTCGCGGAATCAGTCGGTCGCCTCCGCTTCCGGCTGCAGCAGCACGACGCGGCGATCAGCTGGTCCGACCGCGCCCTGCAGCTGGCCGAGCCGCTCGCCCTCGACGGGGTGATCGCGATGGCGCTGGTCACCAAGGGAACCGCGCTTGGCTTCCTGCGGCGCTCGCGCGAGGGGATCGCCCTGCTCGAGGGAGCGCTGCTCGACGCCAGGTCGCACGGCCAGCACCTGGCGGCGCTGCGGGCGGCCAACAACCTGTCCTCGAGCCTGGTGGGCACCGACCCTCGGGCGGCGCTCGAGCGGATCCGGGACGCCCTGGAGCTGTCCCGGCGGCTCGGCTACCGCTCCTTCGACGGCTACCTCGCCGGCAATGCCGCGGGCGCGGGCACCCAGACGGGCGACTGGGATCTCGTGGCCGGCTGGGTGGACGACATGCTCGAGGGCGACCCCGACCGGCCCGAGGCCGACTGGCTGCGGTTCTGCCGCGACCTCGCCACGCCGTGGCGCGGGGGCGCGAACGTGGCGGCCCTCAGCGCCCTTCTGGACGAGGCGCGCCGCGAGCACGACGCCCAGACCGAGGCCAACACGCTCAGGCGCCTGATGGACATCGCGCTCGCCGCCGGCCGGCACGACGAGGCCGTCGAGCATGCCGAGATGCTCCTGGCGCTCCCGCTCGGCTGGTTCAGCGCGACCGCCATCGCCCGGGTCGGACTCCATGCCGGGCGACCTGAGCTGGCCCGTCGGGGGATCGACCTCGCCGGGACCGGTCGCGGCAAGCTCCCCGACCACACGCTGGCCGCCGCCCGTGCGGGGCTGGCGGCCCTCGAGGGCCGACCCGCCGAGGCGGTCCAGCTCTACCGGTCCGCGCTGGACGGGTTCCGTGAGTTCGGCGTCCGGCTGACGCTGGCCCAGACGGTCCTGGACATGGCGGCCGTGCTGGGCCCGGACGAGCCCGCCGTCCGCGCCGTGCTGCCGGAGGGGCGCCAGATCCTCGAGGACCTCCGGGCGACGGTGCTCCTCGAGCGGCTCGACAAGCTGGCGGGCGCCGCCAGCGGCCTCGCCGCCGGCCAGGGCGGGTGATGCCGGGCTTCACGCTTCGCCGGCTGGCGCCCGGCGACGAGGCGGGCCTGGCCGAGTACATCCGGGTGCGGACGGCCGTCACGCCCGAGGTCCCGGAGTCGATCGAGCAGGCCCACTGGGAGGACGCCACCTACCCGGGCGAGGTCACGCGGTTCCTGGCCGAGCAGGACGGCCGCGCCCTGGGCACCGGCAGCACCGGCCGGATCTGGATGAACCGCGTCGACTACCCGCGCTACTGGCTGGGCATGTGGGTGCTCGCGGACGCCCGCCGGCGGGGCATCGGCACGGCGCTCTACCGGGCGACCAGCGAGGTCGCCCGCGCCGCCGGCAAGACCGGGTTCCAGACCGAGGTCTCCGAGGCCTGGGTAGACGGCGTCCGGTTCCTGGCCAATCGCGGGTTCACCGTCACGGGCCGCTCCAAGATGGTGCAGCTCAGGCTCCGCGACCTCACGCCGCCGCCCGTCACCCCGCCGGCCGGGCTTCGCCTGACGACGCTCGAGGCGGAGCCCGACCTGGTGGCCGGCGCCCACCGGGTCGCCGTGGAGGCCTTCCCGGACATCCCGACCAGCGACGAGCCGGTCGAGCCCGGCACGCTCGAGGCGTTCATCAACCGCGACGTGGACCGCGCGGGCGTGCCCCGCGACGCCTTCATGCTCGCCGTGGACGAGGCCACCGGCGAGGTCGCCGGGTACGCGAACCTCATCCTGCGGCCCGGCAGCACGACCGTCGCCTACCACGACATGACAGCGGTCCGGCCGGCCTTCCGGGGGCGCGGGATCGCCGCGGCCCTCAAGCGCGCCACGATCGCCTGGGCGGTCGAGCACGGGCTGGAGGCGCTCGAGACCGGCAACGACGAGCGGAACGCGCCGATGCGCGCGATCAACCGCAAGCTCGGCTACACGCCGCTGCCCGACGAGCTCGACCTCCAGGGACCGCTGGCGCCCACGCCCTGAGCGGGCATACTTCGGCTCGATGAGCGCCATCGACCTCAACGGGATCAAGCTCCGCAATCGGCTCGTCACCTCCGCGAGCCTGCTCGGCTACGGCGCCTCGAAGAACCGGCTGATCCTGTACGGCCTCTCCCCCATCGCCCAGTGGGTGCCCCTCGAGCGCTTCGGGGCCGTCACCACCCGGACGCTCACCCTGGAGCCGCGGGCGGGGCACTTCACGCTCAAGGAGGACTGGACCCTCGGCGAGTTCCCCGAGATGCTCCGGCTGTACGGCAGGGCGCTCCACAAGGTCGACGCCGGCTGGCTGAACGCGTTCGGCTGGTCCAACATCGGGCTGGCCCGCTACTTCGAGGAGTACTTCCCGCGCACGTCGGGCCTCAACCGGATCGTCAGCGTGGGCGGCTTCAGCGCCGACGAGGTGGAGCAGCTGATCGAGACGGTCAACGAGCGGGCCCGGCCGGGCGAGATCGCCGCCGTCGAGCTCAACGCCTCGTGCCACAACGTCAACTTCCCGTTCAACACCATCCTCGAGGAGGCGCTCCGCCGCGCCGTCCCCCGGAGCCGCCACCCGGTGATCCTCAAGGTCAGCCCCGACGAGGACTACCGGTGGCAGGCGCGGATGGCGGCGACGTACGGCTGCGCCGCGATCACGGCGATCAACACCGTCAAGGGCCTGCGCCTCGACCCGGACACCGGCGAGCCGTACCTGCGGAACCGCTACGGGGCGGTCAGCGGCCGGGCGATCAAGCCGATCGGCCTGCGGGTCGTGGCCGAGCTGCGCGACGCGGGGTTCCGCCTCCCGATCATCGCCAACGGCGGCATCCGCGACTTCGACGACTGCCGCGAGTACTTCTGGGCGGGCGCCGACGCCGTTTCGCTCGGGTCGGCGGTCTGGCTCCAGCCGATGCCGCTCTACGCGCTCGGGCCGCTCGAGGGGCTCCGGATCCGCCGGCTGATCTCCAGGGTGGCGCGGTTCACGCCGCCCGAATCCGCGCCCCACTGGACGCCGGGGGCGCCGGGCGATCCCGGGCACGGGGCGGGCCCCGGCGATCGGCGGTCCGTGCCGGACGAGCCGCTGATCGTGCCGCCCGTGCTCGCGACGTCGCCCGAGCTCCCGGCCGCCCCGTCGCCGGCCGACCTCGCGTGAGCCTGGCGCGGGTCGCCGTCGTCACCACCGGCGGCACGATCGACGCCCTGGGGGCGGACCGCCTCGACCTCGCCGCGTACCTCGAGACGGGACGGCGCCTCGAGCCGGGCGCGCTGCTGGACTCGGTGGCGGTGGAGCTGGCGACCGTCGCCCGCGTGACCGAGGTCCCGTACCAGCGGGTCGCCGCCCACGCGATGACCGACGCCTACCTCGCCGGCCTGCGCGGCCTGGTGGCGGAGCTGCTCGCCCGCGGCGGCGCCGACGGCGTGGTGCTCACGCACGGCACGAACACCCTCGAGGAGACGGCCTGGCTGCTCCACCTGACCGTCGCGACGGACGCCCCGATCGTGCTCACGGGCGCGATGCGCCCGGCCTCGGCGCTGTCGGGCGACGGGCCGCTCAACCTGGTCGAGGCGGTCCGCGTGGCGGCGTCGCCGGCGGCCCGCGGGCTCGGCGTGCTGGTCGTGATGGACGACACGGTCCACGGCGCGCGCGACGTGGCCAAGACGAACACGCTGCGGGTGGACGCGTTCGCGAGCCCGATGACGGGGCCGCTGGGCCGGGTGGACGGCGACGGCAGGGTGGTGATCTCCTCGCGCCCGGCCCGCGGCGCGGCCCTCCGGGGCGCGTACGCGGGCGTGGACCTCCACGCGCTTCCGCGTGTTGACGTGGTGGCGAGCCACCAGGGCGCGGACGGGGCACTGGTCGACGCGGCCGTTGCGGCCGGCGCGCGCGGCATCGTCAGCGCCGCCACCGGCGACGGCTACCCCACGCCCCAGCAGGTCGAGGCGCTCGAGCGCGCGTCGGCCGCCGGCGTCGCGATCGTCCAGTCCACGCGGGTGGGCTCCGGGCGCGTGCCGCCGCTGCCCGCGCTCCTGGGCCGCGGCTGGATCCCCGCCGACGACCTGGGCCCGTGGAAGGCGCGCATCCTGCTCCGGCTCGCGCTGGCGGCCGGAGAGGACCTGGACACGGTCCGCGCCCGGTTCGCCGCCGACTGACCCGTCGGCGCGCCGCGGAGGTCGGGAACGCGCGGCCTCGAGGCCCCTCGGCTCGGGCAGAATGGGCCCGTGATGCCGTCACCCGACCCGCTGCCCTCAGCCGCGCTCGGCTCCGACGCCTGGGCCGCCGCCCATGACGAGCTGGTGGGCGTGCTCCGCGACCTGATCCGGATCCGGTCGGTCAACCCGCCCGACCCGCCCGGCGCGGAGACGGAGGCGGCGCAGTACCTCGCACGCCTGTTCCGGGCCGAGGGGCTGGAGCCCGAGGTCGTGGAGCCCGTGCCCGGCCGGGGCACGGTCCACGTCCGGCTCCGGGGCGACGGCACCGGCGGCGACCCGTTCCTCCTGCTCAGCCACCACGACGTGGTGCCCGTGGATCCCGCCGGGTGGACCCACCCGCCGTTCGACGCGGTCGTCGCGGACGGCTACGTCTGGGGGCGCGGCGCCGTGGACATGAAGTCGATGGTCGCCATGGAGGCCATGGTCGTCGTCCTGCTCGCGCGGCGCGCCCGCGCTGCCGGCCTCGACCCCGCCCGGGACCCGGTGCCCGGCCTCCGCCGCGACGTCCTGTTCACCTGCACCGCCGACGAGGAGGCGGGCGGCACCGACGGCGCGAAGTGGGTGGTGGAGCACCGCCCCGAGTGGGTCCGCGCCGCCGGCGCGGTCAACGAGGCGGGCGGCGTGTCGGTGGACCTGGCCGGGCGCCGCTTCTACCCGATCATGACCGCCGAGAAGGGGCGCGAGACCTACCGCATCCGCGTGCACGGGACCTGGGGCCACGGCTCGATGCCGCGCGACGACAACGCGGCGGTGCTCGCGGCCGAGGCGGTCCGGCGGCTGGCGAGGCCGGGCGAGCCGCGCCTGACTGGGCCGATCCGCGCGCTGCTCGACGGGGTGGAGGCCGCGCTGCCGCCGGACGCCGCCGCGCTGGCCGCGGCCATCGGCGACGAGGACCCCCGCCGGGCCGACGCCGCCGTGTCGCGCCTGTGCGACGACATGTACGGCCGCGCCATGCGCGCACTGCTGCGGGACACGATCAGCCCGGGCGTGGTCCGCGCGGGGATCAAGTACAACGTCATCCCCGGCGAGGCGGTGATCGAGATCGACTGCCGCACGCTGCCGGGCACCACCGAGGGCGACATGCGCGAGGAGGTCATCGCCCGCCTCGGCGACCTCGCGCCGCGCTGCGACGTGGAGCACACGATCGGCGCGCCGCCGGTGGAGTGGCCGGCCTCGGGCGAGCTGTACGGGATCATGCACGACACGCTCCTGGCCCACGACCCCGACGGCGTGCCGGTGCCGGTCATGGCGCCGTTCGCCACCGACGGGAAGTGGACCCGGCTGGCGGGCACCCCGACCTACGGCTTCTCGCCGCTGCGCAACGAGCCCGGTGAGCGCTTCCTCGAGCGATTCCACGGCCAGGACGAGCGCGTGGCGCTCGACGCGCTCCGCTGGGGACTGCCGGTCCTCTACGACGTGACCTGCCGCTTCTGCGGGTGAGCGAGCGGCGGCGCTCAACCCGGCGGCGTTGAGCGCGCGGTCACTCGGGGGGCGAGTGACGGGGCCCGGGCGGCCGGCGACGGAGGGGCCATGGGCGCCGGCCCTCAACTGCGCTTCGCGGGGCCCTCCACCGCCGGCGGCGTCAGCCCGCCGGAGCCCCGGACCAGCCGCCCGCGGCGGGAGATCGCATGGGTCGCCAGGGCGGCCACGCCCATCGCGATCAGCGCGCGCTCGCCGCGGGGCAGCGGCCGGACCGCCGCCAGGAACTGCTCGGCGCGGGCGCGGTCCACCATCCGCAGGATCGCCTGCCCGCGCGGGGTCAGCCACACCGTGCGCAGCCGCCCGTCGTCGACCTCGCGCCGCCGCTCCACCAGCCGCCGCCGCTCCAGCCCGTCCACCAGCCGGGACGTGGCCGACGGCGACCGCCCGATCGCCTCGGCGAGGTCGGCGATCGTGGTCGTGGCGCCCTCCGCCAGCACGTACAGCGCGGCGAGCTGGGTGAACCCGAGGTTGAGCTCACCCAGCTGGGACGAGAAGCCGACCACCAGCTCCCGCCACAGGGCCCGGCCCATCGCGACGCGCTCCGTCACCTGCCGGACGTTCGTGATCCGGGAGCCGGCGGCGACGACCGGGGCGGACAGGTCCGCCTCGAACGTGCGGGCGATGACCTCGCGCGACGCCTTCGGCCGGCGCACCCGCGTCAGCGACTCGGGCAGGGCCGGGCCGGCAGCCGGGTCCGACCTGCGCGGCCGTCGGGAGATGGTGATGCTCGGCACTCTCGCGCTGAGCTCCGCTCGTGAGGGGAGGTGGGGCGCCTTGGCCTGCAGGTCGGCAACCCGCGACGACAGGTCCGGGACGCGCGCCTGGAGGTCTGCGACGCGACTCGACAGGTCGGCGACGGCGCCGGAGAGGTCCGGGACGCGCGCCTGGAGGTCCGCGACGCGACTCGACAGGTCGGCTGGCCGGGCGGGCTTGGCCGGGCGGTCGACCTGGCCCTTGCCGGGCCCGGATTCGGCGTTCATGGAGGCATCCTCACGCTCCGAGGGTAGGCCGGAACGCCGATTCTTGCAAAGCTGCACGGACTGGGGCGGGTTGGCGGCCACCGGCCGTTAGCCTGCTCAGCGATGCGTGACCTCGCCTTCATCTTCCCCGGCCAGGGCAGCCAGTACGTCGGCATGGGCAAGGCCCTGGCCGAGACCTCGCCCGCGGCCGCCGCCGTGTTCAAGACCGCCGACGAGGCCCTCGGCGAGCCCATCAGCCGGATCGCCTGGGAGGGCCCCGAGGAGGAGCTCAACCGGACCGAGAACAGCCAGCCCGCCCTGCTCGCCGCGTCCGTCGCCTACCTCGAGGCGGTCCGGGAGCGCTGGGCGGAGCTCGAGGTCGACGTCCCGGACCCGGCCTACGCGGCCGGGCACTCGATGGGCCAGTACACCGCGCTGGTCGCGGCGGGCGCCCTCGACCTCTCCGACGCCGTCCGGCTGGTCCGCACCCGCGGCCAGCTGATGCAGGCGTCGGGCGCCGGCCGGGAGGGCCGCATGGCGGCGGTCATCGGCCTCGACGACGCGCGGCTGCCCGACCTGGTGGCCGAGGCCGGCGCCCACGGCGTGTTCGGCGTGGCCAACCGCAACTCCCCCGGCCAGGTCGTGGTGAGCGGCGAGCGCGCCGCCGTCGAGGCGTCGCTCGCCATCGCCAAGCGGCTCGGCGCCAAGCGCGCGATCGAGCTGCCGGTCAGCGTCGCCGCCCACTCCCCGCTCATGGCCGAGGCTGCCGACGGCATGGCCCGCGTCCTCGCGGGCATCACCTTCCGCGACCCCCGCCCGCCGCTGCTCGCGAACGCGGACGCGGCGCCCATCACCACCGCCGACGCCTGCCGCGCGGAGCTGGTCAACCACCTGACCACCGGCGTGGACTGGGTGGGCGCGATCCGCTCGATGCGGGCGCAGGGCGTGGTCACGTTCATCGAGGTCGGGCCCGGCACGGTCCTGACCGGCCTGGTCCGGCGGATCGTCGACGACGCGATCGTGCTCCCGCTCGACGACAGGGCCGCCGCCGACCGCCTCGCCATCCCGTTCGCCGACGCCGCCGCGATCGACGACGACCCCGCCTAGCCGCCTAGCCGCCCAGCCGACCCCGCCGCGTCCCAAGCCCACTGTCAACCCAGACCTCGCCCGAACCCGCGAAACCCGAAGAGGAACCCCGTGCGCTCACCCGATTACAACCGCCGCGTCGTCGTCACCGGCCTCGGCGTCATCAGCCCCGTCGGCAACGACAAGCAGACGGCTTGGACCAACCTCCTCAACGGGGTGTCCGGCCTCGGGATCCTGACCCGCTTCGACCCGACGCGGTACCAGCACAAGGTGGCTGGAGAGGTCCACGACTTCGACCCCAAGCAGTGGATGGACGCCAAGGCGGTGCGCCGGTCCGAGGCGGCGATGTGGTACGGCGTCGCGGCGGCCAAGCAGGCCATCGCCGACGCGGGCCTCGAGATCACCGAGGCCAACCGCGAGGACGTGGGCGTGGTCTTCGGGACCGGCGCCGGCGGCCAGCAGCTGATGATCGAGAACTGGCACACCCTCGACCAGCGGGGGCCCGACCGCGTCGCGCCGACGTTCATCGCCAACGGCTTGGTCGACTCGACGTCCGGGATGATCGCGATCGAGACCGGCGCCATCGGCCACAACATGTGCGTGGTGACCGCGTGCTCCACCGGCACCAACTCCATCGGCGAGGCCGCCGAGCTCATCCGGCGCGGCGACGTCCACACGGTCATCGCCGGCAGCTCGGAGATGCCGCTGCTGGAGGTCGCCCACGCGGGCTTCGGCAACATGCGCGGCCTCGGCTCGCCGCGCGAGGGCATGCCCATCGCCGACACCTCGCGGCCCTTCGACCGGTCGCGCGACGGCTTCGTCCTGGGCGAGGGCGGCGGCGCCCTGATCCTCGAGGACCTCGAGCTGGCCAGGGCGCGCGGCGCCCGCATCTACGCCGAGGTGGTGGGGTACGGCTCGGCGGCCGACGGCTGGGACATGATCCAGCCGATCGAGCGGGGCGTCGGCTCGGCGCGGGCGATGCGGGCGGCCCTCGAGCGCCGCGGCGTGCCGGCCGACGAGGTCGACGTCATCAATCCGCACGGCACGTCCACGCCGGTGGGCGACGCGCGGGAGGCGCAGGCGATCTGGACCGTGTTCGGCGAGCGCGCCGCGGCCTCGAGGCGGTCGCTGGCGATCACCGGCACCAAGTCGATGACCGGCCACATGATGGGCGCGGCGGGCGCCTTCGAGGCTTTCGCCACCGTCATGACCGTCGCCGAGCAGGTCGCCCCGCCCACGATCAACTACTCCGAGTTCGACCCGGAGTGCGACCTGTGGGTCACCACCGAGGCGACGCCGATGACCGTCCGGTACGCGCTGTCGAACAACATCGGCCTGGGCGGGCACAACGGCGCGATCATCTTCAAGCGCTGGGACGGGCGCTGAGAGCGAGCCGGCCGGGGGGACCGGCTACAATCCGGCGACAGCCCTTTCGCCCAAGCACTCGAGGGTGAGTTGACCGTGCCCCCCTCCACCGACCTCTCGCGCCGCGCCGTCATCACCGGACTCGGCGCGGTGATGCCCATCGGGAACGACTTCGAGACCTACTGGCGCAGCCTCCAGAACGGCGTCACCGGCACCCGCCGGATCCGGTCGTTCGACACCTCGGGGTTCGAGGTGCAGATCGCGGCCGAGGTGGTCGACTTCGACCCGACCAAGGCGATGGACCCCAAGATGGTCCGGCGGATGAGCCGGTTCATCCACTTCGCGATGGCGGCCGGCAAAGAGGCCGTGGCGTCGTCGGGGATCGACTTCGCGGCGATGAGCATCGAGGAGCGCGACCGCGTCGGCGTCGTGGTCAACACCGGGGGCGGCGGCGTCGAGTCGATCATCGACGGGACGCACGTCCACGACACCAAGGGCCCGCGGTTCGTGTCCGCGTTCGCGGTGCCGGCGATGTCGGGCTCCATGGCCGGCTGCATGCTCTCGATGGAGTACGGGCTGACCGGGCCCGTGATGACCCAGGTCGCGGCGTGCGCCTCCTCGGTCATCGCGTTCCACGACGCGCTGCGGCTGATCCAGGCCGGCGAGTGCGACGTGGTGCTGACCGGCGGGTCCGAGGCGCCGATTGTCCCGATGGGCGTCGCGGCGCTGGCCAACATGACGGCCCTGTCCAAGCGCAACGACTCGCCCGAGACCGCGTCGCGGCCGTTCGACGCGACCCGCGACGGCTTCGTCCTGGGCGAGGGCGCCGGCGTGATGGTCGTGGAGTCCGCCGAGCACGCGCTGCGGCGGGGCGCGACGCCGCTGGCCGAGGTGATCGGCGGGGCCCTGACCGCGGACGCGTTCCACATCTCGGCCCCGGACCCGTCCGGCCGCGGGCAGACGCGGGCGATGGAGCGTGCGCTCCGGAACGCCGGCGTCGCGCCCGACGAGATCGACTGGATCGTCGCCCACGGCACGTCCACCTCGCTCAACGACTCGACCGAGACCAAGGCGATCAAGGCCGCCTACGGGTCGGCCGCGGCGACCCGGCAGATCTCCTCGCCCAAGTCGATGGTCGGCCACCTCGTCGGCGCGGCGGGGATCGCGTCGGCCCTGGCCGCGGTCGGCGGCATCCGCGACGGGGTCATCTCCCCCACCGCCAACCTGCACACTCCCGACCCCGAGTGCGACCTCGACTACGTGCCGCTCGTGGCGCGCCACCAGAAGGTGGACACCGTGGCCGTCAACGGCTTCGGCTTCGGCGGCCAGAACGCCGTGACGATCTTCCGCCGCTTCGAGGTCTAGCCTGAACAGCCCCCGAGATGTGGCGACGCATCTCGGTCATCTCGGCCTCATCTTGCGCGCCCCGACGAGCGCCTGGTAGGGGGTCAGCCCGCGGGTGAGGCGCCCGGTGTGGGCGCGCCCGGT
>JAJYLZ010000045.1 GCA_021787395.1 Chloroflexota bacterium
CGATCCGCGCGCTCCGGCGCAGGATCAGCGACGAGGTATTCCGCCGTCTCTCGGCAGACGAGAATGCTCGCATCCAAGCCGTGATCGCCTTCACCGCGGCTGCGGCTTGACATAGGAGCAACCGATGGACGAGCCCCGGAGGCAGCGTCGCCAGATCACCATCCGCGACCTCGCGGCACGGCTCGGCGTGTCCAAGACGACGATCTCGAACGCCTTCAGCCGGCCGGACCAGCTCTCCGCCGAGCTGCGCGACCGCGTGCTCGAGGCCGCCCGCGAGGCCGGGTACGCCGGGCCGGACGCGATGGCCCGGATGCTGGTGACCCGCCGGGCCGGCGCCGTCGGCGTGATCCTCCCCGAGTCGCTTCCGTACGCGCTCGACGACCCCGTGTCCGGGGAGCTGTTCAGGGGGATCGCGGACGCCTGCGAGGAGCGGCGCCTCGGCCTGCTGGTCGTCCCCGGGGGCGTCCACGCCGCCGACGCGAGCACGGTGGGCGCGGTCGCCGTCGACGGGTTCATCGCCTACGCGCTGCCGCGCGGCTCGAGGCGGCTGGAGGCGGCCCTGGCGCGGAACCTGCCCACGGTGGTCGTGGACGAGCCGCGCCTGCCCGGCGTCGCCACGGTCGAGGTGGACAACGCGGGCGGCGCCCGCGCGATCGCGCGCCACCTGCTGGCGCTCGGCCACCGCCGCTTCGGGATCATCGCGATGCGGTTCCAGACCGACGGCTACACCGGCCCAGGCACGCGGGAGCGCGTCGAGGCGAGCAGCTTCGAGAGCGCCGCCGCCCGCTACGCGGGATACGCCGACGCGCTCGCCGAGGCTGGGGTCGACGCGGGGACCGTCCCGCTCTACGAGTGCGCCCACAGCGACGAGGCGCACGGCGCGCAGGCGACGCGCCACCTCCTCGGGCTGGCGGACCGGCCCACCGCGATCCTCGCGATGACGGACCGGCTCGCGATCGGCGCGCTGAGCGCGGCGCGGGCCGCCGGGCTGCGCGTGCCGCTGGACCTCTCGGTGGCCGGCTTCGACGACATCGCCGCCGCGGCGCACGTCCGGCCGTCGCTGACCACCGTCCGCCAGGAGCTGCGGCTGAAGGGGTACGCGGCGGCCAGGCTACTCCTCGACGCGCCGGCGGGCGGCGACCCCGCGAGCACGCCGCCTGGGACCGAGGAGCTGCGGCTGCCGGTGGAGCTGGTGGTCCGCCGATCCACGGGGCCGGCGCCAGCCCCCTGACGGGCTCGCGCCCCGGGCGCAGGCGCCCCTCCGGCCCGCGCACCCCGCCCCGCTCAGCAGGCGACCACGTTGAGGGCCAGGCCCCCGCTGGACGTCTCCTTGTACTTGTGGTGCATGTCGGCGCCCGTCTGGCGCATCGTGGCGATCGCCGCGTCGAGCGACACGTGGTGCCGGCCGTTGCCGTGGAGGGCCATCCGGGCGGCGTTGATCGCCTTGACCGACGCCAGCGCGTTGCGCTCGATGCACGGGATCTGGACCAGGCCGCCCACCGGGTCGCAGGTCAGGCCCAGGTGGTGCTCGATGCCGATCTCGGCCGCGTTCTCCACCTGCTCGGGCGTGCCGCCCATCACGGCCGCGAGGCCCGCCGCCGCCATGGAGCAGGCGACCCCGACCTCGCCCTGGCAGCCCACCTCCGCGCCGGAGATCGACGCGTTCTCCTTGAACAGGATGCCGATCGCCGTGGCGGTGAGCAGGAAGTCGATCACGCCGCGCTCGGTGGCGAAGCCCATGAACCGCGCGTAGTAGTGCAGCACGGCCGGGACGATCCCGGCGGCGCCGTTGGTGGGGGCGGTGACGACCCGCCCGCCGGCGGCGTTCTCCTCGTTGACCGCCAGCGCGAACAGGTTGACCCAGTCCATCACGGCCAGCGGGTCCTCCCGCGCCCCCGAGGCGGCGCGCTCGATCAGCGTGCGGTGGAGGGCTCGGGCCCGGCGGCCGACCCGGAGCGTCCCGGGCAGCTGGCCCGACTCGCGCATGCCGCGCTCGACGCACCCCTGCATGGCGCGCCAGATGGCCAGGAGCCCCTCGTCGATCTGCTCGTCGGTCCGCCACCGGCGCTCGTTGCGCCGGACGATCTCGGCGATCGGCAGCCCGGTCCGGCGGGTCAGGTCCAGCAGCTCCGACCCGCTGCGGAACGGGAACGGGAGCTCTGACGCCTCGGGGACCACGGCGTGCGGGTCGCTCGACTCGAGCAGCTCCTGCTCCACGACGAAGCCGCCGCCGACCGAGTACGACGTGCGCGCCAGGAGTTCGCCGCCGGCGGCGTCGAGGGCCGCGAACCGGAGGTTGTTGACGTGGAACGGCGGCGACCCGTCGAAGCTGACCCGGTCGCTGAACACGAGGTCCGCATCCGGATCGTGGTCCACCTCGTGGACGCCCAGCACCCGCAGCCGCCGACGAGCGCGGATGGCGGCGATCCGCGGCCCGACCGAGGCCACGTCCACCGTGTCGGGCGATGCCCCCTCGAGGCCCAGCATGACCGCGGTGTCGGTGGCGTGGCCGCGCCCGGTGGCGCCGAGCGAGCCGTAGAGCTCGACGCGCACCCGGCGCGTCTCGGCGAGCAGGCCGAGCCGCTCCAGGCGCGTGGCGAAGTGGCGGGCGGCGCGCATCGGGCCCACGGTGTGCGAGCTCGACGGGCCGATGCCGATCTTGAACAGGTCGAAGGCGCTGACGGCCAACGGGACGCTCGCTTTCTTCCGACGACCCTCATCGGTCGCCGAGGTCCGAGACCTGGGGCGGGGACGGGACCAGCAACCCGGATCGAGCGGAGTGTGGCGGGCCGGAAACGATTGGTCCAGTTCACATTCCTAACGCCGACCGTAAGTGCATCTGTCCCTTCTGCGCACGGCCACCATGCCGTCGGGCCGCGCCTGCCGATGCCGCCACCGGCAGACATCGGGCCCCTTGTCTATGATCGCCGCTCCCAAGACTGGAGAGGGGCATGGGCGAGGCCGAGCACTCGGACGATCGCGACGGCGCGGAGCGCGTCCCGGCAGCGCGGGGCGGAGCATGACGGCGCGGCGGCCCGATTCCCGCGGGCTTTTCGCCGACGCCGAGGTCGCCGCCGTCCTGCGGCTCCAGGCGATGGCCGCCAGGCCGGCGGCCTGGCGGGGCGCGCTGCTCCTGAGCCGTGCGGGCGAGCACGCACTGGGCTGGGTCGCGCTCGGGCTGGCGGGGGCCGCGCTCGACGCGCGGCAGCGCCGCTCGTGGCTGCGCGCGACGGCGGCGGTGGCGGGCGCCCACGCGCTGAGCGTCGGGCTCAAGCGGCTGGTGCGCCGCCCCCGGCCGAGCGACCCGCGCATCCTCGTCCGCCTCGCCCCGCCCGGCCGGTGGGGCTTCCCGTCCTCCCACGCGGCCTCCACGGCGGCGGCGGCCGTGGCGTACTCGAGCCTGCTCGGGCGGCGCCTCCCGCTCGCCTCGATCCCGCTGATGATGGCCAGCCGGGTGGTCGTCGGGCTGCACTACCCGAGCGACGTCCTGGCCGGCGCCGTCCTGGGCGGCGCGGTCGGCCGCTGGGCGAGGCGCCGGACGCCGGGCCGGTCGTGACCTCGGCACGGGTCCTGCTGCGGGCGGCGCGTCCGCGCCAGTGGCCCAAGAACGTCCTGGTCCTGGCGGCGCCCGCCGCGGCCGGCATCGTGCACCAGCCGCAGGAGGCCCTCCAGGCGAGCGTGGCGGTCCTCGCCTTCGTCCTCGCGTCGTCCGGCGTCTACCTGGCCAACGACGTCGTGGACATCGAGGCCGACCGCGCCCACCCAACCAAGCGGCACCGCCCGGTCGCGAGCGGCGAGCTGCCGGTCCGCGACGCGAGGGTCGCCGCAGCCGTGCTCCTGGCCGCGGGCCTGCTCGTGGCGGCGCTCCTGGCGTGGCAGCTGCTCGTCGTCGTGGCGCTGTACGAGGGCCTCCAGTTCCTGTACTCCGTGCGCCTCAAGCACGTCCCCCTGATCGAGCTCATCTGCGTGGCGTCCGGGTTCCTGCTGCGGGCGGTCGCGGGCGGGGCGGCGACCGGGATCGGACTGACCGTGTGGTTCGTCGGCGCGGTCAGCTTCGGGGCCCTGTTCGTGGTCGCCGGCAAGCGGTACTCCGAGCGGCTCCTGGCCGAGGAAGCGACACCTGCGATCCGCCCGGTGCTGGCCAGGTACTCGGCGTCCTACCTGCGGTTCGTGTGGACGCTGTCGGCGGCCGTCGTGGTGGCGACCTACGCCCTGTGGGCCGCGGTCGGGGGCCAGGCCGCGCTGACCAGCTGGGCGGTGGCGTCGGTGCTCCCGTTCACGGTGGCCGTCCTGTGGTACGCCGTGAAGGTGGACGCGGGCGGCGCCGGCGAGCCCGAGGAGGTCTTCCTCCACGACGGCATGCTGCAGCTGCTGCTGGTCGTCTGGGCCGGCTGCTTCCTTGGCTCGGTGTATCTCTGAGGGCCGCCCCCAAGCGGGGAGCGACTCCCGGCGGGACGCCTAGACCCGCAGGCGCCGGAACAGCGGGCCGGGCAGGAGCCGAAGGACGAGCGCGACCCAGCGCATCGCGGCCGGGGCCCAGACGACGCCCTTGCCTGAACGCAGGCCGGCCGCGATCAGGTCGGCGACCTGCTCGGGCGCGAGCGCCAGCGCCGGCGCCTTCAGCCCCGCGGTCATCCTGGTCCGCACGAAGCCCGGCCGCACGACCATCACCTGCACGCCGTCCTCCGCGAGCGCGGCGCCCAGCCCGGTGTAGAAGACGTCGAGCCCGGCCTTGGCGGAGCCGTAGACGAAGTTGGACCGCCGCGGCCGCTGGCCCGCCACCGACGACAGGGCGACGATCGCGCCGTGGCCCTGGGCGCGCAGCCGCGCGGCGACCAGCACCCCGCAGCCGACCGCGGCCGTGTAGCCGACCTGGGCCAGCTCCAGCGCCGCGTCGAGGTCCTGCCACGCCCGCTCCTGGTCCCCCAGCAGGCCGAACGCGAGCAGGACGACGTCGACGTCGCCCCCCGCGTCGAACGCGGAGCCGATGGCCCGCTCGTACGACGCCCGGTCGGCGGCCTCGAAGTCCAGCTCGGCGACCTCCATCCCGAGGGCCGCCAGCGAGGCGGCGGCGGCGGCGCGGCGGTCGCTCGGGCGGGCGGCGAGCACCACCTCGACCCCGGGCCGCTGCCGGCCCAGCGCCCGGACCGTGGCCAGGGCGATCTCGGACGTCCCGCCCAGGACCAGGATCCGCTGCACGTTGCCCAGCGCGTCCTTCACAGCTCGAGCCTCCTGGCCAGATCGGAGATGAACACGCGGTCGGGATCGACCGCCTCCCGGACGGCGCGCCACGCCTCGAGCCGGGGGTACATGCGCGCGACGGCCGACGCGCCGAGCCGCGAGTCCTTGGCCAGGTACCCGCGGCCGCCGGCGGCGAGCACCTCCTCGTCCAGGCGGTCGAGCAGCCCGCCCAGGCCGGGCGCGCCGATCGGCACGTCCAGCGCGAGGGTCCAGCCCGGCGCCGGGAACGACAGGTGGCCGGGGCTCGACGGGCCGAACCGCTTGAGCACCGCGAGGAACGACGCCTGGCCGGCGTCGCTCAGCAGCCCGAGGCAGCGGCGGAGCGTGTCCTCGGCCCCGAACGGCACCACGACCTGGTACTGCAGGAAGCCCCGCGGCCCGTAGACCCGGTTCCAGCGGGCGACCGCGTCCAGCGGGTGGAAGAAGGCGGCGATGGTCTGGATCTCGCCGCGGCGCTCCCGCGGAGCCTTGCGGAACCACAGCTCGTTGAAGGCGCGGACGGTCAGGCGGTTCAGCAGGCCGCTCGGGATGCCCGGCGGCGCGGCCAGCAGCTGCCTCGGGCCGAACTCCAGGGCCCGGGCCCGAAGGCCCCGGGGGAGCTGCTCGAGGGTCGCCGGCCAGCCGCGGGTCAGGACCGAGCGCCCCAGCGAGGCGCCTCGGGCCAGGCAGTCGATCCAGGCCACCGAGTACGTGTACCGCTGGTCGCCCTCGGCCATCCTCGCCATGAGGTCGTCGAGGTCGGCGCAGCGCTCCGTGTCCACCGCGCAGTAGGCCGTCTCGACCCGCTTCATCCGCAGGGTGGCGCGGAGCACCACGCCCGTCAGGCCCATCCCGCCCACGGTGGCCCAGAACAGCTCGGACTCCGGCGTGAGGGTGCGGACCGAGCCGTCCGCCACCAGCAGGTCGAGCGCGACGACGTGCTGGCCGAAGCTGCCGTCCACGTGGTGGTTCTTGCCGTGGATGTCGGCGGCGATCGCCCCGCCCACGGTCACCTGGCGCGTGCCCGGCGAGACCGGCACGAACAGCCCGCGGGGCAGGAGGAGCCGCATCAGCTGGTCGAGGCTGGCCCCGGCCTCCACGCGCACCAGCGCCGTCTCGTCGTCGACCGCCAGCACGCGGTTGCGGGCGGTCATGTCCACCACGACGCCGCCGCCGTTCTGCGCCGCGTCGCCGTAGCTGCGCCCGAGTCCGCGGGCGAGGACGCCCCGCCGGCCCGCCGCGGCCACGAGGCGACCGAGGTCGGCGTCGTCGCCGGCCGGATGGACCGTGGCGACGCTGGGGCTGGTCCGTCCCCAGCCGGCCAGCGGACGGCGGCGATCCATGGCTCCTCCTCGGCGGGGCGCAGTTCGGGCTGCCGGGCGGCCGCGCTCGGCGGGCACCCCCCGCCGTCCCGCTATTGTGGACCCCGGGAGGGGCGGGCGACGGCGGGCGCGGGCCGGGCGCGGCGGGCCCCTCAGCGGCCCCGCGCGCGACGCCGTCCTGCCGCCGCGGCCATGACGACCCCGCGCTCGACGGCCGGCGCCTCGGCGTGCACGTAGCGGCCGCCGCGCAGCCACGAGGCCCACGCGGCGACGAGCGACATCAGCGCCGCCGAGACGAAGACCACCGTCAGGCCCTGCCCGAACGGCGCGGCGATCAGCTGCGGGAAGAACTCCTTGCCCGTCAGGATGGCCGCCTGCCCGGTGGGCAGGGCGTGGAGCGCCGAGGCTGGCAGCAGCACCGCCATGGGGTTGAAGCCGAGCAGCGCGGCAAACAGGCTGGACACCGGCGGCAGGTGGGCGATCTGCGCCGCCAGCGCGGCGGGCACGGCGTGCGCCACCAGGCCCTGGTCCAGGGCGGCGGGCAGCGGCGCCGAGAGGCCCTCGATCATGAGCGTGAAGGTGAGGCCGATCGAGACGACCGAGGCGCTGTTCTGGAAGGTGGCGCGCATCCCGGCCGCGGCCCCCCGCTGGCCGGCCGGCACGCTGTTCATGATCGCCGCCATGTTGGGGGAGAAGAACAGCCCGCCCGCGAGACCGCTGAGGAGCAGCAGCCCCCCGAAGGCCCAGTACGGGAAGTTCACCGGCAGCAGCAGCAGGCCGACGAACGAGGCGGCGGTGAGCAGCATCCCGCCGGTGGCGAACGGCCGCGCCCCGAAGCGGTCCGACAGGTGGCCGGACAGCGGGCCGAAGACCAGTGAGCCGATGGTCAGCGGCAGCATGTAGATGCCCGCCCAGAGGGGCGTGTCGGCGAAGTCGTAGCCGTGCAGCGGCAGCCAGATGCCCTGGAGCCAGATCACGAGCATGAACGACAGGCCGCCGCGGCCCAGCGCGGACAGGAAGCCGGCCAGGTTCCCGGCGCTGAACGCCCGGATGCGGAACAGGTCGAGGTCGAACAGGGGCTCGTCCGTGTGCTGCTCGACCCACACGAACACGCCCAGCAGCACGACGCCCCCGGCCATCATCGCCAGGACGAACGGGTTGGTCCAGCCCATGCTCTGGCCGCCGTAGGGCTGGATCCCGTAGGTGATGCCGATCAGGAGCACGGTGAGCCCGGCCGCGAAGGTGAGGTTGCCCGGCCAGTCGATCTTGGCGTGGGTGGCCGTCCCCAGCTCCTCCAGGCGCAGGTACGCCCAGATCGTCCCCACCAGGCCGACCGGCACGCTCACGAAGAACACGAGGCGCCAGTTGATGGCCGCCAGGATCCCGCCCACGACGAGGCCGATGAACTGCCCGGCGAGGAAGGAGATGCCGTTGACGCCGAACGCGAGCCCGCGCTGCTCGGGCGGGAACGCGTCGGTCAGGATGGCCTGCGAGTTGGCGAACAGGAAGGCGCCCCCGATCCCCTGGACGAGGCGCATGGCGATGATCCAGGTCGCCCCGGCCGACCCCGTGAACGGGGTGGCCGCCAGGAGCAGCGAGCCGAGCGTGAAGATGACGAACCCGCCGTTGTACATGCGGACCCGCCCGTAGATGTCCCCCAGGCGCCCGAACGCCACCACCAGCACGGCGGTCACGAGCAGGTAGCCCATCATGATCCACAGCAGGTAGCTGGTGCTGCCGGGATCGAGCGGGTTGATCCCGATGCCGGTGAAGATGGCGGGCAGCGAGATGATGACGATCGAGCCGTCGATCGACGACATCAGCACGCCGAGGGTCGTGTTGGACAGGGCGACCCACTTGTAGTTGGGGTCGTGCCGGCGGGCGCCGGCGCGTCGGGCCTGCGGTCCGGCTCCCCCGCCTGTCGCGTCGCGCTGCGCGGCGCCCTCGTCCCGCTGCGTCCTGGCCATGGAGCGATCCTTCTGCTGACGATCAGTTCGGAACCCAAACAGTCCGGTCCGACGAAAGACTACCGCGCCTCGCCCCTGGCCACAGGCGAGGGCGTGCGCCCGGACGTCGGCCGCCGCCCGCCCGGGAGGGGCGGCGCCGGCACTCCGGCGCCGGACAGCGCGAAGCCCCGGCGGGCAGCGTGGGCCCAGCCGGGGCTTCGACGTTGGATCAGCCGTTGACGCGCTCGAACTCGCGCATGAAGGCGACGAGGTCGGCCACGCCCTGCTCGGGGAAGGCGTTGTAGATCGAGGCGCGCATGCCGCCCACGGCGCGGTGGCCCTTCAGCCCGTCGAAGCCCGCGGCGGTTGCCTCCTTGACGAACTTCTTCTCCAGCTCCTCGCTCGCGAGGCGGAAGGTGACGTTCATGAGGCTGCGGCTGTCCTCCTGGGCGGTGGGCCTCCAGAAGCCGCTCCGGTCGAGCTCGGCGTAGAGGGCGTCGGCCTTGCGCCGGTTGACGGCCGCGATGCCCTCGAGCCCGCCGCTGGCGCGCAGCCACTTGACCACGAGGCCCAGCACGTACACGCCGAACGCGGGCGGGGTGTTGTACAGCGAGCCGCTGTCCGCGTGGACCGCGTAGTTGAGCATGGTGTGGAGGGACTTGGAGGAGCGGGCGAGCAGGTCCTCGCGGACGATCACCAGGGTCACGCCCGAGGGCCCCAGGTTCTTCTGGGCGCCCGCGTACACCAGGCCGTAGCGGCTGATGTCGATGGGGCGGCTGAAGATGTCGGAGGACGCGTCGGACACGAGCGGGACGCCGTCGGGGACCTGCGGCAGCCGATGCCACTCGGTCCCCTCGATCGTGTTGTTCTCGGTCATGTGGACGTACGCCGCGCCCGGGGTGAACTCGAGCTCGGCGTCGGTCGGGATCCGGTTGTAGCCGGTGTCGGCGGTGGAGCCCGTCTCGTGGGTGGCCCCGACGCGCTTGGCCTCCTTGAGCGCCTTGTCGGCCCAGCTGCCGGTCATGATGTAGTCGGCGGTCCGGCCCTCGGTGAGCAGGTTGAGCGGGACCATCGAGAACTGGAGCGTCGCGCCGCCCTGGAGGAACAGCACCTTGTAGTGGTCGGGGATGCCGGCCAGGGCTCGGATGTCGGCCTCGGCGGCGCCGATGATCGCCTCGAACGGCGCGGACCGGTGGCTGATCTCCATGACCGACATGCCCACGCCGGGCAGGGCGAGCAGGTCGCGCTGGACCTCCTCCAGCACGGGCAGGGGCAGGACGGCGGGCCCGGCCGAGAAGTTGTAGATGCGGGAGGTCACGGGTTCGGTCTCCTTGGCGTCGGCGGCTGCCTGGGCCGATGCGGGTTCGGGTGGACGTCGCAAGCACGACCGCTCATCGGTCCGGGTCGCCGGCGGCGCCCCACAGCGAGGGCGGGTAGGCCCCGTCCCGGACGAGCTCCGCGACCGCCGCCTGGAGCCGCGGCAGGTCGGAGCGGTAGGTGATCCCGAACCAGCGGTCGGGCGTCGTCAGCACCCGGATGCGCGCGGCGCCCTCGGCCACCAGGTCGCCGACGACCTCGGGCAGGAAGTACTCGGCCGTCGCGAGCGCGTCCGCGTTGCGGCGCAGGAACGCCGGGAACCGCGCCTCGAGCTGGTCGAACACCCCGGCGGTGAAGCCCCAGGTGTTGAGCGACACGATCTCGTCGCCGGGGACCCTGACCCACGACGACCCGTCCTCCGAGTACCGGGCGTCGCCGTCCAGCGGCTCGAGCCGGGTCCGCTCCGCGATCTCGACCAGGTTGCCCTCGGGCGAGAGGCGGCAGATCCCCCGGGCGACCGGCCCGAACTCGGACAGCGTGCGCCGCAGCTCGTAGCCCACCATGGCGCCGTCGACCACACCGGCCGCCTCCCGGGCCGCCGCCAGGTGGCCGGCCAGCAGCCGGAACGCCGCCGCGCCGTAGAAGTCGTCGGCGTTGATCACCGCGAACGGCGTGTGCACGGCCCTGCGGCAGCACAGCACGGCGTGGGCGGTGCCCCAGGGCTTCTGGCGCCCCGGCGGGACGGCGAAGCCGGGCGGCAGGTCGTCGAGCTCCTGGAACGCGTAGCTGACGTCAGCGTGAGCCTCGAGCGTCCGGCCGACCCGCTCCCGGAACGGCTGCTCGATGTCGCGGCGGAGCAGGATCACGACCCGGGCGAAGCCGGCGCGCAGGGCGTCGAACACCGAGTACTCGAGGATCGTCTCACCGCCCGGGCCGGCGGGGTCGAGCTGCTTGAGGCCGCCGTACCGGCTGCCGAGGCCGGCCGCCATCACCAGCAGAGTCGGGCCCGTCATGGCGCCAATCGTAGACTGCGCCAGCGTCGGCTGCGCCAGCCCCTGTCCCACCCCCAGCCCGAGCCGCACCGCCTGCGTACAGCACACCTCCGAGGGCCTGGCGGGCGGATGGCCTTGCCGTTGTTCGCCGCGACCTGGCTCTCCGGCGGTCGCGCGAGCGGCGCCAGCCGTCCCCCGGCGGACGGGCCCTAGCGAGAGCTCGCGGCGACCCGGTCCAGGAGTCGGGAGAGCGCCACGACCTCCGCCGCCTGGCGGGGCCACGGCTCGACGCCGCGGACGGCCGAGGCGAACGCGGACACCATCCGCTCGTAGGGGTCGTCCTCGGGCGTCGCGAGGGCCTCGACGGAGCCGTCGGGGCGTACGAGCTCGAGCGCCGTCGCCCCGGCGCCGGCCGTGAAGGCGCGGTCGTCGATGCGGAGCCGGCCGTCGGTGCCCGCGAGCTCGAGCAGCTGGCGCTCCGGGAGCTCGAACGACAGCAGCGCCGACGCCGTCCGGCCGTCGCCCCAGCCCGCCCAGGCCGACGTCGTCAGGTCCACGCCCGTGGGGCCGCGACGGGCGCTCGCGGTCAGCTCGGCAGGCTCGGCGTCCCAGAGCGCCGCGATCGTCCCCAGGCAGTAGGTGCCCACGTCGAGGAGGGCGCCGCCGCCCTGCCCGGGGTCCCGCCGATAGCCGTCGGCGCGGCCCGCCAGGGGGAACGTGAACTCGGCCCGCACGTGGCGCAGCTCCCCGAGGCCGCCGGACGAGGCCGTGGCCAGGGCCCGCCGCCAGCGCCCCCCGAAGGGCGTCGGCCACGCCTCGGCGAGGCGCACGCCCGCCCGCGCCGCGGCCCGCAGCATCGCCTCGGCGTCCGCGGCGGCGGGCGCGAGCGGCTTCTCGCACAGGACGTGCTTGCCCGCCTCCACAGCCCGCTCCGCCCAGTGCCGATGGAGGCCGTTGGGCAGGGGCACGTAGACGACCTCGACGGCCGGGTCCTCGATGACCGCCCCGTAGGAGCCCACGTCATAGGCGCTGAGGCCGTCCGGGACGGGCCCGCCGCGACTGGCGACGGCGACGAGCGCCGCCCGGGGCGACGCCAGGATGGCCGGGATCACGGCGTGTGTGGCCACGAATGAGCGGGCGCCGATCACGCCGAAGCCCACCGGCGGCAGGGCGTGCGCTCCCGCCCGATCCCCGGTGCTGGCGCCGAGCTCGCGGGCCACGGCGTCAGCCCACCTCGACCAGAGCGCCCCCCGCGGCCGCGGAGCGGCTGGCGGCCTCGAGGACGGCGACCACGTCGCGGCTCTCCGCCGGCGGCACGGCCAGCGGCTCCCCGAGCAGCAGGTGGTCGGCGAGGTCGCGGTGGAACGGCCAGCCGGCCGGCGGCGGCGCGGGCGGGATCGTCGTCTCGACCAGCCGGCCCGGACCCTCGTAGCGGACCAGCCGCAGGGTGACCGGCGCCTCGGCGTGGTGCGACTCGCGGTCCACGTAGCCGCGCCCGCGCTCGATCGCCTCGGTCCGGATCGGCCGGTAGTGCCCCTCGATCGTGCCGCGCGTGCCCTGGACGTAGAACTTGGGCCGGCGGATCGCGGCGAGGTCGCTCTGGCGGAAGGTCGCCTCCCGGCCGTCGGCCCAGCCCATCCACACCGAGACCTGGTCGGCGTTGGTCACGTCGAGCCAGGCCCGCTTGTGGGCGACGGCCATCACCCTGACCGGCGGCCCGCCGTGCAGGCGCAGAATCCAGTCCACGTGGTGCGATCCCCAGTCGTAGACGGCGCCGCCGGACACGCGCTCGTCCGAGTGCCACAGGCGGCAGGGATGCTCGAACCCTCCGACGAACGTCTCGATCGCGAACACGTCGCCGACCGCCCCGCTCTCGACCGCCTCGCGCAGCGCCAGGAAGTCGCGGTCCCAGCGCCGGCTCTGGTAGACGGTGAGGACCCGGCCGAGCCGCTCCGCCTCGGCCATCAGGCGGTCGGCCTCGGCCGTCGTCAGGCACATCGGCTTCTCGAGCACCACGTGCTTGCCGGCGCGGAGCAGCTGCTGCGCGAGCTCGGCGTGGCTGGCGGGCGGCGTCGCGACGATCGCCACCTCGACGTCGGCGTCGCCCGCGATCCCGGCGGCGTCGGGATGGCGTCGGATGTCGGGGAAGTCCAGGGCGGCCGCGTCGAGCCGCTCGGGCACCGTGTCGGCGGCGGCGACCAGCCGCAGGCCCTCGGTCTCCGAGCAGGCGAGCCCGTGCGCATAGCCCATCCCGCCGTGCGGCCCGTAGCCCACGATCCCCACCCCGATCTCCCGGGCCTCGGCTGGCAGGTCGGTCCGCAGGAGGCGGCCGACGAAGCGGCGCAGCGCGGGGTCGAGGAGCAGGCGGTCGAGGTCGGCGACCGCGCTGGCCACCACCCGCCCCCCGCCCGATCGGCGCACCGTGATCGCCGGCCACCGCTCAAGCCCGACGCTGACCGTCGCGGCCACCTCGGTGCCGGCCGCGGCCGGCCGCAGGCGGCGGAGCGGCGAGGTGACGGCGACCTCCGCCTCCAGGCGTGCGGCCTCGGGGCGGCGCCCGGGCACGACGATCCACTCCGCGCCGGGCAGCGTCGCCAGGACGTCCACGCCGGCCAGCCGGGCGGCCACGGCGTCGCCCGGCTCCGGCGCGAGCAGCAGCGAGCCGCCTCCGGCCAGGGAGCGCTCGAGCCCGGCGAGCTCCGCGCTCGGCAGCCCGTCCAGACGGCCGCGCGCGATTCGGGTGTCGGCGGGCCAGCCGGCGGAGGCGGTCCCGGGCGCGAGCGGCGTCGTCGCGGTCGGCGGTCTCATCGGTCGCCCTCCTTGCCGAGCCCCCTTGCGGCCTGAGCCTCGGGCCCATCGTAGCCGAGGTGTCACCCCCGCCGACCCGGAGGGTGGCGCCGGCGAGCCGGTGCGGTCCCGTCTCGCGCAACGAGTTCATGCCCGTGCCGCACCCTGACGAATACGTCATGAAGTCAAGTGACATTCGGATTACTGTTGCCGCAGGAGAACTAATGATCCGTGCGCCACTGGATCCATAGCCTGTGGGCACCTTGGCCCGGTCCGGCGCCCGCCTGGCCGTCGCGAGACCCGATGGTCCAGCCGGCGCCATGCAGGAGGTGACGCCTTGAGCGACCAGCGCCCCGAGATTGAAGCCCTGTTCGCCGAGCGGCGGGAGTTCCAGCCGCCGGCCGGGCTCGCGCAGCAGGCCAACGCCGGCCCCGGCCTGTACCAGGAGGCGGAGGCGGACTACGAGGGCTTCTGGGCCAAGCAGGCCGGGAGCCGCCTCAGCTGGACCAAGCCGTGGGACAAGGTCCTCGAGTGGGAGCTGCCCTACGCGAAGTGGTTCATCGGCGGGCAGCTGAACGCGGCGTACAACTGCGTCGACCGGCACGTCGAGGGCGGCCTCGGCGAGAAGGTCGCCTACTACTGGGAGGGCGAGCCCGGCGACACCCGGACCCTCACCTACGCCGACCTCCAGGCGGAGGTCAACAAGTGCGCGAACGCCCTCACTGAGCTCGGCGTCAAGACCGGGGACCGGGTCGGCATCTACATGCCGATGATCCCAGAGCTGCCGATCGCGATGCTGGCCTGCGCCAAGATCGGGGCCCCCCACGTGGTGGTGTTCGGCGGGTTCAGCTCCGACGCCCTCGAGGGTCGCATGATCGACTCCGAGGCCGTCGCGCTGATCACGTCGGACGGCGCCTGGCGCAACGGAAAGGTCCTGGACCTCAAGACGGCGGCCGACGTCGCGGTCGCCAACGCCACGACGATCAAGAACGTGCTGGTCGTCAAGCGGACCGGCAACGACGTGGCCATGCAGGAGGGGCGGGACCACTGGTGGCACGACATCGTCGAGCGCCAGTCCGACCAGTTCGACCCGGTGCCGGTGGACTCCGAGCACCTGCTGTACCTGCTCCACACCTCGGGCACCACCGCCAAGCCCAAGGGCATCATGCACACCACCGGCGGCTACCTCACCGGCGTCAGCACCACGCACCACTACATCTTCGACATCAAGCCGAACGACGTGTACTGGTGCGCCGCCGACATCGGCTGGGTGACCGGCCACTCGTACATCGTCTACGGGCCGCTGGCCAACGCGACCACGAGCGTCATGTACGAAGGCGCCCCGATGTTCCCCGAGCCCGACCGCTGGTGGTCGATCGTCGAGAAGTACAAGGTCAACATCCTGTACTGCGCGCCGACGGCCATCCGCGCGTTCATGAAGCAGGGCGAGACCTGGCCCGCCAAGCACGACCTGTCGTCGCTCCGCATCCTGGGCACCGTCGGCGAGCCGATCAACCCGGAGGCCTGGCTCTGGTACCACGCCACGATCGGCGGCAGCAACTGCCCGGTCGTGGACACCTGGTGGCAGACCGAGACCGGCATGATCCTGATCACGCCGCTGCCCGGTGTGACCACGCTCCGCCCGGGGTCGGCCACGACACCCTTCCCGGGCATCTCCGCCAAGGTCGTGGACGCCGAGGGCAACGAGGTCCCCAACGGCAGCGGCGGCGGCTACCTCGTCCTGAACCGGCCGTGGCCGTCCATGCTCCGCGGGGTCTACAAGGACCCCGACCGGTTCATGAACACGTACTGGAAGCGGTTCCCGGGGATGTACTTCGCCGGCGACGGCTGCAAGGTCGACAGCGACGGCTACTTCTGGCTGATGGGCCGCGTGGACGACGTCATGAAGGTGTCGGGCCACCGGATCAGCACCACCGAGGTGGAGTCGGCGCTCGTGGACCACCACTCCGTCGCCGAGGCGGCGGTCGTCGGCCGGTCCGACCCGATCACGGGCGAGGCCATCTCCGCGTTCGTCATCCTCAAGGCCAACGTCGAGGCGAGCGACGCACTCGCGGCCGAGCTCCGCGAGCACGTCGCCGAGAAGATCGGGCACATCGCCCGGCCCAAGCAGCTGCTGTTCACGCCCGAGCTGCCCAAGACGCGGTCCGGGAAGATCATGCGACGGCTCCTCCGCGACATCGCTGAGAACCGGCCGCTGGGCGACGTGACCACACTCGCCGATTCCGGCATCGTGGAGACGATCCGCGAGAAGGCCGGCGCTGGCGAGTCCGAGTAGGGCTCCGACCGCCCGGCGCCCCAGATCGGGGCGCCGGGCGCTCGTGGGAGGCATGGAGGCTATCCGCCTGCGGCGGCAAGGGTCCGACCGAGCGCGGAGAAAGGAGTGAGGCGTGGCTCAGAGCCAATCGGCATCCTCGGCACCGGCGCAGGCTAATCCGGCGCCACTCGGTCTCGCAGGATTCGCGCTCACAACACTGATCCTGTCGCTCATCAACGCCGGCATCCTCACCGGCAGCTCGATGGCCATCGTCGTCAGCCTCGCGCTGGCCTACGGCGGGGTCGGCCAGTTGATCGCCGGCTGGTGGGACTTCAAGAACGGCAACACGTTCGGTGGCGTGGCGTTCACGTCGTACGGCCTGTTCTGGTGGAGCTTCGCCGCCTTCGTGTTCCTGTTCCAGGGCAAGGACGCCGGCAACGTCGTCGCCTGGTACCTGCTGGCCTGGGGCATCTTCACGTTCTACATGTGGATCGGCACCCTCAAGGGTGCCCGCCCGGTCATGATCGTGTTCCTGCTCCTCTGGATCACCTTCGTCCTGCTCGCCCTCGGCGGGTTCGCGAACGCAGCGGCGGGCTCCGGCCTGACCCAGATCGGCGGCATTGTCGGCCTGCTGACCGCGATCGCGGCCTTCTACGCCTCCGCCCGCACGATCATCAACGATGCGTTCGGGAAGGAGATGCTCCCCGGCTGAACAACACGAATGCCGCGGCCGGCCAGACCGGCAAGGCCGCGGCAGACCTGCCTGGCGTCGACCGACCGGCCGCCGCCGCCCACCCGGCGGCGGCGGCCGGTCCACGTCTGACCCAGCGACGCTCGACATAGGCGCCGGCAGCTGCGCCGGCGGGCGGCTCGTCCGGTCCGTGTTCGTCAGGATCCGAGAAGCGCGCACCGCGCCTGGCGGTACGCTTCAAGTCGCCCGGCGGCCAATCCTCTCCCTCGGGCGACGCCGAGGGCCGGAGCCCCCACAGCGCAGCCAGGAGCGTCTCATGTCTTACGTCGTGGACTTCACCAACGTCTCGACCACCGGCCTGGAGTCGTCGCCCGTGGCGGCCGCGCTCGCCGGGCTGCGGGCGAACGAGGCTCGCTACTTCAAGAACAAGTACGGCCACGACTTCACGACCGAGCCGGCGGCCGAGGCCGGGGAGACGATCGGCTACGTCCACCGCATCCTGCGCGAGGAGCGCGGCATCGCCATCGCGGCGCGCCCGCTGGAGGCGACGATCTTCCAGGTCGAGAACATCCGGTGGGCCTACGTGTTCTACGAGAGCGGGCTGTCGATCAACGTGCTGTACACGGTCGACGACGCCGGCAAGCGGGCGGTCGGGCTCAAGCTCTCCGACGGGATGGAGGTGCCGGCCGAGCTCGCCTCGTTCAAGTTCGCCCGCCAGAAGTCGAAGCTGGCCGGGACGATCCGGGGCTCGTTCTTCGTGATCAAGCGCGAGTACTGAGGTCCGCCTCGCGCGGAGGTCATGGTCGCGCGACCCCGGGCTGACTCCGCGCCCGTGGGGCGCCGCGCCGCTCGGCGTCACCGTTGCCGACCACCGGCCCTTGGAGGCGGCGTCGGGGCGACGGACGATGCCCGCCGGAAGGAGCGCCGCCATGCCGTCACCGACCCTGCCGCTCACCATGGGCGCGGAGTACCTGCGCCTGCTCGACGCCAAGGACGAGTTCGAGATCCACCGCCTCCTCGCGGAGGACGCGCAGGCGGTGGACGAGCTGACCCGGACGTGGGTCCGCGGCCGCGACGCCGTCGGCCGAGCGCTGCGCGAGCTGTTCTCGCGGGTGTCCGACGTCCACTCGACGGCCGAGGACGTGCACGTCGAGCGGTGGGGCGACGTGGAGGTGGAGACGTTCCTGCTGCGCCAGGTCTACGACCTCGACGACGCCCCCTGCTGGGTGTCGTCGCCCACCACGCTGGTCTGGCGCCGTGGGGACGCCGGCTGGCGCCTCGCCCTGATCGACTCCATCCCGACCTGCGGGTGACGCCGACGCCGGCATGCGCGCGCGCCGCTCCACCGTCCCTGATCGAGCCCCGTGCCCGTCGCGGCCGAGACGCCAGAGCTGGCGGTCGCGCGCTCCGCGCGGGGCACGCGACGGCGTACCTTTGAGACGCGATGAGAACAGGTGCCGCCACCGACCTCGGGCCGCCCGAGGACATGCCCCTCAGCCCGATGTCGCTGGAGTGGCGCACCTCGGTCGTGCTCAAGATCCTGGCGGTGATCAACGTCGCCGGGGTTGTGCTGGCCCAGTTCCCGCCGCCCCTGCCGCAGTCGTTCCTCCAGGGCCTGGCCTTCAGCCTCGCCGCGGCCGCCCTGGCCCTGCTCGAGTACGTCGCGGCCCGGGCGCTCGACCGGCGACGCCCGTGGGCCGTCGCCATCGTGCGGCCGCTGCTCGCGGTGCTGATCGCGGAGGGCATCGGCGCCTCCGCGATGGGCGCCCGCGGGGGCACGATCCGGCTGCCGTTCGAGGCGGTGCTCGCGCTCTGGGCCCTGCTCGGCGCCCGGGACGCCACGCTGGCGGGACGCGCGAGCCGGGGTGGCTCGTCGCTGGTCGGGGCCACGGTGCTGCTGGTCGCGTCGATGATCGTGAGCCAGCCGCTGTTCGGCTGGGGCGGCCTGCTCGACGTGCGCCAGTCCGACTTCAGCGCCTCGATCAGCGCCGACTGCGGCCCGGCGGACGCCGGTCTGCCGCCGACGATCACCGTGACCTACGACTGGTCGTGGGCGCGGGTGAGCCCGCTGCCCAGCGGGCTCGACATCGTGGTCATCGGCTGGACCGGCACCGACGCCGCCGGGCGGCAGCTCTACTACCTGGACACGACCCCCGACACCGGCCCCGGCATCCACTCCGGCCGGCGGGACTACCCGAGCCTGGACATGGCGACGCAGCTGGCCAGCGAGTCGGCGGCCTCCTGGAGCTGGGGCGTGGACCTCGGCGAGCAGGGGCTGCAGCCGGGGCGCATCGTGATGCGGCTGCAGCGGGCAGCGGCGGCGCCGCCCGGTCCCGGCCCCCTGAGGTTCAGCGCGTCGTACGTGCACCTCGGCCTGTGGCACAGCGACCCCGCCACCGTCACCTGCTCCTGGACCGGGTCCGGCGCAGCGTCAGCGGCACCGGCCCCCTGACGAGCCCGCCGGGCGCCGCCTCCGGGGACGCGACTACCCCGCGCGCCTGCGGAGCGTCGAGGCGCGGGCGGCCAGCTCCGGCATGAACACGACTTGGCGTGACGTCCCCTGGCCGCCCTCGCCGTCCTGCATGACGGCGGCCAGGAGCTCCATCGCCCGGCGCCCCATCTGGTAGCTGGGCTGGCGGACAGATGACAGCGGGACGGCGGCGAGCGCGGCGAAGGAGATGTCGTCGTAGCCGATGACGGCGACGTCGTCGGGCACCCTGACCCCGGCCAGGAGCAGCGCTTGGAGGACGGCCAGCGCGAGCAGGTCGTTGGCGGCGAATACGCCGTCGGGCCGCTCCCCCGCCGGCATCGCCGCGATCTCGCGGCCCACCCGCTGGCCCTCGTCGGCCGACATGCGCGAGGTGGGCAGGTGGGCGAGAGCCACGCCGGCCGCATCGACCGCGCGCCTGGCGCCCGCGAGGCGGTTCCGGACCTGCTCGAGGCTGACCGGGCCGCCGACGAACGCTACATGCCGGCAGCCGGCGTCGATGAGGTGCTGGCCGGCCAGCCGCCCGCCCTCGACGTCGTCCACGGCGACGCTGATGAAGCCCGGGGTCGAGGCCAGGCGGTCGAGCAGCACGATCGGCGTGCCGCGGTCGCGAATCGCCTTGAGCTGCTTGCTCGACCCGCCGACCGGGGTGACCAGGATGCCGTCCACGCGGCTCTGCTCGAAGCGGTCAAGGTACAGGCGCTCGCGGTCGGACCGCTCGGAGCTCGTCGCGAGCAGGACCGCGAGGTCCAGCTGGCCGGCCGCCTCCTCCACCCCGGCGGCGAGGTCGTTGAAGAACGGGTTCCGGGCGTCGAGAACCAGGAGGCCGATCGCGCCGCTCCGGCCCCGGCTGAGCTGGCGGGCGGCCGCGTTGGGGACGTAGCCCAGCTCCGCGATGGCCGCCTCCACTCGGGCGAGGGTCGCCGGCGCGACCTTGCCGGGGTTGTGGAGGACGTTCGAGACCGTGCCCGTGGCCACGCCGGCCCGCTCGGCGACGTCGCGTAGCAGCGGCCCGCGGGTCGGTCTGGCCTCGCCGGTCACGGAAGCATCCTCAGGACTCCGAGCTCCTCGGCCCCGCCGAGGCGGATGGGCAACGTCCAGGGGCGGACAGCGACATCATACGCATCCCACTGAACCGCTTCACAAGCATTCCCGACCGGAGGCTGCCGAACACGCACAAGCGACGTCGCCGTCGCCCTCCTCGGCGGCGCGGTGCCGGTGCCCATCGCCGAGCGTGATCGGCCGCGATGTTCCAACTCTGCGGTGCGTCCAGATTCCACGTCTGATCGACTATTGACGGACGTCGGGGGACGGGTCATCATCTCCGATTGAAGCGGTTCAAGGCGCTCATCGGAGGAGGGCTGGGTCGTGGGCGCGACGCGCACCCGGGTTGCAGGCTGGGCGGACCGGTGACGACAGCCCGCCTCCAGCTGACCGGCATCTCCAAGCGCTTCGCCGCGACGGCGGCGCTGGCCGACGTCTCGCTGGAGCTGCTCGCGGGCGAGATCCACGCCCTGGTCGGCGAGAACGGCGCCGGCAAGAGCACCCTGGTCAAGGTGATCGCGGGCGTCCACCAGCCCGACGCGGGCGAGATCCGCCTGGACGGCGAGCTCATCACCGTCCCCAACCCGGCCGCCGCCCGCGAGCGGGGCATCGCGGTGGTCCACCAGGAGCCGAGGCTGTTCCCCGACCTCTCGGTCGCCGAGAACATCTTCCTCATCGCGCCCCCGACCGACCGCTTCCACACCATCTCGTGGGGTGAGATGCGCCGCAGGGCGGCCGAGCTGTTCGAGCAGCTGGACGTCCGGATCGACGTCGCGGCGCCGGTCCGCGGGCTCTCCATGGCCGACCAGCAGCTCATCGAGATCGCCAAGGCCCTGGCCATCGAGGCACGGGTGCTGATCCTCGACGAGCCCACCGCGTCGCTGTCCTCGCACGAGGTCGAGCGCCTGTTCACGATCGTCCGGCGCACCAGCGAGCGGGGCGTCGCCGTGCTGTTCGTCAGCCACCGCCTCGACGAGGTGTTCGAGCTGTGCGACCGGGCGACGGTCTTCCGCGACGGCCGCTACGTGACGACCGCCCCCACCTCGGAGCTCACCACCGCGTCGCTCGTGCGGTTCATGGTCGGGCGCGAGGTGTCGCTGTTCCCGAAGGAGGCGACGACGGTCGGGGCGCCGATCCTCGAGGTCCGGAACCTGTCGGACGCGTCCGGGTTCCGCGACGTCTCGTTCACCGTCCGGGCGGGCGAGATCCTGGGGCTGGCCGGCCTCGTGGGCGCGGGCCGCACCGAGATCGCCCGGGTCCTGTTCGGCATCGAGCCGCGGACCGCGGGCGAGGTCCTGCTCGACGGCCGCCCGGTCGAGTTCCGCAGCCCGTCGGAGGCCCTCCGCGCCGGCGTCGCCTACGTACCCGAGGATCGGCACCAGGACGGCCTGGTCCTCGACTTCTCGATCACGAACAACATCACGCTGCCCATCCTCGGCCGGCTGTTCCCCCGGCTGTTCCTCCGGGCGCGCACCGAGGTCGAGGTGGCCACGCAGTTCTCCGAGCGCCTGCGAGTCCGGATGACGGGCGTGGACCAGGCGGTCAAGGCCCTGTCCGGCGGCAACCAGCAGAAGGTGGTCATCGCCAAGTGGCTGGCCGCCCGCCCGCGCGTCCTCATCCTCGACGAGCCCACGCGCGGCGTGGACATCGGCGCCAAGGTGGAGGTGCACCGGATCGTGTCCGAGCTGGCCGCGTCGGGCCTCGCGATCATCATGATCTCGTCCGACCTGCCCGAGGTCCTGGCGATGAGCGACCGCATCCTCGTGCTGCACGAGGGACGGATCTCCGAGGAGATCCCGCGCGCCGACGCCACCGAGGAGCGGGTCATGTTCGCGGCGACCGGGCAGCGCGTCCAGGCCCCGGCGGGCACGGGGGCGTCGAGTGTCCACTGAGATGTCGGCCCCCCAGCCGCAGGGCGGGCCCGTCGCCCGGGTGCTCGGCCTCCTGGGCCGGTCGCGCGAGCTGACGCTCGTCGCGCTGATGCTCGTCATGGGCGCCCTCGTCACGCTGGGCGCGCCCCAGTTCATCTCCGTCTCGAACCTCAACCAGGTCACCGCGATGGCGGCGATCATCGCCATCGCGGCGGTCGGCGAGGCCCTGACCGTCATGACCAAGAACATCGACCTCTCGGTCGAGTCGACGATCGGCCTGGTCGCGTTCCTGGTCGGCGTGATCCTCCGCGAGCACGACCTGCCGGTCCCGGCCGCGTGGCTGGTGGGGGTCGGGGTGGGCCTGCTGCTCGGGATCGCCAACGGGGCGGTCATCACGATCTTCCGCATCCCCTCGATCGTGGTGACGCTGGGGACGCTGTCCATCTTCCGGGGCGTCGTGTTCATCCTCGCCGGCGGCAAGGAGGTCAACCTCGTCGACCTGCCGCCGGGCTACGCCGACCTCGCCACCGACAGCGTGCTGGGCGTGCCGGTGTTCGTGATCGTGGCCGTCGTGATCGTCGCCGCCGTGGGCCTCCTGCTCTGGAAGACCAAGTTCGGACGCCAGATCTACGCCGTCGGCAGCAACGAGGAGGCCGCCGCGATCATGGGCATCCGGTCGCGGACCGTGACCTTCACGGTGTTCGCGATGTGCGGCGCGCTCGGCGGCGTCGCGGGCGTGATGTGGGGGATCTACTTCGGGACCATCTACGCGACCTCGGCGAGCGGCCTCGTGCTCCAGATCGTGGCGGCGGTCGTCGTCGGCGGCGTGACCATCTCGGGCGGCGCCGGGACCGTGGTCGGCGCTGCCCTCGGGGCCCTGTTCCTCGCCCTGATCAACAACGCGCTGCTGGTGCTCCAGCTCCCCCAGGAGCTGCTCCAGGCGATCTACGGCGCGGTGATCCTCGTCGCGGTCAGTGCCGACGCGCTGCTGAGCCAGCGCCAGCGTCGGCTCGCCGCCCGGGAGGCCCGCCGATGACCGCGTCCAGCCAGTCGCCGGCCCGCCCCGCCGTCCGCCTGGGGGCGCTCGCCCGCTGGGAGACGCTCCTCGTCATCCTCCTCGTGGGGCTCATCGCCGCGGGGGCCCGGATGTCCCCGTTCTTCATCAGCGGGGGCAACTTCGCCAACCTCACCAGCTCCGTGATGGAGATCGCGATCATGGCCCTGCCGATGACGCTGGTCATCATCATGGCCGACATCGACCTCTCGGTCGAGTCGATGGTGGGCCTGGCCGGCGCCGTCCTCGGGACCCTGGTGGTCGCCGGCGTGCCGCTGCCGCTCGCGATCCCGGTCGTGCTCGCGGTGGGCGCGCTCGGCGGGCTCCTCAACGGGCTGCTCGTCACCCGCGCCGGGCTGCCCTCCCTGGTCGTCACCCTGGGCACGCTGGCCCTGTTCCGCGGCCTCGCCAACGTCCTCCTCGGCCCGACCGTCATCAGCGTCTGGCCGGACTGGTTCACCTCGTTCGGCTTCGGGACGATCGACGGCTCGCCCATCCCGTTCACCCTCGTCGTGTTCCTGGTCCTGGTGGTGGTGTTCTGGGCCGTCGCCCACGCCACCTGGATCGGCCGCCAGGTGTTCGCGATCGGCAAGAACGCCGCCGCGTCGCGCTACTCGGGCGTCCGCGTCAACTCGATGCGGAACTGGATGTTCGTCATCACCGGGATGATCGCCTCGCTCGCCGGGATCATCCTGGTCGCCCGCTTCTCCTCCGCCCGCAACGACAACGGCACCGGCATGACGCTGACGGTGGTGACCGTCGTCCTGCTCGGCGGTGTCGACATCAACGGCGGCAAGGGCTCCATCCCGGGGGTGGTCCTGGCCGTCTTCGTCCTCGCGCTGCTGCAGAACATCCTGCGGCTCGCCGGTGTCTCGAGTGAGTTCCAGGGGATTGCCGTCGGGCTGCTCCTGGTCTTCTCGGTCATCGTCCCCCAACTCGCTCGCCAAACCAGAGGAGCTGTCGATCGGGCACGGAGGAGCCGGCGCCCGCCGGCCGGCCCGATCGCCTCCGGCGAGGTCACGGCCTAACCAGGTAGGAGGAAACGCTCACACATGAACGGCTCCACTCGACGGTTTGTCGTCGGGCTCGCGGCGGTGGCCCTGGTGGTCGCCGCCTGCGGGTCGTCCACGGCGACCACAGCACCGACCGCGGCGGCGACCGCCGCCCCGACGGCGGCACCGGCATCGTCCGCGCCCGCCGCCTCCCAGGCCGCCTCGGCCGCCGCCACGCAGGCCGCCTCCCAGGCCGCCTCCGGCGGCGTGACGGCCGTCATGATCCCCAAGCAGATCAACAACCCCTACTTCGACGTCGCCTTCAAGGGCGCGCAGAAGGCGGCGACCGACCTCGGCGGCTCCGTCACGCAGGTCGGGCCGAGCGCCGCCGACGCGACCCAGCAGGTCCCCTTCATCCAGACCGCGACCACCCAGAAGGCGGGCGCGATCATCATCTCCGCCGACGACGCGACCGCCGTCGCCCCGGCCCTCAAGGCCGCCATGGCGGCGGGCATCCCGGTCGTCGGCTACGACTCCAGCCCGGCCGTCGGCGCGTACAACGTGTTCGTGAACCAGGCCGACACCAACGGCATCGGCGCCGGCCTCGCGCAGATGGCCTGCGACCTCGCCCCGAACTGCACCGGCGAGATCGCGGTCCTGTCCGCCGCCCAGTCCGCGACCAACCAGAACGCCTGGATCGCGGCCATGCAGACCACCCTCAAGGACCCCAAGTACAGCAAGCTGGTCTGGGACGGCGTGGTCTACGGCAACGACGACCCGCAGGTCAGCACCCAGCAGGCGCAGGCGCTCCTGCAGGCGCACCCGAACCTCAAGGTCATCGTCGCCCCGACCACCGTCGGCATCGTGGCCGCCGCCCAGGTCGTCCGCGCCGCCAAGAAGACCGGCCAGGTCTTCGTGACCGGCCTGGGCACCCCCAAGGGCATGGTCGACTACGTCAAGGGCGGCGAGTCCCCGGAGTTCGCGCTCTGGAACGTCACCGACCTCGGCTACCTCGCCTACGCGGTCGCCAATGACCTGGCCAACAAGACCATCACCGGCGCCCCGGGCGAGACCTTCACGGTGCCCAGCCTGAACAACGGCCAGCCGTACACCATCGGCGCGGACAGTGTCGTGGTCCTCGGCCCGCCATTCGTGTTCAACAAGGGCAACATCGACCAGTACGTGGCGTCCTTCGGCTTCTAGCCACTCCCTCCTCCAACCCCCCGGCTGGCGTCCCGCCAGCCGGGGGACGGCCCACCCCCGCAGCGCCAGGGACCACCCGGATGGAACGTGTCGCCTTCACCATGCGCCTGCTGCCGGGGGCCGAGGCCGAGTACCGCGAGCGCCACGCGCACGTGTGGCCCGAGATGCTCCAGGCCCTCCGCGACGGCGGCGTCAGCAACTACTCCATCTACCGGCTCGACGACCGCCTCGTGGGCGTGTTCGACGTCGAGGACTTCGACCGCTTCCGCGCGTTCATGGACGCGCAGCCCGTCAACGACCGCTGGCAGGCCGACATGGCCCGCCTGATCGACCCCTGCACCGACCCGGCGACGGGCTTCCACCGCCGCCTCGAGGAGATCTTCCGACTTGACTGACGGAGCCGGGACCCGGCTGGCCGCGGTGGACCTGGGCGCCGAGAGCGGCCGGGTGCTCGTCGGGACGCTCGACGGCGACCGCCTCGCGCTCGAGGAGGCGCACCGCTTCCCGAACGTGCCCGTGCGCGTCGGCGGGACGCTGCACTGGGACGCGCTCCGGCTGTGGGGCGACGTGGAGGCGGGGCTTCGGCGGGCGGGCGCGGGCGGCGCGCTCGCCTCGGTCGCGGTGGACACCTGGGGCGTGGACTTCGGCCTCCTGGACGAGCGGGGGCGCCTGCTGGCGAACCCCGTCCACTACCGCGACGGCCGGACCGACGGCGTCCCCGAGCGCGTGTTCTCGGTGGTCCCCCGGGACGAGGTCTACGCCACGACCGGCATCCAGGTGATGCCCATCAACACGCTCTACCAGCTCGCGTCGATGGCCCTCGACCGCGACCCGCTCCTGGAGCGCGCCGACCAGCTGCTGCTCATGGCGGACCTGTTCAGCTACTGGCTGTCGGGCGCGCAGGCGGCCGAGTACACCAACGCCACAACGACCTCGTGCCTCGACGCCCGCGCCCGCGCCTGGGCCCGGCCAATGCTCGAGCGCCTGGGGATCCCCACGGCGCTGTTCCCAGAGGTCGCCAACCCCGGCACGAGGCTCGGACCGCTCCTCCCCGAGCTCCGTGCCGGGGCGGGCCTCGGCGCGACCGACGTGGTCCTCGCGGGATCCCACGACACGGCGTCCGCCGTGGCGGGAACGCCGCTCGCCTCGCCCCGCACCGCGTACCTCTCGTCGGGGACGTGGTCGCTGCTCGGGCTCGAGGTGCCCGCCCCCGTGATCGATGCGGCGTCGTCCGCGGCGAACCTGACCAACGAGGGCGGCGTGGGCGGGACGATCCGCCTGCTGCGCAACGTGGCCGGGCTGTGGCTGGTCCAGGAGAGCCGGCGCGCCCTGTGGCCCTCCGGCGACGCCCCGTCCTACGCCGAGATCACGGCCATGGCCGAGGCCGCGCCTCCGTTCACCGCCTTCATCGACCCCGACGACGAGCGCTTCCTGCGCCCGGGCGACCTGCCCGCCCGCATCCGCGAGTCCTGCGCCGAGACGGGCCAGCCCGAGCCCGCCGAGCCCGGGACGCTGTTCCGGGTCATCCTCGAGAGCCTCGCCCTGCGGTACGCGGTCGTGCTGGACCAGCTCGCGGCGGCCTCGGGCATCGCCCCCGACGGCGTCCACGTCGTGGGCGGCGGATCCAGCAACTCGCTGCTCAACCGGCTGACGGCCGGGGCGGCGGGGCTGCCGGTCCGCGTCGGCCCCGTCGAGGCCACCGCCGTCGGCAACCTGCTCGTGCAGCTGATCGCGACGGGCCGCCTCGCCTCGATCGAGGAGGGCCGGGAGCTCGTCGCGCGCTCATTCCCGATCACCACCGTTGAGCCCTCCGGCGACTGGACCGAGGCCCGGTCCCGCTTCGCCGCCCTGACCTGCCGCTGAAGGAGCACGCCGTGGCCGCCATCGCCGCCGTCGATCTGCCCGCCTCCGCCCCCGCGATCGACCGCGTCGCGTGGGCCGTGGACGGGCTCAACATCGAGATCCCGTCCTGGGGCTTCGTCAACACCGGCACGCGCTTCCGCGTGTTCCCCCAGCAGGGCGTGCCGCGCACGGTCTTCGAGAAGCTCGACGACGCGGCGACCGTGAACCGCTACACGGGGGTCGCGCGCACCGTGAGCCTCCACATCCCGTGGGACACGGTGGACGACTGGGCGCAGCTCAAGGCGCACGCGGACGCGGCGGGCCTCAGGTTCGGCGGCATCAACAGCAACACCTTCCAGGACCTCGACTACAAGCTGGGCTCGGTCTGCCACCCCGACGCCGCGGTCCGCGCCAAGGCCGTCGGCGCGATCGTCGAGTGCAACGAGATCGCGTCGGTGCTCGACGCGCAGGCGGTCAAGGTCTGGCTGGGCGACGGCACCAACTACCCGGGCCAGGACGACCTGCGCGGCCGGCACCGGCGCCTGCTCGCGGGCCTGCGCGAGGTCTACGCGACGCTGCCCGCGGACACCCGCCTCTACCTTGAGTACAAGCTCTACGAGCCCTCCCTCTACTCCACCGACGTCCAGGACTGGGGCCAGAGCCTCAACGTCGCGCGCCAGCTGGGCGACCGCGCCGGCGTGTGCGTGGACACCGGCCACCACGCCATGGGCGTGAACATCGAGCAGATCGTGGCGCTGCTGCTGGCCGAGGGCAAGCTGTTCGCCTTCGACCTCAACGACAAGAAGTACGGCGACGACGACCTGATGGTCGGCAGCATCGATCCCTACCAGCTGTTCCGCATCGCGCACGAGCTGGTGAACGCGATGCGCGACGACGGCGACCCCGTGGCCCAGGCGACCGCGAACGCCACCTGCTACATGCTCGACCAGTGCCACAACATCGAGCCCAAGGTGCCGGCGATGATCCGGAGCGTGATGAACCTCCAGGAGGCGGTCGCCAAGGCGCTGCTCGTGGACCGGGGGCGGCTGGTGTCGGCGCAGGCCGCGGGCGACGTGCTCGAGGCCAACGGCTGCCTGTGGGACGCGTTCAGCACGGACGTCCGGCCGCTGCTCGCGGAGCTGCGCGCCGCGCGCGGCCTGCCCGCCGACCCGTACCGCGCCTACCTCGCCTCGGGCGAGGAGGAGGCGAGGTACGCCGCCCGCGTGGGCGGCACCGCCGCGAGCTGGTGAGCGGGGAGATGCCGCTGGGCGAGCCGCTCCCCGGTGCCCCCGGCGGAGCCCCCGACGCCGACGCCGGCCTGCTGGCCGAGCTGATCGGCCTGTCCAACCGCTTCGGGGCGGACCCGGCGTTCTCGCGCGCCGGCGGCGGCAACGCCTCGGCCAAGGACGGCGGCGTGCTGTGGATCAAGCCGTCGGGCGTGCCCCTGGCGACGCTGCGCGCGGACGACCTCGTGCCGCTCGACCGCGCCCGGCTGCTCGGGGTGCTGGAGCGCGGCCCCGCGTCGCTGCCGGCGGGCGCCGACCCGGTGATGGCCGCGGCCGCCGAGGCGCGGCTCGCCCAAGAT